>CAZBWR010000171.1:0-1623 GCA_964495695.1 uncultured Chitinophagales bacterium | reverse complement strand
TACGACAACGTGATGAACCAGCAGCGCGAGGTGGTGTATACCCGTCGACGTCGCGCTTTGGTATCCGACCGCGTCAAGGACGATATCCTTGACTTGCTTGATGACTTTGCTACGGGCGTTGTCGACAAGTTCTATGACGGTGGCGAGATAGGGGAGATGCAGAATGAGCTTCGAGCGCAACTTCTGCTTGACTTCCGCATCGAGCCGGAGCAGTTCCAGTCGTTGGGTAAGGAGGGCGTTGCAAACAAGATCGTAGAGTCGGCCCGTGAGTTCTACAAGCGCAAGGAGGAAAAGCTCGGCGCCGACATGATGGCACAGATCGAGAAAATGGTTGTCCTGCGTGTTATCGATGAAAAGTGGAAAGACCATCTTCGCGAGATGGATGACTTAAAGGAAGGCATCCACCTTCGTGCATACGGACAAAAAGACCCGATCGTTGAATACAAAACCGAGGCATTCCGGATGTTCATGGAGTTCCTTGATCAAGTAAACACCGAAATCGTTACGACGGCATTCAAACTGTTTCCGGTTGAAACACAAGCCCTGCCGATGCGCGGACCCCGTCGTCCGCAGCAGATGCAGACGTCGCATGAATCTGCAACAGGCATGGGTCTCCAGGGAAACCGTGAAGCTGTTTCCGGAGCGCAGGCCCCGCCGGAAGCTCATGCGGGGAAGCGGCAGCCCATTCAGGTCGGCGAAAAAATCGGCCGCAACGATCCGTGTCCCTGCGGCAGCGGAAAAAAATACAAACAATGTCACGGCAGATAATGGTTTCACCATCCGCAGAGGCAGCGTCCCATGAAAAAAATTGAAGCGATCATCCGTCCCTTCCGTATCGACGATGTACGCGAGGCTCTCGCCGAGATTGGCGTGAAGGGGATGACATTGACTGAAGTGAAAGGGTACGGTCGTCAGAAAGGGCACACCGAACTGTACCGCGGTTCGGAGTATCAAATCGACTTTCTTCCCAAAATCAAACTCGAGGTAATCGTTTCCGATGCCATTGCGGAGAATGTTATCGAGACTATTATGAATGCCGCACGCACCGGACAAGTCGGCGACGGAAAAATATTCGTCTATCCGGTCGATGATGTTATCCGTGTTCGAACGGGAGAATCCGGCGAAGAGGCGTTGTAGTCAGTGGAGAAATGCTATCGTATTCACAGCCCCGTCGCAGCACGGGGTTTTTCTTTGGAGGGTTATGAGTGAAAAGGCAGTCCCGGCGGATTTTCGCTGCGGGTATGTAACAATTATCGGCGAGCCGAACGTTGGCAAGTCGACACTGATGAACGCCTTGTTGCAGCAAAAAATCTCCATCGTCACGCCGAAGGCGCAGACGACGCGCCACAAGGTGCTGGGCATTCTCTCCTCGCCCGCTTATCAGATGATCTTTCTCGATACGCCGGGCATTATCAAGCCGAAGTACCTCCTGCAGGAAGTGATGATGGAATTTGCCTCACTCGCCATTCAGGATGCGGATGTATTGTACTTCATGATCGATGCTGCCAAGCCGGGCCTCGACGCCGACCTTGCCTACGACGAAGCATTCACAAAGCTCAAAGGACTTCAGAAGCCGGTGTTTCTTGTCATCAATAAGATCGATACGGTGGACAAGCGTGAGCT
>CAZBWR010000170.1:0-1644 GCA_964495695.1 uncultured Chitinophagales bacterium | reverse complement strand
GGCTTGCTCAACCGCCTTTTCTTGCCGGCGGAGAGCCGGATGCCGGTCAAGAGCTTGCTCGGTCAAGATCCGCAGATCAAAGCCTGGCTTCACCGCTTCAAATTCTCCTTGAATGGAAAAATGGTCTCCCAGCGCTTTTCCCGTGACCTTGTTCAGGTTGGCCCGGGCCACGAGCAGCGCATTGTCCGCCCTCGCCAGATCCTTCTTGGATTTCTGGAGTTCGACGGTCGCCTTGATCAACTCGAATTTCGGCGCTTCCCGCGTGCTGACACGCGCACTCACCAGTTTCACGAGGTCTTCGACCGTCTTCAAGCTCTCCCTCGCGAGCTGTGCGTCGTGTTGCGCGAAGAGCAATTGAAAAAACGCCCCTTTGACATCGGCCTTCACCATCACTTGTGTTTCTTCCACACCGGCGAGGGCGCCGGCCAGTCCTGCGTCAGCGACGCGTTGTCGTGCTGCGCGTTTACCCGGCCACTCCAGCGGTTGTTCCACCGTGATTGTCCGTTCGGTAATCCGAGTCCCGGTACTCGGGTCTCGGATCGCGCCTGGTCCTGCTGATCCGGTGATCGAGGGGTTGAGATATGCTCCCGCAGCGACCTGCTGCCCCTGGCTCTGCTCCACTGCCCCCTCCGCTGCAGCCAGAGTCGGATTACGATTGAGTGCCAATTCAATCACGTCGTGGAGCTTGAAAATACGAGCATCTGTGTTAGCGGACGCTGATTCCCCGCACCAGATGCTTCCTGCGAGCGACACAACAGTGATAAGACGCATGGTTGTGTATTGCATGAGACCCCTCCCCATTGCCCGTATGCCGGGCAATGCTCGCCTCTGTTGCATTGTGTGAACGGCTGTTTGTGACGCGTTAGACGCTGAGGGGAGGATGGAATAGGAACACGACGAAAGTCGGCACGTACAGCGTAGGATTCAAGCTCACATCAGCTGCAAATGGGGACAGGACCTCAGGAGCAGCAAGAGACACCGACTGGAACACAACATGGCAAGGACACCCATCATCAGCCGTCGCGTTCTCGTCAGATGCTGGAGAATGGTTCGTTGTTTCGACCAGAGCTGCGGCAGGGCCGAGCGGCCACTCACCAAGACACGTGAGTCCCGTGAGTTGGACTCCAAGAAGGAAAACCAGCGCGAGGAGCAGTAGGTTTGAACATCTAGACTTTAACATAACCCTCGATTTCGAGATGCTCCGCTCCATGGAGTGGTTGCGTGATTAGATAATCAGTAAATCTAACACAGTATCTCTGATACCAGCAATTGAAGGAATTACAATTTAATATGCCGCAGCCGAAGTGCGTTCGCAATAACCGACACGGAACTGAATGTCATGGCAGCGCTCGCAATCATGGGACTGAGAAGGACTCCGACGAACGGGTACAGAATTCCGGCAGCAATGGGAACGCCGAGCACATTGTAGATAAAGGCGAAGAAGAGATTCTGCCGGATGTTCTTCATCGTGCCTCGACTCAACCGACGTGCCCGGGCGATGGCTCGCAGATCGCCCTTCACCAATGTCACACCCGCGCTTTCCATCGCGACATCCGTGCCGGTTCCCATGGCGATTCCCACCTGGGCTTGTGCCAAGGCCGGCGCATCGTTGATTCCGTCACCCGCCATGGCAACGATGCGGCC
>CAZBWR010000169.1:0-1726 GCA_964495695.1 uncultured Chitinophagales bacterium | reverse complement strand
CCCCCTTCTTGTCGCAGCCATAGCGCACAGTTGATCGTACGTCTCCCCCTTGAGCACCGATACCCGGAATCAACAACGGCATTTCGGGTGCAAGCGATCGGACTCGCTGCAACTCTTTGGGCTTTGTCGCCCCGACAACAAGTCCGCAGTTCTTCATGGTATTCCATCGTTTGACGCGCGCAATCACGTGTTCGTACATCGGCTTGCCACCTGATTTGAGGTATTGCAAGTCCTTCGCTCCCGGATTGGAAGTGACTGCGAGAATAAACGCACCCCTGTCATTGCGTTGAATAAACGGAGCAACCGAGTCCTTCCCCATGTACGGGTTGACCGTGCTCGCCGCAAAACCATAATCATCGAGAAGCGACTTGGCGTAGAGCTCAGCAGTGTTGCCGATGTCGCCCCGTTTCGCATCGCCAATCGTCACGATGCTTTTATCGATGAACGATAACGTGCGATGAACGGTTGACCACCCCTTCTCTCCGAGGGATTCATAGAAAGCGAGATTCAGCTTGTAGGAACAAACAAGATCCTGAGTCGCTTCGATTATCCTCCGGTTGAACTCAAGCACCGGGTTCGACGACGAGAGCAGTGAATGCGGAATTTTGTTGATGTCCGGGTCAAGGCCAATGCAGAGCAGGCTGTTATTGCTGCGCTGAATGGAACGAATGCGCTGATAGAAAGTCATGGTGTGATCAATCGGGGTTGCAGAACTGTGGCGAAAAAGATAAGCGAAACATCGGGGAGATGCAAGGCGAAGTGCTAAGGCTAAGCTCAGTGGACAAACGAGGACGTTTGTCCTACTCCCCACTAATCTGAGAAGTAGTCAAGCTTGCCTCGTCGATGGCGGGCGTCTCAAGCTCCAAGCAATACAAAACGTCACCCTGAGCGAAGTCGAAGGGTGAAATCTGTACGCATCACAGGCTTCGACGGAGTTTATCCTGAGCGTAGCGAAGGGCTCAGCCTGACACGAGTTGAAACTGAGAAACCGCTAAGTATTACGGCTGCCGCTCGAACGTTCTCACAAAATCGTTCTGCGGGCCCTGCTCGCGTGCATGGCATCCGGTGCATTGGATTCCCGCTCTGGTCATGGAAATGAACGGCGTCCCGTCCGGTTCGAATTCCGCCCAGAGCCAGCCATTGCCCGCAAGCGGATTATCCGTGTCTTTGTATATCACTGCGTACAATTGCGTGGTGCTACCGGAGAGAATTTCTTTGAAGATAATCGATCCATCCGGAAAGGTACTGCCATCGGGGAGCGAGCCACCTTGCAAAGCGCCGCGGGCAATGGCGTTCATCCGAACCTTCACCAAAGGTTGATGTGCCGTTGAGCCGTTGAGTGTTCCGCTGGTGATGGAATCGACACCGGGGAAGAGCGCGTATGCAGTGAATGGGTCAGTCTGGGTGATGAAACTGAAAAGCTCCGCATCTGAAGAGATGCCTTGAGCAGAAGGAATGACCTCGTCGCCCCGATCATTACAACTCAGGATGGAGAAGATAAAAACCAAAGTCGATAAGCGATATCGCACGTCACCCTCCTCACAATAGAATCATCGGACAGCGCCAATAGTTCCGCCTCGGGCATCACTCGGTGTACTGTGTGTAATGCTGGACGACCGTTTCAGGAATCGGTATTGCACGCCCGGTTTTAATATCGATCATCGTACTTATAAAGTGTCCGCTTGCTGCAAGCTTTCGGGGCTCCTTCTTGAATATCTCGAAGCCA
>CAZBWR010000168.1:0-2065 GCA_964495695.1 uncultured Chitinophagales bacterium | reverse complement strand
GCGCCTCCAACTCTTCCACTTTGGGGGCCCACATGTCTCCACTCCGGTAGCTGACCAGGAGTTGGTGAACACCCTGCTGAGTCCGCACGTCCGCCCCCTTGTCGTAGACCTTTATTTTTTCTGCCGGATCCAGGTCGTTCCATACGAGCATCTTCCGCTGACCACCAACGAGCGTGGTGCGCACCTTTACGGGCGAAAGCCAATTCACGTTAATATGAGCAATAACGCTGTTAGGGAAATAGACAGTCAAATATGCCACGTCCTCCAGGGCATTCACATGCGCCCGACCCGTTGCCACCACTAACTCAGGCTTCAGTCCAATGAGATAATCCATAATTGCAAGGTCATGTGGAGCCAGATCCCATAAAACGTTCACGTCATGCTGAAAGAGTCCGAGGTTAACCCGAGTCGAGTCATAGTAGTACAGCGGTCCCAAAGCCCCTTCATCGACGAGCTGCTTCATCTTGCGAACGGCCCCGGTAAAGAGGAACGTATGATCGACCATAATCTGAAGATTCTTCCGCTCGGCAATTTCGATGAGTTCTTCTGCTTCTACGGATGTTGCCGTAAACGGTTTTTCCACGAATACATGCTTCCCGTTCTCAAGCGCTTTTTTCGCAAGGCTATGGTGCCAGGATACAGGTGTCACGATAGCCACTGCGTCGATTTCGGGGGAGCCGATGATTTCATCTACATCTGTCACAACCCGGACACCCGGATGTCGGGAAGATACACGGGCTAACGCGGCAGGATTCTTGTCGCAGACCGCTACGACCTGACAATCCGGTTGTCCTGCAAAGTTACGTACAATGTTCGGCCCCCAGTATCCGTAACCGATTACTCCGAGTTTTATCATGGCATGTCTCCGTGAAACTGTTACGCCCGTGGGCCTCTCACAGCCGAAAACGTTGAACTAGCTATTGGACCTCATGCTTTCAAGACCGACCCGTCCGGATACTAGCTCGTGATGTTGAATTACGCGAAGCTGAAGGTTATTGAAATCATCCACAGATAAACACTCCCACGAGACTTCGATAATTCGTTCCTCGACCTGACGTGAAACCTCGATCAACTGTTTATCCCCGAGTGCAGTCAAGACAGCCCCCACAACAAGTCTATCTTGGTACCATCCGATGTAGTCCGTTCCTCGGAGACAACGTCGCAGAGTCGCGAATAAACTGCCGGCCACATTATCTTCGAGAGGAAGCAGCAATCCTCCTTCCGCAAACAATGAGACTAGAAGAACTTGGAATGTACAGCCCGACCGTTGTGATCGCTTACTCTCGCTTGCTAACAGATACCGGAACATCTCTTCGTTACATTCACCGTGGCATCCATTTTTTGCTCGACCACTTGAAACACTGGAGGAAACAAACAGATCTAAATCACCCCACAAATCTGACACCACTTTCTTGATAGTGGCAGCCGCTCTTACTGTTGGCCGAGGCCTCTTGTGATTGCCAATCGTCTGGACTTGAGTCCAGGTGCCAGAAGGACGATGTGCGATTTCAGTCACTATTGGTTTTTTCAGATTCATCTAGAATGCGGCCTTTCCTTGTGCGACATCACCATTGTCGACTTCCGGAAAATTGCCTCCGACATGGAGCTCGTCCCTATTTCAAGCCTCTTCTATCTGCAAGGACCATTCATTCTTTCGTGACATCGATAAGTTCGCGAACAACCCGTTCAACCTGTACGGACGTCATTTCCGGAAACATAGGCAATGACAAGAATTCATTCGCACATTTCTCGGCCACAGGAAAATCACCGGCCTTATGCCCCAATGAACGGTACGCGTGCTGGAGGTGAATAGGAATCGGATAGTGCACCCCGCAACCGATTCCACGATCCGCAAGACGTTTCATGACTTGATCGCGATTTTGCACACGCACTGCGTAGACATGGTAGACGTGTACGCGATCCTTGGCTTCCTTGGGAGCAACTACTTGTTTCACTCGTGTCAACAGATCATCGTACAAACGCGCATGGGTTCGACGAGCATCGTTGGCGCTTGCGAGGCGCTTCAGCTTTACCCGCAGAACAGCCCCTTGAATCCCATCCATTC
>CAZBWR010000167.1:1429-2282 GCA_964495695.1 uncultured Chitinophagales bacterium | reverse complement strand
GAAATCGAGCACCCTCACTTCCCCGGCCATCGGGTGGTGGGTGTCCCGGTGGAAATGAAAAGCCCAATACCGGTTGCGCGAGACGTCGTGTTGCCGTTGGTGTACAGGGTAAAAATCTGGTTGTTATAGACCTGTATGTCGGTGTTGTTTGCCACGTTGTTGCACGCAATACCGACGGCAAATCCACTTGTTGTCGATGTACCGGTATTGAAGAGATTATGGATCACGTTGTTACGGATAATAATGGTGCCGCTATTCAGATTTGTTGTGCTTGCGCCGGGATTGAGCCAGATTCCGTAAATATTATTCGTAGTATTGATAGTATTGGTGATTTCTCTGATGGTTGTCTTCTCGATGGTGATATCCCTCTGGACATCCACTTCAATCGCCCTGACATCTGAGCCTGTCCCTGTCGTTATTTCCACGCCAGTGATAAGGTTCATGCCGGTAACGCCATTGCCCGTTGTTGCGGTTATTACGTTTCCTATATCGGGATTGGTTCCCGATGTTCCGAAGTAACGGATTGCAGCGCGCCAGAAACCAATAATCCTTACATCTTGGATCGTATTGTAGCTGTTGGTTTTGGCAACATTGGTTTCGGTAGAGTTGTACGTGCCAAAACGGATTCCTGTCGAGCCCGTGTGCAGGGCACCTGCTGTTGCCCGCATATCGATATAGCAGTTCTTGATTGTATTGTATCGGGCTCCGGCAACGACTGCACCGTTAAGGTGGGACGTTCCCAGGCAGAAACCAATGTCGAATTTCAGAGTTGTGGTTGCAGAGTTGTTCGCGTTGTCCACGGCTCCAATGCCGTCAGTAGTAACATATTCACAACCGTCAATGCGAACGATTG
>CAZBWR010000167.1:0-1419 GCA_964495695.1 uncultured Chitinophagales bacterium | reverse complement strand
TTGTGATGCCCGGCGCGGAGGATGTGCGCGATCCGTTGCGGGGTGAGAGGTGCGCGCCCGTCGATTGGAGTGTGATCGTGTTCGTCGAAGATGTGCCGGCAACATTGAGCACATGGAAGATGTCATCATACACGCCGGGTGAGGCGTTCAGCGTTACCGGACCGCTGATTCCGTGGATGTTCAGAGCCATTGCGGCGTCGCTGAAGGTTGGAAAATCAAACGGGATGGAGAAGGTTCCCGAAAATGGGGTCGGAGTCGCGGGCGTGAACGTCATGGTTGTGCCGGTTGTGAGCTGCGTGTTGATTGCGTTGAAGGGCAGGCTCATGGTTCGGTGATACGCAGGCGCTCCGACCTCGCCGCCGACATTCACGCTCTGGAACTTTCCCTGCGCAGAACCGGCAGTTGTGATGACCGTATTGTCTGCAAGGCCAATCGATGCGGACCCTGTCGCCGGAAGCCCCATGGTGCCGTAGATGAACTCGATAACGTTCGAAGTCTCGTATAGCTTTATTGAAAACTCCGCGTTCGCGCTCGCAGCCGTTTTGTTCCACTTGACGTTCATCCATGTTACCGTCAGGACACGGTTCGGCGCTATGCCGGTAAGCGAATATGTAATATCAGAAGACGTTGAACTGACTGCCAGATCATCCCACAACGGGGCAATGATGCTGCGAAGCGTCCCGTCCAGCGCGTCTGCAGGCGTGGCTGAGGTCAGCCCGGTCCCCATGCGGATGAATCCGTTTGTCGAGGCTTGGAATTCAGTAAACGCCGATCCACAGTACGTGAATGTGAACCCGATCGGAGTGGCAGATGAGTATTCTTCGTCGTTGGCGGTGGTTACGGTCCACGTGAATGAACTCGCTCCGGCTGCGATGCTTACTGGGCCGATCGCTGACGTGAACGTGTAGTTCACCTGGGCCAATGCCAGGGAACTGCACAACGTGAAGACTGCGACAACTACGACGTGGAAAAGGTGTTTCATATGTACTGTCCCTTTAATATGTGTGATGTGTTAAATGTAAGTGGTTCGTAAGGGAAGGCAACAAACTAGGAGTCAAAGACCAGCATCGACATGAACTGTGTTGTCCGCAAGACGTTTTGCCTTGGTATGGTAATGTGATGACAGCCGGTGAGAAGGATACCGCCGAAAGAAACCAGAAAATCACCTGAGAATCAATATTTGCAGGGATTATCTTTTTTGTGCTATTCGATCAATCAAGAAAAACACCGAGTTGTAGGATCGTTTTCCAGCCAGACTTAGTCCAATCTCGCAGGTACGGCTTGTAGAATAGGCATCGGAACAATCATTAATTTGGTCTGCTAGGCCGTTTAGTGCAGATTCTGTCAGTTCCGGCACTGTAAAGCCTCGATCCCCCGCCCATCCACAGCAACCTATACCTGCCGGCACAACTACCTTTT
>CAZBWR010000166.1:0-2303 GCA_964495695.1 uncultured Chitinophagales bacterium | reverse complement strand
GCCGCCCTCAAGACGTATCAAACCCATCCCGAGCATGTGAAGGTGGTAGAGTTTCTTCGGAGCGTTCACGAGTCACGAATCACCGTTGACTACGAGGCACCCTAGCGATGGTTCGTGATATTCAGCCGGTTGCCGGAGTTGTTCACGCTGATGTGGAAGTCCCGGGCTCGAAGAGCTTTGCGAACCGCGCCCTCATATGCGCTGCACTCGCTGGCGGCGAGTCCGTTATCACCAATGCCTCGGATAGTGATGACACGGGGCTGATGGCAAACGGATTGAACCAACTCGGCGTTCTCGTCAGGCGTGACGGAACGACGCTGCGCGTATCAGGAACGGCCGGAACACTGTACGCACCACGATTTCCGATTCCGGTGGGAAATGCCGGTACAACGTTCCGCTTTCTGCTCGCACTCACAGGCATTGCCCGCGGCACAACACAGTTTGATGTCAGCGAGAGAATGCTTGAGCGTCCGCTGGAGGATTTGCTCCAAGGACTGAGTCAGCTCGGCGTTCAGGTAGAGTTGCGCGGTGGTCAGTACCTCGTCAGAGGTGGGGCATTCGAAGGAGGGGGGATCACGTTACAGGCGGAAAAAAGCTCGCAGTTCGCTTCATCGTTGTTGATGGTTTCGCCGTATGCCCGCCGTGACACTACCATCACTCTCGTTGGAAGTGTCAGCTCGGCCTCGTACATTGAAATGACGATTGACGTCATGCGGATGTTTGGCGTTGAGGTGACGCGATCCGGTGCAGGCTCACTCACGGTCGCCTCCGGGCAGCGCTACAAGCCCGCTTCGTTTGATGTGGAGACCGACGCATCGGGCGCAACGTATTTTATGGCAGCGGCGGCGATTTGCGGTGGAGAGGTCTCCGTCAGAGGACTAAGGCGAAGGTCTGTGCAAGGGGACTCTGCGTTCGTAGATATTCTTGAGAAGATGGGTTGTCAGGTTGCCGAATCGGAAGCCGGCCTGACGGTTGCCAGTTCGGGGCGATTGTCCGGGATGAGTGTCGACATGAACTCTTTGCCGGACGCAGTCCCGACGCTTACGGTGACAGCACTCTTTGCCGATAGTCCGACCCGCATTACCAACATTGCACATCTCCGGCACAAGGAATCGGATAGACTGGCCGCGCTTACGACGGAGTTGCGTAAACTCGGCGCTGATGTCTCAGCGGACGCTGATAGCTTGACGATCCGCCCTGCTTCTCTGCTGGGGGCACAGCTCGACACGTACAATGATCACCGTCTGGCAATGAGCTTTGCCCTCGCCGGCTTGCGGGTGCCGGGTGTAAGAATCGAAAACCCGAACTGTGTCCGGAAGTCGTTTCCTAACTTCTGGCATGAATTCGGGAAACTTTCATCAACATGAGGTTGACAAGAAGAAGTAATGGCAGGAAATACGTTTGGTTCGCAGTTTCGCATTACAACGTTCGGAGAGAGTCACGGACGGGCAATCGGTGTCGTCATTGACGGAGTAAAGCCCGGCCTTCCTATTGATACAGCGTTCATCCAAAAGGAGCTTGACAGGCGACGGCCGGGGCAGAGCAAAGTGACGACACCGCGGAATGAAGCAGACAAAGTCGAAATCCTCAGCGGCGTCTTCGAAGGGAAGACAACCGGCACGCCGATCTGCATGGTTATCTGGAACAAGGACCAGCAGTCGAAGGCGTATGAAGCTATCAAGGATATGTTCAGGCCCGGACATGCCGGGTATACGTACCTTGCAAAGTATGGCGTGAGTGATTATCGAGGCGGCGGGCGATCGTCGGGTCGTGAGACTGCAGCGCGTGTGGCAGCGGGGGCTGTCGCAAAGTCTTGGCTGGCAAAGCGTGGCATCGAGATCTATGCCTACACAAAGGAGGCGGCAGGTATCAAAGCGGAAAAAATCGACCTCAAGTTCATCGAAAAGAACACACTGCGCTGTCCTGATCCGGACGCTGCGCCGAAGATGGAGCGGAAGATTCTGAAGATAAAGGACGATGGAGACTCGGTTGGCGGAATCGTCGAGGTTCTTGTGCGTAACCCCCCCGCAGGATTGGGCGAACCGGTGTTCGATAAGTTGGAAGCCGATCTTGCCAAAGCATTGATGTCCATTGGCGCCATCAAAGGATTTGAGGTGGGGAACGGCTTTGCCGCCGCACGATTGAAAGGGAGCGAGAATAACGACCCGATTTTCTTCGACAGAAAGAAAAAGAAAGTCCGCACCCGAACGAACAACGCGGGCGGTATTGCAGGAGGAATCTCCAACGGCGAAGACATCATCGTGAGAATTGCCGTTAAGCCTCCTTCCTCCATTGTGAAGGAG
>CAZBWR010000165.1:0-2317 GCA_964495695.1 uncultured Chitinophagales bacterium | reverse complement strand
CCGTTCCGTCTCGCCCCCGGCGACACGCAGGAGGTTGTGCTGGCAACCATGGGGGGACTCGGGGCGGATCATTTGAGCGGGATAACGGCGGTCAAGTTCAATGCCCGTGCCGCTCATGCGGCAACGCAGTCCCTGTTTGGGGTTGCAGGGGGACCGTTCAGCCCGTTGGTCAAAGCAACTGCCCTGGATGGTTTGATCATTCTGGATTGGGGATCGGACACAACCCGCATCAGGCTTATCGAGGAGTACCCATACAGCGGGGGGCACCGGTTTGAGGGATATGCCGTGTACCAGCTCCCCGCCACTTCAAACCGTATCGAAGACGGCACGCTGATCGCTACATCTGACCGCATCAACAACGTTGCGCGTATAGTCGATGAGGTGTTCGATCCGGTGAGCGGACTCGTCATCCCTTCCGTGCTGTTCTACGGATCAGACTCGGGCGTCCGGCGCCATCTGCAAATAACAAAGGATGCGCTTAACAACAACGCTCCGCTCCGGAATGGACGCGAGTACCGGTTCGCTGTCGTGGCATATACATATTCCTCTCACGCGCAGGCGTTCAGGAAAGCTCTTGCCTCCGACCCGGCAATCATAACGATGAAGCCGCAGATCCCGTTTGGTGCACAGCCCGCTACACAATATGCCGACACTCTTCCCGTCCTGCACACATCAGGACGCAGCGAGGGAACCGTGCAGGCAGTTGTAGTTGATCCGCTGCGGGGCACGGGAGACACGTACGAAATCCGCTTCGATACATCCGGAGGATCGGTCAAATGGGATTTGCTGAACACTACCCGCAACACAATAATGCTCGCCGGGCAAAGGAATCTCTCCGGTGATGACAAGTACCCGATTGTCGAGGGGGGAATTCAGATAAGAGTAACGGGTGTTCCCCGTGGCATCAAGCGGGACGATGAGTATTCAACCGATGACACCACGAAGTATGGCTGGCGGATGATGGCAGGATCCCGCTATGTTACCTACGCAAGCGGGGACGGGCTTGCTCTGGAAGGATTTCGCGGAGCTGCCGGAGCACAATCGCCGTATGGCATTTTCGGGCCGGGAGTGGGACAGCCGGAGCCTGTACCGGCCGAAAACCTCAGGCGTGTTCACATTCATTTTGCAAACGTGCAGAACACGAGCGGCACGTTCAACCCCACTGCCAACCACGTCTCGTACGCATACCGTTACGGCAGAGCGTTCAACCAGGCCCCGGCTCGTCCCGAGTTTGCCCCTTACATCATTAATCCGTCGGGGGGATATGCGTTCCAGGATTATCTACGAAGCATGCCGCTGGCGGTGTACGACATGGATGCCACGCCTCCCCGCCGCCTTGCCGTCGGATTCCTGGAAAACAATGTGAGTCAGGGGAGCGTTGATGGCCGCTACTGGCCTCCCTCTTCCGGTGTCGCCAACAATGTTTCTGCCTCCGGACCGCGGGAATGGCTCTTCATTTTCGACAGACCATATACTGACGCAACTCCCGATCCCTCACTCCAAAGGGACATTCTCAACAATCCCCTCCCCGTTATGTACCTGTTAACGTGGGCGCGCCGCGGAGATGTTGTCTGGTCTGAGGGCGAAATCATGGCGTTGATTCCCTACCGCTCTCTCACGGTGAACGACGTCTACCGGTACGTTGTGCCGGCTCCGGATCGAAGCATCGCCGCGCAGAAAGCTTCGGCGGAGAAGGCCGGCGTTTTTCCGAATCCTTATTATGCGGACGGTGCACGGGGACTTTCCTATCAGGGACGGTTCGTGACGTTCAACAATCTTCCGGCAAAAGCAACGATCCGCATTCTCAATCTGGCAGGACAGGTTGTCCGGACACTCACCAAGGATGACCCGTCGCAGTTTCTTGAATGGGATGTGAAGAACGCCAGCGGCTGGCTCGTCGCCAGCGGGATGTATTTGTGTTACATCGAGATGCCCGAGGTCGGCGTGACGAAGGTGTTGAAGCTGGCGGTTGTACAGGAAGTGTTGATTCCGGTGGTGAAGTAATGGGAAGAATGTCATTCCGACCGGCGTTTTCTTGTCGGCAGGAGTTAGAAACACAAGAGTGTCATGCCGAACCGGCGTCCTTTGTCGGGAGGAATCTGAAAACCTGATGCAGATTCCTCGGTCGCTGCGCTCCCTCGGAATGACATGAGGCCACAACGCAAACCAAATGTCATTCCAAATCCTGATGTCCCGGCTTGTCGGGATCGGGGATCTGAGACCGAGATGAGACCGAGAAATGTCATTCCGAACCGACGTTCTTTGTCGGGAGGAATCTGAAACACAAGAGAAGTTGAACTCCTACGGAGTTCTGATG
>CAZBWR010000164.1:0-2477 GCA_964495695.1 uncultured Chitinophagales bacterium | reverse complement strand
CGCGACGTCGACGGGTATACACCACCTCGCGCTGCTGGTTCATCACGTTGTCGTATTCGAGCAGGCGCTTCCGTATGCCGAAATTGTTCTCCTCGACCTTCTTCTGCGCACGTTCGACGGAACGTGTGACGAGCGAATGGGTGATGACTTCCCCTTCCTCCAAGCCCATCCTCTCCATGATCCGCGCAATCCGCTCGCTGCCGAAGAGACGCATCAAATCATCTTCAAGAGAAAGGAAGAAGAGCGATGAACCGGGATCGCCCTGGCGACCCGCCCGGCCCCGCAACTGCCGGTCAATGCGCCGCGCTTCGTGGCGCTCCGTACCGATAATATGCAATCCGCCTGCATCCCTGACCCCGGGCCCGAGTTTGATGTCAGTACCGCGGCCTGCCATGTTCGTGGCAATGGTGATCGAGCCGGGATTGCCGGCATGCGATACAATTTCAGCCTCGCGCTGGTGTTGCTTGGCGTTCAGGACATTGTGCGGAATGCCTTTCCGCTTGAGCATGCGGCTGATGGTTTCCGAGACATCGACGCTTGTCGTGCCGACGAGGACAGGCCGGCCTTCCCCCCGCATTTTTTCGATCTCTTCGATAACGGCGTTGTACTTTTCCCGCTTCGTCTTGTAGATGACATCTTCCATGTCATCCCTGACCATCGGCTTGTTTGTGGGAATGACGACCACGTCAAGCTTGTAAATGTCGAAAAACTCGGACGATTCCGTTTCCGCCGTTCCCGTCATGCCTGCAAGCTTGTTGTAGAGCCTGAAGTAATTCTGGAGGGTGATGGTGGCGAGCGTTTGCATATCGCGCTCGACCTTCACTCCTTCTTTGGCTTCGATTGCCTGATGGAGCCCGTCCGAGTATCGGCGGCCCGGAAGAATGCGGCCGGTGAACTCATCAACGATCTGTACTTTCCCGTCGTCCGTGACGACGTACTCATCATCGCGTGCATAGAGGGAGTATGCGCGCAGCAACTGTGTGACGGTATGAATCCTGTCGCTGCGATCGGCGTAGAGCCTGTTCAGCTCGTCCTTCTTCTGCTGGATTTCATCTTTGTCGAGGGTTGAATTCTCGAGAATGCTGAATTCCGTTCCGAGATCGGGAAGAATGAAGAAATCCTTGTCGCCGCCCGCGCCAGCAAGAAGTTCACGCCCCTTTTCGGTGAGGTTAATCTGGTGATGCTTCTCGTCGATTGCGTAGTAGAGTTCATCGTCAATTTCGTGCATGCGGGCGCTTTGGTCACGCAAGTACTCGACTTCAGTCTTCTGGACGAGCGTCTTATTCGACGGATCAGAAAGAACTTTCAGCAGGCGGGGATGCTTCGGAAGCCCCCGGTTTGCACGGAGAAGAAACACACCGGCTTCGTCGAGCTTGTCTTCTTCAATCAACTTCTCGGCCTGCGCAACGATTTGGCCGACGTAACGCTGCTGCGCATTCACAAGCCGTTCAACCCGCGGTTTCATTTCATCGAAGCGGTGATCTTCCGATGAAGTAGGGCCGCTGATAATCAGCGGCGTACGCGCCTCGTCAATCAAGACCGAGTCAACTTCGTCAACGATGGCATAGTAATACTCCCGGTGGACAAGATCGACCTTGTCAACAACCATGTTGTCCCGGAGATAATCGAAACCAAACTCGTTGTTCGTGCCGTACGTGATGTCACAACCGTATTCCTTGCGACGCTGGATGGAATCCATTGAGTTCTGGATGCAGCCGACGGAGAGCCCGAGAAACTCATAAATCTTCCCCATCCAGATGCTGTCGCGCTTGGCAAGATAATCGTTCACCGTCACGATGTGGACGCCGCGGGACGGAAGGGCATTCAGATAGGCGGGCATCGTTGCGACAAGGGTCTTTCCTTCGCCTGTAGCCATCTCGGCGATTCTCCCCTGGTGCAGGACGATTCCGCCGATGAGCTGGACATCGAACGGGACCATCTCCCACACAACCTTGTTCCCCAACAAGTCGAATTCCGAACCGCACAATCGGCGGCAGGCATCCTTCACGGCTGCAAATGCCTCGGGTAGCAACTCGTCGAGCGTGTCGGCGGTAATATCGTCACGATGCGTCTCGAGTTCCTCAAGCCGGTCTGCAACCTGCTCGCGTTCGGGGCCTTCGAGTCCCGCAAGCCGGCCTTTTGTCTCTTCAATTTCGGCCATCACATCTTTGAGTGCCTCGTGGATGCGGGCACGGAACTCCACCGTCTTTCCCTTCAATTCCTCGTCGGAAAGCTTCTGATATTCTTCATAAAATGTGTTGATCTCTTCAACGAACGGCAGGACTTTCTTGACGTCCCGCTCGTGTTTACTGCCGAAGACTCTCTTGATAACGCCCAGCATCACCCAACCATGTTGTGTCTGTTCAAAAAATTCTTCTAAATATAGAGAGAAAATGGGGTACTTACAAGGTACACACCTGTAGCGCATTGACTCACAAATAATGTAACTTTGCGCGATTGTCAAGCAAGTCGTTGCC
>CAZBWR010000163.1:0-2503 GCA_964495695.1 uncultured Chitinophagales bacterium | reverse complement strand
TGAACCGTATTGCAGATTCCTCGGTCGCTGCGCTCCCTCGGAATGACATGAAGCCTCAACGCAAACCAAATGTCATTCCGAACCGACGTTCTTTGTCGGGAGGAATCTGAGCAAAGAGAGTTGAACTCCTACGGAGTTCTGATGCGCTTGTCTAGAATTGATTTCTACAAGAACCTTCCGGGCCACCCCATTTCTGTTTATGCAGCTTCCTTGATACTATACAGCTCAATCTCCTCCTCCTTCCCGCGCAACTTGATCCTTCCCATGCTTTCGGGAGTGAGGTAACTCGAAATCGACAGCTGCTCCAGCAACTGTCCGGACATTAACACGTTTCGCTTGACAACTGAACATTCGGAGCGTATGCGCGCGGCAGTGTTCACCGTGTCACCATGGAAGACAATATCACGCTTGATATCGCCTATGAGCCCCGCGGTAACCATGCCGGAGTGATAGCCCGCCTTGAATGCAGGGACGAGTCCGTACTTCTTCTCATACTTGCTACTCACTTTTGCAATCGCGCCAACAACACCAAAGTAGCAGTTGATACAATTTGCATTCCGCAGCCCGCGCTCCTTCGTCCACGTCACCACTATCTCATCGCCAACATATTGATATATCTCACCCTCGTTTTCAACGATAGCCGGGGTGATATCGTAAAAGCAGTCATTCAGAAACGCGTGGTAGCGTGTATGTCCGAGCTGCTCGGCGATCGTTGTGGACGCTTTAAGATCTAGGAACATGAACACCCGGTTCTCTTCAACCGGCGCATGATACTTGCCCGTGACAAAAAAGAGCAACGCATTTTGTCCGAGCGTGCGGTTGACCTGCCGGATGAATGTTATCAAGATGATGACGATCAACGCGTAGACATTGATATTGAAGAACGCCTTCGAGCTGATACCGATCGTTGGATCGTTCACCAATTGAAATGCTTCTGTGAGCGCATACTCCTGAAAGAGCATAAAGTGGAGCGTCATCACAATCATAACGATAACATGGATTATGAGGAGGTAATACACGGTCTGCACGAGAATAAGAATCGAGAAACGGAGACGCCGGAGACTTGTCCGAGAGAATTGGAACTCACCGAATGATATTCCAATACCAAGAAGAAACCCCATCAGGGTGGCATTGAAATGCACGTTCCACGCGGGAATGCCCGGAGTATACGCCTCGACAACAATGAACGGGTATACAAAGCCGCCAAGTGATGTGATGAGTGCTACGATCGCAGTATTCGCGAGCTTCCGTTTTGAGCCGACCGTGAACTCCATACGTTGCGCACTCCAAGTTGTGGGTAACTGTGGCAGAACCGACGGCCTGTTCCAGGGCACCGGCGCGTAGGCTTTAGATAAGTCGCCTTACTTTTTGTTTGTAGCCCAAATACCCGTCCCCGTGTAATTTGAACAGATGTTCCTCTTCCAGTCTGATCTGAATCTGCATCAGAACATAACCAAGAATAAGAAACAGTCCGGTCAACGCGTTTGGGGTTACAAGAAACAATCCGGCCAGACATGCGATCATTCCGAAAAAAACAGGGTTCCTTGAAACCCGGAACAACCCCGTGGTTATCAGTTGAGTTTGTGTGTCGGTGTCAATACCGATACGCCAGGAGTTGCCCATGTGGCTCAGCGCAACGAGTGTCCAAATGAATGCGAAAACCAGAAGTCCAAGCCCGATCAGCGTGATCACGGGGTTGACGAGTTGATTCAAGGGAAGTATGGCTGCCGCAATATCAGGGGAGACCGCAAACGCAATGACATATAGAAACACACCTGCCAATGTCAACCTGAAATAGTATCCAATAAGGCCGAATGCACTATCATCGTTCGGAAACACAAGAGGATTCTTCCCGATTCTCGTTGCCACCACAACGGTCTTGACGACAAATGTGAGACCGAGATAGATAACAAAGTATATCGGCAAGATCAGTCTTAAGGCCTGGTCCATCGAAGTGCTCCTTTCGTGATCACCGTACTTGCCGGTAGGCAATGATGAGAAGATAAAGACCGACCGTAAAGTCGAGTGACATGCAGAAGAGATCGTAATGTGGCGGGAGCAAGTCCGGGCTTGGAAACAAGTCGTATGCGAGGTCCCAAAGTCCGTGCAGGAAATAACCTGCCGCTAAAACATACCAACCCTTCTTGATACCGTAGTACGCAATGAAAACGAAGGCTATTGCCTGCAGGGAGTTGATTATGAAAAAGGTGCTGTCAGACCATGTAAAGCCAACGTAGAGAAAGCCTATTCCAGAAAGTATCAAGCCATAGATTGTCGCTTTGTCCAATCGTTTCAGTAATGCGACAAACGAAACTGTAACCAGTCCCGATAGTATCCCTATAAGTGCTGCGTTCATAGTGAATTTCCTCTGTGGTTTTTGGCGGTGTCACTGCTCAGGGCCGGCTCAATATGATTCTTAATCCGAGTATAAGCAACTGCGCGAACCCACGACTCCGTAGGAGTCGTACGTTTGTAGAAGACCCAAAAAAAAGATGGATTCACA
>CAZBWR010000162.1:0-2557 GCA_964495695.1 uncultured Chitinophagales bacterium | reverse complement strand
CCTCGCAGTGGAAATGATGTGCAACAATGCCGGGGACTCCAACTCAACGGGGCCCCGGTGTGTTCATCACACGCGGTGCATTCACGCATGAAGACACGGCCCGTCTGCCCCTTCTGCCACCAGCAGTTTGTATGCGGATTTCATTCGCAAACTCTTTACTGCTATAGCAGTAATTGTCTGTAACGAGTGAAGATTTGGGGGATGAAATTGCCAATGCAGGCACAAATTACTGTTATGGCGTTAATTAGTGACGACAATTGAACGCCTGACTTATGCCGCAAGTGCCTTCTAGTTTCTATGCAGGTCTGCAGCGTAACCCGTCAATAGTGAAACCCAAGGAAGAATGGCCATAATCTTGTCTGACTTAGCCAGGTTGTGTTTGGCGCAAAGTAGCTTCACGTTCATGGCGGTAAAGCTGCTTCCCCCTTTTGCGAATGGAATGTCATGATCGTAATGAAGGTTCTTTGTTGAACCGCATTCCACGCACTTGCCCCCATCACGCTTCCAAACCTCGACCTTGACATGAGTTGGAATCAGTCGTGTATGAGGCAATTCTACTGTCCGTCCCAGCGCTCTCTTCTCGACAGGCTTGAGGTAAAAGTTGAACACTTTTCGTTGTCCATCTGAGACGATCATTGCATCAACTAGCTCAAAGAATCCCTTGTAGCACCATATGCCATTTGCTATTTTTTCGTATACCTTTACCAATTCGGGTCGCTTTCTGAGCCCCGCCTTATAGTCCATGGCAGCACGAAAGAATTTACCATTCTCTGTCCATGATCCTCTCGGTGTTGTCAGTGGCTGATCAACCAGCTTGGGGTTTGGATAGTCCTTGTTACGATGTTGATCGTGACCCTCATAGATGAGATTCCCTGTGGACGAATCAATTCGATCCGCGTATGGTGCTCCTTTTCTAACAGACATCAAAAACACTGAATATGTTCTACCTATACCAAAGTTCATTCCCTTTTGGAGGTTAGCTTTCTCAGCTGATACAAGATCATGATAACTTATGATGTCGTCTACTTTCATACAATTCCATTAGAATAATTGCATTTGATGGGGGGCATTCTCGCTTTTCAGTTTCCCAATGCCTAAATAATCGAATATAGACTATAAGTCAAGAACCTTGAGGTATCATGTGAGGTAGCTCTACAAATCAAAAAGGGCCTTTCGGCCCTCTGTGTGGTTCATGGCGTTGATCGCCTGTTATCGGCTGAACATCTTACAGCGTCACCCGATTGTGAGGTGGACCAGAAAGCCCGGCCCCAATGCCCGGGACTTGTTTACGCTTTCTCATCGCATTTGCTGCCATACTCTCAATGCTCATACCTTTATCCATACCGTTTTCCGGGGGTACACCCCCACCGTGCAGCGGCTTTCCCGCGCCGACAAGGATGATGCGGTCGGGGTGCTTGCTTCGGCATTTCATGATTATCCGGCGTGCTGGCTGACCGGCACGGGAAAGGGTTTGAAGGGATTCTTATCGACCATCTGCGCGCAATGTCGGCATCCGACCCCGACCCAACAGGGGTGTACCCCACTACGGAGAATCCCGCGAATGTTCCCCTGTACCAACACCCCGGTTACCGGGTGCTCGGTGAGGCCGATGCGGGTGAAATCCACTCGTGGGTGATGTTCAGGAGGGTCTGAGAAGACTTCCTGTTTAACCTGCTTCACATGTACCTACGTCTTCTTCGTTGCAGTTGTACAAACCAAACGCGATATTTAGAGCGGTATGACAACAGCAACCAACATAGCGCTCGAATTCCGGAAGGACCATATCAAGGCCCTGTGCAGGAAGTATCACATCGTGAAACTCTCCCTCTTCGGCTCTGAATTGCACGGGGAGAGTACACCGGAAAGTGATATTGATATTCTTGTGGAGTTTGAGAAAGACCATACTCCCGGGTTTGCTTTTGCCGCTCTTCAGCGCGAACTCTCCGAAGCACTGCGCCGCCCGGTGGACCTCCACACATCTGCCAGCCTGAGTCCTTACTTTCGTTCCACCGTCGTCAGGGAAGCCCAACCCCTTTATGAGGCCGCAAGACCGTGATATCGTCCGGATGCGGCATATGCTTGATGCCGCAACCAAAGCTGTTTCGTTTGTTGCCGGCAAATCGCGCACCGACCTTGATACCGACGAGAAATTGGCCCTTGCGCTTGTACGACTGGTCGAGATTATAGGCGAGGCGGCGTCAAAAGTTTCAACCGAAACCCAGAATCAATTCGCCATGATCGAGTGGCGTGATATCATAGGAACGCGCAACCGGCTGATTCATGCCTATGACTCGGTCAATCTCGATATCCTTTGGCAGATTACGCGTGGAGACCTTCCATCACTCATCAATAAGCTTCAACGGGCAATCGATGAAACAGGCGATCAAGGGAAACTCTTCTGAGTGAATTCGGTATCGCATCATAGAATACAAAGAGCCGCCCAAAGGCAGCTCCTTACCCTATGCAACTCTCTCCGTGTGCAATCTTGCGCACTCTCGGCCGTTACAGCGTCACCCCGATTGTCAGCGGGAAGTAGGAGGTGTTCTTTCCTGACGTG
>CAZBWR010000161.1:0-2573 GCA_964495695.1 uncultured Chitinophagales bacterium | reverse complement strand
CAGCTTGTCGAGCGTCCCGGTGTCTCTTCGGATGAAACGCTGTAGCTCGTTCAATCTATTATTGGGCTGCAAAAGCTGAACGAAGATGAAACCACGGACATTATTTTCACGGTGTAGTCGGAGATAGATTAGTATGGCAAATACGAAATCCTTAAGTAGTGAATCTGGAAAGCCGGACTCGCAGACCATGGAACAGATGGTCTCACAATTGGTGAGCAGTCGTGCGAAGTTTCTTGGCTACATACGCAAGAGGGTATCGGATCCCGATCTTGCGGAGGACATCCTGCAAGACAGCCTCTTGAAGGCAGTCCGTTCGGCGCCGGAAATTCGGGACGGTGAGAGACTCGTCCCGTGGTTTTACAGGATACTTCAGAACGCGATCACAGACGCCTACAGAAGGAGGGCCGCCGAAACAAACCGCAAGTTGAATTTCGCTCGTGAGTCCAAGAATTCTCTCTCACCCGAAGACGAGAGGACAATTTGCGAGTGCATGAATGAGCTTATACCTACACTGAAGCCTGAGTATGCCGAGGTCACGAAGTCCATCGAACTCGATGGGGAAGACTCTGAAGTGGTTGCCAAACGGCTTGGTATTTCCCGTGACAATCTGAAGGTGAGAACGCATCGTGCCCGGCAGGCGCTGCGAAAGCGTTTGGAGGAAACATGCCGCGTGTGCGCCGTTCACCATTGCCTTGATTGCACATGCAAATAAGGACTCGTCGCCTGCAGGTTCAACTGTTACCGCGAAAGGGCATCAGCGTCTTAGAGTGTGAACGAACAATAAACAAAACAGAAAGGAAGGTTTGAGACAATGAGACAATGCCCGGTATGTGGAATGGAAATCGAGGAACGCTCGGCAAAGAAAGTTGACTACAACGGTCAAACCTACTTCGTTGCCTCGGACGACTGCAAGAGGCGGTTCCTGGCAGACCCCGCAAAATACACGGGGATGAGCGAACACGCAGGCATCAGCATGGACACAAACATGGCTGCTGTTGATGTAACACGGGGTGGTCGGATGAGGAGTTCAGACTTGTTCTCCGCTTGTACATTCGACCGCCTCGTCAGGTTTTTAAGTGAAAAGAATGAACTAACTGTTGATTTAGAGGAATCGCACTGAAAGGAACAAATTATGACACGAGATCCCGTCTGCGGAATGGAAGTCAAGAGTCCGGCGGAGCATCGCACGGAGTACAAGGGAACAACGTACGACTTCTGCTCTGCTGCCTGTAAAAGCAAGTTTGCCGCTGATCCTGAAGCATTTGTAAAGTCTACGGGTCAGAGTGAAGTAACAAACAAAACGACAGGTGACAGTACAGCAAAGTTACAGATGCCCATTGTGGGGATGGACTGCGCAGCCTGCGTCGTGACGATTGAGAAGGCGGTGGCACATGTCCCCGGCGTCAAGCACGCACGCGTTAACTATTCCACGGAAAAATTGTATGTCGAATACAAGTCCGACCAAGTGGGGATAGAGCAGATCATGAAAGCAGTGAAATCTGCAGGCTATAGAACGGGAAAAGCTACGATGCAGATCGGGATCGGAGGAATGTACTGCTCTTCGTGTGTGGAGAAGATTGAGAAAGAGTTGCGGAGGAGTCCGGGCGTTCTTTCTGCAAGCGTAGACCTTGGAACGGAATCGGCAGTCATCGATTACATCCCTAGTGCAGTTCAGGTCGGGGCGATCAAATCAACCATCGAAAGGCTTGGATACAAGACGTTTGACTCGGCATCACCAGGCTCTTCAACAGCGAAGATGCAGGATGAACCGGTCGACGAGAATGAGAAGGCGAGAGAGCATGAGTATACGTTGCTGATGCGGAAGTTTCTTTTTGCGGGCATTCTCTCCTTGCCGGTTGTGCTTTTCAGCTATCCCGATCTCTTTGGTCTGCCCGCACAGTTTCAGCGCGGCACCGAAACGTTGCGCCTTATCTGGATGGCAATGGGATTGTTGAGCCTGCCGGTGATGTTCTGGTCCGGTTCCCAATTCTACACCGGGATGTGGGCTGCACTGAGGAATCGCTCCGCGAATATGCACACACTTATTGCGACGGGAATCACAGCTGCATGGATTTACTCGACGGTCGCGCTTCTGGTTCCCGGTATTTTCCCACAAGAGAAACTGGCGGATCAGTTTTATGATACGGTGTTCGTGGTCGTCGCACTTGTTGTGTTAGGGATGGCGTTGGAGATCCGTGCAAAAGGAAAAAGTTCCGAGGCAATCAAGAAGCTCATCGGCCTGCAAGCGAAGACAGCTCGCGTCGTGCGAGACGGGAAAGAGCAGGATATCCCTGTGGAGGAGGTGGTGTTGGATGACATTGTTATTGTTCGTCCGGGTGAGAAGATCCCTGTTGACGGAACGGTCGTGGAGGGTTCGTCTGCCATTGATGAATCGATGATCACAGGCGAGTCCATTCCGATTGAGAAGCATGAAGGAGACGATATTATCGGGGCCACAATCAACAAGACCGGCTCGTTCAAATTCAAGGCGACAAAGGTCGGCAAAGACACGGCCTTGTCGCAGATCATTGAGATGGTGCAACAGGCCCAGGGATCAAAAGCGCCTATACAGC
>CAZBWR010000160.1:0-2614 GCA_964495695.1 uncultured Chitinophagales bacterium | reverse complement strand
TTTCTTCACGCTCCATTTATCATTCAGCTTCGACCCTTTAAGGCACCGGCCGCAGCGGGCGAACAGCACATCACTGTTCTTGCTGCAATGGCTCGGGAAACCGGGCAACGCTTCACCACCGTCGCAACTCTCGCTGCGGAGTCGGAGAATACTCTTGTCCGTCTCATGTATGATAGGAAGGAGGATCTGTTCAAATTGTATGTGCTCGCTGACGATGAAGCGAAGCGTGCAAACGCTGTCATCTCAATCCCTGAACTCTCCGTGGACATTGTAACGGACGCCAACGGGTATGTCGATTTTCGTGTTCCGCCGGACAAAGTCCGGCCGGATTGGTCAACGCTTGGTGGCGTTCTCCTCACAACGGTCGCAACGATCACGGTTTCGGGGACTGACCTTGGGCAACAACCGAAACTCATTGAAACACCTGCCGGTCACAAAATCAGCCTTTCCTACACGGGCGGCAGTTTGACGTTCGAGCTATTGACGATGGGTACCAGCTCTCCGCACATCAAACGAGCGCTTGTGCGCACGACTGATGATCGGGGCATTCTCGTGGCGCTTACAAACAACAAAGGCGAGTGCATGCTCGAGCAACTCCCGGATCAGCTCTCTCTCCGTTTCTATTGCTGACTTCGCATGCTCAATCCTCTTGATACAGAAACTGAGTACCAACACCTTCTCCGCTCCATTAGTTTGCCCCATCCTTCCGCAAGAAAGCTGAGTCTGATCTTTGGCTTTCTCGACTCGCTCCGCATTGAACCATCCAACGAATCTTACGTGCTTGAGTTGTGCGAACAGATTCCTGCACTCATGCAGCGCGCCAACTTCATTGGAGCGCCACCGGAATTACTCCCGCACTACTGCAAAACAATGAAGGCACTCTTGAAGGCCTATCCCACACTCGCCGCGATCGAGTCGCTCCCCCGGGCGTGCGATCACTTGACCATCACCGCCGCGAAGGGATTCCTCTATGTGGGTGATATCGGGTGTGCCGTCATGCTGTATGACGAAACGTACACTGCAGAGTCCTTCCCAGTAACGAAAAGTGGACCGCTTCAGCGATTGCAGCAAACCCTCGAACTTCTCAGCCGTAAAGCCCCTGCGTTTGAGCCTCTGCAGAAGGTCAGCAATGAATGGTTCGGTACTATCTCGCAGAAGGAAAATTTTGCAACCGTTCCGGTTGTCGAGCACTTGCCTAACGGTTCAGACGCCGTGGACGGGAAAGGGGCTCTTCGCACTCTTCGCATTGATGTGGTTGGGATATCAGGCATCGGCAAAGACGATTTTCATGCTGACCTTTCCGTGTATGGGGCAAGCGATGGCATCGCATCGATTATCGGCAAGGCGGTTGACGCAGGGCGGGCCCTCGTTGAAGAAACTCATCCGCCACTCGCACGAACGTTTCTCAAGGGGCATATTTCTTTCGAGGGAGATCACGCATTACACGAGGGCACATCTGCAAACCTCGCCCTTGCCGCATTGGTGTATTGCAGCGTGCTGAAAACTGCCGGTGAGCGGGTTCGGTTCAGACTTGCACCCGGCGCTGCGATTACAGGAGCCGTTGCTGCAAACGGAGATGTCCTTCCTGTGGATCCTACGGGACTGTTGGACAAGGTATCGGCTGCGTTTTTCTCCTGGGTTGAATGTCTCGTGGTTCCGAAAGAGCAACTCATTCTTGCTGAAGAGTGCGCAACGCGCCTCACGGCCCGTTACCCTCACCGCAACCTGACGCTCATCGGCGTGTCGCACCTGCGCGAGTTGTTCTATGACAGACGCATCGCTGTGCAGGAGATTGTGCCACTTGCCAAACATGTTGCTCTCAGAACATGGAAGCAGCGCCGTCCACTCGCAGTTGCTGCGCTTCTCGGACTCCTCACCGTTATCTGGCGATTGTGGTACGGACCGCTGGATAAGAACCCGGTGGGGTATGAGTTTGAAGGAGAGATGCTCCACGTGCTCAATAAGGCTGGGCAGCGAGTCGCGGGAGTTCCGGTTGATTCGCGCATTGTAGTTCTAGAACCCGGGCACACAAAGAGTGTTACATTCTCCGACGTCAACAATGACGGCACCAGCGAGGTTATATATGCGGATTATGCATCACGGCGCTCGCCCGTAGCAACAATCTACTGTAGGGACATCGAATCTGGTGTTATTATTTGGCAGCGTGATATTACCAAGAGTATTGAATTCCCATCTTCATCGGATGTCAACACTTCCTGGTTCACCATTTCTCATGTGATCGCTGCTGATTTGGATAGAAACGGAATTGATGAAGTCGTTGTCAATGGCAGACACTCATCATTCCCGGGATTGGTACTGCTTCTCGATGGTAAAACCGGAGAAGAAAGAAGACACTATCTGCACATCGGCCACATCGGTGATCTTGCTGTTGTTGACCTCAATGCTGATGGGAAAAAGGAGATTCTCGCCTGTGGAATAAACAACGCCTGGAAATCTGCATTCCTGATGATCCTGGATCCGGAGACCATGGGTGGACATTCACCATTAACCCCCGAGTACAAGCCAACCGGATATGAGCCGGCACGGGAGCGGA
The DNA here is from genome assembly GCA_964495695.1 of uncultured Chitinophagales bacterium. Classification (GTDB taxonomy): domain Bacteria; phylum Bacteroidota; class Ignavibacteria; order UBA10030; family UBA6906; genus CAADGV01. The sequence goes on along the minus strand of CAZBWR010000160.1, from coordinate 60 downwards.
TATATCTCCGTATTCCGAGGAGCATCGTCGGGAACTACTATCGACTGCGTGACAAGTACA
>CAZBWR010000159.1:0-2966 GCA_964495695.1 uncultured Chitinophagales bacterium | reverse complement strand
AAAGGAGCAATTCATCATGAATCGATTTGAATCAATGATTATCGTTTGTTCCCTGACCGCTGCAGTTGTTGGCGGTCCCGAGAAAGTATTCGCACAAACCGGCTACCCACATCATCCGGTGTGCAATAATCAACACGGGGCTTCACCACGATGCCAGAGCTATGCCATCTCCCGAGCCTTCAACCGAGGATGGAGTGATCCACGATGTCCCGCGTCGACGTTCGGTGTTCAGTGGGCTATCCCTAACACTTATTTTGATCGAATTGACTACAGCTTGGCTGCGATCAAAGAAGGCGACATCATTGGATGGGGTGGCACAGATGGTGGTACGCACGCGTGTTACGTTACTGGGGTAAGCGGCACGGGAAGCGCAAGCCAAATCACTATAGCTCAGGTCGATGGCATAGGTGGCACCGAAGTTGCAGGGACGCTACAGGATGTCATTAGTGGACGAGTTCCAGATATCACACGACGCGATCAGCCAACCTCAATATTTAGGAAGAAGCCACTCTGGAGTATCAGAGTTCAGAACTCCTATGGTGGAGGGATGGTCGGAGTAAACGGCACTGAACATCCTTCCGGACATATAGTGAGCGGCCTTCACTGGGAAAGCAGTGTTCCGGGTGTGGCCGTTATGGACGGAAGGTCGGATGGCGGTTACATTCGTAGGTTCAGGAGTTGGACAGGCCCCGAAAACTACATCGCCGATAACGCTACTGCGTCCCTTCAGGTCCGTTCGCTCAACTTTAGCGTCGTTTCAGACTTTACCGCGCATCTATTCAAGGAGTATAACGTTTCCTTCCAGATTTCGTTGCCCGCCGCAACAGGTGGAGTAATCAAAGTAAAAGACACGATTCGCGTTGCGCCTCACCAGACTACAGTTTTCGAGGACAGTGCCTACGTAACTGCCGATGCTGTCTACAATGAAATCAATCGCATCAAGTACACATTTGCACAGTGGAACGATGGCAACACCGCAAACCCGCGCACGTTTCCCATTACCAATCACGCTGCCTTCACCGCTCATTACACTGCAAAGCCGCTGCATCCGTTCGGTATTTACGCGGGTGGCCCTGTTGGCGCTAACGTCTGCGTCACATGGCAGGTTCACCCACATGCACAAGTTACTCAATATCAAATTTGGCGAAAGGTGAAGCACCAACTGACGGGCACATTTTCACCGCCCGTGCTACTGACAACAGTGCCACGCACAACGACGCAGTTCACCGACTATGACTATATAGTCACCGATGGGTACACGCACGACTTGGTGTCATATGACGTCCGCTCCTTCTTTTCGGTTAACAATACATATTCCGATGAGAATTGGGTCGCCGTGTTTGCGAACGGATTCTTTGCAAAGGCAACAGCGGCAGGCCTTGTTCCGTCAGAATGGAATCTTGCAAACAGCCCAAATCCATTTAACCCAACCACCCGCATCACCTACTCACTCCCCAAGGATGGTTTTGTCTCGCTTGTGATTTACGACGTGCAGGGCCGTGAGGTGGCGCGGTTGACTGATACCTATCGCGAAGCAGGATACTACAGCATTGTTTGGAGCGGGAGGAACAGTCTTGGTGCCGCGGCAGGCACGGGAATGTATTTTGCCCGGTTGAATGTCACAGATGGTACTGGCAAAGTTCTTTACTCCAAGCCCATCAAGCTTCTCCTTGCGAAATGACAGGAGGAGTTATGAGAACATTTCATTTGGCGGCGCTGGTAGTGCTTGGTGTAGGCGTATTCTTCAATGGCGGATGCAAGAAAGATCCCGTCGGGCCACCTCCACCGAAAAACCCGCGTGAGTATTCATGGAAAGTTGACACCTTGTCTTATCCGGGCAGCATACAGACTTTGATGCGCTCTATCTGGGGTTCATCAAGCAGCAACATTTATATTTGCGGTCACAACGATCAACGGTTCGCCAAAATGTACCAATGGGATGGACGCAGTTGGACAAACGTAAAGCTCGAAGTTTCAGAAGGGGGACCCCTCATGGGTGTTGCATCCCTTGACGATATCTCTGGATTTGGTCCAAACCACGTGTACGCTGTTGGCGCACTGGGCCCACAGTTGAGCCCATTCCTCATTCAATTCAATGGAACCCAATGGCGGAGAATACCTGTGCCCGATGGCAAGGGGCTTTTGTCAGTTTGGGTTAGGTCCTCGAGTGAAGTGTGGCTTGGAGGCTTGGACGGATTCGTAGCGAGGTACGAAGGCAGTCAATTCAGCCGAGATACTCTGCGATACACTTTTGATACGACGCGTATGGGCCTTCAAATAGCGCAGATTACAGGCGATGCCACACAAACGCATCTCGTACTAGTAGTCTCGCCGGATACACTCATTTCCCCAATGGCATATTTCTATGAGCGGGCGGGGTCACAATGGCAAATTCGTGATAGCAGCTACGAATATTACAGGGTATTCATTGATCCCGCTGGGTCAGTTTATCGCTATCTCTATGGTGTCCAACGCAAAACAGGAAGCACCTGGGTTACCGTCCTATCTGATCCTCTTCTCCGTGTTGGGACGCAAGGGATGGCCGCATCCAGCCCAAACAACATGTTTGCCGTGGGATCAGCAAGTGGTCCTTCACGCGCAGGACGTGTTTATCACTACAATGGCAATGATTGGTTTGAGTACTCTCAGCTTCGCTTGGTGGATGTTCACTTCGCAGCTGTCTGGACGGACGGAAACGAAGCATTTGTTGTTGGGACGACATCTGGTTTTCCAATGAAGACAGTTGTGCTTCATGGCAAATGAGTGGGGCACTGCGCTTAACAATGGCAAGCACGTTGCGCACACCTTTGTAAAGGCTTCCGCGCAAAGCCAACGCACAACAGAATATTGTGTTCGCTCCACCCCGCCGTCAATCATAGAACATAGACGGCGGGGCGGCGTGCTTACTTGAACGTTATATGCCATTGCCCCAACAAAGTTTAAGTGAGACTCAGACTGGACGGGTA
>CAZBWR010000158.1:1888-3024 GCA_964495695.1 uncultured Chitinophagales bacterium | reverse complement strand
GACTGCCGCCAGAGTAGATCTTCGCTCACGATGATCACACTCGACAGCAGCCCCGGAAGTGAGGGCCGCGCCTTTGGTAAGTAGTGCCCTCACTTCCAAGTTATCATATTCTCAAAACAAATCCAATCAGAATAACTTGGAGGACCCTACAATGAAGTATTTCATGATTCTGATGTCTGTCATTTTCACAGTAATGACTGCTCGTGCACAGGGTGATTTCCAGATCTGCGCTGACCCCCTCGATGATTTCAAGTTGAACACGACTGTCCAACGCGGGGGTCAGCACATGCCATCAATTGGGCATATCAGGGCTCTTGTTGTATTTGTCCAATTCAGGGATGAGGATCGAGCCCCAGAAAGTACTATCTGGCCATTGAATCAAGAGCCCGAATACAAGTATTCATTTGTTGACCCGTCAGTCGATGAACCGTTTTATAATGGCAATCTCTCGCATTTCTACCGTTTATGCTCATTCGAGCAGTTTGTCATTTACGGCGATCCGTATTTCATCATTACCCAATACCCTGAAAGCTACTATCGGCAACTGGCGGGAGACAATGAATACGCAAAAGCAAACAAAGAGGTATTGCAGACACTCGATGCAGTCGTTAACTATGCTGATTACGACAACTGGACATTCACACCTTATGATCCTGACGGCCATAGGCCGGAACCCGACGGAAACGTGGATCTCATAATCATGTTGTATCGAAACATTATCTATCCGGGCGGGAACCAAGGTTATAACGAATCAGGAATTGCGACGCTGGGACTCAGCGAGTGGCCGGACCTATTTCTCGATGGGAAGTACATTAGATTTGGATTTCCCAGTTCAGGCATAACCAACGGAGGAGGGTACAGAGGTCAGGCGACGGGTTCGGTACGTCACGAAATCGGTCACAATTTGTTTGGGGCTGGCCACCCTTCGCATGGAAAGAGCGAATGTCCAAATGTATACCCAGGTAACGAGGTAATTTGGGGTATTATGGGAAACGGTTGGGGAATTACGGCCTACGAGCGAGAGCGCATGCGCTGGATCAACTACAATGATCGGCCTTCGGGCGTAAGCTACGGAAACCTTCCTGATTTTTTGCAGAGCGGCGTAGCATACAGAATTGTCATTCCAGGGTATGATC
>CAZBWR010000158.1:0-1878 GCA_964495695.1 uncultured Chitinophagales bacterium | reverse complement strand
ATCAAGCGTTCATCCTTGAGAATCATCAAAGAATCGAACCCACGTTTGACTTTGATGGACCAAACGGTCCTTATCCTGGAAAGGGCTTGTACATATATCGCGTTGATGGTTTGGATTATGATCATCCGCATATGGACCTGATGTGTGCAGAAGGTGACTACAATTGGGAGAATCCGTGCTGGCCCCCCTACCCTGGATGGCCAGTTGGAATTATTCCAGCATACAAAAGACTCGCTGCTAATCGCTTTGGATTTGATGCGAGGGATCTGATCAGACAAACCAATCCAAATATCCCGCGTGAATGCATGAGAGTCTTTGCAACTGTAAATGAAAACGGACAATGTATCGTGAACCATCGCTTCTTTGGAGACGAAAAAGACGCTTTCAACATTGGATTCAATCAAGTGTTTTCTCCTTGGAGCAACCCGGCAGCCCTAACGCAATCCGGTTCCCTAACAGATATTGCGATTGAGATCACCGGAAAGAGCATAGGCCCGAGTGGTGAGGATATTTTCACTTTGAAGTTCTACAACGGTGGTGCGATAAATGCGCCGCCATCGAAGCCGCAAGATTTGCGAGCGTCGGTTTATATTGATCAATACACGTATCGTCACCCTCGCCTGAATTGGGCAGCTATGCTTGAACCGGACGTTGTTAATGGCGGCAACATGCTCGTTGAGCGACGAACGAAAATACAGAGTCCGACTTGGACGTCTTGGAGTCTTTTTGCCACGCTGCCTGGTACGGCGACGGAATATATCGATATGAGCATTGGAACTGCGGGGCTTGGCACAACCGACAGTGTTCAATATCGCATCCGGCAAGGGACAATGGAATGACACCATCGGTCTACTCGGATGTAGTTTCCATGACTGTTGGCACAGACTTCTGGAAATTCGCAAACGAGAAGGAGGGCAAGCCGACGATCTTCGCTCTCGGGCAGAACTATCCGAATCCGTTTAACCCGACAACGACAATCAAATACCAGCTCGCAGAAGACGGTATTGTTGCACTGCAAGTGTTCGATGTTCTCGGACGCGAGGTTGCGACAGTTGCTAAAGGGTTCGCGCCGACAGGATTTTATTCTGCTACTTTCAACGCAGAAAATCTTGCTAGCGGAATGTACTTCGTGCGATTCACTGTGAGCAATGAAGTGGGAAAGCCAATCTTCACACAGATGACAAAGATGGCTTTGGTGCGGTGATGGTGGGCAACTTCACATAACAACCAAAACAACGACGCTCGATTCATCTGTAAACTGCCCGCCTCCGCTTCGCTCCGGCGGGCACACTCGGTGAGTTGAACTCGCTCAACCCCGCCCGTCATTTGATATGATGTTGGTCGGGCGGGGTTGCGTTGTTCTGGCATACGTTATGCGACATTGCCCACCTATGCAAGGAGCAGTTGAACATGATACTCACATCGAGATGAGGTGCATATGTTAAGATCATTGGCCATTGCAATCGCACTCTTTCTTGCCGTCGGACTTCGGGCACAACAGGCCACATACTTCCCACATCATCTTGGAGACATGTGGGAGTATTTCGTGCTCGACGGTGTTGGCAACGATACCCTTCAGGTAAGAGTGATCTTTGATTCGACTGATCCAGGAGGATCGAGTTATATGAGACACCACCGGCGGTTGGTCAACCTCGTCCGACCGCCGTGGTTCTCGTGGTATGATGCGTTTAAGATTGACACTATCGGTGATATCCTAGGCTCAGGCCTTTCCCCTCGATTCTGCTGGTCTTTGTCCAACTGGCAACGTGTTGCGAACTACCAGCATCAAAAGCAATCGGACGGAGTGGTTGTTCCCGCATGTTTGGCCGGATGAAGACCGATCATCGGAACAGTACAAAGTTGGTAACAATGCTTGCT
>CAZBWR010000157.1:0-3069 GCA_964495695.1 uncultured Chitinophagales bacterium | reverse complement strand
AGAAGCGGGCGGGCCGGTGGGGCCCGCCCCTCTGTTTGGTGCTACTTCGTATCCAGAATCACCGGCAGGCCGTCCTTGCCCGAGCCGACGATGATGACTTTCGTGTTCGGCGAATTGGCGAGCTTCTCGGTCGCTTCGATTCCCTTCCACCGGAGCAGCCTCTCGTCAATACCCGTGGCGACGATCTTCTGGAAGTCTGCAATGCCTTGCGCCTCGATGCGCTTGCGGTCTGCCTCTTTACGTTCTTTCTCCAACACAAACTCCATGCGCTGGCTTTCCTGGTCCGCACGCTGCTTCGTTTCGATCGCCTCTGTCAATTGTCCCGGAAGCGCAACATTGCGCAGCGGCGTGGATTCGATGATAACGCCCCGCTGTCCCACGACACGAGAAAGCTCTTCCTGGATTTGGGTCCCCAGCCGTTCCCGTTCAGTCGAGTAAAGAGCACTGGCTTGAAAACTCGCAGTCACCGAGCGGCACACGGAGCGGAACTGCGGAATCAGAACGACTTCCTCATAATTGCCGCCGCTGATTTTCTTGTACACGCTGGCTGCCGAATCCGCATCAAGTCTGTACAATGCGCTTATCTCAAGCCCGATCGTCAACCCCTCACGCGAAAGCACTTGCATGGTTTCTTTGTGCTCTTTCGTTTGCACGGAGAATTTGATGACGCGGGCAAGCGGGTTGACGAGGTTGACGCCCGATTTGAGCGTGGTTTCCGACACCACGCCGAAGAAATCCACGACGCCGACATGCCCGGCAGGGATCACGGTAAATGCCTGCGAGAAGGACGCAAGCGAGAAAAACACGGCAACGACACCGGCGATGTTCGCCGAGCGCTGGTAGAACATGTTCTTTTCAACAATGACCTTCTTGCGTGCCGAGAACCAGGCGACAATCGCCCCGACGGCAATGAGAAATGTGAGTACGAAAAACATGGTAGGTCCTTTCATCTATATGAGTAATGAACTCTCTGATTGTAGAACGCCGAACTGGCGGGTGAGGTTCGGGTCGAACTTCGGTGCCTTCAAGATAGGGACTCTCGTGCGGAGTTGCTAATACTTTCGACAAGCCGTATTTTGTGTCAGGTGTTCCCCCCTTTTTGTTCCCTTTTCATTATGTAAGGATATGATCATGCTTCGCAGGATATTACTGTCTCTTTTGCTCATGGCCGCCACGGCGCAGACCCGCGCCGACGAAGGCATGTGGCTTCTCGACACCATTCACAAGCTGCCGCTTGCGAAAATGCAGGCTGCAGGACTCAAGCTCACCCCTGAACAAATCTTCAGCAACACAGGGACAAGTCTTACCGACGCGATTGTCCTGCTTCCGGGCGGGACGGGATCGTTCGTGTCGGCCGAGGGACTCATTCTCACCAATCATCACATCGCTTTCGGCGGCATTCAAGAGTTGAGTTCCGTGAATGCCGATTATCTGAAGAACGGGTTCCACGCGGCCTCACGCGACAAGGAACTCTCCACATCATACACTGCCGAGATCGTCCAAACGATCACAGACGTCACCGCCGAAGTATTCTCTGCCGTTACAGAGGGAATGAGTGAGGATGAAGCCGAGCGCGCCATCAGGGCGAAACGGAAGGAGCTCGAAGACCGTGCACAGGACAGCACAAAGCTCGCCTGCCGCGTAACGGAGATGTACGGTGGCGTGAAGTATTATCTGTTCACATCCCTGCAGTTGAAGGACGTCCGCCTCGTGTACGCTCCGCCGGAAGCGATCGGCGTCTTCGGCGGCGAAACGGATAACTGGATGTGGCCGCGGCACACGGGCGACTTCGCATTTATGCGGGCATACACCGGTCCGGATGGCAAGCCGGCGGCATTTTCTCCCGATAACATTCCCTATGTGCCGAAGAAGTTTCTTCCCGTCTCGACGCAGGGTGTGCCCGAAGGGTCGTACGCGATGATCATGGGATTTCCCGCACGGACGTTCCGGTACCGGGAAGCTGCAGCGGTGGAAAACGCTCAGCGTCTTTCGCTCCCATTTACAAGCAAGATGTTCAAACTCCGGATCGATATCATTGAACGATGGTCGGCAAAGGACCGGGGTATCGGCATCAAATACGCGAGCAAAGTCCGGCGACTTGCAAACTCGCAGAAGAACTATCTCGGCACGCTTGAAGGACTCGCAAAGTCCGACCTCGTGCGAACAAAGAAAATTGAAGAAGAGCAGCTCGCCGCTTTCATCGCCGGTTCACCCGAACGGACGAAGAAATACGGCTCACTCGTTGCCGATCTGAACTCAGCGAACAAGGAACACGCTGCGTTGATCAAAAAGCAATCGTTCACGCAGAACGTGAGTGGCGGTGTTGAACTGTTTGCCGTTGCGGCACGATTCAATACGTATCTCGCATCTCTCAAGAAAGATGACAGGGGGAATCTGCGAGAGCCGGAGGAAAAAGATCGCCAGCCCGTGCGTGAGTTCCTCTCGGCGCAGTTCAAGAACCATGATATGAATGTGGACAAGGATATCCTGGTAGCGATGATTCTGGCGAACGCCGATCTTCCGGAGACCGAGCGGCTGAAGGTATTCTCGGAAATAACCGGCAAGCGCACAGGCAACGATCTCGAGCGTCATGTGCGTGAGTATGTTGATGAATTGTATGAAGATTCTCGCTTCACGTCCGAAAAGTCGGCGCTGGGCCTTCTGGAAAAATCACCAAAGAGTATCCGCAACGATGAAGCGATGGAACTCTACACGGCGTACGCCGCCGAGGCATCACCCGTGGCCGCGGCAAGCCAGAGCGTGCTTGCCCGCATCAACCGGCTGCGCACAAAGTACGCCGAGGCGATGCTCGAATGGAAGAACGCCCCCGTCAGCTATCCCGACGCTAACCGTACACTGCGCATGAGCTACGGCACCATCGAATCCCTCTCGCCGCGCGATGCCGTGATGTACGCTCCTGTTACCACCCTCACAGGCATCATGGAAAAGGAATCGGACACGAACGAGGAGTTCCACGTTCCTGCGAAGCTGAAAGAGCTCTGGAAGTCCAAAGACTACGGCCGTTATATCGATCCGAAATTGAACGACGTGCCGGTGGCGTTCCTCTCG
>CAZBWR010000156.1:0-3129 GCA_964495695.1 uncultured Chitinophagales bacterium | reverse complement strand
AATTGGCTTGAGCGGAACACGGTTCAAGGAACATTGCTATACGAGCCGCATCCCCTCTCCATTCAACTGACGGGAAGCTATCAACACAACTCGTCAACAACCGGAGCTGAATGGCCCTATGCTCTCGTCAATATCTTCAACCAACGTCGTGTACCGAAGACGAATGTCGCTAGCGGGTTCCTCTCGCTTGTCGGGACCTACAATCCGAGCGACGACATCACGGTGAACGCCTCCCTGACGTACTACAACCGATCATCGGAGCTGGTTGACCCGGACTTTGGTCTCGACTGGCGATTGTTCAGTGACAGCATTGCAAACGCGCAAAAGGGTTATACGGGATTCAGGACGCGTTGGCACGGTCCCCTTCCGTATTATGTGATCTCCGGTTTCGAAATCCGGCGGGAGAATCAACCCAACATCTCTTTCTCGAAGGACGATCAACGCGCGTTGATTGGAGGAGCCTCCGTAAACGCAAAGATCAATGACGACTGGAACGTGAAGCTTGGGGGTGAATATGAAACCTGGCGGATGAGACGGTTCTCAATCCGCCGGGTGCAATACCTTATGGAAGGTCTGTACGGAGTGCATGGCACGACACCCAGAACTTTTCAGAATCAACACGATCGAAGGATCTTCATGGGCCGGCGGGGAGACATCAATAATTACGGGTATGATGTAGATGGAAATCCCACCGATAGCGGACTGGACGAGCCGGGGAGGCCGGTTTTCGCATCCGCATATCTGAACAACCACATCAGATTTGAAGGAGCGGCTTTTGATGCGGGACTCCGGTACGAACATTATAACCCGCGATTCAAAGCCTTTGAAGACCCGTACAACGTCCCGCACGACCTGCAACTCGATGTAATCGATGAGTCAAAGCTCGTCCTCTCAAAACCGGTCGGCTACGTACTCCCCCGCCTCCGCCTCTCATTCGTCGTGTCCGGCAGCACGACAGTGGATTTCGCCTACGACAAATGCGCCCAGATGCCTCCGATGGTTGACCTGTACGTCGGCGCCGCAATCATGAACTATACGTTTTACCGGCAGGGACATGGTTTCCTTCCGCCGTTTACGTTTGGCGCACGACCCGAACGGTCAACGCGTTACGGCATGAATGTACGCCACGATGCCGCTAACATTGCGAGCCTCTCGCTCGGGCTTTACGTCAAAGACATCGATGACCTGTTGATGCTCACACGCCTTCAGGGACCCTATAGTCATCCGATGCTGCTCAACGGTGATAACGCAACAGTCAGGGGAATGGAGCTCTCGGTAGAGACAGTCCGCTATAAGGGGTTTGCCGCCACCTTGCTCTATACACTCTCCGATGCCGTTGGCACATCTTCAAGTGCATTTTCGCACCGTGGCAGAATCGAGTTGCAGCTTCCGGTGGAGAGTGCAATCGTCTCGCCCCTCGACTTCCAGCAGAACCACAAGGCGACGTTCATGCTCGATTACCGGTCGGGCGAACGAGACGACCTTCTCTCCGACATCGGTGTTGTGGCAATCCTCTCGTACGGCAGCGGCCATCGATACACCCGCCTGGAAAGACCAACTGGCGGTTCTGTGCTCCCCTTCTATATGGGAGTTCTTAATCTCAGTGATCCCCGTAAGGCAATCCCGGTCGAGCCCCTCAACAATTCCACGACACCCCCGACATTCTCTGTCGATGTGCAGTTGAGCAAGGAGTTCGCCGTCGGGCCTGTAAAGATAGAGCTGTACGCTCTTGCGCTGAATCTCTTCAACAGGAAGAACATCATCAACCTTTATCCAACAAGCGGGAGCGACGCAGATGACGGGTGGTTCGGAACAGTACCAAACGCATATTATTCCGGTCCGCTGTTCGATGACTTCTATCGATCCATCAATCTCCAAAACCGTTGGGCGTACTCGCGAGTGACAGGCAACGACCTGTACGGTTCACCAAGACAAATCCGTTGTGGCATGAGGGTAGGGTTATGAAGAGAATGATGACATACAGCGCGCTCGCCCTCCTGTGTATCAGTATCGGTGAAGCGCAAGACCGGCCTGCCGCAACCGTGCGACAGATGCAACGCATCGGCGCGGCCGGACCGAGTTATCAGCCCATGACCGTCAATCGTTTCATTTCCTGGGTGAGAAGAGACGGCAGCATAGGAAGAACGCCAACGGGTAACGATGGCGTGCTATACCCGGGACGCACCGGAAATGTTGTATATCAAGAAGGATTCGTATGGGCAGGCAAGGCCTTCAGAGACTCTGCGAGGACGCAGCCGGTTCCGCCGCACACAATCCGCGTCGGTGGACAAACATACAACACAGGCACCGGTGCCGGATGGGTGAACGGATTCGGTAGCACCGCCGTGCCGGTTAGTCCAAATGCAGATGGTGTAAGAATTTACCGCATCCGCCGCGACATACATCAGCTTTCCTACGATGAGTTAGTGGAGGAAGCAGCTGCCTTCTTCGAAATCCACCCGAATGCTGTTACTTGGACAGGTCACATCCAGCCAATCTTGGACCAGTATATTCGTGACTGGAATGAATGGCCCGTAAGTCGTGGAGCGCCCTACATTGAACGGAACGGAGTTCCCGGGTATCAACCCCCACCAGCTTTTTGGAGTCCTCAGGCTCTCATCGATGAAAACTACGACGAGCCCGGCATTGCCGGTGCCGACCCAAGTTTTCCGGCTGACCAGGTCATTTTTACGGTGTACAACGACCTTAACCGCGCCATTGCCCTCGGCCTGTACGGTTCAGAGCCGCTCGGACTTGAAGGACAATTGACTCTCTGGGCATACAGACGGGGTGATGGATTGGGGAATATAGTATTCCAACGTCTCCGACTGATCAACAAAGGTGGAGTGGATTTCGGGGACGGAACGAAAGGGGCACTCTATATCGACAGCATGTATATTGCTAAATGGGTTGACAGCGATCTGGGACATTTTGGTGACGACTTGCTCGGCTGCGATCCGCCGCGCAACATGGCGTACACTTATAATGCCAACGCGGTTGATGCCGCGTTTCAAGTCTTCAACATTGCCCCACCGGCAATAGGCTGGAGTTTGCTGCAAGGGCCGATTGTGCCGGGCGTTTCGGGAGACTCGGCTGTGTTCGATTTCAAGTCCATTCCCCGAAAGAAGA
>CAZBWR010000155.1:0-3202 GCA_964495695.1 uncultured Chitinophagales bacterium | reverse complement strand
GTCTTCGGCCGTTATATCGATCCGAAATTGTCGGACGTGCCGGTGGCGTTCCTCTCAAGCAACGACGCGACAGGGGGGAATTCGGGCAGCCCTGTCATCAACGGCAACGGTGAGCTGATCGGGTGTTTGTTCGACGGCAACTGGGAGGGGGTTGTGGGGGATTATGTCTTCCAGCCGAGGTACAACCGGAGCATTTCGGTTGATGCCCGGTACATACTGTTTGTGCTGGAGAAGTTCTCCGGGGCGGAGAATGTTTTGAAAGAACTTGTGATCAAGTAGAGTACGAAGAGGGCGTCGATGAAACGGCGCCCTCGCCGTTTTCAGGGGATGGAAAGCGTGCCGAGCACCGCAGAACGGCGGGCACCCGTTACGCGCGGCAGGTTTGTCGGATTTCCCATCACGGTTTCGTGTGCAAGAAGCGCAAAGCACATCGCCTCCTTCGCTTCGGTCGGGATACCGAGATCCTCGCTGCGGAAAATGGATGTCCCCCGGAAGAGAATGCGCAATCCTTCCATGATGTACAGGTTCCTGGCCCCGCCGCCGCTCACAATAATCTCATCGATATTCAACTTTGCATAACGGGTGGCTGCATCATGCACAGACACGGCTGTCAGCCATGATGCGGTGGCGATGATATCTTCACGGTCATGTTTTGCGGCCCGCGCAAGTATCGCGGTGACATACTCACTGCCAAACTCTTCCCGTCCGGTGGATTTCGGCGGCTTCCGGCGGAGGAAGGGGTGACGCATCATCCACTTCAACAGATCATTGATAATCAATCCCCTCTGCGCCACGCGCCCCTCACGGTCGAATCCCCTGCGATACAATTTCATCATCAACGCGTCGATAAGCATGTTGCCCGGACCTGTATCAAATGCGGAAACGTCGTCGAGTCCGCAACCTTTGGGCAGCAGCGTCACGTTTGCAATGCCGCCGATGTTCAGCAGCATGCGGTTCTTTGAGCGTGAGCGAAAGACAGCCCAGTCAAAATACGGGACGAGCGGAGCGCCTTCGCCGCCAAGCGCCATATCAGCGGTGCGGAAGTTGCCGACTGTAGGAATGCCGGTGAGAGTCGCAAGTGCTGACACGTCGCCTATTTGCAGCGTCGATCGTATCGTTTTGCCCGTAATCCTTTTGGGGATCGGGAGATGGTGAATCGTCTGACCGTGCGAACCGGTCAGCGCAATGTCCCGCATGCGAATGCGCGCTTTTTGCGCAAGCTTGCGGATGGCATCCGCGTAGAGTGCGGGAAGCAACATGTTAAGGCGGGTGATCTCATCAACCCGGCTTGTTGCCGGGTCGGAGTTTCTGAGCAACAGTTGCCTGACGCTGCGAGGGAACGGAACGGACACAAGCGCAACCAACTGCAGCCGGACGGAAGCCGTGCTTCCGGCGATCTCAACAAGCGCCGCGTCAATTCCGTCAAGGGATGTGCCGGACATGATGCCGGCAACGAGTCGTGTTTTCATGATTCAAGAAACACATTTTCCGGAAGGCATGAAACCGCCGCTCCGATAGTGCTTGCACGATGTTTTGCGTGAGCGTATATTTCCCCCGGTCACTCTTGGCATATTCCCATTCTCGTATGAGATAAAACAATGTTCAAACAACTTGTTCTTCTCTTCGTTTTTGTTGCACCCGCTGCCGGGTTTCAGATTCCTTTTCCGCAGGATACGGTCGCTTACAACGATCGCTTCAACAACAGACAGAGTGCCCTGTTTGATTCTCAGGGTAAGCTTCAAATCGCCTATTCCGGGCAGATCGGAACGAACTCGGTGACCCGGGAGATTTATTACGTGACGGATAGCGCAGGCGTGCTGGTCACGAAGCAGGCGACGAACAACACCGTGGATGACAATTATCCGACGATCATGCTGGACAGACACGACACGCCGCACATCTGTTTTCTGGGACGGGACGCAAGCAATCTCTTTCAAGTCCAATATACGCGCCTGCAAAACGGGACGTTCACAACTCCCGTGTTTATCACGCAGGGAGGATTAAACAAAGCGACACCCTGGGCGACAATGGGGCGGGACAGCGTGATGCACTTTCTTTACTTCACGTTTGCAACGGGCACAAACCACGCGTATTACCGGAGCTATGATCTGAGAAACTCCATGCTTTCCCCCGAGATGCAGCTCACGCCCGCGGAAGTGACAGGAGATTTTGACGGCTCAGTGGCAATCGATACGGCAGGATATGTACACATTGTGGTGAAATCCGGCTCGGCGTTTGGCGGAGCGCTGAAGTATTTTACAAACCGTACCGGGACTCTGGTTGAGACTCCGACCGGTGTATCGGTGAATGTGAATTACCCGCGTGTGCTTGTTGACCGCCGTAACGTTGTGCAGATTCTCTTCCGGAATTCCTCAACCGAGCGGCTTCACATCGTGAACAATGCCGGAGGAAGTTTCGGCACACCCACTGCAATTACACCTGCGGGACAACGCCCCGCCGGTTATCACAGCTTTGCCGTTGATGCGCAGAACCGTCTCTATGCTGTGTATCAGTCAAGTGTTTCTGCGTCGGGTCGGGGTTGGTTTCTGGTGCATGGCAAGGATGGCGCATTCACGGACACGATCAAGGTCTCAGATCTTCCCCCGGGATACGTCACCAGGAACACATCAACCGTTGCTGCCCGCGGCAATGGAGATGTTGCGATTCTCTATTCGCCGGGAGCGTCGCGCAGCGGCAATGTTGTGTGTGATATCTTCATGCAACGGGGAACGGTCCAGACGACAAGCGTGAGGGGAGATGAGGCTGTCCCCGCATTGCTCAGGCTTGAGCAGAATTATCCAAACCCCTTCAATCCCACGACGATCATCAAATACGCAATTCCACAATCTGACCGGGTGACACTCAAGGTGTTTGATTTGCTGGGCAGGGAAGTCGCAACGCTCGCAAATGGACTGATGAATGCCGGAGCATATTCGATTCTGTGGGATGCCTCCGGACTTGCCTCGGGGGTGTACGTTGCGCGATTGACTGTGGGTGGACAAGTTGCAACACGCAAGATGATTCTGGCGAGATAAGTGTGCGGGTGGAACGGCATCCGGTATTTTGCGATCTTGAACATGCCAATACCGGAGGAATGTCGAATCAACGCACGCAAGATGTCAACACGGGGAATGCCACAGCGCGTTCTCTTCATTGCCGAAGGGGGACTCGGCGATCACGTTGCGCTTACGCCGGCAATACG
>CAZBWR010000154.1:0-3267 GCA_964495695.1 uncultured Chitinophagales bacterium | reverse complement strand
AGTCTGCGGTACGCCTCCGAGAGGGACGACAGAGGATTGTAATACGTGACCACATGCCTGTCGAATTCCGTGTTACCATTCACGCCCGAGCCGTTGCCGTTGGCCTCCACCTTCTCGATTTCCGCATCCATTTGCTGAATGGCGGCAAGAGAGATAAACCCGAACCGCTTCAAATCTTCCGGAGTCCTTATGCGGACATCGAGATAGGATCTCAAAAGCACAATGCCGACGCCGAGCGCTATGCCGATCAACGCTCCGAGCATGAGGTTTACACGGACGTTGGGACTCACCGGCACAGACGGCACGATGGCGGGATCGATGATATCAACATACCCGAACTCGGATTTTTCCGTGATCGCCGCTTCGTTAAACTTCTCCTCGACCAGCAGATAGAGTTTCTCATTGCTCAGGCGTGCACGTTGCAGCTTCGCAAGTTCGATGCTCTTTTCCGGAATCTGGTTGAACTGCACATCATATTCGGCAATCACTGCGGAAAGGGCCCGCTTGCGGGCGGCAAGTCCCTCCAGTTCGATCTGTTGCTCGATGACCTTCTGCTTCAGCTGCCCGACAAATGCTGCGCTCCCTGCGGATCCCTCTCCCGGCCCGAGCGTCGTCATAAAGCTCTGCGTACGCGTTTGCAGGTTCTTCTTCAGGGTAGCGATCTGGGCATCTATTTCACGTACTTTGTCCGAATACAGGCTTTGCCCTGCCAACGAGGGGTTTTGCGCTATGACCACGTCGCGCTGCACTTCCAATGTTGCCAGCTTCTCCTGCAACATCCGGATATACGCGTCCGTTGACTCGCCCAGGGATTTGACGACTGACGGCTCGAGCCTGGCAAGCTCTTCACGATATGAAGCAAGGGTCTTTGTCCGTGAACGAATATCCACTTCTATGCCGTCCCGCGTTGCTTCAAGCTGGGAAAGCTGCTGCACAACTTTGTTGGATTGCCCGTCCAGAGAAACCATCCCCGCTGTGCGCATATACGATTGTAACGTCGATTCGGCCGTGTCCAGCGAGCCCTTTTTGGCTGACAATTGTTCCTGCAAGAACTCCCGCACGGCGCGGGACCGTGTGCGACTGGCATTCAGATTGCGCTCAGCATACACGCGGGTGTACACATTCGCAAGCAACGCCGCCTCAGCCGGACTCGTGCTTTTCGCCGTAATCCGGATAACGTCCGACTCCCTGATAGGGCTAAACGCGACTGTCTTCAACAATCTGCGTGCAATTTGCGGGGCGGTTGACATTGTATCCTGCAAAACGTCGTCATCATACGCTTGAATGATCGGAATGACCGTGCCTGAGGATGGATCAATCGTGCGCTGCTGCAACAACGACGAAGCAACCGCGGTTGCCATGGACTGGGACTTCAGAATCTCGAGTTCGTTTGTGATCTTGTTAAAGGTACTGCCTCCGAACATGTCGAAGAACGGGAGTGACCCCTGTTTCCCCTTCATGTCGATAAGAACAAGAGAAGAGGCCTCATAAACAGGCTTTGTCGTAAATGTCACGAAGGCCGTCGCCGCAAGCACAAGAACGAACGACGCCAATATGATCCACTTCCCTCGGAGGATAATAGAAAGGTATTCCTGCAGGTGTGATTCGCGGGTAGTTCCTGAAGTGATATCCCCGTTTCGCTGTTCGTAAAATTCTTCCACGTTCGTTACCTGTCTTCTCTGGTGACTTGATTTTCTGCCGCAGTTCTCTTATTTGTTGCCATGCGAATCGCCATTCTGTCCGATATCCACTCCAATCTGCAAGCCCTCACGAAGGCCTTTTCCATTATCGACCGCTCACGCATCGACGCCGTGTACTGCCTCGGAGACATCGTCGGCTACGGTGCGCACCCGAACGAGTGCGTGCAATTGGTGCGGGAACGTTGCGAACATGTTGTGATCGGCAACCATGACGTTGCTGCCGTCGATCCGGTCCACGCCGGCTACTTCACGAAACCGGGAAGAACAGCAGCTGAATGGACACATTCTGTTCTGCAACAGAAACATCTGGAATACCTTGCTTCTCTTCCCTACACGGTGGTGACCAACCACCTTACCCTTGTTCACGCCAGCCCTGCAGACCCGCAAGGTTGGGAGTATGTTCAATCACTTGAAAGTGCCCGTAGGCAGTTTGACGCCTTCACGACCCGCGTCTGCTTCATCGGGCATACGCACGTGCCGTTCCTTTGCGCCGAAAACCTTCGGACGTTTGTGTACAAGAACGATATGCGGATGCTTATCAACGTCGGGAGCGTCGGGCAACCTCGTGACGGGAACCCCAACCTCTGTTTCGGGATTCTCGACATTGAAGCGGGCTCGTATCAACACGTCCGTACGGAGTACGACGCTGCTGGTGCGTGCAAGGCGATCATTGATTCCGGCCTCCCGTCCGTTCTTGGAAAGAGGCTGCTGGTCGGGCAGTGAGAAACTACCCTTGGATGGTAAAGGGGGAAAGATGGCGTGTAACCTGTCCGATGTACTCGAGCGTTTTTAGAGTAACCCGCTCCCCTTTTGCATCCTCACTGGAAGGCCTTGAAGCTCCCTCAAGTAAAGACTACAGCATACTCCTTAATTTCAACTCCCGCATTAGGTTGTCACTGCGTACATTCGACTGAGCACATCCCCCAATGGCTCAGAAGACCGAAGTATGATAAACGAATTGGATATGAATGTCAAGAAGTATGTCCACACAGGGTTGCCGTGCGTCACATTCCACTCACCGTGGGAGGTACACTTTGCCAAATGCCACGCAAAGCCTTATCTTGTACATTCATCCATATCGCCACCATCACCCTAAACCTATGAAATGCCCTTCCTGCGGCAGCAGCCGCGTTTACAAATCACGAACCCGGACGAGAACAGAGAAGCTCGCCCACGCCATTCTTCCGATCCATTACTTCCGGTGCCATGCGTGCAACTGGCGGCGCATGCGGTTTCAGCGGCGCGTCATGAATATCCTGATTGTCACATTGCTGGGACTCGTTTCCGGATACCTCCTGTTTGAGCTTGCTTCGCCGATCATCAGGGTCATGCTCCATCTTGTGCTTTCATAGCACTGTCGCACCCTTATTTTTCGTTGCATTTGAGGACGGTTTCTGAATCTCATTTCATCCGCCCGAAAAGAAAGCAAACGGTGTGCAAACTGGGTGCTATGGGGAGGAGTCATTTCAAGCCAGCTTGACCTCTTTACTTCCCCTTAGATCTGCACACTGAGAATCGCCCCTCCCCCTCCAAATCTCACATCCAGCAATACAGGTTTCCTACTGCT
>CAZBWR010000153.1:0-3388 GCA_964495695.1 uncultured Chitinophagales bacterium | reverse complement strand
GACGAGCTTTGCCGGGCCACATACTCTGGCAATTTCCGGAAGCATTACGCATAGCGGAGCGACATTTGATCTGCGAGTCGGCTCAGCCGGCTCGACTCTGGGGGTCATCAACACGGTTTTTACAGGTACGGGAAACAGTACCGTCACGATCAACGGTACGTACTCCTCCAGCAATGGGGACTTCAATGCCGTGACAATCAATAAGACGGGAGGAGGGAAGGTGGTGTTGGAAAGCGATATGTACGTAAACAGCGGCTCGACCACCGGCCCGGCTTCTATGAACTCGATCATAACATTTACGAGCGGCGTTGTCGAGACAGGGGACTTTACCTTCGTTGCACAGACTTCAACAGCGGCGAGTGTGACGGGTGCATCGGGTGCGAGCTATGTTGTTGGGGCGATGGGCCGCGGCATGAGCAGCAGCGGCGGTTCGTCAAAAGATTTTCCTGTAGGCGATGCAAACGGGTACCGTCCGATCAACCTCCGATCAACGACGTCAGGGTCAGCAACGGGCCATCATGCGATTGTACGAGTGATCAGCGGTAATGCGAACAGCAGCAGTATATTGGGGGACGGGATTGACCGCGTGTCGCAGGTTCGGTACTACCGGATTAGCTACAGCAATGCGGTTGGCGGGGCGCCAGCGATGGGCTTCGACCGGTTTTATCCATCATACGGGACCGATGACGGTGTCGAGGCCGGCAACACAGACCTACGCGTTGCTTATTCCACCAACAACGGGGCCAACTGGAACCCTTTGGGTCAGACGACCAATCCGCATACAACAAACCTGACAAATCCTCCGACACAGATTAGCCCCGACCCCCTTGTTCCGGCGATAACTCTGTCGAATGGTGGAAATCCAATGTTCATTTGCCTGGCAAACATGACAGGTGGCAGCAATCCGCTGCCCGTACAGTTGGCCTCGTTCACCGGACAGTACGCCGGTCAATCAAGTGTGCGCCTGGCATGGCGGACCATATCCGAAATGAACAACTACGGGTTCAAAGTCGAGCGGAGACAGGGCGGAGAGTTTTGGTCTGAAGTCGCGAACAGTTTCGTTGCAGGTCACGGAACAACGAGCCAGCCGCAGAACTATGCTCTTACAGACCCAACAGCAGGCGGAGTTACGCTCGATTACCGCTTACGGCAAATGGATATGGACGGATCGGTCAATCATAGCGAACCGATCACCGTCAGTTCGCCGACAAACGTTACAGAGCGTGTCCCGGAGCGGTTTGAATTGAAACAGAACTTCCCTAATCCGTTCAATCCAGAGACTTCGATCACTTTTTCTGTTGCCCGCTCTGGCCGGGTAACGCTGGAGCTCTTCTCGATAGTGGGTGAGAGGGTTGCAACCATTTATGATGGCATCGCTGAATCGGGAACGGATTATGTGTTCCGGTTCAATGCGTCTGCCCTTGCCAGCGGCGTCTATGTCTATCGTCTCGCGGGCAATGACGGAATACAAACAAAACGTCTAACAGTGTTACGGTAATCAATGAATACGGTCACCTATTGTCTCCGTCAGGGCAGGCTGTTGGAGCTGATCGTAAGAGCCTTAAGCATCGCAGCCCATTCGGTTATGTTACTTTTTACTTTCGGGAGTGCTGTTGCGAGGGAAATCCCCGTTTCCTCGGCTGCACAGATTACGCAAGCCATGGCGACTGCTGTTCCCGGTGATACGCTTCTCATGACAAGCGGCACTTGGGTGAACCAACAGATTGTATTTCAAGGAAATGGCGTCGCCGGCAATCCGATCGTATTGCGAGCGCGAACGTATGGAAGCGTGACACTGAGCGGCACATCAAAACTCAAGATCGCCGGCAACTATCTTGTGGCGGAGAATCTGATCTTTCAAAACGGAAATGTTGCTCCTGATCCCGTGATCGAGTTCCGGAACGGTTCACTCGAAAGCAACCATAGCAGGCTCACCAATTCCTCGATCAGCAACTACAGCCCCGCCGATATCAACACGGACAACAAATGGGTTTCGCTGTACGGGACGCACAACCGCGTCGACCGCTGCTCGATGACCGGGAAAACAAATTCCGGTACTACATTGGTCGTGTGGCTCTCGAACAGACCCAACTACCACCGCATTGACTATAACTATTTCGGCCCGCGCCCCGTGCTCGGATTCAATGGCGGAGAGACGATTCGCGTTGGCACAAGCGACTGGTCGTTATATGATTCGTTCACGATTGTTGAGCATAACTTGTTTGATCGTTGCGACGGCGAGATTGAGATCATCTCGAACAAATCGTGCGGCAATATCTACCGGCACAACACCTTCCTGAATTCACAAGGGACACTTACACTCCGGCATGGAAACCGGTGCCTTGTGGAGGGTAACTTTTTTCTTGCCAACGGTGTGAGCAACTCCGGGGGAATACGCATCATCGGAGAGGATCATGTCGTGATCAACAACTATGTCGCCAATACCACGGGCACAAGTTTTGCAACCGCATTGACGATGATGAACGGCGTCCCTAATTCACCGCTGAACCGTTACTTTCAGGTAAAGCGTGCTGTAGTGGCATTCAATACATTTGTCGACAACCGCGTCACTTTTCACATCGGGGCGGGGAAAAACTCCGAATTGACGCTCCCGCCGCTTGATTGTACGATTGCCAACAATGTGATGCTCGGCTCGACGTTTACGTTCTTTACTCTGACAGATACGCCGATCAACATGTCGTATGCAGGCAATATCTACTTCAGTGCCAACCTTGGAGTGACATCTTCCGGGTTTACCCGTATCGATCCGCAATTGTCCACTGTCGGTCCGGATGGTCTGCGCCGCCTGTTGATCTCCAGCCCGGCTATCAATCAAGCGGTAGGTACGTATCCGTCGGTTATTATTGATATGGACGGACAATCACGTGACTCCCTCAAGGATGTTGGCGCCGACGAGTACGCGACGACAAGTATTGTACGACGGCCGCTTACGATCGCAGACGTTGGTCCCGGGTCGGGTGTGACATCTGTTCGTTCCAGCGGTCAGCATCATCTTCCCGGCGGTCCCCGGCTGATCACGAACTATCCGAATCCGTTCAATCCCGTGACAACGATTGAATTCGAGGTCCCTGCACGAGGCCAAGCGTTGCTGAGAGTATTCGATTCCCTTGGAAGAGAAACTCGGACACTGTACTCGGGGCAGGTGAACGCGCGCGAGAGGCATCGTGTGCAGTTCAATGCAACGGATCTTGCTTCGGGGACATACTTCTGTCGTCTTGACTTTGAAGGGAAAACGGTTGTGCGGCCAATGACTTTGATGCGTTAAGAAACCTCAGGTTAATATCCAGACTGGAGAAAGCAATGTTTGAATCTATCAGCCTCACACGGGCAAAGCCGCTGTTGAATGTCTTGATCGCTCTCGTGATAC
>CAZBWR010000152.1:0-3388 GCA_964495695.1 uncultured Chitinophagales bacterium | reverse complement strand
TCTAACCAGAAGGTGAGTTGATCCTTTGCTCCAACAAGGAGAGAGTTTCGGTTGCAGCTCGATCCCAATCAAAATTCTTTGACCATGAAATTGCGTTTACGATCAGCCGCTCACGCTCAACGGAGTTTTTCAAGAAAGTGATCATCTTCGATGCAAGGTCGTCAATATCTCCGTAGTCGTACAGGAGACCTGTTTCGCCATTCCGTACAGCATCCCTCAAGCCCTCGACGTTGCTGGCAATTACCGGTGTGCCGCAGGCATTCGCTTCGATTACTGTCAGCCCCCATCCCTCTTTGCTGGATGTCGTCACTTTTACCCACATCTGCTGCAGCAACTCTATTTTCCGTTGTTCAGGAACGAAGCCTGTAAATCTCACGACATCCTGAATACCAAGTGACTTCGCAACATCCTCGAGGCGTGGACGATCGTCACCATCACCTATTATCATAACGGAAAGCTCGGGAATCTCTTTTCGCACCTTCGGGACGGCATGGAGAAGATGCTCTACCGACTTGTATTTCTTCAATCTGCCGAAATACCCGACGAGGGGAACGGGGCTTTTTGATGCGCCTGTAAGATTATGTGTGGAATGATCGACTCCATAATTGATGAGCGAAACGCGTTCGTGTGAAAAGCCCGCTTCAAGCAATTCGCGGTGTGTGCTGGGCGACCCTACGATAAAAGGGATCCGCTTTCTCTTGTAGAGGGCAACAGCGAATCGTTCCATCCAATAAACGTAGGACGCGAGAACTGCGTTCGTTTCGAGAAAGATGCTCTTGCCGAACAGATGATGTGTCACACCATATATGGGCCGCCTGACAAACAGTGGAGTGAAGAAGGGAATCTTGTTCATGTCATCAATGACTATGTCAAACTGTTGATGACGCAAGCGGGTCAAATATTCAGCAGCAAAGGTATAGTTGAAAAGATACCGTCCACCCTTCCTTAGAACCCGGATACCGTTGATTTCCTCTTCAGGGGGCGCTCCCGGGAAGGACGAACAAAAAAGCGTCACGTTGTGACCTTGCGCAGCGATGCGCTCGAAAACCTCGTGCAGATGTACCTCGGCACCTCCGGCAAGCGGATTCTTGATGTCTTGCCAGTTAACGATGAGAATGTTCATCAGGGACGGGATTCGTTACGAAGGAAATCCAGCCAATAGGCGTACACATCCCGGACAGTGTCATGCAAAGGGATGTGTGGAGTCCAACCGGTGGCTTCATGGAGTCGACTATAGCTGCCACGCACGACCGGAACATCATACTTCCGGATCCGTTGAGCCTCCTGCACAATTTCAACCTCAATGCCGCTTGTCTTTCTTAGCAGATCAAGAATATCGCTAATGCGAACAGGGGTGTCTGACGCAACATTAAAGACGATGTCATCGGACTTCCTGTCAAAGAGCATCCAGTACGCCCGGACAACATCACGAACGTCCGTAAAGTCGCGCTTCACCGCAACATTGCCAACATGGAGGCGGGGTTCCTGTCGGTCAAGCGCAATAAGGGCAAACTGCCGGGCAAAATCGGAAACTACAAACGACGGATTCTGGCCCGGCCCGACATGATTGAAAGGCCGCACTACTGTAACATTGACCCCGAAGTGAGCTGCGTATTGTTGGGCGATTAGATCGAGCGATGCCTTACTCGCTGAATAGGGAGTGTGAGGTGCGACCGGTTGCGATTCATCGATGGGAAGTTGTTCGGGACGGATGCGGCCGTACACCTCTCCACTGCTCACAATCATCACAGCCGGGCTTTCGTCAGTGGAAGCTTTGAGCTTTCTTGCAGATTCGAGGATTGTTATTCCGCCAAATATATTGGCCTGAAATGTACCTAGAGGATTGTCCAACGAGGCGGGGACGAAAGCTTGTCCTGCGAGATGAAGAATGCGGTCAGGCCTGATACTGTCAAACACGGCGCCGACGGCAGCCGGATCAGTAATATCAAGAACCGATAGCCGGACACCGGGCAGGCGCTCTTGGGCTCTGACTTTGGCGTTGTCGTCGAACACAGTCCCGAAGAGCTCAACGCCGCTTCCGGCATTTGATCGCAGGAACTCAGCGGTATGACTTCCTACAAATCCCTCAATGCCGGTTATCAGTACGCGCATGTGTCAGCGGGTTGTTTTCTTCCGGAGCCGCTCGATATCCGCATCCACCATCATGCGCACCAAACCCTCGAAGTTGACTTTGGGTTTCCAGCCGAGAATGCGGCGTGCCTTGCGTGGTGAACCGACGAGCTGATCTACTTCGGCGGGACGGAAGAATTTTTTGTCCACCTTGACATACTTCTTCCAGCTCAGTCCGGCATGGTCAAAAGCGATCTGCACGAACTCTTTCACGCTGTGCGTTTCGCCAGTTGCGATCACGAAGTCCTGCGCACGCGCTTGTTGCAACATCAACCACATCGCCTCGACATAGTCTCCCGCAAACCCCCAGTCGCGCTTTGCATCGAGATTGCCCAGACGGAGTTCATCCGCGATACCGAGTTTGATGCGTGCAACAGCATCACTGATCTTTCGAGTCACAAATTCAAGCCCGCGCCGTGGAGATTCGTGATTGAAAAGAATGCCTGAGACTGCAAACATATCATAGCTTTCACGGTAGTTGACCGTGATGAAGTGGCCGTACACTTTCGCAACCCCGTACGGGCTGCGGGGATAGAACGGAGTTGTTTCGCTCTGAGGAATTTCCAGCACTTTCCCGAACATCTCGCTGCTGCTCGCCTGATAGAAGCGGATCTTTTTGTTCACCAGCCTTATCGCCTCGAGAACCTTCGTTACGCCCAAGGCGGTGAACTCGCCTGTCAACGCCGGCTGAATCCACGAAGTGGGGACGAATGACTGTGCGGCAAGGTTGTACACTTCATCGGGCTTGCAATCATCGACCAGCTCAATGAGTGAAAGCTGATCCAGCAAATCGGCCTGCGCAATGGTGATTTTGCCTCGCAGATGCTCGATACGCTCGAAATTCTCAGTGCTGGCCCGCCGGACCATGCCTGTGACCTTGTATCCCTTCGAAAGAAGGAGTTCGGCAAGGTATGAACCGTCCTGTCCGGTAATGCCGGTAATAAGCGCTCGTTTCACTAATTCCCCTTTGCTGTGTCTGCGTCGTTGGCGGAGCCTGTGACCATCATGTTACGCAAGAAGTTTATTCGCTCGTCAACCCCCTGAATGCCTGGATTCTGCTGCTGAACCGTTCTGAGCAAATCGATTGCCTTCTGATATTCTTTTCTGCTCTCGTACAATTCCAGCAACACCCGAACCGGATTGTAGTAGCTGTTCAGATTATACTCCCGTCGTTCAATGGCCGCCACACACTGCGGCTCGATTTCCGCCACCAGTTGGTTGTACGTATCCATGCGGCCAAGACGCTGATAGAACGAAG
>CAZBWR010000151.1:0-3425 GCA_964495695.1 uncultured Chitinophagales bacterium | reverse complement strand
AGGTACATGCAGGGTGGGAAGCGATTGACTGTATCTTCTTGAGGTCGTGATAGGTTGGTGCGATCTTGATCTGCCGTGGGGTGGCAGCGCTTTCGCACCACCCGGTGGCGAGTGTTGGGGCGAAGCGATGATCGGGGGTGAGCTTTACACTCATCCCGTTGAACAAGGTCACCCGTACGACGGGCTTTATGCCCGAATCACGGGTATCTTCCGTGGTGGAATACTCCTGACGTCCGTCGACTTCCAGGATCAACGTCTCCATGTCCACGCAGGGTTCATCGAACTCCAGCTCGGACATAAGCTCCAGGAGCCCTGTCTTGCCGCCCTCCATTTCTTTCAGGATGAGCTGCAGGACTTCGAGTTCCTCCGGCGTCAGGCTTTTCAGATCTTTTTCAAGGAAGCCGCGTAGCTCTTCCGGCGTGCGGACACTGAGCGACCGGCCATCCTTTTCGGTAATCATTCTATGTTCTCGTCATAAGCAACCTTTTATTATCCATATCACCCTTCCCTACATCCATCCAATGAATTATGTCAGCATCATCAGGTTGCAACCCGTGGGTCGCCACAACAACGTGGTTCCCCACGGATTACATAAAGTGTCCAACCAAATTTAATCAACAACAGAAGCCATGGCAAGAGCCAAGTGCAATTGTGTCACTTAAAGTTTTGTGACGGAGTTCTTAAGAAAACCTTTTGTCGTACAACTTGAGTCATCAGAAAGCCGCCTCCCGTAATATCTCCACGAACCTCTCGAGATGTTCACAGGCGATGCGGATCTTTCCACGGTTCACCTCGGAGCCGGTCTCATCTTCCGTGTGACGGATCTCCGTAATGACCAGATACTTTCCTTTTGCCGATACCTCGGTATCGATCTGGTACGTCGATCTTTCCTGGGCTCGCGCGCCGGGCGTGATCAATCCGTCTGACGGTACATGCCCCTGTGGGTTCATAAAATCCCGCAGTTCCTCATCTGCTTTCTCGCTCCGCATGTAGTTTGTGTGAAGCCTGTTACGCCGCCGCACCTTCGGAAATCCGTAGTGCCGTGATCCCGGCAGCTGGGGGTGAAGGTATCTGAGTTTGCGTTTTCTTCTTTTGGGATTCATACTCCTCCTTGATTGTGAATGTGAATGTGTCGTAGCCACTGAATGGGCAAGGCATAAGTCACCCTTGGGCTTTTCCAAAGGCGCTGTAAGCCTGAATACCATTCATGAGACTATTGTAGCCAAGGGAAATCCTCTACGCAGCTTCCTCTTCTCCTACCGTATCCCGGGCAAATCAGTTGACCTGATTTTTGGTTTTTGGATATAATGTAGTTAGAACAAAAAGTGTGCTAGAATATTTGGTGGGCAAAACGAAGGAAGTGCCGTATAATACGGCATAACGCGGATATCACCAGTTGCGCAATCAATTGCGCCTCGCGGTTAGCCGGGAAACAATGCGCGTTCCAGACAATCACGGAGGCATCCTTCATCCGAGGGTCGGAGGAAGTTTTCTTATCGAGTCCTGAAGGTTGTCCGGCAGCAGGTGGCTGTAGATCTCCGTCACGCGAATACTGGTGTGTCCGAGGAGTTTCTGCACTTCATACAACGACACGCTCCTCTGCACCAGCCAGCTTGCGAAGCTGTGGCGCAGGCTGTGCCAGTGTATTGCGTCGTCCAACCCCGCCTTGCGGATGCTTCTCTTGAACTTCATCGAGACACGGTGCTTGGAGAGGGGTTTGCCATCCACAAGGAACACGTATTGACCGGCCGACTCCCCCGGTTGGCGCCGCAGCACGCGCACAACTTCCTCATGCATCGGGATGAAACGCTTCCTTCCCCGCTTGGTCCGGAACTCACCATGCGATTCTATGCGGATAACGTTGCGTGAAAAATCAACATCGGACCAACGGAGATTGATCAGCTCGGCCCGTCGCATACCCGTCATCGCTGCGACAACAATCATGTCATGGAGCCAGTCGTCAGTGACTGTCCTGAGGAGTGTCTGAAAATCCTTGACCGTCAGAAACACCGGTGTTCGTTCCGTCAACTCGCAGAGCTTGACCTGCCGGAAGGGATTCTTTTCGATAAGCTCCCACCGGAGCGCCGTATAGAATGCCGCCTTCAGGGCGCGAAGTTCGATGTTGACGGTTGTGGGGGAGACTTTTGCCAGACGAGCGCATTTGTAGAGGTCGATGTGGCGGGGCTTGACGGCATCCATGTACAGGCCGCCCGCTTGTGCATTGAAGCGGGCAAAGGCACGGTCATACACAGAGAGGGTTTCTTTTGTGTAAACGGTCTGACCGTACTGCCTGAACTGGTCGTAAAAATCGGATACTGTCAAACGTTCATGAGAGCGGACAGGATCCAATTGCAGAGTACAGGCTTTTTTTAGGGCGAGAGATTTGTTCCGCTCGCGCGTGCTGATCCATCTTCGGCGACCGTGGTCGTCCGTCAAAATGGCATAATAAATTCCGTTGGAACGTTTGAAAAGGGTAGGCATAAACACCTCAACTAACGAAAAGTTTGTTAGCAGAAGTGTTAGCAATCGGAGGGGTGATCGCTGTAAGTTGTGTGCCCCCAACGAGATTCGAACTCGTGTTACAGGCTTGAAAAATCGGAACCTAATTCAAAAGCGGCGAAATCGGTTCGCATTTGGCACTTGTGGAGACGAAAGGAAGGTAAAATTGTCGTTCATGGCCACCCTATAGCCACCCGAATCATCTGTTATCGTCTGTTCATTTTCTGTGTCAACCATTCCTCCGATTCTCGGACACCGACCGGACACCCGAAAACGACAACGTGAATCAATATACGATAGGAGAAGAGGACAGTCAATACTCCCACTGACTATTTGTCAAAGAACGATACTCTTCTACAGCGCGGCTGACTCGGTTGCGTTTTTCAAAACTCTCTTCACAATAGCATCGGACTCTGCCGGCGACAACTTCGACGGAACTTCGACCACTTCGTCGCACTGACTCTTCGCGAACCACTGCTCGACGGTAGGTTTGTGAAACAACACGCGGGAGCCAACCTGACGATGCGGTATCTCGCCTCTGTGTCGATACACCCATCCCGAACTTACTCCCAAGAAATCCGCAATCTGCCTGGTGCTCATGACTTCTACGTCTTGAATCATACGATCCTTTCTTCGGTTTAATAAACTGAACGATTACGCCGCAATTAAAGATAATTCGGAGTGCTTCTTTTTCCTCACAAAATAGGACGACGTGAGCATTGCTTTTTGTGCTTCTTCGCTTTGTTCTGTGCAAAGGTCCATGTAGTCACACATACTACACTGCATCGACGGAGTACGGAACACAAACTTGTTGTTGGTAATCTCTGAATACATCTGCTCAAGATACCGACGGAATGATTCGAGTTGTTCCTCGGAACGATCAACGTAGATGCGTTGCATGTAGAATTCCGGACGGGACTGATAGT
>CAZBWR010000150.1:0-3449 GCA_964495695.1 uncultured Chitinophagales bacterium | reverse complement strand
GGACGAACATGAAACTCAGGACACTCAGCCTGTTCATCGGGCTTTTACTATTCTTTGGGGCAGATGCAATCGGGTCTGCCCAACGCACGGGACGCATCATCGTTGTTCTCGGCTCGGACACTTCCGTCCGGTCGGGACTGGATGTGGCACGCTACCGCATCGATGCCAAAGCAGATCTCTACGTCGCCCCCAACTCCGCCGCGTATCGTGTCATGAATCCCGCCTACAGGTCGCAAATCACCGATTCGTACGGCAGGCCGTTCGTCATGACGTGGTGGATGTTGTGCGGCGGCATCTTCCGGTACGGCGTCAACAACAATGCCCCGTACGCCAACACGATGCCGCTCCACTTGATGCAGAAACTGCATGGCGATGCGATGCGCCAGTTCGGGGATGAACTGACTCTGCATTATCACACATGGAAGTGGTCGGACTACAACAACGACGGGATTTGGTTCTGGAATCAATCGCTGACGTTCGACGAGCTCCGCGAGGATTTTGATTTCACTCTTGCGCAGGGGTTGCTTGAGGAAGATATGTTCCCTGTCTCGTTTCGCAGCGGGTGGCATTACATGGACAACGGCTGGCAGCAGTATCTGGACGAACTTCTCCCCTACAGCATGCACAATGACTATCCCCATGTTCATGCCGACAACACCGAACCGATCGATAATGTGTTCGATTGGTCACGCTCCTCCCCCGAATGGAAGCCGTACCGCCCGTCCCCCGCCGACTATCAACTTGCCGGCAACGGCAGAGGGTGGAACCTTCGTTCTTCTTCGATGGCAAGCGTTTCGTTCAACGAGCTTCAACAGGCTTTTCAACGCGCTGCAACGGGCGAAGACCAGGTCTTGTGCCTGTGGGATCATCTCGCAGACAACAATTTCTTCACCTATCTCGAGCGGGCAACCGGCATGCTGAACCAGCTCTCGGCATTGTACAGTATTCCCTTCATGTACACATCCGCTGTTGAAGCAATGCAGCTCTGGCGTGGCACGCAAGATACGATCAAACCGTCCCTCGCCGTGCAGGAGATCAGAAACGGAAATGTTGTTTCATACCGTGTTCAAACAAGCGAACCGATCTTCCAGCTCCGCCCTTTCTTTGCAGTAAAGACGAGAAGCGAGCAGTTTTTCATCGCAGCGATGGAATCGGTCGGAACAAATACATGGCAGAGTGCACAGACATTTAACGTGGACTCTTTGGCAAAAGTCGCCTGCGCGGTCACCGACACGGCCGGTAACGTGACAACCCGCATCATCCGCTATCTTCCGGAGGATATGTTTGTCGAAAACGCGGATGCCGGCTACCGGGAGATCCGTGGCCAGTGGCGGACCATTGCCACCGACACGTGGGGTGTTGATTCCCGTGCCGCAGCCGTCGGGGCTAATGACTCGGCGTCTGCCGAGTGGCAGTTCAACGTGCCCGAGGCGAGACTGTACAAGATATTTGTCCAGCAGCCAGTCATCACAAATCCGGTTCCGCGACTTCGCTTCGAAGTCACCGGGACAGGAATGCCAGGTGCCGTCAGGCACTTTTCAGCACCGCTCCCCGGCAACACCTGGGTCTATCTCGGCACGCATTACCTCACCGGCTCCGCCGCCGTCCGGATGACGGGCTACGCCGGGAGCAACGCCTCCGACCTCGGGGCCGATGTCATCAAGATTACCCCTCTTGTGCAGGATGTTGAACTGACTTCCATCACCCCCGAGCTGCAGTTCAATTTCGTGTCGGTGAATGACACGATACATTCGACATTTCTTATCGAGAACAGGGGGATGAGCAACCAGACGGTGACGGGATTCTCCGCGCGGGATTTCCGGATATTGCCAGATGCTTCACTGCCACTCGATATTCCCGCAGGTGAATCGCGCCAGATCCCGGTCAGGTTTCTGTTTGATAGATTGGGGAGAATCTCGGATACGTTGATCGTGCAGGCGAGCAGGACGTCCGTCCGCATTCCTGTGATGGCGGAAGTCGAGTACATCGTTCGTGTCGCGGACAACGACGATCCGGCAGGGTACTTTGAATGGGGACCATGGAGCACCAGCACGGCAACAGCGTTTGGGCGCACGAGCAGGTTTTCGTTTCTCAACCAGGGGCCGGGACAATACGCACGCTATACCACCAACATCCCCCAGACGGGATATTATGACGTACAGCAAATAGTGCCGCGTTCTACAAACTCGACCAACAATGCCCTGTACACAATTTCATCGAACGGACGTGTGCTTGACTCGGTTTTTCTGGACCAACGACAGGCAACAAACAGATGGGTATCACTTGGAATCGTGAGGCTTGAGGCGGGATTTCCTGTTGAGATCAAAGTGACACACGCCGGCGGCCATACAGCGGGAGACGTCCTCAGAGCTGACGCTGTGAAGCTCCTCTGGGTCGATGCGACACAGCTAAGACCTTACACCGTCGATAACGATAGCGCCGGGTATGTGGAGAGCGGCACATGGTCTCGCAGCGTCACGCAGGCGTACGGGCCTTCGAGCCGATTCTCTCTGTTAGGAACTACTACCGGACAATATGCGAGCTTTACCACGCGGCTGAATCTTCCGGGACGCTATGAGGTCCGGCATATAGTTCCGGCTTCGAGCAATGCGACGAACAATGCCCTCTATACAATTTCCGTTGCAGCAACAGTTATCAATTCACAATACGTTGACCAGCGTCCGGGGGGATGGCGCTCGCTCGGTTCGTTCGGGTTGCCGGCGGGACAGGATATCGAAGTGCGCATTACGCATGCCGGAGGACATACGGAAGGAAACGTCATCCGCGCTGATGCTGTCATGCTTGTCCCCATTGTCACGAATGTCAGGGAATTGCCCGGTGAAGTCCCGCGTGAATACATGTTGGGACAGAACTACCCCAATCCGTTCAATCCTACCACCGAGATACAGTATCAGATTCCAGATCAGGGACGCGTTGCGCTGAAGGTATTCGATCTGTTGGGTCGTGAGGTGAGAACACTGGTAGACGATGAACTACCGGCGGGAACATATACCGCGCGCTTCAACGCCACCGAGCTGGCAAGCGGCGTGTACTTGTACAGAATGGAAGTTCAATCGGCGGGCGGCAAACCCGGAACCTTCTCGGCAGTAAAAAAGATGATGGTCTTGAAGTAGAAAGGAGTCAGATCGGCTTGAAGCGCTCGAACGATTGCTTGCAGTTTTCGCAGTAGTACAACTGCTTGCAGAGTGTGGCCCCGAACGGGCTTTCAAGATTGGTGTGTGTAGAGGCGCAAAAGGGACACGGCACCGGAAGTTGAAGAACCGCGACCAGTTCCCCTTCGTTCCTCGGAGGAGGAGCAACGCCGAACCTGCGGAGTTTCTCCTTCACATCCTCGTCAAGCATATCAGTCGACCACGGCGGAGAGAACGTGGTCTCGATCGTAACATCCTCTATCCCCAAAGTCCCGAGTCGTGAGCGGACTTCCCCCT
>CAZBWR010000149.1:0-3497 GCA_964495695.1 uncultured Chitinophagales bacterium | reverse complement strand
ACCCGCGACGTTCAGCTTGGGAAGCTGACATTCTACCACTGAATTACTCCCGCATGTTGTAAATTATTGGCAGAAATATAGATACAAACACTTGTAGAGTCAAGGACATCACGGGATAGCCCATTATGCTCTGACCGGTACCGATCTTCAACAGTTGTTTTTCCACGTTTCATCGCATAAATTAGTATCAGTAAAGTCAGGCGCGGCTTTCTGGGTCTTCCTGTCAATCCTCTTCCCCGGAGTTTCGTCTTGTCAACCCTGCAAGGTGTAATCCCTTGCGTGCGGTACGTTCACTTACTGACTACTGGAATCCTGTTGAAACACCTGCTGTCCACATATCTCCTGTGTGTTGCCCTGCTCGTTTGCGAGGCAGTGGCAAGTCAGGAGTTTTCGCCCGGCCTTCGATTTCTTTACGACAAAAACGACAAGACTTGGGGAACATTCCTTGACCTCACCAGCAATGGACCGGTGAAGGTTTCCGGATCCTACTCTGTTGCGTTTGATATGATGATTCTGGATCCGTATCAATTCGGACATGTCTTTGAGATACATGGTGACGAAGGATTCTTCTGCAGGCTGACATACTCCACCAATCCGTCGGCACCCGATTCGGCTCTTCTTGCGCTTTCCGTCAACGGCAGATATGCCGGTGGACCGATCAGTTTCCCCAAAGATGCATTTCACAAAGGGCGATGGTACTCGCTCCTGATAGTGTTCGATACCAACGAAAACAGAGTCAGGCTTTCTCTCGACGGAAGAGAGTTGCGCAGCGGTGATTTTCAACTTCCCACGAAGTTCAACTTCTCGTTTGTGTTCGGTTCGAAAACGCCATGGCATATTCCTGCGATGGTAGTAAGGCATATCCGCGTTGCGTCGCTGTCTCCCGACGGGAAACCCGCCATCAAACACCACTGGCCCTTGGCAGAAGCAACCGGAGAAGATGTGCGGGATGTCGCCGGCGGCAAGACCGGAAGGCAAATACATGGTGAATGGATGGCTCCGGCCCACACGAGATGGAAGTACGTTCGTTCATTTAGAGGTGAAGGGTGGATCACTGATTATGCTGCTTTCGATGCAAAACGCTCGCGCCTGCTTATCGTGGGGAGAACGCGACTGATCGACTTCTCCTTTATTACACAAAATACCACCGAGATCAAGTACGCCAACGCCCGTCCGGGCGGACTGCGGGAATTCGAGGCCGTAGGTGACTATGACAACTTCAATGACCGGCTCCTTGCCATGTTCGCCGGCTCGGGGGAAGTCACAATATTTAACGAGGAAACACGGCGCTGGTCTGCGATTGACACATCACGCGATGTCGACCAACATTTCTACGGCCAAGCACGGATCATTGATCAGACTCGCGGCGATCTGTATATGTTCGGGGGGTATGGCTGGTATAAAGCCAAGAACCTGCTGCAGAAGTATGATTATTCGAGCCGGACATGGGATACGGTCAAGGTCTCAGGGGATATGATCGAACCGAGACTTGGAACCGGGGTCGCCAGCTCGCACCTTGCAAACAAGGTGTATCTTTTCGGCGGATTGGGTAATGAAAGCGGCGATCAACAGGCAGGCTATATGCAGTTCAATGATTTGTGGCTGATTGATCTGTTTGAGCGAACGATGAAAAGGTTGTGGGTTTTGCCGCCGTCGGAACAGGATCTTCATCCGGTCGGGTTTGTCTATCCCCGGGGAGCGCCGTCGGGGTATGCCCTGAAGCAAGTTGTGAGGCCGCTGGAGGGCCCGGCCACCCTCTACAGAGTCGAAATCGAAAAACCTGTAATGACGTCAGTAGCCGAACCTCTCCCCGCGACACAACATGTCAGGCATTTGTTCTTCGATGAACGACACAGGCAACTCATAGCTGTTGGCTTGAGTGAGGGTGCAGGATCGGTCCTTAGTTGGCAAGTTTATACGTTGGACCATCCGGCACTCGTTTCTCCCATTGCCTCTGCTCAGGCGGAGACGCATTCATCCACATACCTCTGGATTTGGATTGCGGGTGGTGTGTTGCTGGCAGGGCTTGCCGGAGTCTTTTTCTGGAGAAGGCGACGAGTTTCATCAGCACAGGGTTCGACGGATCAAAGTCCTCAACCAGTGCAAGCCCATGACATTGCACATCTTCAACATGAGCCGCAACGATCCGCAATCATGATCTTTGGTGGATTTCAAGTGGTGGATTCTGCAGGAGAAGACATTTCGGCGGAATTTTCGCCGAAGATCAAGCAGCTTTTCTTGATGATATTACTGAAGAGTACGGGCTACACTCAATCGGGGGTTACGATCGAGGAAATCAGCAGCACCCTGTGGCCTGATGTCAGTGCGGCAAGTGCCAAAAATTCGCGCGGCGTCGCACTCAAAACCTTGCGTGACTTGCTGACGCGTATCGGTGAGGTCAGCGTCATCAATGAGAAGCGTATGCTGCGCCTCGAAATTCATCCTGATATCAATTCCGACTATCATCAGTTTTCGGCATTGATGCAGTTGCTCAAAAAGGGGAGTGCGGGCTCTGATTCCATGCTTTCGGCTGCAATAAACATTGCCCATAAGGGAGTCATTCTCCCCACAATCAGCTACGAATGGCTTGATCCGATCCGGGCCTCGATAACACATGATGTTACTGATATATGCCTTGAAAAGATCGGCTCAACGGATGGGAAAAATTCCCCCGAGGCACAATTGCGGGCTGCAGAAACCCTGCTCCGCTGGGATCCCCTAAATGAGGATGGGTTGCATGCTTGTGTGCAGGCTCTTTCTGCCATGCGCAAAACCGGCGGGGCATTGTCGGTGTACGAGGCATTCACCGCTGAGTACGAGGAGACGTTTGGAAGGCCTTACCCGCATTCAATGAGCGAGCTTTTGGATCGTGAAATGATGACAAACTCAACATCAGGCAAGATAGTGTTTCTTTCGCGCAAGAATTAACCCTTTTCCCCTCTCCTCTTAACCCGGTTTCTAACCCCTGTGCGGTATCTTATCCCCGGATTCTTTGAAATCTGTGGGGATAGAGATCCCGCAAACTTAAAAAATGCCTGGTCGCTGACGCGGGATCTCGTTTCCACGGACCTTCTCTCACCCCCCCGCAATTGCCCCGATAATGAAATACGGCTCCTCGCCGCAGGCAAAAAAGCGCAGGAACGGGCGACGCTGCAGGGTGTCATGATCACGGATCGTTCCTTTCAACATCGGGTAGCGGGCTTCGAGCGCGTCCAACACTGCACGATGTGTCAATGCCCCGTCAATGTCAAGCTCCACCTCCGGTCCGGTTCCGGCAAGAGTTCTGAGATGGTGGGGAAGTCTGACCTTCACCATCATATCTGCTGTACCTCCACTGAAAGGACTGCGGGAAGATCACGCACAATTGCCTGCCATGAATCCCCCGAATCTGCGGACGCGTAGACCTGTCCCCCCGTCGTCCCGAAATACACTCCGCACGGATCAAGCGTATCGACGGCCATCGCATCGCGCAGGACATTGACGTAGCAATCCTGTTG
>CAZBWR010000148.1:0-3518 GCA_964495695.1 uncultured Chitinophagales bacterium | reverse complement strand
TGGATGATGCTGATGGATTCGATTCATCATCGCGGGCAACTATCCGTCTACATCCGGCTTGCCGGTGGGAAAGTGCCTTCAATTTACGGCCCGACAGCGGACGAGCCGTGGATGTAATGTCCCTATAGGAGGAAACAGCCATGTCGCTTCTCATAAAAAATGGCCGGCTCATTACCGCAGATCAAGACTACACAGCCGATCTCTTCTGCGAGGGTGAACAGATTACACGCATCGGAAAGGGACTTGATGCCCCGCCGGACGCAACAGTAATCGATGCCACCGGCAAGTATGTGTTCCCCGGCTTCATCGATCCGCATGTGCATATCTACCTGCCGTTCATGGGGACGTATGCGAAGGATACGCACGAAACCGCAAGCAAGGCGGCACTCGTCGGCGGCACGACCACATTCATCGAGATGATTTGCCAGGCACGGTCCGAGGAGCCGCTGGCTGACGGATTTGAACTATGGCGCAGCAAGGCCGAGGGGAAGAGCGCGTGTGATTTCACGTTTCATCAGGCGGTGAGCCGTCTCGACAAGAACACTGAAGGTCAGTTGATCGAAATTGTCAGGAGCGGAATTTCCAGTTTCAAAGTCTTTCTTGCCTACAAAGGGGCGTTCGGCATTCCCGACGAGGAGCTGTATCACACGATGCGTCTGGCGAAGAAGCTTGGGGTTGTCGTCACCGCGCATTGCGAGAATGCCGATGCAGTGTTCGAGTTGCAGCAGAAACTTCTTGGCGAAGGGAAGACCGGGCCCGAATGGCATTATTGGAGCCGCCCTCCCCGCATTGAAGCGGAAGGTGTCCACCATCTGCTGACATTTGCCGAGATTCACGGCACGCACTGTTACATTGTGCACACAAGTTGCGAGGAAGCCTTGCAGGAGGCGTTGCTCGCAATGCAGCGCGGTGTCAATGTGAGGGTCGAAACATTGATCCAGTATTTGTTGCTGGACAAGACCCACGCCGAGCTGCCGAACTTTGAAGGCGCAAAGTATGTCATGTCCCCGCCGCTGCGGGACAAGCGGAATCAGGATGTATTCTGGAATGCGTTGCGGCAGGGATTTGTCTCGACGGTTGCCACCGACCACGCCCCGTTCGACTTCAAGGGACAAAAAGAAATGGGGCGGGAGGACTTTACCAAGATACCAAACGGCATCCCCTCACTCGAAGACCGTGTCAATCTGCTTTACACGCATGGTGTCTGTGAAGGGCGCCTCGATTTGAATACGTTTGTCGATTGTGCCAGCACGCAAGCGGCGAAATTGTTCGGATTGTACCCGCGCAAGGGGACGATTGCCGTCGGCAGCGATGCCGATGTCGTAGTGTACGATCCGAAGTACCGGGGTAAGATCTCTGCCAAGACACATCTGTTGAATCTTGATTACAGCGCGTTCGAAGGATGGGAGATCAAAGGCAGACCGCACGTTGTTACTGTCCGTGGCGAGATCGCCGCGCGTGACGGAAAGTTCGTGGGTACCACGGGACGCGGGAAGCTTATTAAGCGCGAGGCACATGCAGGCATGTGAGGTATTTTGCATGCCGCTGAAACGAATATCCCCAAACTGTTCGTTAACATTACCATACCTTCTTGATTGCGCAGCGCGTCCGAAGGATTTGTGAAACGGGACTTCAATATTGACATCCCGATCTCATCAACCTACAGAAGGGAGGATAGCCATGAAAGCCTACACAACCATCCTGGAGGCTATTCAGGATCTGCAAGCGAAGGGTTACAACGACACATTTTCCATTGAAGGCAAAATGCTCCAATCGCAGGAAAGCCGGAGAAGGTTCCAACCCGAAGAGGTCGTGATCGACAAGGTGGTCCGCTTTGAGGGCGAGACCAATCCGTCGGATGCCGCTATTCTCTATGCGATCTCTTCCACGCAGCATGAGGTCAAAGGATTGCTCCAACAGGCATACGGTGCTTACAGCGATCCGGAATCTGCCGACGTAATTGCGAGTATCCCGACAGGATACTGAAGAGGGAATCCGACCCACACCGGTCAACCATTCACAATATTCCACAGTGCATGAACACTACAGGCAATGCCGGGCTCGTTGAAGTTGATCTTTCACGGCTCCGTACCAGTCCGCTCATCAACGACGATATCGCCCCGACGTCCCTTGCACAACGGACTTGGGGCACGTATCACATCGCCGCCCTCTGGGTCGGCATGAGTGTGTGCATCCCCACCTACATGCTTGCCAGCGGACTGATAGCCGGAGGCATGAACTGGTGGCAGGCACTTCTCACCATCACGCTCGGCAATATCATTGTGTTGATTCCGATGATCCTCAACGCGCACGCCGGGACAAAATACGGCATCCCGTTTCCCGTGCTTGCGCGTGCCTCGTTCGGCACGCTCGGCTCGAACATTCCTGCATTGCTGCGTGGCGTTGTCGCGTGCGGTTGGTTCGGGATTCAGACGTGGATAGGAGGACAGGCCTTCAACTCGATGATTATCCTGCTGTTGCCGCAGTGGGCGGTGTTCGAGTGGGGTCCGGCAATTGGGTTTTTGACTTTTTGGGGAATGAATGTCTACTTCATCGTCAAAGGAACGGAATCCATCAAGTGGCTCGAGGCGCTTGCTGCGCCGTTCCTGTTGGTGATGGGATTGGGGTTACTTGCATGGGCGTACACGCAAATCGGCAGCTTCGGTCCGATGTTTGACCAGCCGAGCAAGTTCCAGACGCCGGGAGAGTTCTGGGCGTTCTTCATGCCGTCGCTGACGGGGATGGTCGGTTTCTGGGCGACCCTTTCGCTGAACATTCCGGACTTTACACGCTACGCGCGGAGCCAGCGTTCGCAAATGATCGGGCAGGCGATCGGCCTTCCGCCGACAATGGCACTCTATTCGTTCATCGGTGTCGCTGTTACCTCCGCAACGGTGGTGATCTTCGGCGAGGCGATCTGGGATCCGGTGGCATTGCTTTCGAGATTCGAGAATCCTGTTGTGATCATTCTCTCACTCCTTTCCCTCGTGATCGCAACGCTGACGACCAACATCGCCGCAAATGTCGTCTCCCCCGCAAATGATTTTGCCAATCTTCTTCCGAAGAAAATCAGCTTCAAAACCGGGGGACTCATCACCGCCGTGCTCGGGATCGTCATGATGCCGTGGAAACTGCTGGCCGATTATGGCACATACATTTTCGGCTGGCTTATCGGGTACTCGAGTTTCCTCGGGCCGATTGCCGGTGTGTTAATAGCGGATTATTATATGCTGAGAAGGCGTCGCCTGAATGTTGCGGATTTGTATGTCCGTGGCGGTGAGTACGAGTACTCGGGCGGTTTCAACTGGCGCGCGCTGGTTGCACTCGCGGCAGGAGTGTTTGTTGCACTCATCGGCCTGTTAGTGGAGCCGCTCCGGTTCTTATATGATTATGCATGGTTTGTCGGGTTTGCCGTGGCCTTCGGTGTGTATGCAATCTTGATGAAGAGAGGGAGGGAGTGATAGAACTGACGAGCTTGCGCCAATTTACCAGAGCTTGTGTTTGGGCTAAAGCCCAAA
>CAZBWR010000147.1:0-3542 GCA_964495695.1 uncultured Chitinophagales bacterium | reverse complement strand
GAACACGTTTACCATGGTTGAGGCACCTGCGATTTATCTGTATCGCAATGAGCTTAACAGAGTTGCCACAGCCACAATCAACGTAAATTTCGCCGCAGACTTTCCTGCTGCCGCACGACCCGCGTTCACCAGAGCTGCAGAGATATGGTCGTATCTCATCAACTCACAACAAACGATCACAATCAATGCGCAGTGGGACCCTTTGGGTGCGGGGATCTTTGCGGCAACTAAACCGGATTCGCTGTTTAGGAACTTTCCCGGCGCACCAAAAGCAAACATCATGTATCCTGTCGCGCTCGCAGAGGCACTCAGCAACCAGAATCTCAATGGGACTGGCACCGAAATGACAATGAGAATCGACAGCAGTCAAGCGAACTGGTACTACGGAACGGATGGGAACACTCCGGCAGGAAAGTATGATCTTGTAACTCTTGTGATGCATGAGATTGCTCACGGACTTGGTTTCACTCATTCATTCAACGTCCAGGGGTTGACGGGCCGCTGGGGTGCGCTTCAAGGATACTCGGGCTTTGCCACGATATACGATGATGCTGACATTGTCGGGAATAATCATGGCACGACTATTTACCGTCTGACAAATGCTTCTCAATACCCTAATCCATCGCAGGCGCTTGGTGACCAACTGAAGGGAACGAACGTTTACTTTGACGGACTCAATGTCTTCCGGATCAATAACAACTCCCTCGCGAAGTTGTACGCGCCAAGCACGTGGTCTGGAGGATCGAGTGTTGCTCATCTCGACGAATCAACCTACGTTGCAGGAAGCAGCAACTCACTGATGACGCCGACACAAAACTTCGCGGAAGCGATTCACTCTCCGGGCGAAATAGGTCTCGCCATACTTCAAGACCTGGGCTGGACGATCAACAGAGTAGTTACGATTACAAAACCGACCGCGGGGACAATGTGGCAACGGGGTCAGGCAGATACCATCAAGTGGACGGACAACAAATACCTCGGCGGACCGCTCGTGATTCAACTTTGGAGACGTAACTCATTCGGCACATACGACTACCACAGCGACATTGCTTCTGCTAATAGTAATCAAGGCATGAACACTCACGTGTGGACGGCAAATATTGATACTGGCACCTACAGAATTAAGATGTTGAACGAGATCGAAGGCTACGGAATGAGCAGTGCTTTTGCTGTCTCTAATTTGCCGCAAGTGGCGGCACCTGTGTTCACTCCCCCGGCAGGTGTTTACTTGTCTGCTCAATCTGTGTCCATCACTTCAGCACCCGCTGACGCTCAGATACGATACACGACCAACGGGAGCGATCCGAGCGAAGGATCGTCGTTGTACGCGGGGCCAGTTTTGGTCGATCGAAACATGACACTCAAGGCAAGGGGGTATAGAAGCGGCTACAACCCCAGCGTGATCAGCACAGCGGTCTACACCATAGGCCTGCAGATTCTTCCGCCCTCTATCACACCAACCGCTGGCAGTTACCCAACTCCTCTTGCGTATTATGTGGACTGGCAACCTGGTGTGGAATGCTACCTGAATTGGAACGTCTTTGGCAACATACCTGATGACCCTCAGGTAGCGAATGGCGGACCCCTCACAAATCATAGCATACAGACTCCATCAATCATTGGTACATACCGGCTTCGGGCACGCACGAGGTCTTCTTCAGGCCAATGGAGTGAGTTGGTGGACATTACATACACACTCGCACCCTCTTTGAGAATAGCCCAACTCGATTCTACTGGAAACTCTTTTGGCGTGTGGGGAAAATGGGAAACAAACCAGTGGAGATACTATCCTGATACGACTTTCATTCGCCCAACCAGCGCGACAACGTACACATTGAGAGCTGACACGAACTACAAACCGGGTACGACGCAAAAATATAACACGTGGAAGAAGCCAAGCACTTCACAGAATTTTGTCGTGAACCACGCCGACATTCCAGTGGATCAAAACACGGTTGAACTGAAAGCCCAGTTCTTACACTCTAAACCCGCCACCATCCAATCCCAACTCATCGAAGGAGGAAACACAGGCGGCACAATCAACTTCAAAGACCCATGGCTCATTGACGATGCCGATTCAAAAGGTCTGAAAAATAGAGGCTTGGGTGCGATCTTTCACAACAATATTCCATCGCCCTTCAAACCGGAAACAAGCGCGACCTACAAAGGCGTGTTCTTGAACGAGAACGAGCAGTTTGATCCGTTGAAGCCCTACTACTCCGTCGGTGCGCCGGCGGTGAATTACATCAACGGCATTGAATCCTACTTCGTAAAATGGGACGGGAACCCCGCTGACGTTGCCTACCAAAATGCCAACGCGCAGCAAACCGGTGTGGTGATCAAGAACTCTGTTGCAACGGCGGTGGCGAAATACAAAGGTCATCGTCTCTCATCCTCGGCAGAAGCAACCTCGTCACCCAATCAGCGTACGCTAACGCAAGTAGGGGGCGGTGTGCACAAGGTGTACGAAGGGAGCGGTGAAATCTGGTACTCCATTTCGGCCGACGGCGGCGCCACGTGGAACCCCGAGTTTCGTGTTAGTGACGGTACCGGAGGACATAGCGCGCCAAGCATCGCTTCAGGGAACGCTCAAGGGCTACCTGAGGTCTATGTCGTCTATCGCAAGCAGGCCGGCACAACATATCAGATCAAAGCGCGGTTGCAACTGAGCGGCAATTGGCAATCGCAGACAGACGTTTCCGATGTGGAGGATCCGATTCCGCTCGCAATCAATCCTCGTCCGGCCATCGGCAGATACGATGATGCCGGAATACGCAAGGTGTTGGTATTGTGGGAAGGAGCGAACGCGTTGATGCGCAGAGAGGCATCGTCGGTACAGAACAATCCCTGGCAGTGGGGTTACATAACGATACACGTTCCGAGCACGGAAGTCCGTACGCCGAGTCTTGCAAACTCCCCCGAAGGCGCATTCCCTGTGGACGTTGTTGCTGCATACGGAGAAATCTGGAAGGATTATGGTGGATGGCAGGTTTCTGAAGACCCGTCGCTTGTCAACAACCGCCTGCCGTCGGCAGCGATGGATGCGGCAGGTCGTTTGCACATGGCGTGGGTCGCGTTCGACAAATCACGCGACATGGATGTGGTTGTTCATAGAAGTTTTCAGTACGGCGAGGGGTCGCCGCATTATATCATCATTGACGATTTCGGCATGCCGGTCAATTTGCAAGCCAGCGTCACTGCACATGCCGATGCGTCCAACGGCGGCGTGAGCGTGTTCTGGAACGACGGCGATATCCCGGGAGTATTTGACAATTTCTCGTACGATGGGATCAACTTCGCCGGTTGGACGTACACGTCGTTTGGTGGAGCAACAAATCATGT
This sequence comes from uncultured Chitinophagales bacterium, assembly GCA_964495695.1. GTDB lineage: Bacteria > Bacteroidota > Ignavibacteria > UBA10030 > UBA6906 > CAADGV01. Next base: position 200 of record CAZBWR010000147.1, on the reverse strand, counting down.
AAATGCGGCGGCGTATGCCAACCCGACACGGCTCACGTTCTTGGCGACGAAGGGAAACACGGCACCCTATGCTATTGCGGCAGCTTCACACGACGACGCAGAATCCGGGATGGAAGAAGAAATGAGCATCACCGAATCCAGAGCCTCAAAACACTCCCGCCGCGCTTTCTTCAGAGATACACTCACGAATGCGGCCATCA
>CAZBWR010000146.1:905-3555 GCA_964495695.1 uncultured Chitinophagales bacterium | reverse complement strand
AAGATGCTTTAATACATCGAAGCCGGAGCCGGACTTCAATCGCACATCCAGCAACACAACGTCCGGCTCCAGAGCAGCGATGGCATTGATTGCTTCGGTTGCACTTTCAGACTCGGAAAGAACGGCAGTACCCTCCAGAGATGAGAGAAGAAGATCTTTCATTCGTTTGCGAAAGACCTCAGAATCGTCGACAATATGAATTTTCATTTCGGTGACTCTCTCTCTGGAACATGGGGTGTGCTGAAGTAAGATAGCTTTCCTGGAGGTCGAGTACCATCGGTCGAACCCGCTATAAGCACACAGACCCAAGGAAGGCAAAGCTCAGTGTTTGTCCTATAGAGGGCCGCAATCGGAACTATGACGACGTGCAGTAGGTGGGGAAGAGGGTAAAAAATCAGTCTACGAGGTTGTTTTCGATAGCGTATCGCATGAGTTCAGCATTGTTTTTCAGGCTCATTTTTTCAAGAACGTGAGTTCGATATGAGCTGATAGTCTTGACGCTGAGGTTCAATTCATCTGCGATTTGACCGACAGTCATCCCTGAGCCGATCATTTTTAGTACAGTGAACTCTCTGTTGGACAAAAGAGTATGCGGGGCTTGGTCATCCGGAGTTGCAAGGGCATCGGCTAACGCAGCCGCTGCTTTTTCGGTAATGTACTTTTGACCGCGTTGAATCTGGAGAAGGGCTTTTATGAGATCCTTGCCTGCACTTGCTTTTGTCATGTAGCCGGCAGCTCCGGCACGGATCGCCCGGACAGCATACTGTTCCTCCGGATACATGCTAAGAATAAGGACAGGTAATTTCGGATGGTCTGCCTTGATCTTCTTGAGTATTTCGAGGCCGCTTATGCCGGGGAGATGAATGTCGAGAATGACGAGGTCAAAGGTCGTTTTGCTAATATGATCGAGAACTTGCCGTTCGTTTTCTGCCTCGTTCACCAGCTGTATTTCAGGACGCTCCTCCAGAATGCGGCGGATCCCTTCGCGAACAATTTGATGATCTTCTGCAATGAGCACTTTCATGGCACACCCTTTACCAGTTACGACAGTGGAGACGTTTCCGTGAGAGGCATTGTTACGGTTACGGATGTGCCAATGCCGGGTTTTCCGGCGATGACGATGGCTCCGTGAACAGCATGTACGCGTTCTTTCATGCCGTGCAGCCCGATTGACGTTGGGCTTTCAATCTGCTCTTCAGAGATGCCACACCCGTCGTCCGTAACCTGCAACACAATGTGGTCATCGTGGTGCGTGAGCCGTACTTCGATATTCCTGGCGTGCGCATGGCGCGCAACATTTGTCAGACACTCCTGAAATATTCTGAACAACGCTGTCGAATGTTGATCGGAGTCGTCTGCTACTTCTTCCATTTCCTTCACATGACAATTCAGTCCTGTCCGCCTTTGAAACTCCTGGGCATACCATTCGATGGCAGCGGAGAGGCCGACGTCGTCGAGCATCCCCGGCCGCAATTCGCTCGATATGCGTTGTACAGCAGTAATAATATTGTCAACAAGATCCTGTGCTTCCTGGCACCTGTGAATCAATGTACTCTGATGAGGTTCGAGTTTCTGTTCCACCCATGAAAGATCCATTTTTACTCCAGTGAGTGATTGTCCCAACTCGTCATGGATTTCCCGGGCAATACGTTTGCTCTCCTCTTCCCGGAGATTCTCCAGTCTGGCAGACAGAGCGCGTAACTTCTGTTCAGAATGAGAAAGAGCAGTTTCGGCTCTTTTCCGTTCGGTAATATCTTGAACAATACCAATTACCTTGAGCGGTTTTCCATGCTCGTCACAAACCAGTTCGGCAATTGAATTGACAATCCGCGGTGGTGCGCCGTCTGCCGGCTGGACTTCGTACTCCAGGTCGTATCCCTTTGCATTGTTGATAAGCTCCATCAAAGCTTGATTCACCCGCTGATGTTCCGGGATGCAAGCTTCAACTTCCTCGATGGGTACTTCTTCGTTGGCATACGGCATGCCGAATATCCGGAATCCCTCCGCGGAGCCCCAAATGTTTCCGGATTGCAGGTCGAACTCCCAGCTCCCCACGTTACCGGCAGCCTGGGATTTCAGCAACCGTTCATCATGCAAGCGAATCAGTTCCTCTGCTTTCTTGCGCTCCGTAACATCGGTAGCCATGCTGATAACCACCCTTCGGCCATCTGCCATTGTACCCAGTGGAGCGGATCCCCATATCCACGTTCTCGTGTCGCCTGATTTCGTCCGGACTTCGAATTCTCCCTCTTCGACTTTTCGTCCGGCATCGTACAGCGTGGCAATGTGGGCACGAACACTATCCTTTTTCTCGCCATAGGCTTTCTCGGTCCAATCGGTTATGGTGGGGATATCCTCAAGTCGGTACCCGGTAATTTCCGTCCACGAGTCGTTGATCAACAGGACCTTCCCAGCATCATTATGGATCATGATGGGGAAGGGGGCTGACTTGACTGCAGTTCGGAGTCGCTCTTCACTTTGTTTTAGCTCCAGTTCTACCTTCTTCCTTTCGGTGATGTCTTGCGATGTGCCAATTGTGCCTATAATGTTCCCCGCATCGTCCCGGAGTACCGTAGAATTTGCAAGGAGTATGACTTCATGCCCATCCTGGTGATACACTCGATTTTCGAACTGAAGAGTTGCTGCTCCT
>CAZBWR010000146.1:0-895 GCA_964495695.1 uncultured Chitinophagales bacterium | reverse complement strand
AGCTTTCTCCATCGCTTGCATCCCGCGACGCGCCTCGTCCGCTGGAACAAAATCAGTATATAACCTCCCCATCATTTCATCCGGTTCGCGCCCGTAAATTCGCCTGGACGCCGGACTCATGTAGGTGATGCGCCCCTCTCGATCAACTGCCCAAACAAGGTCATGCATTAACTCAACAAGATCCCGGTACTTCTTCTCGCTTGCCTGTAATGCTTGTTCTGCCAGTCGTCGCTGCGTATCATTCTCGATTGCCTCCAAGGCAAATGAGATATCTCGGGCAACTTCTTCCAGAAGTTGTATCTCCTTGTCGCGGAAGAAACCGGGCTCGGAATCATACACCGCAATGGCTCCCCAGACCTTTTCCCGGAAGTGAATGGGGAATGATGCCGACGAACGAAATCCGTACCGCCGTGCAGCATCCGGAAAAGGTGTGGTGCGGATATCGGAGAAGTAATCATTGCAGACGTCACCGCGGTTTTCTCGAATGCTTGTGCCGATGGGACCGCGCCCCTCGGGGCGATCGTCGGTATACACCAGCACCTCATCCAGGTAGGCAAGGTCACTTCCATATTTGGCAACAAAACGAACTGAACGTGTCGGCTCATCATGCTCGGTTATGCACACCAGGCGGAATCGTCCGAACTCAACCATGACGCGGCAGATGTCCATGAGCATGGATGCGCGCTCACCGCCCCGTTCAACGGCTTGATTCACTTGGCCGAGGGCCGCGTACAGCTGGTTGAGCCTCAGGATCTCCTGCTCATACTCGCGCTGCAGCGTGATATCGTTGGAGACACCGATGACGGCGTCAAGCGGACCGTCCTCATCAATCACCGGTTCGTTTGTCACGCCGGCGTGGCAGGTGGTACCATTTCGTTGTTTGACAATGAACTCT
>CAZBWR010000145.1:0-3724 GCA_964495695.1 uncultured Chitinophagales bacterium | reverse complement strand
TAGGTGTCAATCTATCGAAAGCACAAGGTAAATGCAACGAAAATGCGGAGCCGCGACGGGTGCGCCGCGGCTCCCCGGCATTAGTGCGGCGAGGGGGGCGGACCCATAGGGAGCGATGCATGATCGTGAATGTAGACCCATTTCCCGTTACGCTTTCCCTTGATGTCCGTGAAACGCCCGACCGCAGGCTCGGGCATGCCCGGGGCTGTATACCGCCACTTTCCCCACGTTACGACATACTCACCCGCAACCGTGTAGTTCTCATCGAACAATTCCAGTTGACCTCCGGGGGTTGCCTCGAACTCCTTCACCATTGAACGCCGGCTTCCTTCCCATCCTTTGCTTTCCAGCATTCCGGGTGGAAAAGAAACAAAGTCCGGACTCTTCCAATAAGTCTCCATGACGCCGTCAACGTCCCCTTTGTTGTATGCCTCGATAAACTGCTTGTCGACCGCTTTTGCCGCTTCGATCATTTTGTCCGGCGATTCACCCGTCTGAGCACATCCCCCCAGTGCAACTATCAAGGCCATGCCGAGGATCATTCGTGTCATGCCTGCCTCCAATATTGTTGGAAATACGTGATTCATACCCGCTCCCGCCAGCCAGCGTGAACGGAACGTTGACCGACAATCAACACATGTCTCCGTTCAAAATCAATCCCCCTGCCGATTCTTGCTGCTACTTTGCCGTTTTTTTTGTAGTATTTGACAGAACTTTACGTGCCCTCGAGGGCAACAGTGCGAATCACTACCACATGAAAGGAAACATCTCCATGAAACTCGCATTCATCCTTGCCGCAGCAGCGGCGTTTGTGTTGACGGCTTCTACTGCAAGTGCTCAGTCGGCATGCTGCAGCACCAAAAAGACCGATGCCAAAGCTGAACACCAGAGCGGCGACAAAGTGAAGAAAGAAGTAAAAGTGATGAAGGAAATGAAGGACGGCGCCGAGGTTGTCAAGGTCAATGTGAAAACAACCGCTGACGGCAAGACAGAGGTGAAAACACTTGAGGGCCAGGCGGCACAAGATTTCGTTACATCAATGGACAAAGATTGCTCGGATGACTGCTGTGATGGGCACGAAGGGAAAGAGGTAAAAAAGGTCATCAAGAAGGAAGCAGACAAAAAGCAGAGCAAGACGCTCGATAGACGCTGACACAACCGAATCCAACAAGAAAAGCCCGACATATGTCGGGCTTTTTGGTTTTGAGACGTCAACTACCGTGGAAAATTATTTGATGAGCACCATTCTCTTTGTTGCCGAGTAATTTCCCGCTGTTAATCTGTATAAGTACAATCCGCTCGGCAGGTCAGATGCATTCCATGTTATAGACTTGACTCCGGCATCCTGAACCTCATTAACTAACGTTACAACCTCGAGACCCAAAAGGTCGTATATTTTCAGGGTCACATGGCCCGGGCTTGGCAGTTGGTAAGTAATTACTGTTGCCGGATTGAAGGGGTTGGGATAATTCTGCTGCAAAGCAAAAGATCCCGGGACATTCAGTTCCGGTTCTCCGACACTCACTACCGAACTATCGTCCGAGGTAAGTCGGGTGATCGCGAAATTTCCCTGCAAGCCGGTAGTCGGCGTTACACTACTTTGCCACAAGGCACTGAACAATGAGCCGTAGCCGGCAACCGATGTTCCGGCAGCATCGACACTCCGCGACGTTCCGGTGAAGCCCGTGTGGCGGATCTCCACAAGCAGGTGACCGCCGGTGTATGTCCAGGCAGCGAACTTTATCTCCGGCCCCCATTCGTTCGGGTTGCTCCCCGATGCGTAGGTATTCGCTTGCACAGGCAGAGCCCCGGTCCTGACACGCGTCTGCGGTCCGACGACGTTGTCGGAGAATGTCAGACTCCTGTTTGCCGGAGGAACGCTGCCGCTGAGGAACACTTCAAAATTTCCATACGTGATATCCGACGAAGGCCATGGGCCTGTTGCACTTGACGGCAAGCGCCATGCAAGGCCGGTGAGTTTCCTGCCTCTCACAGCGGTCAGCAACGTGTCATGGATTAACAACTGATACGTACGGGCACCCGACGCAGCAGGTCCTGTAAATGTGACGTTCCCTCCTGCACTCGCATACTCGGGCGGTATTACATGGAACTCTCTTAAGGCGGATGTTCTGTGTCCGGTCTTTCCGAAGGAATGCGGAGTGAGTACAGTCGTCGCTGATTCCATCTCTCGCTCGTCATTCACTTCGGAGCCGTTTTTCAGCAGGAAATCCGGATAGACACTTCGTAGTTGTTCCATCAATCCTTCGTAGACATGCTCCTCACCCGCGTCAGCGGCCCTTTGCACTTGTTGCCAGAGCTTCTGGGGTGTCTCGCCCGGGAATGCAAAGGCGAACGGAAGAGAAATCAACACGAGGAGTCGTATCAATCTGCTCATGTGTTACCTCATAGATATGATGAATAGTTGCCGGGTTGGTTCAGAGACAAGGACGTAAGAGACGATCAGAAATGGCGCCTTCCTGTAACCTAGCGCTGGAAAAATGTAGGAACCAGGCAGGAGATTTACAAGGGAAATCAGAAATCCGCTCTCTTCCCACGGAGCAGCAATCGCGAAGACTGAAAAAAAAGGGCACCTCAACTGTTTAAGTGCCCTAACAAGAATCCAGTTGTTGTGGTCGCCAGTGCACTGGATGGAGCAAAAAAAAGGCGGGCCGGAAGGCTCGCCTTTCCTGTTTCGAGTCCTTCGATCTTGCTTTCCTGCCCGGCCTTTGCGGTGAGCAAAATGATTGGAATGTGGCTGGTTTTCTCACCGGATTTGAGGATTCGTGTGAGCTAATGTTCTTGCCTGATCTTCACGAATCGCTCTGATCCAGCGGTGGCTGATACTGAGGGTATCATTGTGCTTATGCTGATAGACTACAAACGAATATCCGTCGTATTTTACCAGACCGTTTTGAGTGCCGAACCATAGGAAACCTAAATGGTCTTGATAGATTTCCCAAACACTGGGCTCGGGCAAGCCGTCAGCTATCGTGAGATGTTCAAACTTGGTCGGGGAAAACTCGTTTACAAATGGGCCTTGTTGCTGAGCATGCAAAGGAAAGTGGATGAGGAAAGAGGTAAAAGACAGAGAAAAGAGAATCCCCGTGAGATGTACTTTCCGCTTCAAGGTTAAGCAGAATGATCTTGAACAACGAACAACAAGTTGGAAGACAATCATCCCTCCTGGGAAATGGAAACGGATGAGCGGGAATCTGACGCCATCATCATACAAAAAGGGGTCGCAAAAGGCAACGCGACGAAGTGTCCCGACGACTGGCGTCCGGAATAAGGCAACCCAGCAAAAAAAAGCCCCATCTTGCGAGTGGGGCTTGCGTAGATTGTATGAAGTGTAACTATCTCATCAAAACCAGCTTCCTGGTTTGCACAAAACTCCCGGCCTGTAAGCGGTAAAGATACACTCCGCTCGCGAGACCTGTTGCATTAAACGGTACGTCATACTTTCCTGGCATCATCATCGTATTCAGCAACGTCGCCACCTCACGTCCAAGGAGGTCGAAGACTCTTAATTCAACATGTTCCCGTCTTGGAATCAAGAATGATATTGTCGTGACGGGGTTGAACGGGTTGGGGTAGTTCTGACGCAGCACAAACCGGCCGGGCACTTCCTCTTGGTGTACCGCAACCGGATCCCACCGTATCGTCAACACAGCTATGCCCCTGCTCAGGGAACTGATCCAAAGCTCGTAACCGCCCTGAATGGTTC
>CAZBWR010000144.1:0-3875 GCA_964495695.1 uncultured Chitinophagales bacterium | reverse complement strand
AGGAGTTGAAGGTTTGTAGAAACTAATTCTCCCCAACCGCATCAGAACTCCGTAGGAGTTCAACTTCTCTTGTGTTTCAGATTCCTCCCGACAAAGAACGTCGGTTCGGAATGACATTTCTCGGTCTCATCTCGGTCTCAGATCCCCGATCCCGACAAGCCGGGACATCGGGATTCGGAATGACATTTGGTTTGCGTTGTGGCCTATGTCATTCCGAGGGAGCGCAGCGACCGAGGAATCTGCATCTCGCCCCGGCTGTCACGGGGTTCGGAATGACATTTTCGGGCGTCGTTGCGGCCTTATTTCATTCGGTCGTTCAACTCCGACGGAGATGGTATCACTTCGCGCCCGGGGGCGGAACGACACCGAGTTGTATCATCAAGCCCAGTATATCCATTACCACCCAATTCTCACGGAGTTTTCCTCCTTCGATTCGCCAGATGTCCATGAACTCGACACGCACAGATTTGTTTGTTGCGGGGATTCCCTGAAAGGTTCTTTTGTGGGTTCCGGTCCATACGCCATAGCAGAATACTTTGTCGCCTTTTTCGTACTGCTCCTGTAACGTGACGGCAATGTCGGGGAACGCGGCGATAAGCCCTTTGATCCCTTCGGAGAAGCCTTCCTTGTCCGAGCCGGGAGGCGCGGGGTAATGGTGTGACTTGAATGCCGGGTGAAGCAGTTCATCCAACAATGCCGGCTTGTGCTGTGAAATTGCCTCATCAAAGAAGCGGGTTACGATTGCTGCAGACATAATATCCCTCCTTTTGTGATGGTTGGACTTCGAATTACCTACGAAATTCAGGCTGGATCGGTTTGCTGCAAAACAAGAATGAGCATTTCCTTGACGAAGGCAGATGACGCATTCCTTGAAACTCATCGTGCCTTTTGGTATCCTTTTGAAGGCAGCGATGCTCGAATTCCCCGGTCACCGGAGTGGCGAAAGGGAAAATTACACTATGGGGTGGATGTGAAACACTTCAGGAAAACAACTTCAAGGTATATGCCATGAGCAACACAGACAAACATGATGAACGTATCGCAAACATGACATTCGCCTCGGTGTATCCCATGTATGTCCAGAAAGTGGAGAAGAAAGGGAGAACGAAAGCGGAACTCCATCAAGTCATTACCTGGTTGACCGGGTTTGATGATAAAAAGCTGCGTGAACTCATCAGAGAGAAAGTGACGTTCGAGGTGTTCTTTCGCAAGGCCAAACTAAACCCTGATGCCCGCCTCATCACAGGCGTCATCTGCGGCTACCGCATCGAAGAAATCAAGAACCCCTTGACTCAACAGGTCAGGTATCTGGACAAGTTGGTGGATGAACTGGCGAAAGGCCGCAAGATGGAAAAAATCCTACGGGCTGCGTAAAACGCCGGATGCCCCGCACGGATTTGTGGTAACGCAAATCGTGAAGTTGCACAATCCTGCCCGCCACGTTGTACAACTCCTACGGATTTGTGAATGTTCTTCTTTCTAGATCTTCTACAAACGTACGACTCCTACGGAGTCGACCACGTGTTATCGTGATGCTACCTCAACTCCGTTATCACCTTGGCTGTCACGGCAGCATGGTATCATCCGAGTGCCGTGACAGAATCGAGGCGACCCCGTGGGTGTTCAACTCTCCTTGTTCAGATTCCTCATCCCGATCCCGACAAGGCGGGGCGTCGGGATTCGGAATGACATTTGGTTTGCGTTGAGGCTTCATGTCATTCCGAGGGAGCGAAGCGACCGAGGAATCTGCAATACGGTTCAATCAAACTCCCTTACACCCGAGTGTTGTACAACTCCTACGGAGTTGTGAATCTTCTTTTTTGAGATTTTCTACAACCGTGCGACTCCTACGGAGTCGACCACATGTTACCGAGAGCCAACCTCAACTCCGTTAGGAGTTGAAGGTTTGTAGAAACTAATTCTCCCCAACCGCATCAGAACTCCGTAGGAGTTCAACTTCTCTTGTGTTTCAGATTCCTCCCGACAAAGAACGTCGGTTCGGAATGACATTTCTCGGTCTCATCTCGGTCTCAGATCCCTGATCCCGATTCCGGCAAGGCGGGGCGTCGGGATGGTTTGGTTGGGTGAATGTGCAGGGGTTTTATCGCTTTTTCCTGTCTAAGTTCTCACGGTTTGCTATTGAGTCAGAAAAGCCCCATGCTATGAGCATTAACTCTGCTAATTTGGTACACTTCGAGGCATCCACCGCCATCCTCGATGAGCATTGAAACGGCATTGCTCTCGACCTCACGTCTCACCGGGAGATCTGAAGGACCCATTACGGGTACATCAATCATTAATGAAAGGAGTAAGCCTATGTCGGACGTACATGCTGTCACGACGTCGGGGCAGGGGACAACACTCTCTGCCAGTGCAGTGGATGCTTTCAAAGCAACGCTTCTCGGTAATGTCCTTGTCGAGCAGGACAAAGGTTATGATGCAGCGCGTGCATTGTGGAACGGAATGATCGATCGGAAACCGGCGATGATTGCGCAATGCACAGGAACCGCAGATGTAGTGCACTGCGTCAACTTTGCCCGCAAGCATAAGCTGCTGGTGTCAATCCGCAGCGGTGGGCATAATATCGCTGGAATGGCATCTGCCAACGGAGCGATGATGATAGATCTCTCGCCGATGAAATCGGTTCACGTTGACGTTGCCGGGCGGACTGTTGTTGCCCAGCCGGGAGCGACGCTAAGGCATGTGGATCACGAAACGCAGGCATTCGGCCTTGCAACGCCTCTGGGGATCAATTCGACGACGGGGCTTGCCGGACTCACATTGGGCGGAGGCTTCGGATGGCTCAGCCGGAGTCTTGGTCTTACGGTGGATAATCTGCTTGAGGCGGATGTCGTGACTGCTGATGGGAAAGTATTGCATGCCAGCGAAAAAGAAAATGCCGACCTCCTCTGGGGCATAAGCGGAGGTGGCGGGAATTTCGGCATCGTAACGTCCTTAAAGTTCCGCCTGCACCCGGTGGGGCCGCAGGTTTTTGCAGGACTCATTGTGCACCCGTTCAAGGATGCAAAGAAGGTATTTGAGTTTTACAAGAGTTTCACAGCGAATGCCCCTGAAGAACTTTCTTGCTGGATTGTTTTGCGAAAAGCGCCGCCCCTGCCGTTCCTTCCGGCTGATGTCCACGGCAAAGAGGTGTTTGTGATCGCCTCGCTCTACGCCGGCGACCCAGCCAAGGGTGAAAAAATCCTCGAGCCACTTCGAAAGTTCGGGAATCCGGTCGGCGAGCACGTCGGTCCGATGCCATACGAGGGCTGGCAACAGGCATTCGATCCGCTGCTGACACCCGGTGCAAGGAACTACTGGAAGTCGCACAATTTTACCGAGCTCTCCGACGGTGTCGTTGATGCGGTTCTTGAATACGTCGGGAAACTTCCGACGCCGCTGACGGAGATCTTCATCGGGCAGCTGGGTGGCGCAATAAACCGGGTCAAACCGGATGCGACTGCCTATCCTCACCGCGATGCGAATTTTGTGATGAACGTTCACACACGGTGGGAGGACAAGGCCATGGACGGAATGTGTGTGGAGTGGGCCAGGAAATTATTCGATGAAACCGCTCAGTATGCTACCGGTGGTGTGTATGTCAACTTCATAAGCGAGGATGAACAACGGGTGCCGAATGCTTTCGGTAAGAACTATGAACGGCTGGTAAAACTGAAGAAGAAGTATGATCCGGAGAATTTTTTCCGGACGAACCAGAACATCCAACCGTAAGCGGAACGATTGAGGAGGGGGACGACACGGCTGTCGTCTTCATGTCATTTGTATATCAGAGTCTACGTCCGACATGACGCCGGGATTTGGAATGACATTTGGTTTGCGTTGTGGCCTATGTCATTCCGAGGGAGCGCAGCGAC
>CAZBWR010000143.1:0-3927 GCA_964495695.1 uncultured Chitinophagales bacterium | reverse complement strand
CGTGCGACTCCTACGGAGTCGACCGCGTGTCATCAAGAGCCAACATCAACTCCGTAGGAGTTTAACTGCTTGCAACTCTCCCCTCCGTTTGCTATTCTCATCCCGCTGACTGTCTGCGCGTCGGCATTACTTTTCCTAATCCTACTCCGGACAATGCAATGTCGGTCTTGACTCACAGGCTTGCCACCCGTTCCGATTTGCCGGCGCTGACGGCATTGATGGACGCCGCTATTGCCGAACTCCAGAAACCGTTTCTCAATGAAGGTCAGATTGCCTCCAGCAGGGCAGTGATGGGACTCGATACGCAGCTTGTGGATGACGGCACCTACTTTATCGTGGAGGCGGATGGCGAGATTGCAGGATGCGGCGGCTGGAGTTTTCGGGGGACACTGTATGGCGGCGACCATACTACCCAACGCGATGCGGCGTTGCTTGACCCGAAGACAGAGCCGGCGCGGGTCCGTGCCATGTACACTCATCCCCGGCACACGCGCAAAGGGGTCGGTCGGCTGATTCTCTCGCTCTGTGAAAAAGCTGCGCGTGGACGGGGATTCCGGAGGGCCGAGCTGATGTCCACACTCTCAGGCGAGCCGCTCTACCGCGCCTGCGGCTACATTCCTATCGAACATATCATGGACGACAGGGGAGGGGTTCCTGTTCCTCTTATTCGCATGGGAAAGTGGCTGTACTAGCGGCGTGCGCATCAGGTGGAGCTATGGAAACATCTTTGGAACACCCGGAATATCTTTCGAAGAGAAATAATCCCCTTGCTATTGAACTCGGCGTTGGGTAGAATAACGCCCGATGGCTTTGTGCTGAAGGTCGTCAACCACCTGTTCTCTCGAATTTTTCGTCTCCTCTACTATGGGTCAGATTGATTTCTGGTTTCCCGTCTATTCTCCTTCCGGCTGTACATCCCACACAACATTTCAATTCACATTACCATCCACATCCATTGGAGGCTTCCGGCATTAACGTGTCCAGGGGATTCTGCGGGGGGTTGTATCAATCAACCAAACCATAACATCTCTGGAGAACTCTTATGCAAAGAGCTTTACAACACTATGTTGCGGCGCTGTTGTTGATGCTTGTGCCCGGAAGTTTGATGGCGCAGGAGGTTGTCGGAACGGTGACGAGCAGCAGCGGCCCCGTTGTTGGTGCCAACGTTGCCGTCCGATCGCTGAAGATTGGAACGACAACCGACGTCGAGGGAAAGTACCGTCTCAACCTTCCGCCCGGAGCGTATAATGTGACGTTCTCAGCGGTCGGCAACAAGTCCAAAACCGTGCCCGTTGTTGTGGGTGCGGATGGCGTCACGACGCTCGACGTTGTGCTGGAGGAAGCGGCAAAGGAACTGCAGGAAGTTGTTGCGGTCGGCGCAAGGGCAACATCACGCACGGTCACCGACTCGCCGTTGCCGATTGATGTATTGCAGGCGAAGGAATTGACGGTGTCCGGGCAGAATTCATTCGACAAGATGCTGCAGTATCGCGTCCCGTCGTTTAACGTGGTGCAGACTCCCGTCAATGATGCAACGGCGCTTCTCGATCCGTGGGAAATCAGGAACATGGGGGTGAGCCGCACGCTCATTCTGATAAACGGCAAGAGGAAAAACTTGAGCTCGTTGGTCTACACACAGACATCGCCGAGCCGCGGTGAAACGGGCGTTGATATTTCGGCGATTCCGGTGGACGCCATTAAGCGTATCGAGATTCTGCGTGACGGCGCATCGGCGCAGTATGGCTCGGACGCCATTGCCGGCGTTGTGAACATCGTCCTGAAGGATGCGACCGAAGGAGGGTACGCGACCCTCTCCTCCGGCGTGACCGGCAAGGGCGACGGCTCCCGTTTCGGCATCGCGCTGAACAGCGGCAGCCCGATTTTTGACAACGAGGGATTTGTGAACTACACGCTGGATTTCTCCCGCATCAATGAAGCGCGCCGGTCGGGCATTGTTGATGCCGAGGGCGAGGCGGGTGACTTCGGGGCGAATATCAATGACGTGAGAAATTTCCTGGCGTTCGATAAATATGCCGGGAACAGAAATTCCTCGCCGACGACCACGGCGGCAAAATTCCTTATCAACGCCGGCGTGGATATTTCGGACAAGACGGAATTGTACGCCAACGCCGCGTATGTGTACAAGCGGGTCAACTCGTTTGCCAACTATCGGACGCCGTACTGGCGCACGCTCTCGGCGTTTCCGTATCTGCTGGATTTCTTCGGGGATGGCGTCAACCCTGCCTCGTACAAAGGATATCTTCCGACGTTCGACGGGGATCTGATCGACTACAACGCCACACTGGGCATGCACTCAAAGATCAACGCATGGAACTTCGACGCCAGCCTCACCGTGGGACACAACAGCCAGGACTACACGGTCTTCAATTCCCACAACCGATCGTCCGATACGCTTGCCAACGGCTCGTTCATTTATCGTGAGAACAGCCCGATCAGCTTCAAGCCCGGAGGATCGGAGTTTTCGCACGTCGTCGGAAACATTGACGTGTCGCGGGCGATTACCGACCAGTTGAATATCGGTTTCGGCACGGAATTCAGAAGCGAAACGTACGAGATTGTGGAAGGGGATCAGGCATCGTGGTTCGGTGTCGGTGCGGACTCCTACGCGGGCAACCGGCCCGAGAATTCGGGCGTGTTTACCCGCTACAACTTCGGCGGATATCTCGATGTCGGATTTGATGTGACGAAGGATTTCCTCATCTCCGCAACGATACGCAACGAGTACTACAGTGATTTCGGCAACGCGTTCGTTTACAAGTTCAGTTCCCGTTTCAAGACGTTGGAGGATAGAATAACGCTGCGCGGCTCGTACTCAACGGGCTTCAAGGCCCCGACACTGCACCAGATTTACACCCAGCGTGTGCAGTACAGCTTTGTTGCGGGAGGCGGCATTCAGGGTATCGGCCTCATCAACAATGTGTCGCCGCAGGCCCGCAGGCTCGGAGTCAAATCGCTCACCCCCGAAGAGTCACGCAACCTGACCCTGGGAATCGGGGCGAAGGTGACGGATGATGTTAACGTGACGTTCGACTACTATGATATCTCGGTGGACGACAGGATCGTCATCAGTAACCGCGTGACGTTCGGCCCGGACCAGTTCGAGTTCTTCACCAACTCGATCGACACGAAGACTTCGGGACTCGACATTGTTGTGGACATCCGGAATATTGCCGCCGGGCCTGGCACCCTTGGCTTCTCACTTGCCGGCAACGTCAACCTCCGGAACAAACGGTCGGGAGCCATCTTTCAGGTGAAGGGGACCGACGTGATCGACGCGACCCAAGAGGCGCTCTTCTTTACGTCACGTCCGAAAACGAAGTTCGTCCTCGGAGCGAACTTCGAAATGGACAAGTTGAATGTACAAGTGAACAACACCTATTTCGGAAAGACGGAATTCCGTCAGGCCGGTATCGATGCCAACCTCAAGACCGTATTTGATCCGAAGGTTGTGACGGACCTTGCCATCACCTATAATCTGTTCTCAAACGTCAGCGTAACTGCGAACGTCAATAATGTCCTTGATGTAATTCCGAAGTGGAATTTCGTGGCGCTGAATTCCGCCGGATCTGCAATCCTTGCCGATGCAGCGCAAACAAAGGCGCAGCGAAATCTCATCACATTCAACGGTCGCTACGACGTGATGACATATGATGGATTTCATTTCAGTCAATTGGGCCGCATCTTCAACTTGTCGGTGACCTACGGCTTCTAGCTGCCGCGCAGGTATGTGCTGTTAATAAACGGTAGGACTTCCAAACTCCGCAGGAGGATTGCTCTTGCGGAGTTTCATTCTTGTAGTCGCTGTCAGGCTTCATGTCATTCCGGGGGAGCGAAGCGACCGAGGAATCTGCAATACGGTTCAATCAAATTCCCATGCATACGAGTGTTGTACAACTCCTACGGAGT
>CAZBWR010000142.1:0-3939 GCA_964495695.1 uncultured Chitinophagales bacterium | reverse complement strand
CAACCTTCGGGTTATGAGCCCGACGAGCTACCAATTGCTCCACCCCGCGATCATTTTCGCTGCGAGCGCCAGAAACACCATCAAAATGCTCGCAAAACGTACATCAATATACGAAGGGGGGCTGGCAGAGTCAAGGACTATATTGGTCTTTTATTACTGTCTTCCTGACCTGAAGTCGAGTACCAGAACGCTGTAAGCATATCCGAATGGGTTGACTTCCCTCACCATTTTCCCCACATTGTAAACACACTCAAATGCGTGTCACACCGGCACAATGCTCCCTGAACTGATGCAGCCGAGTACTACATGCGGAAGCTATCGAAGTGAGTTGACCAATTTGGTCAATTCTTTACGCACCAGAAATGCAGTTCCGATTGCGCGAAAGCAGCAGTCAACCTACGCTCGATGCAATCCCGAACCGATCATCGGCTGCTGCTCATCACAATTGTCCCCCACACAGAACCCGACTTGAAGGTCGTTGTCCTGCGGCATAAGAAAACACTGCTGAGCATCGTACGCCACGACGGAGAAAAATAACGTACGACATTTTACCCCTATCATCCCGATCAACATGCTAATGAAACTTACCAAGAAGCTGGAAGCGGAAATACTCGAACTCTACCATTCGTACTGGGACGCGTATCTCAAGGGAGACTTCGAGAGGTTTGCATCGATGTTGGATGACAACGTCACCGTTATCGGCTCGGCAGTGAGTGAGGTCTTCAATAGTAAGGAGGAGACGGTAAGGTTCTATCGTGCCACAGCTGATCAAATGACGGGCAAGGCTGAATTCCGGAACAGGAAGATCAGCCTTCACATTGTTGACCGGAGCATTCTCGTCAAAGACCAGTCGGATTTGTATGTCTTGATCGACGGTGATTGGACGTTTTACGGGCATGCACGAATTTCCGGATTGCTTGTCCAGACGCCTGACGGATGGAAACTGGCGCATCAGCATGGTTCGTTCCCCGACAGCAGAGCTGAAGAAGGCGAACAGCTTGCCGCCGAGCAGGTCAAGAAAGAGAATCTGGAGTTGAAAGAAGCCGTCAAGCGGCGCACTGTTGAGCTCGTACAAAAGAACCGTGAGCTTGCAATTGAAGCATCGCTGGAGCGCGTGAGAGCCGTGGCAATGGGGATGATGAAGCCCGACGATGTGTTGGAAATCTGCAAAGTCATGTTCTCGGAACTACAGTCTCTTGGGTTTTCGGATCTCAGGAACGCGCTGATCAACTTCTGGGATGATGCAGCAGGTGTGCTGCATGACTATGACTTTTCAGACGTTACCGGGGGGAACGTTGCCAGACTCGACTACAACAGCCACCCGACGTTCGAACAATTCCAGAAGAAGATCAGGAAGGCACAAGATGCCTTTGCCGAACTGGTTGTTACCCGCAAGGATCTGGAAAGCTGGAAACAGCGCAGGAGAGACAGTGGCGAGTACGAGGACCCGAGGCTCGACAACATTTCTGCACTATACTACTATTTCTATTCCATTGGCGTAGGTGCGCTGGGAATTTCAACATTCAGATCACTCCCGGAGGAGAAGCTGGACATTCTTAAGCGGTTCAGGAATGTGTTTGACCTTGCCTACCGCAGGTATCTTGATATAGAAAAAGCCGAAGCGCAAGCAAGAGAAGCACAGATCGAGACTGCACTCGAAAGAGTAAGAAGCCGTTCAATCGGGATGCAAAGAAGCGCGGAGCTGAAGGAGGTTATCCAGGTTGTCTACGAGCAATTCATTCAGTTGAATATCCATATTGATCATGCAGGGTTTGTAGTCGATTACCAACCGAAAGGGGACTGGCATTTCTGGATAGCCGATCAACAGGCTGTCATATCCGAAATTACCGTTCCCTACTATGAATCGGTATGGGGGCGCCAGTTTGATGAGGCGAAAGAAAATGGTGAATCGTTTTTTGCCACCCTGCTGAATTATGAAGAGAAGAACAAGTTTTACAAAGACCTTCTGGCGCTGGTTCCCGGCATTCCTGACGAAGCAAGAGAATTCTATTTCACATGTCCCGGCCTGGCCATCTCCACAGCGTTGATGGATACTGTTGCCCTGTACATTGAGAACTTTTCGGGCACTCCTTATTCAGCGGAAGACAATGCCATCCTTTTGCGCTTTGGAAAAGTGTTCCAACAGACCTATACCCGGTTCCTCGATCTCCTAAAAGCCGAGGCACAGGCAAAGGAAGCTCAGATCGAAGCGTCTCTGGAACGGGTTCGCTCCAAAGCAATGGCCATGCATGACTCGCGGGACATATCCGAAACAGTTGATGTGTTCTTCAAAGAGTTAAAGAACCTTGATATTATCCCGATACGATGTGGTGTCGGCCAGATTGATGAAGAAAACCGGACTTCGAACGTCTCGGCGACTACTTCATCGAAGCAGGGAGATTCATATGAGGTGATCGGAAAGCTGAAACTGGCCGGACATCCTGTCCTTGAAGAGATATTCACTCACTGGCAAAAACAGAAAGAGTATTATCCTGTGTTGAAGGGGGAGGGACTCACGAGTTATTATTACGTCATGAATCCCCAGGTGGGTTTTCCGGATTACCCTGCGGGGACCACCCATTTCGGAAGCTACTTCTATTTTCCTGAAGGTCTTGTGTATGCGTGGACGGAAAAGCAATTATCGGAGGAAGAGATCAAGATCTTCCGCCGGTTTACCTCGGTCATAGCGCTCACATACCGTCGCTACATGGATCTGCAAAAAGCAGAAGCACAGGCCAAGGAAGGGCAGATACAGCTTGCTCTCGAAAGAGTACGTATGGTAGCTCTTGGTCTGAATAAATCGGAAGAGATGCTGGAAGTGGCGAAGGCTCTCTACGAACAACTTCTGGGACTCGGCTTTTCCAAAATTCGCAATGCGATCATTGATATTAGCAATGGAGACGGCGTAACCTTTACGGACTATGATTACTCTCATGAGATGTCCGGAACAATCACGCAAATGTCCTATCACGATGACCCTACATTGGAAGGTCAGTTCAAGAAAATGGCGGCAACAACCGACGATTTCTTTGAGCTCGTCCTTGAAGGCAAGGAATTGCAGGATCTGATCAATATGAGGCTGAAGAACGGCGAAGCTCCGGATCCACGATTGCTCAATGTCGATCTTCTTACCTATAATCTCTACTCGTTTGGTAATGGCGCAATTGGAATCTCCAATTTTGGTGTATTAAGCGAAGAGGAGAAGTCCATCCTGGACCGGTTCAGAAATGTCTTCACCTTTGCATACAAGCGCTACAATGATCTTGCCATGGCCGAAGCGCATGCCTTGCAGGCCCGGCAGGATCTGATCAAGCTGCAGACGGAAAAAAAGAGGGCGGAGGATGCGCTCACTGAGTTGAGAACAACCCAGATGCAACTGATCCAATCAGAAAAAATGGCGTCGCTGGGTGAGCTTACTGCGGGCATTGCCCATGAGATCAAGAATCCTCTGAACTTTGTCACGAACTTCTCCGAACTCGGCAGCGAGTTGCTCGATGAGCTGCGCGAAGAAGTGTCAAAGGGCGATGCCGCAGCGATCGAGAGCATCGTCGCCGCTCTGAAGCAAAATCTCGAAAAGATCAACCTGCACGGCAAACGTGCTGATGGCATTGTCAAGAGCATGCTGCAGCACAGCCGGACCGGTTCGGGGCAAAAGGAATCTACTGACATTAATGAATTATGTGATGAGTACATGCGGCTGGCTTATCACGGATTGAGAGCCAAAGACAAATCGTTCAATGCAACATGTAAAACGGAGTTGGATCCATCCGTTGGCACAATTGAAGTGATGGCGCAGGAGATGGGGCGTGTAATTCTTAATTTGATTAATAATGCACTGTACGCAGTATCTGAACGGAAGAAAAAAGGAGAAGTCGGCTATGAAGCTGCCGTAACGGTTGCTACCAAGAGAGAAGCCAACAACATTGTAATAAGCGTACG
>CAZBWR010000141.1:0-4035 GCA_964495695.1 uncultured Chitinophagales bacterium | reverse complement strand
GTGCTTCAACCTGTGAAGCTGAACGGCCAAACGCATACTGGCTGCCCAGTGCTTCAACCTGTGAAGCTGAACGGCCAAACGCATACTGGCTGCCCAGTGCTTCCAGTTGAGCTGTCGCTTTCAGAGTCATCTGACTGTTTGCAACCGCCCGTTCCTCCATCGAGGCAACGACGGTGGTTGCGGAACCCGGGTTTGCCGATCGGGTGCGGATCGCACGATCCACATTATCCGAACTCATGGCATTTCCGGCTAACAGCAGGGACCCTGCAAGGACAGCGAGGGTTGCTGTTTTCCTCATGGGGGACTCCTTCCACTAGTGAAACGATTCAGTGAATTTGGGTATAAACGAGGGTGAAACCTAAGGAGAGCTGTTGGCCAACATCCTTCCTTCCGGTCAAAACATAGGTCACTGCCCGCAGATAATCAATGAAACATCAATGAAGTTTAGCATAAATTTACGATGTGCTGACATTCAGCCTACGTAGTACAGCGTAGAAGAGCGGGTATTTTCGGCCTAAGGGCAATGTATTTTTGCGAGAGTGAGTCAGAAGGGTGATGAGAACCATAGCTTTTGAAGCGGAAAAGCCATCTATTTGGACGTTCATTTTTGAATCCAAAGGGGGAGTTTTTGCTTTCGATCGAAGACCTGACCGTTACTGTCACTAACTCGGGGGAGCCAATCGTATCCGAAGTTTCCGCGCATTTGTCTGCAGGTCGCACAATGGCGATCGTCGGCGAAAGCGGCAGTGGAAAGTCAACGATTCTAAGGGCGTTGACACGGATTCTTCCCCAAGAGCTGACGGCAAGCGGCAGAGTGACTTTCCATTCCTTCGATCTCCTGAATTGCAGCTACAACGAGCTCCGCAAGATCCGGCGAAATGAGATTCGATACATCTTTCAGGAACCGCATCTTTCCCTTAATCCCATCTGGACCATAGCCAGGCAACTTTCAGTTTCGCATCGAGACGGTAACGCCACCGCCGACGCCATGCGATCAATCTTGAGAGAAACAGGACTGGAAGATCCGGATCGGGTTATGGGATTGTACCCCCATCAAATGAGTATCGGAATGGCACAGCGTGTTATGATCGCAATGGCACTCCTCCCCTCTCCTTCGCTAATCATAGCCGATGAACCCACAAGTGCAGTGGACGTATTCCTACGCATGCAGCTGATGGAAATGGTGACAAGTCACTTACGCAAACGCGGGGGAGCGTTACTCTTCGTTACTCATGACCTTCAGATGGCGAGACGATTTGCGGATAACATTGCCGTATTGCGAGCCGGACGAATTGTAGAATCCGCCGATCCAGCTTCGCTCTTTTCTTCACCAAGACACCCGTACACGCAGGAGCTAATATCGTCCATACCCGACATATCCGCGGTGCATGTATGACCGACATAGCTCTCTCAGTCAAAAAACTCTCCTGTCAGATTCCCGTGGAGAGGACCTTTGGGAAAAAGAATGTTATGAATATCGTTGAAGATATTTCATTCGAGATAGCAAAAGGCAAGACCTTAGGATTGATCGGGGCAAGCGGAAGCGGCAAGACAACAATCGCCCGCTGCATTGCGGGACTTCTCAGACCGTCAGGGGGCGAGATCTTGGTTGGAGAAAACAAGGTATTTCCACCACAGGGCAGAAAACGTTCGGGTGAAGTGCAAATGCTCTTTCAGGCAGCCGGGGCATCTCTTGACCCGCTGATGACGATTCGGGAAACACTCGCGGAAGGAATCGAAGCCGGGCAAGGACATGATGGGAATGATGCGGATGCTGAACAGCTGTTGGATTCGGTGGGATTGCGACGGGAGACACTGGACAGGAAACCGCATCAACTGAGCGGGGGACAAAAACAACGGGTGGCACTCGCCCGCGCACTCGCAGCACGCCCCCTGCTTCTCTTATTGGATGAGCCGACTTCCGCCCTGGATCCCGTTACCCAGCAACAAATCCTGATACTTGTCAAGCGGCTTCAGATCGAGCACGGGTTCGGTATCTTGTTCATTACGCACGACGTGCCGACCGCATTGGTGTTCTGTGACAGCCTGGCAATTCTCGAGAGAGGCAGACTTGTGGAAAACAACTCCGTTCGAGAAATCCTGGGGGGCAGACGCCATCCCTATACAAACGAAATTCTGCGGCTATCGGGCATCAACTTCGCGTCATCTCACGAACCCCTGTAATTGCGGCACGCAACGTGTCATCACGGCTCTCGCCGATCTGTTGGCGCCACATCGCATAGTACAGTCCCTTCTGATCAAGCAGTTCTTTGTGCTGTCCTTCCTCTACAATCGTCCCCCGCTCCAGCACGTAGATCTTGTCGGCGTGCATGACTGTTGAAAGGCGGTGTGCAATCATAATTGTAATGAGGTCGCGACTTCGCGATACGTTCCGGATGGTTTCACTTATTTCCTCCTCAGTCAAAGAATCCAATGCGGACGTTGCCTCGTCAAATACGAGCAAGTTCGGCCGGCGCAATAATGCCCGCGCAATCGAGAGCCGCTGCTTCTCGCCTCCCGAAACTTTGACTCCACCCTCTCCGATCATCGAGTCCAGACCCTTGTCCGCACGGGCCAGCAACGATTGACATGCAGCTTTGTTCAGAACATCATAGCACTCTTCGTCCGTAGCTGAGGGATTTACGAAGAGAAGGTTCTCCCGGATTGTCCCCGAAAACAACTGCGTATCCTGCGTAACAAACCCGATCCTCTCCCGCAGTCCCTCCAGGTCAATAGTATCGCTCGGATGGCCATTGTAGAGAATCCTTCCGCTCGCGGGGTGGTATAGCCCGATCAGAAGTTTTACCAGTGTAGTTTTGCCCGACCCAGACGGCCCCACAAAGGCAATTGTATCCCCCCTGCTGACGGAAAAGGAAATGCCGTCGAGGGCGTGCTTCCTGGCGGATTGGTGCTTGAAGACGACATTCTCAAATGCGAGTGTCCGTATCTCCGACACCGAAACGGGTTGCAGCGGGCGTCGCTCCTTGGGCGTATTCAGCAGTTCGCGGAAATTATCCAACGAAACCTCGGTCTCACGGTAAACATTGATCACGTTGCCGAACTCCTGCAGGGGCGTGAAGATGAAGAATGAATAGATCCAAAGCGAAAAGAACTCCCCAAATGAAATCTGCCGGTCGAAGATCAGATAAAGCATGAGTCCGAGAATTGCCGTCCGGAGTGCGTTGACTGAAGTCCCCTGAATGAAACTTAGCGTGCGCAAGTAGCGCACTTTCCGCAGCTCAAGGCCGAGGATCTTGCCGGTCGTCGTATTCAGCCTTCCGATTTCCTGTTTTGCGAGGCCGAGACTTTTCACTAACTCGATATTACGAAGGGACTCCGTAGTCGAACCGGCGAGGGCTGTAGTTCCTGCAACAATGACTTTCTGTAACTTTTTGATACGCCTGCTCAAGGTCGAGCTTATGATGCCCAACAATGGGACTGTGGAAAAATAGACAGCAGCAATCAGCCAGTGAACACTGATTGCATAGATCATCACAAAAATAACACCAACAAGAGATTGAAAGAGGACGTTGATCGAGATACCTATCAGCTTTTCGGTGTCTGTTCTCACCTTTTGAAGCTTGCCTAGTGTCTCCCCGCTCCGCTGATCCTCAAAGACCTGGTAAGGCAATTGAAGCGAATGGTCCAGTCCGTCCGAGTAGAGCTTCGCGCCCAGACTCTGTGTGATCACGTTGATGAAATAGTCTTGGAAGTTCTTTGCCACGCGCGAAACAAATGCCACCCCCATAGCCGCCACCAAAAGCACAGCTACACCTTTGATGAACTCTGTACGCGTGTACTTATCAAAATGGATGACATATTCGTCGATGATGTGCTTGAAGATGAGAGGATCAAGCATCGAGAATGTCTGGTTAATGGCGGCAAGAACCAGGGCGAGGGCCACCAGTTTCCAAAACTGCCTAAGGTAGGAGAACAGAAGTTTCATGTGTGAAGATAGGAATTCAGCAGCTAAGATGCCTCCCGTTGCCTCATAATAAAATGTAACCATACGGGAAAGAAGAACAAGGGTTTTTT
>CAZBWR010000140.1:0-4039 GCA_964495695.1 uncultured Chitinophagales bacterium | reverse complement strand
TAACTCAGGGTTGGGACAACTATAAAGAATCAACTGCGCGGCGTCCCAACCTTACCTAACCAAGAACCAAGCACCAAAGCCCTGTAAGGGCGAGATACCAATCGACCGGAAGATGTATTCCACCCCTTCGGGGTTTGGTTTCAATCTCTTGGACTAATGTGTCGGGGCGATGCCCCGACCTGTGATATCTCTCTAAAACATTACACCAAAAAATGCGCCATGCGAGAGGGACTTGTAATCAAAGATTGCGTTGCTCATGTTCCACGTCTGATATCTGAACCTGTACCCCAACGTGATACCATCGAGAACGATGGCATCGCGGAACACAAACAGCGCCTCCGCGGTGGATGTCGCCGAGAATCCGCTCCCCGTTCCGAATCCCTCGAACGCAATCTGGGCGGATTGCGCGCCGTAGAGATGGAATTCAAATCCCCGGGTCATCAAGCGGTACTTCAACCCCGCCCCGAACCCAAGCGCACCGACATTGAAGAAGTTCCGGTCGGGACCGGTGTTGTCCGTGCGCGTGTAGTCGCTCAAGAGCATCACCGGAACAAGCAGCGCGCTCCCCCGCGAGAACGTGATCGGAAACTCTGTCCCCACCATAACTCCCGCGTAGATTGCCGTCTTATCCTCCCCCCTGATACTGAACCGGGTATATCCGAATGTCACATCTACCATCCCTTGCCTGAACCCGATGGTTGGCATAATGCGGTTGTACTGCATTCGCAGCGTATCGGGGGCTGTGTTGCTGTAGCGCGGTTTGAAATCACGCTGAAAAAATCCGGCATGAATGAACCGGCTTTCCATCTGCTCATACGGTCGCTCATAATACTGCGCCGATGCCGGACCCGCCGCAGTCACAAGAAGAACTGCTGTTAAACAAACAGACGATCGCACCATCTTCACCATATCACTACCCGATGTTGTGAGTCTTGCTGACATCTTTCTTAATCCGGAGCTGCTTAACCATTTTCTGATCCACCAAATCAACCATGCCCGTCCAGGGTGGCATTTTGAAGGCTTCCCCCTGTTGTGGGACGGTTCCGAGCAGATGAATAACGTAGCCGCTCACGGTCACAACATCCTTGGTGTCCGGGACAACCTCGAAAATACGGGCGAAATCATGCAAAGGCATTGAACCATCTATTATATACTCATTGTCGCTGACCTTTTGCACCATCAGCGGCTCGACGTCGAATTCATCCCTGATTTCGCCAACCAGTTCTTCCAACACATTTTCCAGCGTAATCAATCCGGCCGTCCCACCGTACTCGTCCACAGCAATGGCCATCAGGATGCGGCGGGCGAGGAATGTGTTCAAAAGCCGCTCAAGTGGCGTGGTTTCGGGGACGAACAACACCTCACGCTTTACTTCCAAGAGGCGGGTTCCATTGCCGCTCATGTCCTTCATCTTGAAGAAGTCCTTCAGATGCACCATTCCCAGCACATTATCAAGGTCTTTCTCCACGAGCGGGTAGCGGGTGAACTGGTGGTCAAGTGCATGGGCAAGATTATCCGCAATGCTCTTGTTGGTGGAGAGAAAGATAACCTGCGTGCGGGGCACCATCACTTCCCGGACGGTCCGGTTGCGCAGCTCCATTGCCCTGAGCAGGATGCTTCTGCTGGTGGTGGAAATGTTCTTGCCGTGACTCAGCAGAATGCGAAGCTCTTCTTCCGAGTGGGCGATGTCGCTTTCGCTTGCGGGCTCGATGCCGACCAACTTCAAAAAGTAATTTGCCGTGCCGTTGAGCGCCCAGATTAACGGCCTGAACAAAATGAAGAAGCCGTGCAACGGCAGGGCAATGGCGAGGGTAACCCCCTGCGCACGTTGTATAGCGAGGCTCTTGGGCGCCAGCTCGCCAAAGACAATGTGAAGGAAGGTAATGATGCCGAAAGCTACCGCAAACGACACTGTGGCAAGCAATGTCGGGCTGGTAATGCCGAACAGGACAAACACCGGCTCAAGCATGTGAGCGACAAAAGGCTCGCCAACCCATCCGAGTCCCAGACTCGTTAGCGTGATACCGAGTTGCGTGGCCGAGAGATACGCATCGAGGTGGGTGATGACGCTCTGCGCCAGCTTCGCGCGCTTCCGACCTTGCTTGATGAGGGGCTCGATCTGTGTCGCACGGACTTTAACAATCGCAAACTCCGCCGCGACAAAGAACCCGTTGAGCAGGACGAGCGTGATGACCGTCCCGATCTTGAGAAGAATATAGATGATTTCCATCAGTGCGGAGGGATCACTTCGACATGGCGAGCAACGACTTCCACTGCGATGCCGTCACCGGCATCACCGAGAGGCGTGGCATACGCACAAGAGGAAATTCTGCGAACTCCTTGCGCTGTTTCACCTCTGCAAGCGATACAGGTCGCTTCAATGCCTCCTTCGCCTTCAGGTCCACAACCGCAAGCTTGGGATTATTTTGCTTCGGATCGGCATACGGGCCGGAAGCGACCTCTGCAATCCCGACAATTGCCTTCTCGTTACCGGAGTGATACATGAAGACGAGATCGCCCTTCTCCATTGAGCGGAGATGTTTGAGCGCAAGATTGTTGCTGACCCCGTCCCAGACCGTCTTCTTGTCACGCACCAAGTCAGCAAATGCATACGTTGAGGGTTCGGTTTTCAGTAACCAATATGCCATGCGGGAGTTCCATTGTGAGTGATGAGAATGTGATGACACTAAAGTACGTGAATGACAAAGTGAAAGCAAGAAGATGCCCAAAACGGAACGTTTTTCAGCAATCCGGTAAAAGGCGGTCCCGCCTGATTGCAGCCCGCACAAATGTGTATCTGACTGAGCGTGCAAAGAAACATCACTTGCTTTTGGGAAAAATACACGCTATAATTTCTCCGGCGCGAAAACTCCCGAATCCCCGGGAGTAACGGATAATTGTGTTTAGTCACAAGAACTTGAGCGCTGCTTGCCACAGACACACAGCTTGCCGAAATACCCGAAGGGGGGCATGTCTCCCCTGATACCTGTTCTTTCCTCTCAAACGAGGCCCAATTGGGAAAGGTGTTACCTCATTTCGTTCTTTCTATTAGAGGGGGTCGTACAACCAATCTATTGGAAGAACTCGATGACAACTTCATCGGAATTGCCACAACCGGGTTTATTAGAGACCATGCGGCGGGAGATGCGGCTGAGGAACTATAGTCGTAAAACAATGAAGGCGTACATGAGTTGTCTGCGTTCATTTGTGAAGCACTTTCGCCCGAGGCACCCTCGGGAATTGACTGACGGGGACATTCGAGGATACTTGTTGCACTTGCTCGAGCATGAGAAGCTTGCCCCGGCGACGGTAAATCAGGCATTTAGTGCACTGCGGTTTCTATACGTTGAATTATATAAAAAGCCATTCGTTTTTGGATCGATTCCACGTCCAAGAAAGGAAAGGCAGCTCCCCGAAATCCTCAGCGAAGAAGAGGTGCTGAGAATACTCCAGGCTGTTGACAATTTGAAGCACAAGACGATCCTCATGCTCATCTATTCAGCCGGATTGCGGGTGGGTGAGGCGGTAAGGCTGAGAATTGAAGATATCGACAGTGACCGAAAGCTGATTCATCTGCGCGGAGCAAAAGGCAAGAAAGACCGGTACACACTGCTTGCCGATTCGGTTCTGGAGCGATTGCGGGAATACTACAGACTATACCGGCCCCGGGAATTTCTCTTTGAAGGAGCGGACGGTCGACGACATTACTCCGAAAGAAGTGTACAACATGTATTTGAACGAGCTGTCGAAGCTGCCGGGATACGGAAGCAGGTATCTGTTCACAGTTTGCGACACAGCTTTGCAACGCACTTGCTGGAAGGGGGCACTGACCTGCGTTACATACAAGAACTGCTTGGACACAACAGTTCCAAGACAACGGAAATCTACACGCACGTTAGCACCAAGTCGCTTGGCCGGATCATGAGTCCGCTTGATCAAGCGATGCAACAGTCAAAAGAAAAATACACGACATAGCCGTGTCGCCCATCCCTCTACGGCAGGGGGATAGACGACACTCTGTCGTGAACACCGGAGTTAG
>CAZBWR010000139.1:0-4166 GCA_964495695.1 uncultured Chitinophagales bacterium | reverse complement strand
CCGCTGGTGGTCCATTGGCTTCCGCCGCCTGTCGGAGCCGGTTGCCAACTGGCAAGGCCTGAGGCGTCTGAAGTCAACACATACCCGCTCACGGCGGCTGTTGGCATTTTGAAACCAGTTGTTTGTATCGTACCCGCGACATCGAGTTTTTCTACTGGACTCATTGTTCCAACACCCAAGTTGCCATTATTGGCAAGAAACATACGTGTGACAGTATGTGGCCCGTCGTAGGTATGAATATAGAATTCCTTTGCAGCCAGGTTTAAAGGATCGCCCTCGTTGGCTGGGTAGTTGAAAGCGTAGATGTTACCGCTGGTTCCAGCGTGGTACATGTACATGCCTCGTTTGCTTGGCAGTGTCCACATCGTCGGGTAGAATCCCATCATTCCCTGTAACGAAAGGGACTGTTCCGCGAGAGCGGTGCCAATGCCGACATTCCCAGCCGAGAATGAAACATTAGTGCCCGATGGGACCCAAGGTGCTAGCGCATACGGAGCGCTTGTAAGTTCTGTGCGGGGGGAAAAGGTAATCGGTGAACCTATGCCGGGACCGGAGATCACGGTAATCTCTATGAAAAGTTGCTCGCTGAAAATGGTAGGCAGGGGGGCTGCCGCTCCGAGAATCACATTGAATGTGCCACGAAGAACCTCCACGCTCGTCCGTGTTTCAGTGTGTCGCAACGTGCCGGCCGCTAGCGCATTGTAGAGATCGAACTTAAGGTCATAGTTGCCATCGGCAACAGGCTGTCCGGCAGGGTCGGTCAGGAGGCCTTGATAAGACACTTTAGAGGGGACCTGACTGTTTGCGATTGAACATAGAGCAACAAGAGCAGCAAGTAGAATGAATCGGTTATGCATGGCTGACTTCCTCCTTTATGGTGATGATCGAGTTGTGCATTACTTGTCTCTCCCAGTTGGAGAGCCCGCCGTGACCTCATTTTTTGTAGTAGTGGCTTATCATCAGGATTCGTTACACGGGTTATTCCATGAGCCGCTCTCAACGTTGCTTTTACTAGCTATGACGCCAAAGCCGCAACCGTGGGTGTCGCTAAACTCTGGAATGCAGAAGATGTTTTTGGCGATTACATCAAAGATGATGGCTGAAGTCATTCGCTTCATCTGAAGTAGGAGGCAGCATACGATTGATAGTAATTCCAGCATTCAACAATCACAAGAAGAATCTCTGGCTTTCTGATGTTGCAAATAATTGTCGTATAGTGTATTTCTCCCATTCAGATCATAGTCGCTTGTAGGCCGGATTTGTTACATGGGAAAGCGCTCGACAAGCGAAGGTTGCATTTGGATGGCCGGGAATGTACCTTTACTCCATCGCAAGATGCCTGACGTCTCGTTTTCCACCTTTGCCTTTTCTTCGACGTCACAACAACTCTTTTCCCAAACGGAACCTGTCCATGCCCCGAATGTACAGTTCTCTGATCGTTTGTTGTTTGCTTTCCCTGTGCGGCACTTCTTCAATGGCACAGGACTGGAAACAACACCCGACCGCCCAGACATGGCAGTCGCTTTCCAACCAGGCTGAGACACTCCTGCGAGCCAATAAGATCGACTCCGCAATTGCGGTCGGCCGGTTCGCTTTAGAAAAGCTTGAACAGCAAGCCGGAGCTTCCGATACATCTGTCGCCCTGCTTCTTGATAGACTTGGAGACTACTATCTGCGCGCCGGGTCCTTTTCCGCTTCAGATTCTGTTATCGCCAAGTCTCTGAGCCTGCTGACGAGCAGCGCGAAAGCCGACAGCGCGCGCATCGCAGCAACACTCGAGAAACTGGGAAGTGTACGCACACGAACCCGACATTTTGGTGAGGCAGAGTCACTACTGACCCGGGCTTTACGCCTGCACCTGTCTCATTTCGGTGACAAGCACCCCGCGGTAGCAAGTACGTTGGAGAAGTTGGGCGTCTTATTATTCTATACAGCGCGGCATCAGGAAGCGCAAGAGCACTACAACAAGGCACTGGCAATATTCGAGCAGACTGTGGGAACCGACCACGAGTTTGTCGCCTCAGTTTTAGACAACCTCACCGTTCTTAACTATGTACGTTTAGAACTTCCCGACGGCGAAGAGAACAGCATGCGTGCGTTGCGCATCCGTGAGCAACGCTTCGGACCAACCTCAGACGAGGTGGCGGAAACATTGAACAAACTGGGCTTGATTCATACGGAGTTGTCCCGCTTCGACCAGGCTGAAAAGGAATTCAAACGGGCAATTGCCATCCATGAAGAACTGTTCGGCGATGAGTACTTCCGGCTCGCAAATCCCTATAACAATCTGGCTGATGTGTATTTGCGGCAGGGAGAATTCGAGAAGGCAATTGAACCTTTTGCACACGCCCGAACAATAGCCATGAAACGGCTTGGCCCAAAAAGTGATCCCATCATTGTTATTTCCAGCAATCTGGCTATTGCCTACATAGAAACAGGAAACTATGAGCAGGCACAGAAACTTCTCCTTGAAGCACTGAGTAACGCGCCCGCGTATACGTTCATCACGTTGCAGACACTCGCCCGTCTGTATAGCGCACAGGGGAGATTTGCAGAGGCTGATTCACTCTTCCGCCATGTCATTGATGTTGCACTCCAGGGAACGCCCGATCATGAGGATCTTTCCGGCACGCGAGTACTCTTCGCCAAAATGCTGCTGGCACAGGGAGATTTTGGTGCCGCTCTGAATATGGCACGTGAGGCATTTCTGACTCGATCGAAGAATTTTTTTGAGGATTCCAACCGCCTTTCGGAGCGTGAGAGGCTGAAGTTCGCTACACGCGCCCTCGAAGCCGCTACCGTGGCCCTCTCCTCATTCAGACGGCTGAAGAACCCGCCCCGGTTTCGCATCGCACAGTGTGCCGAGATCATTCTCTCCTCTAAAGGCATTGTCTCTGAAGCTGTTACCTCGTCTGAACCTGACACGTCTGAAGCAATGACAACCGCTGTCGAGGCATATCGTGCTGCAAATGATCGTCTGG
Organism: uncultured Chitinophagales bacterium; assembly: GCA_964495695.1. GTDB lineage: Bacteria > Bacteroidota > Ignavibacteria > UBA10030 > UBA6906 > CAADGV01. The sequence continues at coordinate 1,185 of CAZBWR010000139.1, read as the reverse complement.
CGAAAACCTATGTGCATCTCGAGCGGTACGGCAGTAATGCAACTCTGCTTGCAGTAAAGGACTCTTTGGAACAGTTGGTTCGTGACCTTGAGGTGACGGTCAAGAGAAACTCAAGCGCATTCGGTCACGGAAAGCTGAATGCACTCGTTTCTCCCACCCTGCTTGCCCGACACCTCCCTCCTGGTGGCACGCTGATCGAATATTATCGATTGCCGCGCGTTGAAGTTACCGGACATGATTCGGCCGGGCAGAACGCCGCTTATCTTGCATTGATTGTGCGTCCCGCCGGCCAAACACGTATTGTGGACGTAGGCGACGCCGGGCTGATTGACGGGCAGGTGAGCACGATACGGCAACATCTGTCGAAGCTGGAATCGGGGACCACCGGCATGCGTACTATGGAAAAGCAATACACTGTACTGGCAAAGCAACTCTACAATACACTATGGAAGCCCCTGCAACTTGAGTACGACACAAGCCGCACGTTCGTCATTGCCCCGGACGGAAGTTTGAATCTTCTGGCGTTTAGCGGGCTGATGAATGAAGAGGGAAAGTACCTTATCGAATCTCGTATGATTCATTACATATCAGCAGGCAGGGATCTGCTACGGCTGACATCCGACGCTGTATCTCACCCCGGCACTCTGATTGCGTTCGGCGACCCGGATTTTGATGCAGGGCCGAGTGTAGAATCTTCAGCGATTCCGCTTGCTTCAACCCGGGGCGAGAGAGGGTCGCGGAATGTGCGTTCGCATTGCGAAGCATTGAAGAATCTCCGCGCTGCACGGCTCCGTGCAACGCGTAAGGAGGTTAGCGGCTTGCCGGGTTTACGCTTCCACAGGTCCGATCTCTTTTTGGGTACGCATGCCAGTGAAGAAAACTTCAAGGCACACGCTCCCGGGAAGCACATCATTCACCTCGCAACACATGGCTACTTCATCTCTGATGAGTGCCCGGTGCGAAATGACAGAGGCTCCTTTCGAGAGCATCCATTACTACAATCTGGACTCTTGCTGGCCGGCGCAAATGTCAGGAGTGTAAGAAACGGGAGAGAGGAAACCGAAGACGGCATCCTCACGGCCCTTGAAGTCTCCGCAATGGACCTGCGCGGTACCGATCTCGTAGTTCTCTCGGCGTGCGAAACAGGCTTGGGCAAAGTTGAACAGGGCGAGGGTGTCTACGGAC
>CAZBWR010000138.1:0-4339 GCA_964495695.1 uncultured Chitinophagales bacterium | reverse complement strand
TGTTGGCAACGGGCACGCCTATATTCAGCCTGACAAACAGGTTTCGGGAGCGTGGCTTCGACGCTTAGAAGAATGGATTACCTCAGGAGGATGAGATGCGAACAAGCAGCAACATTGCGATGCTCTTGCTCGCAACCCACTTGGGATTCATGGGTTGCACAGAAACGCAACGCATTACCCGGGAAGAGCTGGGCAACGATTCAACTCGTACCATATGGCTCAAGAGTTCTCAGGGGTCGGAGTTCAGAGCGGAGCCGGGAGATTACAAGGTCTCAGAGAAAAGAGATTCACTCTTCATAGCCAAAGGGGAGGCTCGCGACCCATCCAAGTCCTACTACTTCAAGCCTTTCGAGGGAATGATCCCGCTGGACTCAATTCAGACGATTGAATTGAGTGACGTGAGCTCCACAAACACGATCGTTGGTGGCATGCTGGTAGTCCTGACAATTCTTGGTGCTCTCGTTCTTTGGGTCGACGCGAAAGGCATGTAAGAGCCGTCTGATGCGGGTTCAACCTCCATCGAATGCCTTGCCGGAGGCATGCTTCATTTCAGTCTTGCGCGGCGCGGTTGAGATTTCCGAACACCTGGTTGGCATCGGCCGCGGTAACAATGCCGCTCAGGTTTACATCCGCGTTGCGATATCCGGTAAGATTCAGTTCACCAAAGATCGCATTGGCATCAGCAGCCGACACTATCTTTGAGCCGTTGGCGTCCCCGCAATAGAGTGCAAAAACTCCCGCCGCAACTTCTTTCATCGGCTCGGTACCGTATGCCTGCGATGCGGCGGTCGAGAAGTCGTACACCGTCTGTGAGACGGCAAGCGGCTGCTTTACCGCACTTCGGACGGAGAGATGGTTCCGATGGTGCACAAGGATAAAATAGCTGTTCGAAGGAAGATCAACTTCCACATAGTTCTTCGTTGTGTCGTTGAAGTCCTTTATGCTGCCATCCGCCAGCAACCACGCAGAACGGAATTTGCGAGCCGTCGCGCCGGAAGCGCCCGCCGAATCCCGCACCTCTATTGCAATGCTGTCAACCGCACTGCCGGGAATTGCCACACCCGGAAAGCGTTGAGCGAGCACACCCCCCGATTTCAGCGTTGTCGCCATCAGATTGACAGCAGGATTGAACGGACCTTCCAGCATTGCCTTTACCCCCACTTTCAGAAGTCCAAGCTGGTAGAGTTGGAACTCGTTCGACTCGATGTTGCCGTCTCCATTACCCGCCGGGGCTTGCGCCGTCAGGCTGCCGCCATCATGTGTCTGATATCTCCCGATAGCGATGTAGACAACCGAAGGCACGTACCCGAAGAGTCCCTGGAGGTTGATCGTCCCCTCGAGCGCCGAGCCCGCAGCACTCTGCGCCGCCCCGCCGTAGTTCGTTCCCGACGCATTGAACCACGCCCTGTAGTTGTTTGTACTCTCGTTACCCAGAAACGCAGACCACCCGGCAACTTGTCCCGACTTTGCCCACATTGCAGGCCTCAAAGCACGGACGGAGTCGGAAATCAGAATGAATACATCTCCTCCCTGCGAGGGAGCCGCCTGCGTGCCGACGTACAAATCTGTCCCGTTCCAGTCAGCATACAAATTGATGCCGGCATTCGCAGCGATGAGTTGCGCCGTTGAATCAATCGTCCCGTTCATCGAAAAGATGCGGGGCGTTGTGCCGCCGGTGAGCATGATGTTATAGTCACTCCCCCCGTTGTTGTTCCATGAATTATCGTTGAAGTGAATGACGAACGCAATCCGTTGGACTGCCTGCAACGGACTGTTCATGGGACGAAGTTTGATCACCAATTTACCAGTAGTATCCGGCCCGACCATCGGTGTTTCAACAGCGGGGCCGTTGTTCCCGAAAAGCACCGTCCCTGGCGGCCAGTAGACACTGTTCGGGGTTTGCCAGCTGTTGCCGATATTGTTCACGCCCCAATGCAGCTTCGCACCCTGCGAAACGTTCGTGACGGTGATAGTAATCGTATCGTTGACTGAGGGACTGGCGGGAAGCCAGCTAACAGTCGTTGTCCCTCCTCCTCCACCACCGCCTCCTGTGTTGGCGCCAACCCATACATGTTGAATCGGAGAGCGTGCAATGTTGCCGAGACTGTCAATCGCTTCGACGTAATAGTCCACGAGCTTGCTATTCAGTCCGGTGATCATCGCCGAGTATTCCTTCGCTTTGCGCACAGGGGCGGGGTTCGTCTGCGATGGAATCGCTACGCCCGTCATCGGCACGTCGATCCATACGCCGACTTCACTTCCGCCGGCGTACGTTTCGTTCTGAACAGACGCTGCCGGATTGACACCATCAAGATCGAGCCTGTATTTCAATGTCACGGACTGTAATCCGCTCACGTCATAAACATAAGTCCATACAGCGAAATCATTCGGCTTGCTGACCCCCCATTCCGTCCCGCCCGGGTTGTAAGGCTCACGCTGGGGAATGTAAACTGTGGGGGAAGTCTGATCGGCACCCGTTGGGACAACCGGCAATGCAAAGTTCATTGCCTGATTTGCTGCCCGTGTCGGGTGCGAATCCCATATTCCTCCTTGCGCTCCATCCCAATACCAGTAATCACTTGCTTCGCCGTTCAGCAGGAATTTCCAGGCGTTCGCCATGTTCGGGTGCGAGGGATTAACCTGATTCGCCGTCGAAACAATGTTCTTTGCCGCAGTGATGACTCCCCAACTGTTTCTGTCGGGAGAATAGCCGTTGACCGGATCGCCGTTCCATTTCAAAAACTCCGGGTCGCCGTTGTCGGCGCCACTCCAGCTCCCGTCTTCGACATGTATCACGTCGTTCGGGTCTGGAGGAAACATGTCGAGATAATCCTGAATTGTTGTGCAGACGAACCGGGCAGGATTGGCTTGAAGCCAGTTCACAAAATTCTGGAAGTTGCTGCCGTAGTATGAGTCCGTTCCGCCGCCGTAATTATCGCCATCATGATGCAGAACGATCAAGATCGGGTGATTCGGGTCTGTGTTGTACGCTTCAAGCTGGCTCATCACCGCTTCGTAATTCAACGCACCGAATCCGCCGCGGCCGTCCTCGTTCCCCATGTAGCGGTCGGCGGGGACGGCAATGATCTTCTTGCGGGTGCCGTCGTTGGGGTTCACGTACTCGACGTAATGCGGCTGCCGCCCCCATCGCGCCGAGTTGCGGGTCGGAGCCCAGAGTCCGTTCAACTGTACCCAGTCATTCGGGTTCGGGTTGCGTTGATCTGCCTTGTTTGGCTCGTAGAGATTTCCCGACGTGTTGAAGGGGTAGCCCTGCGCTGCGCGGTCGAAGTGAATGTTATCCACCAACACCCATTCAAAACCCTCGTCCACAAGAGCAGGAATCATGCGGGGGGTGAAGGCATTCTCGGGCGGGAAGATTCCTTTCGAGTATGACCCGGAAAAATTCGCCGCCATGATCGTCTTGTGGTCCTGCACCTGCCGGCGAATGTCATAATAATCTATCAGTCCCATTAGCGGGTGGTGATAGCCGAACCCGACCATGTCGAGCCGGGGGTTGCCGCGCACCGTTGTCTGAGTCTTGATCGAATTCCAATGCGATTTCCAGTTTGTGAAGTTACCATTCCCGGCGGCCTCAAGCGTGTTGAGGTTCTCGATCAATGAGCCGGAGAAACTCACCTGCGCACCGAAGTTCGGGAGGTTTGCCGTGATCCCCTTTTGCACGGCACTCTTCGGCCAGCTTGTGTACGGACCCCATCGCTGATTATGAATATCCACCACTGAATACGAATAGCGTCCATTCTGGTCAGTTTGTACAACCGATTCGTACGGCCAGTAGATCGGCTGGTGCATGTGCCAAAGGAATGCAATATAAACCGGTGGGTTCTGACGGGGGTTTTCTTGCTGAGCCAGCGCGGGTCCTGCCAACAGCAACAAGGCAAGAAGCAGATTCTTCATGGAGGACTCATTTGTTTCGGAAATTTTCTTGTGCCAACACAAAGAGAAAATATGGAACGGAAGAATCCGGGACAAGGAAACTTAGCACATTGTGATTGTGTGGTTTGGAAGTGAATGGAAGGCAGTGCTAATGGCGTGAAATCGTATACGAGGAAACGGAAAGTGAGGCGGAAGTCTCATGTCTCGTCGAATTTGCGCCAGAATCTAATGATATATAGATTTAATCCCATGAGCATGAATATCGAAACAGTCCGCGACCATTGCCTGAAAAAGCGCGGAAAAGTCACCGAGGAATTCCCCTTTGGCGAGGATGTTCTCGTCTTCAAAGTCCACGGCAAGGCGTTTCTCATGACCCGCCTCGACAGTCACCCGTTTTCCATCAACCTGAAATGCGATCCCGAGTTGGCAGTGCAACTTCGTGAGC
>CAZBWR010000137.1:0-4470 GCA_964495695.1 uncultured Chitinophagales bacterium | reverse complement strand
TAACCACATAGTACGAAGAAAATCGGTGAATTGTCCAGTTAAAATGTACTATTTCCTCAAAGGGAAGCCCCGGAATCGTAGGAGAGTTCGGGAAGGGTTGGTGATTCCTTCCCGCCATGAGAAGGAGGGGCGCCCGGACGCCCGACCTTAAGGGCTGAATCTGAGCCTGGTTTTATTGGTGATCGTCCTGCTGCCGTATCAAACTCATCTCACGAAGAAAATAACCGGAAAAATATCTGCCTTACATTATAGAGCTCTCAACGGGTATTGATGCGTATTTCCTCAAGTTCGTGCCATCGCGCGTAGAGCCGCTCGACCCGCTCCTTTGCCGCAGCGAGTTCTCCGGTAAGCTCAACAGTCCGGTCACCGTAGCGCTCGTAGAAATCCTCTGCGGAGAACATCTTCTCGATTCGTTGGACGGCAGCCTCCGCATTCACGATCTCCTGCTCGATGGTTTCCAGCTCTTTTGCTTCGCTCCACTTCAGCTTCCTCTGCTTGTCAGGTACGGTTGCCGCGGCGCTGTCCTTTCTCTTCTCCGGTTGAGTTAGGGGGAGAGTGGCGGCCAGTCTTGCGTTCCGCTTTTCGAGATAATAGTCATAATCCCCTTCACTGAAGTGGACATACCCGTTCCCTTCGAATGCGAGAATGCCGTTGCAAATGCGGTTGAGAAAGTACCGGTCATGGCTGACGGCAATCACGCATCCTTCGAATGCCATCAACGCTTCTTCAAGCACGCGCAGTGTCGCCAGATCAAGGTCGTTCGTCGGCTCGTCAAGGATCAGGAAGTTGCCGCCGTTCTTCAGAATCTTGGCAAGCAGCAGCCTGCTCCGCTCTCCCCCTGAGAGTTTTCCGACCTTCGTATTCATTCTGTCATCGGTGAAGAGGTAACGGCGGAGGTACTTCCAGACTGTAAGCCGCTCATCGCCAAACATCAGCCATTCCTGACCCTCCCCAATTTCCTGCAGGACGGTATTCTCGTCATTCAACGTTGTTCTTGACTGGTCAATATAGTTGAATACAGTTCTCTCTCCGGTCTGTACATGTCCCGAGGTCGGTTGAAGTTCACCGAGAATGATCTTCAACAGCGTTGTCTTGCCGACGCCGTTGCGTCCGATGACTCCCAGTTTTCTGTTCTTGTCGAAATTGAGATCAATGTCGTTGAAGAGAACTCTCTCTCCGATGGACATGCCGACCTGCTTGATGTTCAGGATGGTGGAACCGGGTTGCGGCGGAGGGGGAATGAGCAGTTCAACAGTGTTGTCAGGCTCGAATCCGGTCCTGGCTGCCTCTTCGAAGTATCGTGCGAGCCTGCTTTTGGATTTTGTTCTGCGTGCCCGGGGACCCTTGCGCACCCATTCCAGTTCATGGATCAGGAAGCGCTTGCGTTTCCGCTCTTCCGAAGCCAGCTGTTCTTCGCGTTCAGCCTTGTCGAGCAGGTAGTCAGTGTAGTTGCCGGCATGGCTGTGGCACGTGCCCCCTGCAAGCTCGACGATCCGTGTTGCTATGGAATCGAGAAAATACCGGTCGTGCGTAACGAAGAGGCATGCACCGGCATGGCCTGCGACAAATTCCTCCATCCACTCGATGGAGTGCGTGTCCAGGTGATTTGTCGGTTCGTCAAGGATGAGCAGATCCGGACGCGAAATGATTGCCCTGCAGAGCGCGCCGCGCCGCTTTTCGCCGCCGGAGAGCGAGTTAATGTCACGATCCCTTGCCGGCACATTAAGCGAGTGCATGACTGCTTCGATTCTGTTTTCGAGATTCCAGCCATCACGATGCAAGATCTGTTCTTCAAGGATATGCCGCCTGGGAGATGTGTAGGGGAGGGATTCATATTCACGGATAATATCGAGCACATCGTGTGCACCTTCCCGGACATTCTCATATACCGTTAGCGCCGGGTCAAGCTGAAAGTCCTGCGACAAATAGCCGATAACAATGTCCTTGCGTTTCGAAACCGATCCCGAATCAGGCTGCAACACTCCTGCAATAGCTTTCAACAGCGTGGATTTTCCCGAGCCGTTGTTCCCGATCAGTCCGATTCTCTCATTTTCGTGAATGGTCAGTGAGGCGTTGTCAAGAACCACTTGCTCGCCGTAGCGTACGGATAGTTCATGTGCCGTTGCTATGACAGGGGCCGGGGATTTTGACATGATGAAGCAGGGAATGTGATGATGGGAATTTGCCTGACAAAAGTACGCTGTAATATAGGCATTCCCCGGATGCTTCGAAGGGACGGTCGGGCATATTTTATGACGCCAAAAAAAAAGGCCTCATCGGTGAACGGTGAGGCCTGCTATTGGAGAGTGAGCTGTAGAATCATGAGGAATGTTTTCAACCTTTTCATCTTCGTTCCTTCCTTATCTACGTGGTTGACATTTCAAAATCTTCGAATCATAAACTACGTCACCCGATGAACTCCTAAAAACATTACCTGAGTAAGAGTAGTCTTTTAACATCGGTAAAGCGGTCCGCTGTGATACGGTAGAAATACACCCCACTCGTGTATCCGGCTGCATCCCAGGTAACAGTATGCGTACCCGGACTCATCTCTTCATTCACAAGTGTGGTGATTTCGCGACCCAACAAATCAAATATCTTGATCGTTACATGATGCTTGTGTGGTATTTGGTATTTGATTGTTGTTGTCGGGTTGAACGGGTTAGGGGAGTTCTGATGAAGGACGAACTCGCCGGGGACACTACTATGCGACACGCTTGCTAATGTTCCGCTCGAATTTACTCGCGAGGCATAAATGTCGATCCTCGTCGTAAGATTGTTACGAAGGTCCTCCCACGCGAGAATCGCTCCGCCTGTATTGTTGGGTGCTATTTGAGGGTTGTTCTGATCGGATGTGGCGATGCTGACCGGCACACCATTCGCAGTCCATAAAGATGTCCCCGACGCACTAAGACGCTGTGCGTACACATCGCTTCCGCCATTTCTCGCGTCCGCCCAGGCAATAAGGCTACCACCCGCGCCATCAGGAACCACGACCGGAACCGACTGCCCCTGCAGGCTGGTGCAGATGCCAGCACCGTCAACAGCCCACCGTACTGTCCCCGCTGTGTCGATGGACTGTGCGTAGATATCACTATTCGTTCCGGGACGATTATCCTGCCAAACCACAATAGCGCCTCCAAGGCTGTGTGTTGCAACCTCGGGCACAAACTGGTTCGATACGTTTGTGCAGATCGGAACACCGTCTGCCTGCCATCGAATCCCTCCCGACGCTGTTACCCGTTGAGCATAGACATCAACATTAGAAGCTCCGTTCCTGAGGTCTTCCCAAACCACAATAATGCCCCCTTGTCCGTCTGATGCCACTCTCGGCCTGCGTTGTTCGCCCGGAGCCTGGCAGATCGCAAGTCCGCTGTCGCTCCACTGGCGCAATCCCATAGAGGTAATCCGTTGAACATAGATATCCCTGTTGGCAAGTATCCGGCTGTCCTGCCAAACCACGAACGCACCCCCTTCGCCGTCGGAGATGATCTGCGGGTTCAGCTGATCATTGCGAACGCTGCAGACTTTCGAAGCTGCATTGCCCCACTGGCGAAGTCCGTTTGCATCCAGACGCTGCGCATAGATATCCGTGCCGGAAGCTGGTTGGGTCCGGTAATCCACCCACGCAACAATTGCACCACCCGTCCCGTCGCCGACAACAGAAGGGGTCAGCTGGCTGGCAATGGTGGTACACGCAAGGGCACCGTTCGTTGCCCACAGAGAATTACCCGCCTGCCCGAAACGTTGGACGAACACCCTGTAATAACTTCCGTTCCTGCGGTCGTTCCAAGCAATAATAGCACCGCCTGCATTGTCCGGCGTAATCTGCTGATCGCTTTGGTCGTCGGCCAAAGCGCAAACCGGCACGCCATCCGCCTGCCACTGAATGACGCCGGCGGCATTAATCCTCTGGGTATAAACATCGGGGAAGAGCGGGTCGTTACGGAGGTCTTCCCATGTGACAATTGCCCCGCCTGCACCATCTGAAATCATCTTTGGAAATGACTGATCCCGGAGAGCAGAACAGACAGAATTATTCAAGGTCGGATCTGGCGACCACTGTGCGTTCACAGATTCAACAAACAACAGGGTGATTGAGATTATAAGGAGTCCTACCCTGGCTAGACAAGTCATAGCTCCCTCTTGAGGTGATTGAGAATTCGTCATTTCAACAGAACGAGTTTTCTTGTGGAAAGGAAATCTCCTGAGATCAACCGGTACAAATACACTCCGCTCGCCAACTTCGATCCGTCAAGCGTTACAGTGTACTCCCCCGGTGCCTGCACTTCGTTGACAAGCGTCGCAACCTCACGACCAAGAAGATCATAGACCTTCAATTCCACAGACTCCCGACTCCGTACTCGATAGACTATTGTCGTGCTCGGATTGAACGGGTTGGGGTAGTTTTGCCCCAGTTGGAATTCTTCAGGGCCGGCATTCTTTTCGGGAATCGATGTGATAACGTTT
>CAZBWR010000136.1:0-4486 GCA_964495695.1 uncultured Chitinophagales bacterium | reverse complement strand
TTCCTCGGCTTTTAGCTCCACCCGCTGCATGCTCTTGCTGAAGTGATGGAATTCGGCTATCATGAAGTAGCCAATTCATCAATCACTCTGTTCCTGTTTCATGAAGGTTGCGTTTCAAGGCGTGAGGGGAGCGTACAGCGAGGTCGCCGCCCGGCATTTGTTCGGCAAGCGCTGCGCTACCCTCCCCTGCGGGGAGTTCGCCGCCGTTTTCACTTCCGTTGAGAAGCGCCGGGCAGACCGCGGCATCATCCCTATTGAAAATTCCCTCGCCGGCTCAATCCATCAGAACTACGATCTCCTTCTCGAACACAAGCTGCACATCGTCGGAGAAGTACATCTCCGCATCGAGCATGCGCTAATGTGTTCTTCAAAGTCGTCGCTACGAAACATCAGCGTCGTGCGCTCGCATCCCCAGGCACTTGCGCAGTGTGCCGCTTTTTTTCGCAAACACAAGCGGCTGAAACCGGAGGCGTTCTTTGATACAGCCGGCGCTGCCCAATCCGTCGCCGAATCGGACGATGAGACAGTGGCAGCAATCGCCAGTAAGGAAGCGGCACGGCTTTACGGACTGAAAATCCTCAAGCGGAATCTCGAAAGCAAATCCCACAATTTCACACGCTTCCTGGTCGTGGGACGTTCACCCGTACGTCTCAGGCCTTCAGACAACACAAAGTGCAGTATTGTCTTCTCGCCAAAAACGAACAAAACCGGAATCCTGTTCACAATTCTTGGGGTGTTTGCCGTGAGGGGAATTGATCTTCTCAAGGTCGAGTCCCGACCCGACCCGAAATCGCCGTTCCAGTACCTCTTCTATCTCGACCTGCAAGGGAACCCGGCAGATCCGGATATCCGTGAGGCGTTCATGCAGGTAAGGGAGCTGACAAGAATGTTCAGAGTGTTGGGCGCGTATCCGATGGGCAAAGGAAATTTCTACGGGGCAAGACCGTGAGAGATGACGGCGGGAAACGCGGGCGCGGAGCTTCATTCAACACACCGAACAGATTCGAGAAGACGCATCTCGAACCGCTTGACATTGCCATTGAGTACGATGATGATGCGCCGCCGCTGAAGACGGCATTCTATCCCGATTCTTCAAAGACGATTCTCGCCAAGAACGATTCCCCCGATCTCCCCTTCACGTACAGTATCAATCCGTACCGGGGTTGCGAGCACGGGTGCATCTACTGCTATGCGCGGCCGTCGCATGAGTATTTGGGATTTTCGGCAGGACTTGATTTCGAGTCGAAAATCATGGTGAAGATGAATGCCCCGGAGTTGCTTGCCGAAACGTTCAACAAGAAAAGCTGGAAACCCCAGATGGTAGCATTTTCCGGCAACACCGATTGCTACCAACCGGTTGAACGAAAGCTCGAACTCACACGCAAGTGTCTGGAAGTGTTTCTTCATTACCGGAACCCCGTGGGCCTGATCACGAAGAATGCCCTTGTCCTTCGTGACCTGGATATTTTTCAGGAGATGGCGAAATACGATCTCATCCACATTATGATGTCGATTACGAGTCTCGATCCCGACTTGATCAGAGTAATGGAGCCGAGGACATCAACACCATCGAAGAGGCTGGAAGCGCTTGAGGTTCTTGCGAAGAACGGCATTCGCGTAGGTGTCAACGCGGCCCCCATCATTCCGGGCCTGACGGACGAGGAAATTCCCGCCATCCTGAAAGCTGCCGCGGAACGGGGTGCAACGAGCGCAGGCTATATCTTGCTCAGGCTTCCCGGGCCCGTCAGGCCGCTTTTTCTCGACTGGCTTAAGCGTGAGCTCCCTGACCGGCAGGGCAAGATCTTGAATCGCATCAGGGATACGCGCGACGGCGATCTGACAGATCCTTCTTTCGGCACCCGCATGAAGGGGGAGGGCGAAATCGCTGAGGCCATCAACAATCTTTTCAACATACAAATCCGCAAATACGGTCTGAATAAGCGGTGGCACGGGCTTTCGACCGACCATTTCACACGTCCCACTGACCAACTTCACCTTTTCTGAAGAAATAACCCTCCCGAAAGCAATCCAAAAAATCCGTTGAATCGTAGCTCCAATGTGGGCTGCAACCATCGGCGCCCACCAATGGTTTAGTCAATGGCGTTTATCAAACCGTCGTTCTTTGCCATTCATCAGTGGAAGGTGCAGTCACCTCTTCACATTCTCCCCAATTTCATCAAGGAGGTATCTATGCTGCAATCTCTACGCACTCTGCTCGCAATACTTGCTGTGGGAGCACTTACTGTTGCCACATCGTTCAGCGCTCATACCAATTTCCGGGCGACGCTCACGGGGGCGCAGGAGGTTCCGTCGGTAACCACATCGGCTTCCGGAACCGGTGCATTCACACTCACAGGGGCAGGGGGACTTGTATACTCTATCACGGTTACAGGCCTGAGTGGTCCGATTACGGGCGCACACTTCCATCTTGGTGCCGCCGGCATTTCCGGTCCAGTGGTCCAGGGCATAACGTTTTCAGGAACAACTGCCTCGGGGACGTGGTCTGGAATTGCCGACTCCCTTGTTCAAGCCCTTCTCTCCGGAAGAATCTATGTGAACATCCATACCGCGGCGAATCCCGGCGGCGAGATCCGGGGCCAGGTAGTAATCGCGTCGGGAACCGCACTCTCGGCAACACTTGAAGGCTCGCAGGAGAACCCTGCAGTGACAACATCCGCAAAGGGAACTGCAACTCTCTCGTTATCCAGCGTAGGCGGTGTCGGGCTTGTGTACGCTGTGACAGTCAACGGACTAAGTGGCCCCATAACCGGCGCGCATTTTCATAAGGGAACGATTGGACTGAACGGCCCGGTGGTGAAGAACATCACGTCGGATTTTGTCGGAAACACAGCCGTTGGGGTTTGGAGAACAACGGGAACCGGAGCGTTGACCGACTCGCTAATTCTCGATCTTTTGACTGGCGGCCTATACTTGAATGTGCATACTGCGGCAAATCCGGGCGGAGAGATCCGCGGCCAGTTGAATGTCAATGCCAGTATCGGACTTGAGGCGCGACTGGACGCCGGCCAGGAAGTTCCCCCCGGCACATCAACGGCAAAAGGAACCGGCTCATTTGCCTTGACAGAATATGGCCTGGTATACAGTATAACGGTGGATGGGCTGACGGGCGCGATAACGGGAGCGCATTTCCATAACGCGGCCGCCGGTGCCAACGGCCCTGTTGTCCGCACATTGAGCTTTGCAAACAACACGGCCATTGGTGTTTGGAAAAGTAACGACACAGAGCCGCTGAACGCCACGCTGCTGCGGGAGCTTCTCGCCGGAAACATCTACGTCAACATTCACACTGCCGCAAATCCGGGTGGGGAAATACGGGGACAGATTCTGCTGAAGAACGGATCAGGGGCAACAGCACGATTCGACGGACGCTCGGAAGTCCCGGCAATTACCAACAATGCGAAAGCGACGGCGTCGCTCGTCGCCACCAGCACAGGATTAACGTACAACATCACAGTGACCGGCCTCAGTGGGGCGATCACCGGGGCGCATTTCCATCAAGGGGGGATAGGGCTTAATGGTCCCGTTGTCAAGAACATTACATCGTCATTCACAGGAACGACTGCAACCGGCACATGGGGTACAACTGATCCAACTCAACCGTTTACCGATTCATTGCGCGCAGCGCTGGTAGCGGGACAATTGTACTTGAACATTCATACAGCGGCAAATCCCGGCGGTGAAACACGAGGCCAGGTATTGATCGACGCCGGAACGGGATTCAAAGCAAACCTTACGAGCCAGCAAGAAAATCCTCCGCTGACGAATGCAGCAAGCGGAACAGGAAGTTTCACGTTGACCAGGGGCGGATTAGCGTACGCAATCACCGTTGATGGATTAAGCGGCCCGATCTCTGCTGCGCATTTTCATCTCGGCAGTCCCGGACAGAATGGGGGCGTGGTATTCAACCTCGGTCCATCCATCAGCGGAAACAGTATCACCGGCTATTGGAGCTCTCCTGCCGACTCGTTGATTGTGGCGCTCATGACCGGACGGATTTACGTCAACGTCCACACGGCCGCCAACCCTGGCGGAGAGATTAGAGGGCAACTCTTTCCATCTGAAGGGACGGGATTTGCCGCGCAATTGAACGGTGCACAGGAAGTCCCCCCTGCCGCAACGAACGGACGCGGTAGTCTTGCCGCAACACTCACGGATGGCGGATTGACATTCCACGGCACGGTTGATGGATTAAGCCAACCCTTCACCGCCGCTCACTTCCACAACGCGCCGGCCGGCACGAATGGACCCGTTGTCCGTACGGTTACTGCCAACTTCTTGGGAAATACTGCGGCAGGCGTGTGGCGGAGCTCGGATACCGAACCGTTCTCCAACGCGCAAATGCGTGAACTCCTGGCAAACAACATCTACATCAATCTGCACACGTCCACATTCCCTGGCGGCGAAATCCGCGGACAGTTGCGTACCGGTTCGATCATCGTTACCAGTGTGTCACCGATTGCAACAT
>CAZBWR010000135.1:0-4489 GCA_964495695.1 uncultured Chitinophagales bacterium | reverse complement strand
CGAATTCCATCACTTCAGCAAGAGCATGCAGCGGGTGGAGCTAAAAGCCGAGGAAATGATTCTGTAGAAATATATCCCGCTCGCCATCGCTGAGGCATCCCATACCACGGCATGTTCGCCGGCTTCTTTCATTTCATCCACCAATGTCGCAACTTCATGCCCGAGTACGTCAAAAACCCGTAGGGACGTATGGCCATACGTCCCTACCGAAAATCGTATCGTCGTCTTGGGATTGAACGGGTTGGGGTAGTTCTGATGCAGTCTAGCCACCGTAGGAGGAGATAGTTCGTTCACGGACACGATAGTATGACTTAACAAAGTGTGGTTCGTGGAATGAATGTTCGTGCACCGCAAGAGAGAGCACTGAATAGCGACCATCCCGATTCCCTGTTGAAACGTCATAAGAAAACTGTGAGCGCAAAAAGCATCTCGTTCGGAAGTTCGTATAACTGCTCTTCCGGAAGCATCGACCTGCCTGTAGCGCAAAACAGTTGTCGTTTCGGAAAGTGCTGCGGCAAAGGGGTAAACGTCCCTCCAATCCACCCCAACAAGAACCAACTGGTGTCCGCCACGGTGGAACTCGATCATGTGGCGGGAATTGGTGTCGGAGATAGTGTAACACGTATCGCTGCCGAATGGGGGCGGGAGACCAGACCGTTGACAATGCCTGAAATGCCTTGTCTGCATGAGAGTCCATAATGTGGAATCTGCAAATATCGTTCTATCTGTCACCATGTATTGGACCCAACCGGAGTCGGTGTATATGATATCCGCCGGGGGCTCCAGCTTGAATGTAGTATACTCGTAACGCCACTGATTGCCAATTGCCAATGGAAATACGTCTGCGACAGAGTCTTGACTGATGACAGGTTCGACAAGACACAACATTAGACCGGACGTCAGAAGGATGTGCATGAGTTTCTTCATTTCAGAAGCGTAAGTGCCCGTGTTTTTGTGTACGTACCAGTTCTCATTTGATAGTAGAAAACCCCGCTCGCCATCGCCGAGGCATCCCATACCACGGCATGTTCGCCGGCTTCTTTCACTTCATCCACCAACGTCGCAACCTTACGTCCCAGCATGTCAAAGACCTTGAGCGTGACATGATTGGAGCTTGGAATTTGGAATTTGATGCTTGTCGTGGGATTGAACGGGTTGGGGTAGTTTTGTTCGAGTAGAAACGTCAATGGCGTTTCTTGTGTGCGGACAGCAACGGTTCCGTCGACACTGATGCGAACAGGCCGTGTAGAGATTTCGAGAATTGGAATACTGTCGCTTGTGACCTTGCAGACATATGTGCCTGCGTATGTGCTGTCTATTGAGTTGAAGACAAGATTCGATGAAGTTGCCCCCGGAATTGACGATCCATTTTTCTGCCACTGATATCGGTTCCTCGTTCCGCGCACAAACGCGTCAAGTCGGTAGGCTGAACCTTGCCGCAATGTTGTATCCACCGGTTGGCCGACGCTATCCTGCGGGGCATAACTGAAAGAGGTAAAGGGTAAGCCGATGTTTCGTTCTACATCGGCGAAGTGCAGTTCGTTGGCATACACGGAAAAAACCCTCAGCGAGCGTGCGCCAGCAAGTGAGGGGAGTGAGTCAAACCTGTTCTGCTCCAGAAAAAGCCAGCCAAGCCCAGTAAACTGACCAATGCACTCAGGTACAGGACCAGTGAGATTGTTATCCCTAAAGGAGAGTAAGACAAGTCTTGGCAAACTGCAAATCAAATCCGGCATCCTGCCGGAAAGTCTGTTGTCATCAAAGTACAAGTGCGTCAGGTTCGTGAGATTGCCGATGCTCGCCGGGAGAGTGACGAGGTTGTTCCGCTGTAGCCAGATGTCAACAAGCCCTGTCAGGTTGCCGATGGTTGCCGGTATGCTGTCCAGCTGATTGTTGTACGCCCTGAAGCTTCGGAGTCGGGTCAGGTTCCCAATCTCCGGCGGCAGCGAGCGGAGTTGGTTATCGGCAAGATGCAGATTCTGGAGCAATGTCAGGTTGCCGATGGAGGGGGGAAGGGACTGCAGTTGGTTCCCCTGCAGATGCAGGTTCACAAGTTTCCTCAGATTGCCGATCTCCGGAGGGAGTGTTGTGAGTTGGTTGGAGAACAACCATAGCAGTTGGAGACTGTCGAGCGTGCAGATAGCCGAAGGGACTCGTGTCAACTTGTTGCCGCCAAGGTACAAGTGAGTCAAGAGACGGAGATTGGCGATTTCATCAGGGATCTCTGCAAGCGAGTTGTCCATGGCATTCAACGACGTCAAGCGCACGAGGTCTCCAATAGATGACGGCAACCGCGTAATGCGGTTGTGTTCCACGGAGAGTTGTCGCAGGTTTGTTAACGCCCCGATCTGTTCGGGAAGTTCAAAAATCTCGTTCTGCGAAAGGTTGAGGAACGTGAGATTGGCAAGTTGTGCCAATGATGAAGGAACGCGCTTGAGCCGGTTTAGAGAAAGGTCAAGGCTTTGCAAGTTCGAGAGATTGCCGATCTCCGGGGGAATTGAAGTGATGCGGTTTCCGCCGAGCATGAGTTGTTGCAAGCCCGTCAACGATCCGAGAGAACTTGGGAGCGGGCCTTGAAGATTGTTTCCCCAATAGAACATCAACCCCACGACGCGTCCTCCGGACGCTTGCACGCCAAACCAGGTTCCTGCGGGCGCCGTGCTAAGCCAATTGGATTTGTTCTGCCATTGATCCCCGTTGGTGGAATGATACAAATCCACCAGCGCGAGGGAATCGCTCACGCTGATTTGCGATGTACCCTGCACACTTAACAAGCATAGGAAGAGCAGCACTGCTCTCCATCGTGTAGACATGTGTTGAAGCCTTTCCGGCAAGAGGTTATCGTAACAACATCATTCGTCCGGTTGTAGTGTGATCTTGCGTTTCTGCTCTGACAAAGTAAACACCGGAGCCGGCTTGACTTCCATCGAAGGTGTGCCCGTTCCATATCGCAATATGTTCGCCGGCTTCTTTCATTTCATCCACCAGTGTTGCCACCTCGCGCCCGAGTATGTCGAAGACCCTGAGCGTGACATGATTGGAGCTTGGAATTTGGAATTTGATGCTTGTCGTGGGATTGAACGGGTTAGGGTAGTTTTGCTCGAGTTTGAAGGCTAACGGATTCCCGCTTGTCTTGACAGATGTCGGGCTCGTTCCGCCATTTGTTGTTTTGTAAAGGTCACCCATGCCCCCGACAGCCCAGCCGAGATTATCATCAATCATGAAAATGGACTCAAGTCCTCGCGAGGGGTTCGGCGGACTGGAGAACGTTTGTGCCTCCCAGGTTTCCCCGCCGTTTGTTGTCCGAACGATATATGGGGCATAGGTCGCGCCGACAATCCATCCGCGCTGTGTGTTGCGCATGTGAATCTCGCGCCAACTGCTTCCACCGGGCCGTTGATATGTCCAGCTCGCGCCACCGTCCGTCGTCCTGGCGATGACATTATTTCCCGAAAGTCCGCCGACCGCCCAGCCGAAATGAGTTGATGCGAACTGTGCGTCACGAACCGGCGCATTGTAATTAAAATTCGCACGGCCGACAGTATCTTGAAAACTCCAACTCTGTCCGCCGTCTGATGTCTTGTACATCAAGCCCCAGTAGGTCACTGCCCAGCCGGTATTCTCATCTACGAAACTCAACCCTTCGATCTCTCCTCCTGTGAACGGTGACGAGAGGTTCGTCCAGGTAACACCGCCGTCAGTTGTTTTCCGAATGACAGATTGCATCGGACTTCCGATCCCTCCTGCGGCGTACCCGACTGTTGGCGAAATGAAATCAAAATCAAAGTACGAAGTGGCGTCGGAATGAACGGCGTTCCATGTCGCTCCGCCGTCGGTCGATCGTTCCAGTGGCCCGTTGAAATTGCCGTGAAAGATCACGTCGGGACTGGCAACATGAAGTGTCTGTCCGTACCCTTGAGTGGTCTTTTGCGGATACCATGAAGCGCCGCCGTCTGTGGTTTTGTAGAGATTGGCTGCTCCGAGAATCCATCCGGTTTGCGGGTTTGCAAAGCGGACTTTGTAGAGGATTTCGGTCGAAGGGAAACTTTGTTTGATCCATTGTGCCCCCGAAGGGGAGGCGAGTATCATTGACAGAATGAGCAGGCAGGTCGAGCGAGTAGGGGTGTTCATGCCGAGCCTCCGAGATTGTGATCTGCCGGAAATATATATCCGGCAAACTCATCTGTCAAGACCTTCTATCTCAACAAAACCATCCTCTTCATCAGTCGCTGGCCGTTTGTCTCCAAACTGTAGAAATATACACCACTCGAAAGTGAAGTCCCTTCAAAGGTTATGGCATGTGTTCCGGGTTCCTTCACAGCATCCACCAGCATCGCAATATCACGTCCCAGCATGTCAAAGACTTTGAGCGTGACGTGGCTGGAATGTGGGATTTGGAATTTGATGCTTGTAGTCGGATTGAACGGGTTGGGATAGTTCTGGTCAAGAGTGAGTGACTTCGGGAGGCCGGCATCAGTATCGGCTATCG
>CAZBWR010000134.1:0-4593 GCA_964495695.1 uncultured Chitinophagales bacterium | reverse complement strand
TGCACTAATACCGATAGTTGGTGCTGCCGCAGAGGTTCCAACAACATGAAAATCATCAATTCTAAAATTATTGCCTGAATTGCTATTGGCATTGACTGAAATTCTAATCCTTAGATTTGATACTCCCTCGGCTCCAGCAGGCAGACTTATTGTATAGGCTGACCAGGAGGTTCCCAATGTAATCGTCCCACCTAAACTATATTCAGTTCCATTAACTGAATATTCAATCTGAAGATCAGGCACCGTTCCGGTCTTGATGCCTGCAAGACGTACTTTGATTGATGTGTATCCTATTGTTGAGAGATTATTGTCGTAGGTCAAAGTCTTTGTGTTTGTATTTGTACCAAGGTTTGTAAAGACATTGGCACCTCCAGAGGAAGTGACAATCGGGTTTGTCCAACTGTATCCGGAGCTTGTGCTAGTAGTGCGCAGTTCCCAAGCGGAGCCACTGGAAGCATTAGCACTCCATCCAGTGCGGTTTAACGGATTCTGTGTGTTGGTCCCAAAATCATCTTGTGCGAGATTCATCTGCCCCCAACCCCTTCCAACCCCCAACACCGTCAATACGGCAAGTATGCAAAGCCTGTACATTGATTTCATGCTACAAGTCTCCTATGAGTGAAGATTGTAATAACTGATTTCATATGAAGTTGGCAGATATACCGCGGAAGTTACGTGTGCCTATATATGGTGTTATAATGCTTGTCAGGGAAAGAAGGAGGTGTTTTTCCCTTTTTCCTTAACAGATACAATGGAAGCAAGTTAAGAGAGTATGAACTAAGGTTAACTAAGGGGGCTCCGCCCTGGCGTCCCGGTAAGGGGACGCATCACTTCAATACTACCATCCGCTTCGCGGCTCGGGAGTGGCCGCTTGCAAGCACGTAGGTATAGACTCCGCTTGCAAGCTTTTCGGCGTTCAGCCGAACACTATACACTCGTTGCATTTGGGCTGTGTTTTCGAAAAGTGTTAGCAATTTTCGTCCGAGCATGTCGTACACTTCGAGAGTCGTCGGGCCCGTCTTTTCGACTGAAAACCGTATCTCCGTCTCCGGGTTGAAGGGATTCGGGTAGTTTTGCCAGAGCATGAATCCGGAGGGCGTTTCCAGCGCAACGCCTGTCGTAATCTGAATCTCAACCGGGTCGGTGAAATGTTCGGTGCTGTCCAGATCCAGTTGCCGCAGGCGGTATTGCCAGTTGCCGGGCCCTGCGTTCACATCCACATACATATAGTCGCGGGGGATATTGGTGGTGCCATGTCCCGGTACGAATGAATTTGCGAGCTCGGTCCAGGCAGTGTCACCGAGTATGCGTCGCTGCACATAGAAGCCGAGGTTGTTGACCTCACTCAGTGTGCGCCACCGGAGTTCGACATCCCTGTTGTTGGGGGATGTTGCCGTGAATGAAACAAGCTGCACGGGAAGTATCGTCACCGTAAACTTGTTGTTGTATTGTGCCGACGCAACGACAAAATCTCCCGTGTCGATGATGTTGTTGTTGTTCTTGTCGTGCCAGAGCGAAACGTAAAGATCGTGTGCACCCGTTGGTTGCGTAGCGGGGACAACAAACGAGCGGCTTACGATGTTTCCGCCTTCAAACAAACTTGCCTTGATGTCTCTCGGTGAATCGGAAGTCAGTGTTCCGCTGCCGTTGGGCGCGATGGACGCTCCGAGTATCAACGACATTGCGTGCGTTGTTGTAAGAGTGTACTGGATGCTCATTGTTGAACCCTGGGCCACGGATGTAGGGTCTGTTGTTGTACCCTGCATCGATGCGGTAGCGCCTTGCACGAGAGTGTAGGTGGGGTAATAATGAGAGAGAATCTGCTGCCAGGTTTTCGTTCCTTGTCCGTGGGATGTTCCTTGCGAGCAGGGAGATGTTGTGAGAACACGTGTGCCGTTCGCCCACCGTGCCGAACCCCACTGGCACATACCGCGGCCGTGGCCGTTAGGCGTTTGTGTCTGGCAGGGAAGGTCGAGAATGCAGGGCCATGAAGTTCCTGTTCCTGTGTAACCATCGCCGCAGCCTTTGTTGTTATTTTCGGCGGAATACTCCGAACGTGCCACAGCATTGCTCGCCGTGAGTAAAATCCACCTGTCGGTTGCATCTACTGCATTGTTGGCATTCGTGGACTGCACGCTGCCAAGCGCCTGACATGATGTGTTGTCGCAAATGTCGTAGTTCGTCCTGAGTGGATTGTACACATACCATAGCCCGTAACTCCGAATGGCTACCGCACCCGCTTGAAGGGAGTTCATGCCGTTGGCAAGCGAGCCCCAGCATGAGTACCACTCGGCGGGGAGAACATACTTCGCGTATGTCTGCATCGTGTAGACTTCAACCGTCGAGCATGATGTCCCCGAGCATGTTCTGCCGACACGTATGCTGGCGGAGATTGGGACGACCGCATTGTCCGTTCCGGAAGGACCGTCTGTATTGCATGCCGTACATTCATCAAGTTGTTGAGATGCGCCGCGCTCGGCCTTTGATTCAGAGATTGACTTCGTGCCGGATCCGCGTTGCATTCTGACGTTCACGATCCAGTCACCGAAACTCCATGTTTCAAGTCCGGTACGCTCCTCAAGCACATATCCATCCTTTATGAATACAAGCCGGTTCTTCGACCAATCACTCGTTACCGGGAGGTAAACGCTGTAGTACCCTTTTGCGTCGGTCGTTACTTTACCTGTTCCACCAAGAACGTGTACGCCGGATAGGGGAAGTCCCGATTCTCTATCTGCTACAAAGCCTACAACAAGGGTCGCATCGTCACGTCGTTGCCTGTCGATGGATGCTTGCTGCAGTTCAGATGGCTGTGTGACCGGGTCGAGAAAAAGATCGACGGAAACTGATGAATTGGCATCTGAGACCAGTGACGTATAGAGAGTATGAAAGCCGGCGGCGTGTGCTGAGATCTGCCAGGTGCCGTCAGGAACATGAAGAGGGGACTCGAAGTGTGCCCGTTCAAGCTTAAGAACAGTACGAGTTTCCTGATGGGTCAACAGCAGATGTGCTGACTCGATTTCTCCGTTCGTTGCGCTGTTGAATGTACCGATGCGGATTGTACCAGCGTAGAAAGAGTGCGGGATCAACAGGAATACTGCAAGCAGAAAAAGCAATGGTGCGCGCCCGTGGCGGGATGAATCAAGCATAAAAATAGTAACTCAGGGGAGTGAACTTACTTTTAAATCTGTGCCAATATACAAGAATAATGTACGGCCAGCAATATGTCAGGTATAAGAAATCGGTGTAGAGAGAGCAGGTTACAAAAGAGGCTAGCCCTTGAGTACTTCAGTTTTCAGCTGATTGTTAGAATTGTGATGAATATCGGGACGCTCATGACACCAGCAGGGACCCGACTGCATCCCTGCTGGATTTAAGTCTTGTGACCTCCGGTTATTTCATCAAGACAAGCTTTCGGGTCGTGCTGTGACCGTTGGTTTGCAGACGGTAGAAGTACACTCCGCTTGTCAGTCCGGCAGCGTTAAATGTCTGCGAGTAGACTCGTCCCGGCTCAGCGGTTCCTTCGAATACCGTCGCAACAAACTGGCCCAAAGTGTTGAAAACCTGCAATGTTGTGTGCCCGGCAGAAGGAACTGAAAACTCAATTCGTGTCTCGGGGTTGAACGGGTTCGGATAGTTCTGGTGCAGTACAAACTCGTGCGGTACAGAAGTCGAGCCGCCCACGGATGTCACGCCTTCCATCACAATGGCATTCGAGTAGTATACATCTCCATTTACTGATGTTTGTTTGATGCGATAGTATGTAGTTGTGGCGCCGGGACTATTGTCGATCCATGAATAATCCCTGGGTACCGATGTCGTTCCATGTCCATCAATGCTGCTGCCAGCGATTGTCTGGAAATCGATCGACGGTGCGGTAGCCTTCTGAATCTCGAAACGCAGGTTGTTGACTTGGGATAGAGCACGCCAGGATATCGTAACTGAACCCGGCGTGGAACTGATAGCGTTGATGAACCCGTAGAGCACAGGCGCTGCTCCAAGATCAGTGATGGTCACGTCATCAAGTAGAAGTCCGCTTGTCCCTGCAGGACTGAAGTAGTTCCACCCCACGACTGCTTCGGCTGTCCCCTCGCTGTTGGGCGCTGAAAACACCCCTTCCAGCCTTTGGTAATCTGTGTTGCTAAGAGACTCATGGCGAAGGAAGGGGACATTCCGCATGGTCGGGGAAACCTGATCCGACCCGAAGAATACCTGCAGTGCCTCGGCGTGTGCAGCCGATACGTTACGCGTCCAAAATTCTACCTTATACATATGTCCAGCAGTAATCAGAAGGGGCGGCGTAAACAGCCAATCATTGGCGGGAGTTGCGCCGTTCGGATTCGGCCGGGCAATCGTGGCTGTCGGGGCGGACCGCGGATTCTCTGTTGTCAGTTCCCACGTGAACGGGTCGCCATTGGTATTCTCCGAACTCCATCCATAGGTGTTCACATCAAAGTTCTGTGAATATGGAAACGCACTGATGGCCGGGTTGTCACCGGTCGTGAACGATCTGACGATGGTTCCAGTTGCTTCACCGAATGCATTGTAAGGCACGACTCGCCAATAGTATGTAGTGTTATGGTCGAGACCGGT
>CAZBWR010000133.1:0-4679 GCA_964495695.1 uncultured Chitinophagales bacterium | reverse complement strand
CCTTGCAACCCTCTGCCAAAAGATGTATCTTTTTCCCGTTCAAGAGTTTCACGCTGTTTCACACATCCGTATCTGAATGGACTTCCTTCTCTGGACTGCCCGCAGCCTGCACGTTTTTTCGGTCGTTGTGTGGTTCGGGGGACTGACGTATCAGGCGGTTGTGTCGCATCCGGTAGCCGCCGCCGAAAAGAAGGAGTTCGATCCATTCACGCTCCATCTGCTCGGGCGTTTCCAGCCCTTTGTCTGGATGTGCGTCTGGACGGTTCTGGTAACCGGCGTTGCGCTGATGCTCTTTGATACACGGTTTGTTTTTTTTGTCTATGACAGCCGCTGGTCGACACTTCTGGGGCTGAAGCAGCTTGTGTTTGTGCTGATGATGGTATTATCGTTCGGCTATGCACGAATGCTGGGACGCTTGCGCGATGAGGTGGCGGCGGGAGAAGTCACGGAACTGGCGGTGAGGTTCCACAGCCAGATGTTGCTGTTCGGCAAACTGAATACTGCGTTGGCAATTATCGCCCTGCTGCTTGCGGCAGGGATGCGTTAACTAAGGGTACCGGCTTGGGCAAAATCATCACCATAGCAAATCAAAAAGGGGGCGTCGGAAAAACGACGACGGCCGTGAACCTTTCCGCATGCATCGCCGCGGCGGAGAAGCGGACGCTGCTTGTCGATATTGACCCGCAATCCAACGCAACCAGCGGTGTCGGGTTCGAGGGTTCCGCCGAAGGGTGCAGTTCGTACGAATTGATGGTCGGCAGCATCAGTCCCGCCTCCGCCATCATCAAAACACAGATGCCCTATCTCTCCCTCATCCCGTCGCATATCAATCTTGTGGGTGCGGAAGTGGAGATGGTCGATCTCGAGGAGAGGGAGAAGCGTCTCAAAGTGGCGCTTGAAACGCTGCGCAACGATTACGACTTCATTTTCATAGATTGTCCGCCATCGCTCGGGCTTATCACGCTCAATGCGTTGACCGCTGCCGATGCAGTGCTGATTCCCGTGCAATGCGAATATTATGCGCTTGAGGGATTGGGGCAACTGCTCAACACCGTGAACATGGTGAAGAAGCAACTGAACGAGCAGCTCGACATCGAAGGTGTGTTGTTGACGATGTACGACAGCCGCCTGCGTCTCTCGAACCAGATCATCGAAGAAGTGAAGAAGTACTTTGGCGAAAAAGTGTTCAAGACCATCATCACACGAAACGTCCGCTTAAGCGAAGCGCCGAGTTTCGGCAAGCCGATTATTCTGTACGATGCCGTTTCGGCCGGCACACGGAATTACATGGACCTTGCGCAGGAAGTTCTTGCCAACAACAACCATCCTGTGCAAGTCGTCGAGCGGAGGGAGCAGCCCAAAGACGCATGAGCACAAAAGGAAAACCGGTTCTCGGCAGAGGACTTGCCTCACTCATTCCCCGCGCCGGCACGGCGCCCGTTCCGCCATCCCGCCAGGATGACGGCGTAACGGACAACACGATTGTCCACATTGATATAGATAAAATCCGCCCGAACCCGTATCAGCCCCGTGCCGATTTTGATCCGGTCGAGCTGGACGAATTGCGCCGCTCGATTCAGGAGAAAGGTGTGATTCAGCCAATCACCGTCTGTCGCTACGAGGATGGCTATCAGTTGATATCGGGCGAGCGGCGGTTGCGTGCATCAAGGCAGGCCGGGCTGCAGCAACTTCCCGCGTACATCATCAAGATCCGCTCGCAGGATGAACTGCTTGAACTTGCGTTGATCGAAAACCTGCAGCGATCGCAGCTCAACCCGATTGAAATTGCCATCTCCTACAAACGCCTCACGGACGAACTTAACCTCACCGTTGAACAAGTCTCACAAAAGACGGGGAAGGATCGATCTACCGTCACAAATTTTCTCCGTTTGTTGAAGTTGCCGGATGTGATTCAGACAGCTGTGCGCAAGAATGAAATCAGCGCCGGGCACGCCCGTGCGTTGATCACGATTGATGATCCGTCGCTGCAGATGGGGATCTTCAAGAAAATCATCTCGAAGGGTCTTTCCGTCAGGCAGGTGGAAAACACCGTTCGTGAAAGCGGCAAGAAATCGACCGGCAAGAAACAAACCCGTACGATCCCCGGCAGGCCACAGAGCAGCTCGCTGACAAACATCGAAGAGAAGCTGCGCCAGAAACTCGGCACAAAAGTCGAAGTGCGTGACATGGCAGATGGCAAGGGGACGATCGTCGTCGAGTACTACTCGCTTGACGATCTTGACCGGCTTCTGGATTTGTTTGCTTCAATCGATTCTTGAGTGCGGGGCCGTCAAACGGCTCCCATTCATCCATCCCACATAACGATCAAAGACACCATGAAAAGAGAAATCGTTCACACCAGCAATGCCCCGGCTGCGATCGGGCCGTACAGCCAGGCCGTGAAAGTGCAGGGGGGATTGGTCTACACGGCAGGGCAAATTGCGCTCGATCCTTCAACGGGCCAGATTATCGAGGGGGATGTTAAAGCCCAGACCCGGCGCGTAATGGAAAACCTGAAGGCGATACTTGAGGCGGCAGGGACGAACCTTCCCGGCGTCGTCAAGACGACAGTGTTTTTGAAGGACATGAACGAGTTTGCTTCGATGAACGAAGTGTACGGCGAGTATTTCAAGCAGGATCCTCCGGCGCGTTCGACCGTCGAAGTTGCACGGCTTCCGAAGGACGTTCGTGTAGAGATTGAAGTGATTGCGCTCGCAGGTAACTGAAAAGGGGAGCATGAACGGTACGTGGACGGGAGTTCTGATTGTTCTGCTGGCGTTTCAGGCGGCTGCGCAGCAGCCGGATACTCTTTCCGGCCTCACGCCGGTATCGCCCGCTGATTCAGCCCGGCTTGTCCAGTCGTTCACCGTGCAATCGGGGAGAGTTGACACGGTCTCATCATCCTACTCCTCCACAAAGTCGCCGGGACTCGCTCTTCTCTTTTCCGCCGTGCTGCCGGGGGCCGGGCAGCTTTATAACGAGTCATATTGGAAAATCCCGTTGGTGGTCGGCGTCGGCTATTATCTTGTCCGCACGTGGCTTGACAACAATGACAGCACGAAACACTACCGTAACCTGTTCGCTGCAAGCATAACGGGCGAAAACCCCTCGGGCTTCACGCGGTACAGGGAACTGCGGGAGTTTTACAAGGATCAGCGGGATACATTCTCGTGGTACTTTTTCATCTACTACATCATTAACCTGGTGGACGCGTACGTGGACGCCAGTTTGTATGATTTCAACGTCAGCGATGACCTTTCGATACGGTTGTTGCCTCACATTGACGCTGAGCGGCAGCAATCTGTCGGCGTGTCAATGCGCATCAGGTTTTAACTCACACTAAATCCCACACATACCTTCAACATACGGAGATCTCTATGTTGAACTACATCTGGCTCGCCCTGCTGGTGATCGGCATTCTGGTGGCGGCGGGCAAGGACCTTACCCAAACCCCCGATCCTGCAGGGCAGGGGGCCTATCCCAATCTCACACGCGTAACGAACGACGGCATTGTCGGGTCGGCGAAGAAAGCCGTTGAACTTGCGATCGGACTGATCGGCATTATGGCGTTGTGGCTCGGGGTCATGAAAGTGGCGGAACAAGCCGGTCTCATTGCCCAGCTTGCAAGACTGCTGCGTCCCATTACGACGCGGCTCTTCCCGGATGTCCCCGCTGAACATCCTGCTATGGGGGCGATGATCATGAACATCTCGGCCAATATGCTCGGACTGGCAAACGCCGCTACGCCTCTCGGGCTGAAGGCGATGGAGGAATTGAACAAGCTGAACAAGAAGGTCGGCACGGCTACCGACGCCATGTGCACATTTCTCGTCATTAATACAAGTAACGTGCAATTGATACCGGCGACGGTGATCGCAATTCGCGCATCGGCAGGCTCCGCCAACCCCACTGAAATCATCGGGCCGGCGATTCTTGCCACCGGCCTGTCGACAATCTTCGGCGTCTTCCTCGCAAAGACGCTTGCCAAACTTCCCGTCTATCGCAAGCAGCTGGAGGTTGAAGAATGAACACACTTCTTGAAGTCATCAAGCTCGTT
This sequence comes from uncultured Chitinophagales bacterium, assembly GCA_964495695.1. Taxonomy (GTDB): domain Bacteria; phylum Bacteroidota; class Ignavibacteria; order UBA10030; family UBA6906; genus CAADGV01. The sequence continues at coordinate 622 of CAZBWR010000133.1, read as the reverse complement.
TCCGTTGCGGCGATTCCCGCACTTGTGCTGTTCGTGATCGTGTACGGCGCAGTCAAGAAAGTCAAAATCTATGAAGTGTTTGTCGAAGGAGCGAAAGAAGGTTTCAATGTCGGTGTCAGGATTATTCCCTATCTCGTTGCGATGATTGTGGCGATCGGTGTGTTTCGGGCCGGCGGGGCGATGGATATTCTTGCGTGGATTCTCTCTCCGATTACCACGTTCATCGGTATGCCGGTCGAGGCCATTCCGATGGCGTTGATGCGCCCCCTTTCGGGAAGCGGCGCATTGGGAGTGATGTCCGAGACAATCAACGCCCACGGTGCGGATTCGTTTATCGGACGCCTTGTGGCGACGATGATGGGAAGCGGCGAGACGACGTTCTACGTTCTTGCAGTCTATTTCGGCTCGGTTGCTGTCAGCAAGACGCGGCATGCCGTTCCCGCCGGATTGTTCGCCGATCTCGTCAGCGTGCTGGCATCCGTCTGGATTGTGAATTTGATCTGGGGGTAAACCTGTCAATCGGTATTGAGCTCCGAAAATCCGGCCCGAACGGGCCGGAAGGGGCGGTTTCTCCCTTGCATTTGTAGCAATGCGTGACTATCTTTTTTGCGGGTTCGCCGTC
>CAZBWR010000132.1:0-4871 GCA_964495695.1 uncultured Chitinophagales bacterium | reverse complement strand
AAGCCCGAGCGGGAAAACGATCCGGCCGCGGATTATGCAGAACTCATGTCCGGCGGGCCGGCAAGTCCTCTCATGAATCCTCCGGAAATCCGTATCCTTGCATCCGACAATCCGTCCCCCGGGTATTTCTTTTTGAGCAATCTTACGTTCAACCAGAGCGTGCCCAACGTGCCGCATCTGCTTGTCGTTGACAACAACGGACATGTTGCCTGGTCGAGGCAACTCTCATTTCGCGCTCACGATTTCAAGAAGCAGCCCAACGGCTTCTACACGTACTTCGACCGATCATATATGCAATTCCTCGTCCTGAACTCCGCATTCGCGGTCGTTGATTCGTTCAAATGCGGCAACGGCTATCCGACGGACGAGCATGAACTGCGCGTTCTGCCTGACGGCCACGCGCTGCTGATGAGTTATGACGTCCAGCCGGTACGTATGGACACGATCGTTGCCGGAGGCTCGTCGCAGGCAAGTGTCATCGGACTTGTGATTCAGGAACTCGACAGACAGAAGAATGTCGTGTTCCAATGGCGCAGTTGGGATCACTTCAATATTCTTGATGCCACCTATATCAATTTCACCGCCTCGAACATCGATCCGGTTCACGGCAATGCAATCGACAGGGACACGGACGGGCACCTTCTGATTTCATCACGCCATCTTGATGAGATCACCAAGATCAACCGTGAGACGGGCGAGATCATCTGGCGGCTTGGCGGTAAAAACAACGATTTTGTCTTTGTCGGCGATACGATGAAATTCAGCAGGCAACATGCCGTCCAGCGGCTTCCGAACGGCAACCTTCTTCTGTTCGATAACGGAAATTTCAACGTACCACAGGCTTCACGTGCAATAGAGTATGAAATCGACGAAGTACAGATGACTGCGATGCGTGTATGGTCATACAAGAACCCTCTGGGCACGTACGGGTTTGCCATGGGCTATGCGCAAAGACTTGCCAATGGCAACACGGTGATCGGGTGGGGCTCAACGAATCCGACAGTCACAGAAGTACGGCCGAATGGCGAAAAGGCGCTGGAGCTTTCGTTCCCGAACGGTGTGTTCAGCTACCGCGCATTCAAGTTTGATTACAGCCCTTCGAATGTAAACGGACAGAACACAGTCCCTGCGGAGTTTGCACTCGGGCAAAACTATCCGAATCCCTTCAATCCCAGTACGGCAATTCCGTATTCACTGGCAACGGCAGGCCCCGTCCGATTGGTGGTGTATGATCTATTGGGACGCGAGGTGCGGCGCCTCGTGGATCTTCCGTTCAAGGAAGCAGGAAGGTATTCAGCAACGTGGGATGGGAAGGACGCTGGAGGTAATGTGCTGGCGTCGGGAGTGTTTGTCTACAGATTGGAAACCTCTGCAGGCAGCAGTGTGCGTCGTGCGGTACTGCTGAAGTAAACCCGGATGATTCAACGGGATGGACGGCAAATGTTTTTGTCCATCCCGTTTTGCTTTTGGCAGGGTTGCCCGGAACCGATCTACCCTCCTGACTTGCGGGTCGCCTCCCGCACCGGCTTGTTTTTCCCTCCATACTCTCCTACATTAAAACCGACGGGATTTGCTCCCATCTTCCACGAATGTACAGAAGGCCTATAGCCGGGAATGGTTACAACAATCCGCACGAAAATAATCTGGGCATTCGGACTGCTCGTCACGCTCAATCTTGCCGCCGGGTTCTGGTCCATCTACAACTTCTACGCCCTCGGCCAGACCGTCGCAACGATCCTGCGTGAAAACTACCTGAGCGTTATTGCCGCGGAGAACATGGTAAAAGCCCTCGAAGGACAGGATAATGCTCTCCTGGTTGGTAGTCAGGGTGAAGAGGCAAGTGTCAGTGGCGGGTTCGAGGAGAACCGCGAGCTCTTCTATTATTGGTACGAGCATGCCTTCCGCACCGCAACGGCCCAGCCGCTCCTCACCCTCCGTGATTCGTTGCAAACGCAGCGACAGAACTACATCTCCGTCACCGATACGATGCGGGGGATGATCCAGCAGGGGGCATTTACACAAGCCAAATACTATTATTATGAGATTGTCCGGCCGGTCTCGGAGGACCTGCGCCGACTCTGCTTCCGGCTCTTCGAGTACAACCAGACAGCGATGTACAACCTGGAGAGCAGGACGCATTCCATCGCGAACCAATCCGCCTATGCCATGCTGCTGGCTTCGATTGTCACGCTTGGCCTGAGTGTGATAGCCACCCTCTGGCTGACACGCGTCCTCATCAAACCCGCCGAGGCGCTCACCGAGCGCGTGCGGCAAATCGGGGCGGGACATCTGGATCTCAAGATTGATGTGTTGTCGAATGACGAGATCGGCGCGCTCAGCCGTGAGTTCAACAAGATGACCGAACGTCTGCGGCGGTACGAGCAGATGAACATCGACCAGATCATCGCCGAGAAAAGGAAGTCCGAGGCGATTGTTGACAGCATCTCCGACGGCATCATCGTGACCGATGCGCAGATGCGGATTATTCATATCAACAATCTCATTTCCGAGTTGTTTGGTTACGCCGATGTGGATGCGATCGGCAAACCCGTGGGCAAAGTCATACGTGACGAACGGATCATGTCCCTCATTCGCAACGCGTCGATGGGAAATGTGCAGGGCACGGAAGCGGAGCAAGTGAAACAGGAACAGGTGAGTTACCTGCAGTTCGATGCGGGCGGAAGGCCGATGTACTTCCGTCCCCGCCTCACGCGGGTGTTCGACAATACGGGGAACCTGTTCGGCGTGCTGACGATTCTGCAGGACGTAACGCAGTTCAAAGAGCTCGACAGGATGAAGTCGGATTTTATTGCCACGCTCTCGCATGAGTTCCGGACGCCCCTCACCTCCATCAACATGAGCATCGACATTCTGAACCAGGAATTGCTCGGTCCCCTGAACGAACGGCAAAAAGAAATCATCAATTCCACAAAGGAAGATACACAGCGGCTCACGAAGCTGGCGCGTGAGCTCCTGCAACTCTCCAAACTCGAATCCGGCAGGCTGCAGTTCAAGAACGAAGAATTGCAGGTCCCCCCGGTGGTTGAATTCACCGTGAAACCATTGCAAATCCAGTTTCAGGAGAAGAACGTAAAACTGACCACCGATATTCCGGACCACCTGCCCGTCATTGTTGCTGATCAGCAACAACTGTCGTGGGTGTTGACGAACCTTGTAACGAACGCGTTGAAGTACACCGGAGCGGGAGGGACGGTCGGCATTCGGGTAAGGGAAGAACAAGGGGCTCTCAGATTTGAAGTGGTTGACACCGGCGTCGGCATTGCCTCCGAGGATCTGGACAAGATCTTTGACAAGTTCGTGCAGGTAAAGTCCGCGTCCGCATCAACTCCCGGTAGCGTGGGACTCGGTCTCGCGATCGCCAAAGAAATTGTCGAGACGTACGGCGGCAGAATCTGGGCGGAAAGCACACCCGGAAAGGGGAGCAGATTCATCTTTACATTACCGTTGAAACACGTTCCCTCAACCGCCGCGTCATGACCATGAGTGATCGTCCCACCGTGTTGCTCGTTGACGACGAGCAGAATATTCTGAAGACCGTGAACATCGGCCTTGAAGCGGTCGGGTTTGCGGTGACGGCGTTCTCTGATCCTGTTGAGGGACAGAATGCGATCCGTACCACGCCGTTCGATATCGCCTTCTACGATCTGAAAATGTCTCCGGTGGACGGGATGGAGTTGTTGAAGGAAACCCGCCGCGTCTCCCCTCACACAACCGTTGTGCTGATGACAGCGCACGGCAGCGTCGATTCCGCCGTTGAAGCGATGAAGAACGGCGCGTTTGATTATCTGCAAAAACCGTTCGAGTTTTCCGAGCTGAAGTTGTTTGCGGAAAAAGTGCTTGAGCATCACAACCTGAAACGGGAAGTGTCGATGCTCAAGCAGGAGTTGGAGCGGCGCACCTTCGGTGACATAGTGTCACGCAGCCCCGCCATGGCAAGTGTGATGGATCTGTCGATGCAGGTGGCGCGGGGCAGCATCGCCGTTTTGATACAGGGCGAAAGCGGCACGGGCAAAGAGCTGCTCGCGAATCTCATCCACCGGAACAGTCCCCGCGCAGAGCAACCCTTTGTGGTGGTGAATTGCGCCGCGCTCGCCGAGCAATTGCTGGAAAGTGAATTGTTCGGACATGTGAAAGGGGCGTTTACGGGGGCGACAAAGGACAGACAGGGGCGGTTCGAGTCGGCGGATGGCGGGACAGTTTTTCTGGACGAGGTCGGGGAGATCTCGCCGGCAATCCAGGTGAAGCTCCTCCGTTTTCTGCAGAACAAGGAGTTCGAGCGTGTGGGAGAAACAGAAACACGAAAGGTTGATGTCCGCGTCATAGCCGCCACGAACAAGAATCTTGAAGAAGCGGTCCGGCAAGGCGTTTTCCGTGAGGACCTGTATTACCGGCTGAATGCCGTGACACTGAAACTCCCGCCACTGCGTGACAGGATGGAGGATGTTCCCCTGCTCGTCACACACTTCCTCAGAAAGTTCGGGAGCGCAGGCGAACTCTCACAGGATGCATTCATCGCGTTGCGCGGGTACACGTGGAAAGGGAATGTGCGTGAGTTGGAGAATGTCATCGAACGTGCCGTGCTGCTTGCGCAAGGGGGCGAGATACAGCTTCACCATCTCCCCGAGCAGTTTCAAAACCTCGAAAGCCCCTCATCCGCCCTCCTCTCACTCGAAGAAGTCGAGCGCGAGCACATCGTCAAGGTTCTTCGGATGGCGAAAGACCTCGAAGAAGCCGCCGCCATACTCGACATCGATCCTGCGACGTTGTGGCGCAAGCGAAAGAAGTTCCAGTTGTAGCACTCATCGGACCCTCATTTGACGGGGCCCTCATTGTGCCGGTGTCTTCCATCG
>CAZBWR010000131.1:0-4918 GCA_964495695.1 uncultured Chitinophagales bacterium | reverse complement strand
CGTTCAATGTTCAGAAATTGCAGTCGGAAGGGAAGCGCGTTGCGATGGTGGGCGACGGGATCAACGATGCACCGGCGCTGGCGCAGGCAGACATTGGTCTTGCGATTGGCACCGGCACCGACGTCGCAATTGAGGCGTCGGACATCACGCTTATCAAGGGAAGCCTGAAGGGTGTCGTCTTGGCAATTCAGCTGTCCAAGGCCACCATGAAGAACATCCGGCAGAACCTGGTAGGTGCGTTTTTCTACAATGGGCTTGGGATCCCCGTGGCGGCAGGCATCCTCTTCCCCTTCTTTGGACTACTGCTCTCGCCCATGATTGCCGGTGCGGCAATGGCGTTCAGTTCCGTCACAGTCGTAACCAATGCAAACCGGTTGCGTCGCTTCAAACCTCATGCATGACTATGATTAGATTAAGGAGACATTGATTATGACACTCGACCAAATTCTTGTAACACTGGGCGGCTTGCTGCTCTCGGCAACAGTCGCATGGTACTTCTGGTTCTCCGAGCGAAAAGGTGTAAAGCTCGCGGCAACAGGAGGCGTGCAGGAAGTCCTCATCAAAGTGAAAGGCGGCTACTCCCCCGATGTTATTGTCGTCGAAGCGGGCAAGCCCGTTCGCTTGAATTTTCATCGGGAAGAAACAGCGCTTTGCTCCGAGCAAGTGTTGTTCCCTGACTTCAACAAGCAGGCTACGCTCACAGCGTTCCAAACTGTTCCCGTAGAATTCACCCCCACGAAGCGGGGTGAGTACGGCTTCCAATGTGGGATGGGGATGCTGAGAGGCAAACTCATAGTGGAATAGAGGGACGCGATCATCAAGCAAGTTGGCTGGACACTTGGCATCACTGCGCCACTTTTTGACTACGGTGTTTTAGAGCAAATACTACCAAAAAAGTTCCGGCTGTTGGCGTAGGCAGAAGAGAAAAACTATTTCGAAAAAGGATCGTGTGAAAGCACGTCAGGAGACTCTCAAATGAAAACACTCATTGTGGTGCTGTCCGGGCTGATTTTTTCATCCTGTATGCATGTGGGCATGATAGGTACAGGCGGCAATCATCATTCAGGGACTACCAACGAAATGACAGCTGAGACGGCGTTGGAGAAAGAAGTTATCGTCGGCGACGTCAAGGCAACTGCGACGTTCCCCACATTGCAGATGGATACTGATGTCGTCCTAAGGTTGAGGCTGGTTGACAGACAGACATCACAACCAATTCCGGCTGCAAAAGTGTATTTTCACGCGCAGTACGCGCATAAGTTGGAAACGAACTCATCGCACGACCATTCAGATGCAAATCGCAATACACGACCAGAAAGTGAGTACGATGTGAATATCGACCGGCCGGTTGAAGAGAGTCGAGATCCGGGTGTATACTCTATCCCCTATGGCTCAACACAGCCCGGAGAGCATACGCTCATGTTCCACATCGCAGCGATTGGTGACCGCAAGTTTGAGCCGGAAATTGTCATAGAGGCAAAGAGAATGCTAGCTCAACAATCTCATGAACACAGTGGCGGAATGATGGGGATGAGTAGCACGACGACATACATTGTTGTCGGGGTCGTTGTTATGGGTGCGATGATGGCTGCGATGTTGCTGTCGCGTGGCGGGATGTTCTAAATCTGAGAATTCCCGGCACTTGCTTCCAAAATTTGAGAACGATCTCCTTCGTAAGTCGTACACTGAAAGGAAAATCAAGATGTCAAGCGGCACAGATATTGTTCTAATAGCCGGAAGAAACGTATGAAGCCCTTCGCCAAACATATCGTAGGTATTGGACGCATCGTAGCGTTCTCTTTGTTTCTGACGAGCGCTGGTTTTACAACAGTCCTCCACCACTGCACAATGAGTTCGTCCGAATGCTGCGACGCTTCTCATTCGGATAGTCATTCCCAATGCGAATCGCCGATAGCGCCTTCACCCGGTCAGCTTTCCGTTCAGAGTGGATTTCATTGTCACGCAAACACATTCGCCGGCGGATTGAGTGATATGACGGGATTGGTCGAGAAAATAACCAAACACCAACCCGTTGAACTACAACACGTTCCGATAGCAGCTATGGGCGATGCGTCCGTTTCGATGTTTGCCTCACAATTCCATTCTCTTGCCGCATACCTCCACGGTGTTTCTCCACTTTCGGTGGAGAGGTACATCCTCCTTTCCACCTTTCTGATTTAGACCTCAGCGTTAGCTCGAACGAAGCCCGCGGTATCGTGCATATACCGCGTGAGATTGTTCGTTCTTCACTATCGAAAACAATTATTCGATCATGAGATGTTCACCATTAAGCTCAAGTAGAGAGCATTGTGAATAGGCAGACCGTGTAAAGAGAAAGTCTCGATCCAAAGAAGGAATGAAACAATGAAATGTCATGAATGTGGTACCTCAAACCCCGATGGTGCGTTATTCTGTGCGAGCTGCGGTGTAAAACTTGAAAAGCAACCATCACTAAAGCCCATGATTGATTGCCCTATTTGCGGCGTGAAAAACGTCGCCAATGAAAAGTACTGCATGGCCTGCGGTGCCGAGTTGCGACGTCATCATGGAAAACACCATGGAGCGCACTCGCATCAATCCAAACGAAACAAGAAAAGGGAGCAACGCCGTGGCGTGCGTTTCAAATGGACGCCAGCAACCATTGCAATTGTCTTGATTGGCGGAGTTGTCGCTTTTATCGGATTTATGGAGTTAGTCGTGAAGAAAGAGCCGCCGCCACCGCCGGACTTTGTGGAAATCAAGACGAATGACCCGAGGCTGGAGGCTAAGGTAAAAGACGTTGCATCGAAATTCATCTGCTCATGTGGAACGTGTGGTGAAAAACCGCTGGAGACTTGCACATGCAACACGGCAGCAGAGGAGAGGCAGTTCATTAGAAATTACTTACAGGCTGGACAAACTCCAGAACAAGTGATCACTGCGGTGACGAACACGTACGGCTGGCTGAAGCCTGAGTTTGCTGCCATGTACGATTCGGCGAATGCTATCAAGACTCGATTGAACACAGCAGCTGCGAATCAAACACAAGGTGTATTCACCCCTCTAACGGGTAAAAAGGATGGGGGCAATAAGATTGTCGAGGTCACCGACAGCGATGAAATCTATTCTCATTTCCGGTGTCCTTGTGGTCAATGCGGAATGGATGAGCTAAAAGATTGCACGTGCAAACATCCGCGGGGGGCCACAGAGGTGAAAGCGTTTGTTCAATCGAAGATCGCAGAAGGAAAGTACACCGTCGCCCAAGTCATGGACGAGGTTGAGGCGAAATATGGGAGCAGAAAGTTTTAGCTATGTAACGCAAGCTTGATATTATCATTGAACGATTAATAGAAAAGAGAAGGAGAGGACCGATGACAAACTTCTGTTCACACTGTGGAAAACCAATACTGCTGAAAGCAGACTTCTGCACACATTGCGGCACGTCGCTCACAGGAAAGAAACCCGTTCGAAAGGAATGGCAAGACAAACGTGAGAAAGTGCTTCGGCATAACACATCTCATCCAAAACGCTGGGTGAAACCCGCGACAATTGCCGCACTCTTCGCAGCGGCGTTCATTTGGGTGTACGCAAACTTACCAGAAGGAGGAAACCCCATTATCAAGGAGCAACCAGTGGTCGTTGAGCCCGCGACGTACTCATCGGCAGGTCAGCAAATGTATGACATTCCCACGAAGGTCGAAAACGGGAAGATCATTGTTCCGCTCGAACTGGTAAGAAAACGGAAGTTCATTGCGTTCAATTACGAATCAGCCGAGAATCTTGTGCCGTTGCTTGCGTATGTAACCACTGAAGGTAAGATTGTTACGGCGGTAAGTATGTGCGAGCCATGTAACTCAAAACGGTTCCACATTAGCGGTGAGGAACTTGTCTGCAACGCCTGCGGCTCGACATGGAAAGTAAAGAATCTTGAAGCCCTTTCCGGTGGATGCAGTAAATATCCGCCGGATGTTGTTCCCAATGTCGTCGCGGGAAACCAGATTCAAATTGATGAGCAAACCGTTGCGCGATGGCAGCGAAGGATTTGACCTCATGACACTTCAAAACATTTCGCTCAATAATCTCCGGCGTCGGAAAACGAAGATGCTCTTTCTCGTTCTAGGATTGGTGATTGCCGTCAGTACTGTGGTTACACTCATCACGGTGTCAAGGATAATGAATGCCGACATCGCGACTACCTTAGATGAGTTCGGTGCAAACATCATTATCGTGCCGAAGTCGGACGACCTCTCCCTCACGTACGGCGGGATGTCGGTGTCCGGCGTTTCGTTTGATGTGAAAGAGTTGACAGAAGACGACGCCAAGGCGATTCGGACAATCAAGAACAGCGAGAACATCAGCATTGTAGCGCCGAAACTCCTCAACGCCGCGAAGGTGCAGAAAAAAGATGTGCTGATCGTGGGGGTGGATTTCGACGCCGAAGTTCGCTTAAAGAAATGGTGGACAATTGTCGGAAAGAAGCCGACAGAATCGACGGATGCGCTCATTGGATCGGAGGCGAAAAACAAGCTGCTGCTTGGGCTGAACCAAACCTTCGAAGTGAATGGTACAATGTTCAAGGTTACGGGCCTTCTTGAGCCAACCGGCTCGCAGGATGATGGAATAGTTTTCATACACTTGCACGAAGCACAGAAATTGTTCGGCAAGGAGAAGCAGCTCAGTCTTATCGAACTGGCCGCACTGTGCTATGATTGTCCGATTGAAGAAATTGTCCGCCAGGCCGGCGAGAAACTTCCCGGTGCAAAAGTAATGGCAATCCGTCAAACGATCAACTCTAAAATGGAGGCCATGCATCGTTTCGAGCACTTCTCCCTTGGCATCTCCGTCGTTGTGTTGCTTGTTGGAGCGCTCATCGTGTTTGCCAACATGACCGCGTCGGTAAACGAGCGGACGAGGGAAATCGGCATCTTTCGTGCCATCG
>CAZBWR010000130.1:1000-5255 GCA_964495695.1 uncultured Chitinophagales bacterium | reverse complement strand
GAAGGACCGGTGAGTGCATAATTCCGCCATCCGGCGGGAGGTGTTGTTCCCTGGGCCGTCGTAAAACCCTCATCGAGCAGGATGAAAACGCGGGCACTTTCAGTCCCGGTTTTTCCTCCTCCGGCCAGGAGCTGTTCGCGTACACTGACCAGCATTAAAGCAATGAGCAGAGCCGAAGCGACAACACGCGTCACAAGTTGTACTCGCTGTTTCAAGGGACCTCTCCTTATGTCTGTATAAAGAATGTTTAAGCGGTCGGGGGGATGACACAACCAAAGGACAAAATCAGGTGGGGGAAGGTTACGCACATCAAACTTCGCTAATTCTTCGGCGCATCGGCGTGATTCACATCATCAGATTGTAGAACAATCTATGATGAGCGAATATGCATGGGTGAATGTGTGATGCAGATTGCATGCGCCAGCATAAACGGCAAAGGCGGACTTCATGTCCGCCTTTTGGACGAATATAATGTTACTTCATCAGCAGCAGTTTCTTGATCGCACTCTTCGAGCCGCTTTCAAGTCTGTACAGGTACATTCCGCTCGAGAGGCCTGTGGCATCAAACCTCGCACGATGATACCTCCCTGCTTCTGCTACTCCATCAAAGAGTGTCACAATCGCTTGACCGAGCATGTTGTAAACAGAGAGTCGCGTGCGACCCGTAATATCAACTGTGAATGTAATTTCGGTGGAAGGATTGAACGGGTTCGGGTAGTTCTGTTTCAGAGAAAACTCGGCTGGTACCGCTTCCGTCACGCCTGTTACTACATCCACCTGAACGGGATCGGAGTAATGGACCGTGCCATCCAGATCAATCTGCTTCAATCGATAGTGCCATGTCCCGCGCGACGTGTTCACGTCGGTCCAGGTATAATCCCAGGGGGTGGCAGTTGTGCCTCGCCCGGGAATGAAGCTGTTCGAAATTGTTGCAAAGCCGGCAGCCGGATTTGCAGTCTTCTGGATCTCAAACCCGAGATTGTTCGTCTCCGAGATTGTTGTCCAATCCAGTCTTACGCTTCCGTTGCTGTTCATTGTCGCGGTGAAGCGTGCAAGCTGAACCGGGAGTGGATCATATGACAGGAAGTAATCAAACAATCCGGTAAACGCGGGGGCATTTTCATCAGGGAAGCCGACGTTTCCGGCGTACAACCCGACTCTGTTTACTGTCATTGCATGTGTGAATGACACCCCGGACGTGAATGTCACGCCGTCGGTAGACCATGCCTGTGTCCAGTTCTCTCCCTGACGCGTGATGCGCATGAACAGTGGACCTGCCGGCAATGCGAGTATTTGTTGAGTTCCGAGATCGTTCGGAGCTCCGCCTGTGAATTTCCATGCAAGCCTGCTGACGTGGGTGCCGTCGGTGTAAAATTCGAGCCTGAGGAAATTCAGCGAGTCCTGCCAGATCTGAATTCCCTGGGTCTGATATGCAAACTGGAAATTGGAGTCAAACTTGATGTTGAGTTCAAACACCTGCGGATTGTTCACTTCCTGCATTACGCGGGGAGGGAAATTCCCTGCTGCCGTAATATCGTGGGATGACCCTGCCGGAACACTGATTGCCAGCTGGGTTCCGGTCATGGAGTATGAGCCATCGCCTTTTGGATTCTCGAATGTCCACACTCCTGTGTTGAGGGCCGGATCATTGAAATGATCGGAAACAATCGGGCCGGCGACCGTTCCGCCACCCGGGGTCTGCGTGAGAATCACGTTATCAACAATCCACCACCATGACCACCAGCCGCGCCACCTGAAACGAATTTTTGCATCGGGGACCCCGGAAAGGAAGGAGGTCAAATTCAAATTCAATCGCTGCGGGTTCGGTGTGGATTTCACGCTATCCCACACGGGAATCCAGGAGCTTCCGTTGTACACTTCAATTGTAGCCCGACCGCCGGAGTCACCCCTGAAAAAGTGATCAATCTGCAAATGTACCGACGCATTCAGGTCGACGAAGAATGAAGGAGACTCAAGCGCAACATCCTCCGCACCTCCGAGGCGGGAAATCGTATCGCTGTCGAATATTGCTGCCGGGAAGGCAATCGGAGCAACGAAATTTCTCCCTCCGGGATTATCAAACCGCCACTCGTCAAACGTATCACCGACCATCCTGTTGATTACCCACCCCGCCGGAGGGGTGTTGCCGGTTGCGCTTTTGAAGTTCTCGAAAATCAACCACGTTGAGGGGAGGATGGGTGTGGCTGTAACCTTGACATCGTCGACAAACCAGTACCAGGAAAAATTGCCGATGAAGCGGAACCTGATTCTCGCATTGCTGATTCCCGCAACGTGCGGAGTCAGATCAACAGTTCTGGTCGAGGGGTCGGGCGTTTGCAGACCGGTCGAGTCGACAGTCACCCATCGAACACCGTCATACGCATCTACTATTGCCTTCGTGCCTGTCGGGTTAGACCGGAAGAACTCTTTGAATGTCAGAGTGATCACAGCATTATTTGGAACGACGAACGCCGGTGATTCCAATGCGACGTTTTCCGGTCCACCATTGGGTGAAAGAAAATCGCTGTCGAACACAGCAGCCGGCGCAGTTGCAGTAAATGAAGAGACACGGTTTCCCGGATTGTCGAAGCGCCATTTGTCAGTCGGTATACCCTCCAGAATATTGTTCGACCAACCGGCAGGGGGAGTCGAATCAGCGGCTGTGCTGAAATCCTCCTGCAAGAGTATGGTACCGGAAACAGAATGAAGCGGGATTGTATTCGTTGCCCTCTGAGGTTCGTTTTTTTGGGCTTCGACAAAGAACTTCTTCTGGCCGTAAGCGTTGACGCTGAGCATTACAGCCAGAGTAAGAAACGGCAGAAGCAGTCGGCGAATTGTCATGGGCGAAAATCCTTTTTTTAAGCGAAAAGAAAAGAGAAAGCCATGAGGGATTTGTTCTCCGGACAACATCGCAAATATTTCGCTTCGGGGGAATGACGATTGTCAAACCAACAGATGGGTAACAGGATTGCAAGAGATGGGTGAACCGTCAGAAAGCGCCAACCCCCGCCGGAACATGCGCGGAGGTTGGCAAAGAGAGGAGAGAGATGCCTTACTTCAGCAGGGTGAGTTTTCGCATTGCTGAGTGCGAAGCTGTCTCAAGTTTGTAGAAGTACACTCCCGACATCAACGCACTTGCGTTGAATTCGATATTGTACTCTCTGCCGGATTCTGCAGAACCGTTGAATAATGTAGCGACCTGCTGGCCAAGGAGATTGTAGACCGTAAGCACTGCCGGTCCGGAACGTTCAACCGTAAACCTGATTGTCGTAGATGGATTGAAGGGATTCGGATAGTTCTGCTGAAGGGCAAATGTCGCCGGCACTGATGAAGAGACGGAGGTGACACCCTCCAACTGCACAGGATCGCTGAAGTGTTCGTCGCCGTTCAGATCGACTTGACGCAGTCTATATTGATACGACCCAGTCCCGATGCCATTATCAGTGTAGGAATAGTCACGTGGTAAAGAAGTTGTGCCGTTTCCCGGGATAAAGCTTCCCGGAATGTCGAGAAAGGCAGATTCCGTCTGGCTCCTCCGCTGGACGTAGAACCCGTAATTGTTGGTCTCACTCACCGTCCGCCAGTTCAAGAGGGCGCTACCGGGCGCCGTTCGGCGTGCGGTGAAAGATGCAAGCTGGACGGGGAGGGGCGCGTTGTTCCATGTTGCGCCGACGCGTACGCCATCTAATGTCAGGATAGGCGCTTGAGCAGCAGTCCCTTGCCGTATGGCAATGAACGCAATGCTTGTTGCATCGGACTGGGTTGTGGTGATAGGCCCGACAGTCGGTGCTGGTTCTGTTGCCGGAAGTGTCGGGTTTACAAAGACAAAGAGACTGACATAGTCGTCACTAGTTGTTACATCGACAAACCCGTACTTGATGACCAGCAGGTACGTCGTTCCAAAAGAGTAAATAGAGTCGGCATAGACCGGTGGATTTGCTACCGCCGTAGACGATTTGCTGATTCCAAAGCTAAGGTTGTCATTTGCGGCTTTTTTGGCAAACGCGCGTGCCATAAAGGTGTTCGACGTTCGGGTATTGGCTATAAAGTGAAAGAAATAATCTCCCGCAGAAGTTGCAGAGTCCACTCTGACGAGAACCGAGGCGAATACGTTGCCACTGGTTACTGCAGTCGTCAACGCAGAATCGACATCTTCTCCCGATGTGGCTAATGTGATCGATCCACCAACACCCGAGGACGGATATGCCGGATACGTGAGGCTTGAGGCGTTGACTGTTAGGGAATTTGTTCCCGC
>CAZBWR010000130.1:0-990 GCA_964495695.1 uncultured Chitinophagales bacterium | reverse complement strand
AGCAACCCAACCATTTGACACCAAGGTTGTGCCTGCTGTGTAATTGAACGAATCCTCGAACAGAAGTTGCGCGTCGGCATGGATCGAAAAGCCGAGAACGAAAAGGAAAAGTGTTAGCACTCTCTGCATGAAAATGTCTCCGGTGTTAGTTGGGGTTGAGAACTTGTGAGTCGGTCAGCAGCTTGACCAGTTCAATATCCTCTATTGTCGAACATAAAGCAATATTAAAACACAGGCAACAGTCATCAGAATTATCGTATGAGGAGCATATTGGAGATCAGGGAACTTGCGGCGCTCTGACCCTGAGCAGTCGCGATGCATGAAATGACGAAGCAACAAACGAGGGGATAATAACGTGGTGGGCCTGACTTCCTCGCCCGGGAAGTGAATTATATCAAGTGATGGGAATAGCGTCTTGTCGCACTAGATCAATTCGCTTCGGGATATCAGAGGAATCCGGATGGTGTGTGATTGTTTTAATGGCTCCCATCGTTGCACTCAAAGTAGAGAATAGCAATTGAGGTAGAATCAGCGACGCAACACAAACCGGTCAGGGCATCATACTGTACATATGCGGAAGCATGACTACGGGTTGCGGTAACCTGTCAGAAGTAGGTGTTTGGAACACTGAATCAGACTGCGCACCTGCCTTCGCCGGAGCGACGTGTGAAACGTCAGCATCATCAAATGCGAAAAGGAGCAACACAGCTATGTATGCGATGCATAGGTAGTCGAATTTCGACACACACTTCTCCGAATGTGAGCGTTGTTAAAGTGTAGGCTGAACAAGAACAGGAAAAAAAAAAGGCCCCCCCGGCCGGATTGACCGGGGGGCATTCAGCAGACACTACTTCATCAACACCATCTTCTTCACATCAACACGCGAGCCGCTTTGCAGCCGGTAGATGTACATGCCGCTGGCAAATGAGCCTGCGTCAACACGCACACGGTAGTACCGTCCCGCGTCGGCGATATCGTCATATAGGGTTG
>CAZBWR010000129.1:0-5489 GCA_964495695.1 uncultured Chitinophagales bacterium | reverse complement strand
TACCCGCTTCGTTGATGCATCACCACTGCCGACCGCAATTCCGTTGTTGAGTGTCAGTCTGTCTGTTTGACCGGACGCCGCGTCGTTGCGGCTGTATCCGAATACTTGCTTTTCGCTAAAGAGCGAAAGCGCAACGGCGGAATCTTGGAATGAACTCATCCGGACAGTATAACGTCCAGAGGGAAGCAGGTACCCCGAAGGTGGCTGGAATTGACTTGTAGGCGGAATGATCGGCGTCGCGCCCGGAATGTTGCTGAAGGTTGTGCTACCACTGAAACCGGCCGTACGTCCTGCCGAATCAGTAATCGCAATTGCGGCTCCGCCCGGCGTGAGAAGCTGAGCCGACGCCGGAACGACCATGCTTGCACTCGTTCCCGCGCCTGGGAGTGACGGCCTGTTGAAGTATGTGCCGGCGGCATCCATCAGAAAAAATCTTCCCCCGCTCCAATTTTGAGCAAGATACTGCCAGCGGTTCGCCGCCGAATCAATGACGACTTGATAATAGCCCCCCTGACAATTTCCCCCCGTACAGTTCGGGTCATAGATCAGCAGGTCGTAGATCCCGGCCGGCCCGGCGCGTCGCTCAAGTCTGAATGGCACGACAGCGTGTCCCTTCGTCAAGAGTGAGTCGCTCAGGTATAAGTACCGTCCGGACGGAAATTCCGAAGCGAAGATGTCCTTCAGTTCCTGCAATGTCTGTCTCGGCGTTTTGTTGATTCCGCTATCATAGGAGGCGAGATGCTCTGCGCCGAAGAAATGATTGCGGAGTTGGTTGATCACTCTTCGGCGCATGTCCGTGACTGGAAGATCGTACAGGTACGTAAACGCCCCCACTTCGGGAAATGCCGTCTGGAACTGTTGCTGGTAATCGAACGCCATCAGGCTCGTGAGGGAGATCCCGTCGCACGATCCTTTCCATTGTTGCACAGATGACAACCAGTAGTTCACAGCCGTTGGTGAGTATGTCGCCGTAGCGACGTTCTGATAGCATTGCTCGACCCCGAATGTCCGGACAAACAACGGCCAGTCGGGAAAGTCGGATGGTTGCGCTGTGACAAATTCTTCCGGATAGGAAGCGTTGGTGTAGGGATCAATACCGTTGAAGTAATCGAACTGGCTCCACCAGTTCTGCGGCCAGAGATTCGAAGCCGAGTTGTTGAATTGCCATCCGAACGCATCGGGCGAATAGGGCTCGTAGTTTCCTTCGTTATCGATGCGTGTCAAATGATACGGCTTGATTTTGAACAGCGGGCTTTCGCGCCGTTGTGTTGTATCTGCCGCGTTGCTGATGCGGACGATGGACTCGCGGGAGAAAGTGTCGGGCACCATCCACGCAAAGCGCCCGACGGACGCAGGGACATTCCGAGCCAGCACAGTGAACGTGCGGCCGCTGTCTTTGCTGAACTCGACTCTCAGTGAATCGAGACCGCCTGCATTCCAGCGAATGTCATACGGTTCATTGCCTATCACCACTTCGCCGAATGCGGGAAGCGTGATGTTGATGAACTGCGGGGCTTGCGTATACTTGAGCGTGGCGTAATAGTTGAAGGGATTCGGACTGTTTGGAACGATGACGGAGCCCGTCACATAAACGTTGCGGCTTTCATCCAACCCAATTCCAACCGGGGGATTGGCTGTTGTGCCCGGTCCTGAGTATTGCCTTGTCCATTGCAGTGCACCGGTGGAGGAATATTTTAGAGTTACATATTGTGCTACATTTGCTGAGGTTGATGCACCGGCTACGTACGTGTTATTATCTCCGTCAATTACCAATGCAACAGGTGAATCGCTACCACTATGATACAGTTGATTCCATAGCATCGATCCGCCGGGCGAGTACTTTATTGTAGCAATATCAAACCCATTTGTGGTGCCAAACGATGCCCGTCCAATAACAAGTATATTACCCCCCTCATCAACTGCAACGGCTACCCCCACGTCGCTCCCCATTCCTAATCCATTAAATTTCCGAACCCACTCTTCTGTTCCCGATGAATCGTACTTGATGGTTGTGCAATCCACGCCCCCGGGCCCGCCGGCTTGTCCTGTTACGTACACATTTCCACCTTCGTCAACGGCAATCCCGTTTGCATAGTTATTCACGTTGGTTCCGCTTGTTGTCGTGCTAAAGTATGTACGCACCCAACGCTCGGAACCGTCGGGGCTGTACTTAATTGTCACGAAACTGAAATAGGTGGAGGAACTCCCGCCTGTTGCGCCTGCTACAAGTATATTCCCGTTACGATCCATGGCCATTGCATATGGGTGATCATCTCTTTGGTTTACCGATCCGTACGTTCGCGTCCATTCTTCAGCTCCAGCTGCCGTGTACTTGGCAATGATAATATCCGCTCCGCTGGTAGGCGAGGTGCTAGTTGAACCTGCAACGTACACATTCCCGAGGCTGTCTGTTGCGCAGTATTTCAAGTTTGTACCAGCTCTCGTTCTTATCCATTGCTGTGCACCATCAGGGTTGTATTTCGCTACGAAACCCCCGCCATTAGCTGTCCATACAACAATGACGTTCCCTTGCCGATCCAAAGCGATCCCTTGATTGTTCCCTCCTGACTCTCCGGTTGGTATAGTCCTGACCCACTGCAGGACGCCGTCGGAATTGTATTTGACTACACCAGCCAGATTGGACAGCGTTCCCTCTTTTAACCATCCGGCAATATGCGAATTGCCTTGCGGATCAACTGCAATAGCGCTTGCTCTGCCGAAGTTTCCGGGCCCGCCATACAGCCGCTCCCATTCCAGCAACGCTTGGCCGAAGACTGTTGACGGGACCAGACTCAAAACAATCACGAACCGGGTCAGTACTTTCATCGGTAACTCTCTCCTTTGAATGAACAGTTCAATGCCTCCTGATATACATGCGCAAACAGAGAATCAAAACGGTAAACCAACGGCGCTTTTTGTCGGCAAGAATGCCCGGTGATGGCGGCTTTGTTTCTGATATGCCGATTCCGTAAACTGTTGCAGGCAAAACCATACAGCTTGTTTCAATCACCATGGGCGGCGAAGTCACGCAATTGCTGAATGATGTGCGAAGGGGGGATCGCTCCGCCTTCGACAAACTCCTTCCGTTGGTGTATGATGAGCTCCGCAAGACCGCCTCCTCCTACCTTCATCAGGAACACAAACAGCGTACAATGCAAACCACCGATCTCGTGCACGAGGCATACCTGCGATTGGTCGGGAGCGACGTCTCGTGGGAGAGCCGCTCGTATTTCTTCGGCGTTGCCGCGCGTGTCATGCGGCAGATTCTGGTAGATATGGCACGCCGGCGGCAGGCGGACAAACGGGGCGGCGATTTTACACGCGTGACGCTGGGGGAGAATGTTCTGATTGGAGAGGCGGACTTCGAGCGTCTGCTTGTTCTTGATGATGCCCTGTTGCAGCTGCAGCAGGTGGACGAACGTCTCTGTAAAGTGGTTGAGTTGCGCTACTTTGCCGGCCTTACGGTGGAAGAAACCGCCGCTGCGCTTGATATCTCCGAAAAAACCGTCCGCAACGACTGGTCGTTGGCGCGGGCATGGCTGCTGAAAACCCTTCGCTGAAAACCGCCGATGAATTCCGACCGATGGACTCGTATACGTGAGTTGTTCTTTCAGTTGCGCGACGCGTCAGCGAGCGAACGTCAACAGGTGCTTGATCAACAGGCACAAAACGATCCCTTGCTCCGTGCCGACCTCGAGGCATTGCTTGCAGCACACGATTCGGGGGAAGATGTTCCCGGTCTCCCCGATGTGACGGGGTTGCAGCAGCCCGTTATTCATGACAGAAGCGGAACCCGCATCGGCCAGTACCGCATCATCCGCAAGATTGCCGAAGGGGGAATGGGGGAAGTGTACGAAGCCCTGCGCGATGACGGTGAGTTCTCCCGCCGCGTAGCCATCAAACTCGTGCGGAGAGGCTTGGCCCACAGCGACCTTGCCAGGAGGTTCCGGCGCGAGCGGCAGACGCTGGCCATGCTTCAACATCCGAACATTGCGCAGATGATTGATGGCGGCATCTCGACCGACGGTAACCCGTTTCTCGTTATGGAATATGTCGAGGGAATGCGCATCGACGACTACTGTGATCACCGCCGTCTTTCGATTCACGAACGATTATCACTCTTCCGTACTGTCTGCTCCGCCGTACAGTATGCACATCAGCGGCTTGTTGTCCACCGTGACCTGAAACCGGGCAATATTCTCGTAACACCCGATGGCACTCCGAAGCTTCTCGATTTCGGAATTGCAAAATTATTGGACGACGATGCAGGGAATAGTGAGCTGACACGCACGGGCGGCGTGCTCTTCACTCCCGAATATGCAAGCCCCGAGCAACTGCGCGGCGAGCCGGTGACGACGGCGAGTGATATCTACTCGCTTGGCGTTCTTCTGTACCGCCTGCTCACCGGCCACAAACCACACACGTTTGCAACCGATTCTCTCGTCCACCTTGCCCGTACCGTGGAGGAGGGGGAGATTACGCGCCCGAGTGCCAAAGAGCCCGCCATAACCACATCCGGGGATTCCCGCCGCATCCGGAAGATTCTCGCCGGAGATCTGGACCAGATCGTTCTGATGGCGTTGCGCAAGGAGCCGTCCCGCCGCTTCAGTTCGGTCGAACAATTTGCAGAAGACATCAGGCGTTTTCAAAACGGCTTTCCGGTTCAAGCCCGCAAAGGTTCGCTCTCGTACCGTGTCGGGAGATTTGTTTCCCGCTATAAGGTTGCAACCGCGCTCACCGCCACAGTGGTGCTGCTGGCTGTTGCCGGCGTACTGGGAATTGTTTGGCAAGCGCAGCGGGCCGAGCGTGAGCGTGAACTTGCGGTGAAGGAAAGCGAAAAGGCAAAACAGATTACGCGGTTCGTCACATCCATTTTCGGCTCGGCAAATCCCTATGCCGAGGGAAACGCCGAGGTGACGGTCGCGCAGATGTTGAAGAAGGCAGAGTCGGATGTAGCGAAGGAACTGTCGTCGCAGCCCGACATTGCCGCGGCAGTTCTGCAAACGATCGGCCAAACGTATGAGGGGCTTGGCAAATACACTGATGCACGGGAAGCCTATGCCAAGAGCATCGGCCTCTTTCGTCAAGCTATCGGAGAAACAACCCTGACGACCACCAGTGTCATGCGCAGGCTCGCCGCATCGTATCACTACGAATCTCGTCTTGCCGAAGCGGAATCCGTGTTGGTCAAGACAATCGGACTTATGCGCGATGCAGGTCTACAACACACGCAGGAGTACGCCGAAGCGGTGAACGATCTCGGGATTCTTTTGCAGGATATGGAGGATTACAAAGGCGCGGAGAAGTATTTGCTCGAGGGTCTTGATCTCGTCTCCAAGCTTCCCGGCGACCGTCGCGTCGATGTTGCGACACTCCAGAACAACGTCGGGCTCATCAAGCACTGGTTGCACGATTTGGCGGCAGCGGATTCACTCTTCAGGCTTGCCCTTGCTACGAAAGAAGAACTCCTCGGGAAAGATCACCTGGAG
>CAZBWR010000128.1:0-5568 GCA_964495695.1 uncultured Chitinophagales bacterium | reverse complement strand
GCGTTCATCCGGAGACTGTTCGTGCCTTCCATCCCTCCCTATCCACTCCTTTCAGTAGCAGCCAGAGGCAGAGAGACATTTCCCCGATAAAAACGGGAATCATAATAGCAGGAAAGAGCGCGCCCGCCAGGGGTGGCGAGAGGATAAGCGCCGAGCTGTTTACGAGATAGCAGAT
Organism: uncultured Chitinophagales bacterium; assembly: GCA_964495695.1. Lineage (GTDB taxonomy): Bacteria > Bacteroidota > Ignavibacteria > UBA10030 > UBA6906 > CAADGV01. The sequence continues at coordinate 5,393 of CAZBWR010000128.1, read as the reverse complement.
TCCAGCCACCGTCATCAGCACGCCTATGGTTTTCGGCAGAAATCCCGACCGATAAATCAAATATCCAAGAACAAGGCACTCGAACCCGAAGAAGATCAATCCTGCCCCAAACCCGGACGGGTACAACCTGAGCGGCAGGTGCGCCAGGGTATTCAACTGGTCGGGGGTGAAGGCGCGCAGGTAATCGCCGCTCCCCAATGGAATCAGCGCTTTCATGAGGTTCATCTCGTTCGTTGCCTCAATGGCGATGCAGACGAGATTGAAGAACACCGAAAGGAGCGCGATCTCCCTTTGGACGGGACGGAGAAGGACATAGAGGATGAGTGTAAGCCCGACGGATGAAGCGAGCATCAAGAACTCCAGCAGAATTCCGGTCCTCCACAATTCTATTGATGACATGATCTTTCCTGCCGTTGCCGCGGGGTCTCCAGGGACAATCAGTGTTCCCCTCAAAAACAATTCGCCGAGAGTACCTCCAAGAATGATGAAGAGATAGATTGCGCCCCCTATGCGCGCATACTTTTGCGGCCGTTCTGGAATGGTGGTTGGCATGGTTACTCCTTGATGGACTCGGACAAAGTACGTCCTTTCCGGATGGAAAGTTGCCCCTACTCTTGCCATTTCCCCTCCTCCACATTATTATGCGGGCGGAAAGTGCGAAACCCGAAGATTGGAGGTTCGTATCACACATCCCGCTTTCCGGCACACAGCGGGAGCGGATGAGTCTACAAACCATTCATGAGGTAGATGTATGAAGTACATTGTTCTTTTCTTTTTGATGGCGTTATCCGTCCGGGTGGCGGATGCGCAATGGAAAGGTGCGCAGATCGATACGTTGACGCGTAACTCGCTGCGCGACGATATCACCAAACAACCCCTCGCCATCGATGATGCAGGAATGCTGCATGCCATCTGGTACACGATGCTTGACGGGTCTGGTGCCCGCGTTTCGTATGTCCGGCGACCGCCCGGCGGCACATGGTCTCTGCCTTCCGAAGTAGCCGTGTCTCTGCCGGTTGCAAGGCCCGTGCTTGCGGTGAACAGGATTACAGGCACTCCCTACGTTGCTTACATCGGGGCGGGAGCTGGTTCGAACGACGTGATGCTCGCCCGCGATTCGGCGGGAACGTGGCTCCGTATACCCGTTGTCACTGATGCGGCGAACGACATTGCCCCGACGATTGCTGTTGACCGCTTCGGGAAAGTCCATCTTGCGTGGATCAGCGAAGTGCAGCAGGGTGTTTTCAAGATCAAGTATGCAACAAACGTAAGCGGGGCGTGGAACGTGCAGCTTCTTGCGGACAGCGAACTCGGGCCGTTCGGCAGCGGAGCCGAGCCGTTCATCGCCGTTACCGATTCGGGAGGTGCGCACATTACATACCGTGGCGGAGATTTCGGCACCTATCACATTCATCATGCGTGGAATGCGGCGCCCGGCAGTTCAACATGGACGTACCAGACAATCCACACGCCGAACGGCAACGACTTCTCTTCTGCCACCTTCGTCACGCCGGACAACACGCTCCATCTTCTCGCGAGTGGAAATGACGGATTCGGATTCCCGCCCCGTGCATATTACATGAAGAAGACCTACACGGGATGGACTGCGCCGGAACTCGCCAACCCGGGCCACTCCGGTTGGGGAGCCGGATTGTATATCGACCGGAACGGGAGAGCGCATATCACCTCGCTTGAGACGAGCGGCAACATCTACATGGGGAACCTCTATTATGCAACGAACAAGAGCGGAAGCTGGACAAGCGCTCCGGTCATAACCGATGGCGCAACGTACAGCGGCGTGATGGCGGTTGGGACGGACGGGAGAGGATACATGCTGGGAATGACGGGCACCTCGTCTTCAACGCAGGAGATCATTGCAATTCGCAGCGCGGGTATTGTGACATCGGTGCGGGAGAAGGGGGATCAGGTCGCCGCGACGTTCCGGTTGGATCAGAATTACCCGAACCCGTTCAATCCGGCGACAACCATCACGTTCCACATCCCCGACGGTAAACCGGCGAGCGTGCGGCTCACGATCCACAATGTCCTGGGAGAGGAAGTAGCTGTTCTTACAAGCGGATTGAAGGAAGCAGGCGCGCATGAAGTCCGTTGGAACGCCGGCGGCATGCCAAGCGGCGCGTACTACTACCGCCTGACTGTTGACGGCATCTCACAGACAAAGCGACTAATGCTTCTGAAGTGATTCAACAAAAACCCCGGCCTGCTGTTTGCGGGCCGGGGGATTAAGGCTGGACGACTATTCCGCTGAACATCTTTCCCGACAAGCGGCGTGATTTTCCCTGATTCAGAATCTCAATCTTCACCTCAGAGATTCTGAATTTCTTAGTCTTTGTTCTCCCCTACTTCGTTTTGTTGAACATATAGCGGGCGATTTTCCACGCGCCGTCGATCTTCTCGAAAACGAATAATTCCCGATTCTCTTCCGGAACGGTCTTGCCATTCGCATGAATCAGGGTTGTCCCTTTGGAACTTGTCGTCGCAAACGCAAAGTTTCCATCGACGACTATCTCGTCGATGTAGAATTCAATGTTCAGTTGAATTTGTGAGAAGATGAATTCGTACGATTTGAGAATGTTTTCAGAACCGATTGCCGAAGGCGCTCCTGAGGGCATAAAGACGCCATCTTTTGCGTACAAGCTCTGCGCCAGTGCGGCGTCCGAGGTATTGAGTGATTTCTTGTATTCGGTCAAAAGACCTTCAATGTGTAGTTTATCTTGCTTGTCCATAGTGGCAATCTCCTTGGTTTGGTTCATGTGTTCCGGTTTTCTCTCGCTGCACGCGTTGAGCATGACGAGGATGAACGCGGAGATAACGAGTTTGTTCATTTAAACACCTCCTATAGGTTGGTTACCTTGATGACAGTCTAAGGATAGCACAAAAATTGGCGGGAGACCAATAAGGCAGGTTAAGAAAGCGCCTTAACCTGGCTCAAGGGTGGGTTAGCGTTGAGAGATGGTTTTTCTGAGCTTACTCAGGAATTCAGGTGTGACGCCGATGTATGAGGCAATTTGAACATTGGAAACTCTATTGGTCAAATGAGGGTAGGTCTTCAAAAAATCCAGATACCGTTCTTCCGCCGTGGAGCTGATGTTGTGCAAGACCCTTTTTTGAAGCTTGATAAAAGCATTCTCAACAAGCACTCTGAAATTTCTATCGAACCTCGGGAAATTGCTGTAAAAATAGATCAGATCGGGTTTGGCGATTTGAAGAATCGTCGACTGCTCCAGTGCTTCAATATAGAGTTTGCTTGGTTCTTCGGAGTGAAAGCTGCCGATGTCGGCAATCCAACCCTCTTCAACGGCAAACTGCAGGTTGTGCTCATTTCCTTTTGCATCGACTGTATACATCTTCAGACAACCCTCGACAACAAAGGTGTAGTGCTTGCACACATCCCCTGCCTGCAGGATGAAGTGTCTTCGCTTGACGATGCGTTCCGTTAGTCTCGCTTCAAGTTCTTGAATCTCTTCCTCGTTTAACGGCCAGTACTTTGCGAAGTGCTTTATCAGCGGTTTGGCGTTCATGTGTTGGGCATTCTTAGTTGCGGAATAGGCTGACGACGCTAATCTTTTCGCAGCCGGTTCCGGGTGACAGACATTGCGAACGTCGACTCACACTTGCGGGTACTTCGACAACGCTTCCACCGACAGCGTGTTCACGATTCGACAGACATATCGATTCCCTGCCTTGCGACCGACATAGGCAGGGAGCAGGAAAGTCTTGAGATGTATATATCTTGGACGATGCTTTATCCAAGTGGTGCACAATTCTTTCTTAGCGCTGCCGAATTCAATGTTGTCTCTATCGGCTGGCCAACCATCATTTATGCTGGTCTTGGCAACATGACATGCTTATAACTCGCATACTCATGCAAGTATACCACAAGCCTGGGCTGACGTTCTGCTAAGGCCTGTTCAAAAAGACGACTGCCGCGATGATGAGAGCAAGAACAATGGCGAGGGCGGCACGCTGACGACGCTTCACACACAGCGCCTGCCAACCCGCCTCGTCAAGATAGTATGTATTGCCTGCAGCCGGATGAAGACTGCCTGCATTTGTAAGGCGCTTGATGCGGATTCCGCGCAAACGCTTCGACTCAAGTGGAATTGCCTTCTCTGCTGTTGTTGCCCCGGCATCGCGCAATTCCTTCACTATCCGGCGATCGGTGCGAATGAGGATGGCCGGAAGAAGTGCGAAAAACGGCGAAAGGGATGGAAGCAAGGATAATAGTCCGTAAATGTGAACGTGTAAATTGTTAGTATAAGTATGAGCGGTGGAACCTCCCCCCGGCTCTCTATTCCCAATCCTTCTTGAGCAGCAATTCTTCAATCCTGTAGGCATGCAGCATTTCGTGAGTGAGCAGATGACGGAACATGATGAACACGGAGTAGTGGCTGTACTCTTCATGAACTGCCGTTCGCTGCCACTCCTCCGCTGACAGCTTCTTTAATCTCTTGACCAGATCGGCTCGATCCCGGACATACTGGTCGAGTGCTTGATTTAAATCAACGCTCAGTAACGCCCCCGCTTCCTCCTCCGGAGATGGCAGCATGGACTTGATATACGGTGCCGGAACGGCTAACATCAATTCAAGGCGTGCGAGGAATGGTCTATCGGCGGTGGAGAGATGACACGCATGCTCATGAGCAGACCATTTTTCCGGACTCGGCCGGCGCTTCAGATAATGTGACGGCACCTCACGAATAAGGGGAATGATAACGCCGGGGGAGTTTTCCAGTGCGGCTATGACGGCTGTTGTATGGTTCATCAGAAGCAGACCTTCCTCAATGACTCAATCGGAACTTGCATGCTGTTCAGCTCGCGGTTTACCACAATGCCCCGTGGCGGGCGTTTCAAGATTGCCGGTGGAGATATCACTCTCCGGCCGCATGGGAAAGAGTAATGAAGCTCAAACGATTGCCATCAGGGTCAACGATAAGCATGTCACGAGTTCCCGGCCCGAGTGAGTTGCCCGGAGGCTCAGCGATCGAAACCCCTCTCCGGCAAAACTCTGTATAGCACAGGTCGACATCTGAAACGTAGAAATGCACCAAGCCACCGAACTGACAGTCGTCCTCATGCTCCGTGAGGAAGATCTCCATTCCTTCCCGGGCGATTGACGCGAAAACAGGGAGGTCAGTTCCGAACTGGTGCTTCCATTGCTCGGCAAATCCGAGCAGCTCGTAGAAACTAAGACTTGCCTCGTACGATTGGATGCGTAACGCTGGGACTACTCGCTGCATTCATGCCTCTTTCTTCTAGCCGTTCAATGGTAGGGCAAACCGGCTATACCAGTCTACGATGTTGCAAAATCTTTTAACCCCCTGAAGCTGATTGTCCGGTCGTTCGTTTCGCACCAAGCGCCCCGACGTTCG
>CAZBWR010000127.1:4882-5890 GCA_964495695.1 uncultured Chitinophagales bacterium | reverse complement strand
GCACAACTGATACCCATGTCATTTGCTGTTTTTGAGCCTGACGCAGCAATTCGGCTTGGAACTTTGGCACCCTCCGCAAGTAGCATTTCGCCTGCCTCGTTTCCCGATCCACTACGATTTTGTCAACAACCTGCCCCAGCAGGCTTTTTCGCGCTTGGGGGCTAGCTACTTTGAAGGCTTTGACAAAGGTCTGAAAGAACTTCATTGCGTCTTGAACCAGCTCCTCCACTCCTTGTTGTTGCGCCTGACCTACCTCCTGCGTCTTTAATCGCTCCTCAAGGACTACTTTTTCATTCCGCAGTTGAGAGAGCCGTTCTGCGATTTCGTCGAGTTCAATGCCTTTTTCAGCAAGTGAGATCAACGCTCCTATTTTGCTGTTCACTGATGCAAGAGACTTTCTCGTAGCTTCATGCCTTTTGCTTGAATACGAATCCCGGCGAGTCAGAAAGTCATTGACTTTCAACGCGTACGTTTCGGCGACGGAGGATTGGTGAACGTGCGAGTTGACGGAACGAAGTATCTCATGCTCAAGTCTCTCCGCGTCAAAACTGAACGATTTACAAACCTCCGGACCTTTGCTTCTGTATCCCGAGTCTGCATAGATACGCCTTGGCCGCCGCTTGCCGGGTGGGCCAATGAGTTGCTTCTCGCCATGGAAATTGAACCCGCAGTGAACACAGGTGATAAGGCCCGAGAGAAGGTACGGGTTATCCAGTCGCTTTTTTGCAAGTGCTCCCTTTTGTGAGGCAGAGGGCGACGGATTTGCAGCCAGCCACTCTTCACGAGAGACGATTGCAGGATGAGCATTCTCGACTATCAACCACTTCGACTTGTCGTTAACCCAATATCGCTGGGCAAATTTGCCGATGCCCTTCTTCCTTATCCTGTTGTATGACCGGGCACCCATGTAAGTCGGGTTCCGGATTATTGCGCCAACGGTTCCGCTTGACCATTTCTGATCCCTATTACTCCACTTGCCTCTGCGAGGGCATGGTACCCCTTCGCTGT
>CAZBWR010000127.1:0-4872 GCA_964495695.1 uncultured Chitinophagales bacterium | reverse complement strand
CGGATTCGCAATTCAAATATCCTCTTGACGGTCGCAACTTCGTTCGGTTCGCCCAGATCCCACACCACATGCTCCTCCTTTGGCCGGATCTGTTCGGTAATCGGAAGTCCCTTGTCGTTGAGCATGATATCACCCGATGGTCCTCGCACAAAACCAAGCTTCCGGCGGGCCCCCGTAAAGCGATTCACAGCGATCCGCCGGTATCCATACGGTGCAGTCCCCCCGGCAGAATGACCCTGCATGATTGCGCTGAGGCAACCATCAGTTGTGCGTTCTGATTTGCGCTTAGACTCTTCGTGTGAGAGGCCCCCTTCAAACGCACCGAGCATGGTATCAAACGTTGCATTTCCCGTATTGGCTATAGTCCTGACCATCAAGACTTCGACATTAGCGACTTTCTTGAACAGGGTCTTGTAGTAGATACTGTCACTTGCACCTGCCCGGCCCCATCGTGATTCATCCAGGACAATCACTGCCTGAAATGAGGGTCTTGCCTCTACGCGCGATTTGAGTCGTGAAAATTCAGGACGCTTGCGATCCTCCTGCGCGTAAGTGGCTGCCTCTCGCTCATAGCTTCTGTGTATAGTGCAGCCCTATGCTTTTCCTGCAAACTATCCCTGCGTACAGGTGATTCGCTTTTCGTGAGGCGTTAACTTATTACGGTCACGACGACAGGTAGTCTCAAAACCCCGGGGTTCGCATCTGTCTCGATTCTGCCGGCGTACTTGTCTCTGTCATCTCTGGTCTGACTTGTACTAAATTAGGGAGGTATGGTATGTCTTGGAAACTGCGCTCCGAAGCGCTTCGGCGTTCACTGTTACTCAGCTGCCTAATTGCGGCAATGTTTTCTTCTTCGGTTGCCCAGATCATCGTTCCGGGAGGAAGAGTTAGCGGGCGATGGGCTCAGGTGGGTGTACCGTACATTGTCACAGGAAACATATACGTAGAAGATTCTCTTATTATAGGCCCGGGAGTTTCGGTACGGTTTGACGGGGTGTGGGAACTGGAGATTCGGGCCAACGCCAAATTTGTTGCACGGGGGTCTGATGGAGCCCCGATCATATTCGAACCTCATAATGGATCTGTTGGTGGTTTGTGGAATCGCATTTTCTTGAATACGTCTGGAGGCGATGATTCATTGGAACATTGTGTGCTCCGATATGGTACTGATGCCATTTACGCTGTGAACTCGACACCCTTCATCAGCAACTGCAGTATCTCGGGAAATCGCGGTAGCGGCGATCACGGGTACGGGATAAGTCTTATTTACCATGGGATTGGTACAAATAAAACGAGAATTATTGACTGTAATATTTCCGACAACACAGTTGGAATTGGGATACTCGGTATTGGTGTATCGTCGCAGGTCAATCCGGATACGGTCTTGATCGAACGATCTACTATTCATCGCAACTCACTTCAAGGCATTTTTGTCTGGACAACAAGTATTGCGACTCAGTACGGTGGGTATGTGTTGGCAAGAATTGCGAACTCCGTTATCTGTAACAATAGGGACGATGGAGTTCATGCTTACACTCCTGATGGCCGCGGAACGGCACGCGTTACCATCGTCAACAGCATCATAGCCTTCAACTCGGGAAGTGCATGCGTGCGACGTGAGTATGCAACGGTTAATCCCAACGACATACGATACAACTGCTTCTGGGAGAATCAGCGTGGTGATTTTATTGGCATTTCGGGAACGGGATTCGGTTTGCCGCCTCTGTACCGTAACCGGAATGATGATTCCTGCGACATCCAGTTCAATACATATCGTAACCCGTCCTTCCTTGATACAACATTCGCAAACTACCGCTTACGGGACTCTTCCTCAGTATGTGTAGATGCTGGGAGCGAGATAGTATTTGATCGTGCTCTGTGGGATCCCGACAGTACTCAGTTGGACATTGGAGCTTACTACGTTCCGCATCACTTGCGCGTTTCCCTCGTTGCTCCAAAACCTGATAGCGTGCTTCGTGCATCCTCTACGGTAGTGTTTAATTGGGTGCGTATGGGAATTAAAGCTGTACGGAGCTACTGGATTCAGATCGCCACAGACGAGACTTTTAATACATTGCGCGTCTCGGATTCATTGTCATCGACGAGCCTCTCGGTTTTTTTAACGAGTAGTTCGTACTGGTGGAGGGTGAGGGCCCAAACGAATGTCGGATGGGGTCCCTGGAGTGCAACACGACATTTAACGATTATCACCACCATTCCTCCCCGTACGGCCATTGATGAGTTTGCACTGAGACAAAACTATCCCAACCCCTTCAATCCGGCAACGACAATTTCGTACGTCCTCGGTCACCGCTCTTCCGTCGTGCTCAAAGTATTCGACCTGTTGGGACGGGAAGTCATGACACTGGTTGATGGTATCCAGGATGGTGGGGTCAAATCAGTGCAGTTCGATGGCAGTGGACTTTCAAGCGGTGTGTATCTGTACAAGTTCAGCGCGGGAAGTTTCGTGGAGACAAAAAAACTCTTATTGATGCGTTAGTGTACTTTTATTGTTGCACAAGGAGTTTAACAATGAAAATGACATACATCCTTTTTCTTTCAACCTTCATGATTGGCTGTGCCCCTACAATCAGGACAACAAGGGTTCCCGGAAATGCAATTGGAGAGAATATGGGGGGCGAAGACCTTCCGTGCTGCCCTGAAGCTCAGCGCGTGTCGAAATCGTACCAAGTCCTTGGAATGCTGTTTGTCAAAAAGCAGGGCGAAACAATCTTTAACAAGCCAAGCCCGGAGACTATGATCAGTTTAATGAACTCCATTCGACGATGGGGTGGGAGGGCTCGCGGTTCGCTTTGCGGACTCAGTGCATTCTGCAGAGCCACTCGTGGATTTTTCCGTCAGCATACTCCTGTTGATGATCTTTGATACTACGCTGTCGAAGAAGGAACGTATTGAATTAGACTCGTTGGTCCGCTTCACTGCACAATACCACTTGGTGAGAATGGGATGCTATGCAACGCTCCGTTCGTTCAATGATATCAGGAACGTCGATGACCTCCGTTGCCTCCCTGCTGCTATCGTCGACACGATTGGTGGGAGGACTGCCCGAAGTCCTCGTGCGCAGCAAGACCGACAACCCCCTTCAGATCGGCCTGTTCGACGATGAAATCGTCGCATTGCTCAAGCACAGGATATGCAATTGCTCGGCCAACCGCCAAAGGACAAGTCCGACCTCTGATTTTCTGATCTCTGTGTTTCCTTCCTCACCTCCGCTCTCTCCAGCCTTCCCCGATACCGCACATTCGGCGGATACGCCCGAGCGATAGCATGCCCTTCCTTTGCCAGCAACTCAGTCACCATCGTGCTGTCCGGGAGATACGCGTAGCAGAGTAGCCGTCGGTACCTGTCCCGCAGCTCCCTGTCGTATTCAAGCCGGACGATCATCCCTTTCGGTAGCAGTCGTTTCAGGAACGCGCCCGCAGCGCGTCCTTTTGAAACAAGCACCTCTTCCGACTCACCCGTCTCTTCCGCATCATAGCGCACCTTGTCATTGTGATACCACTCCGGCGCATCGATGCCAATCAGTCGTATGCTCTCCTCACGTCCATCCACCAATGCGACAAACGTATCGCCATCCTTCACCCTCATAACCGTTGCGTGGGAATCCTCGTGTCCCGCCCTGGTGCAACCCGCAATCGACAACAGTATCAATCCGAGTGCAGCGGTACATCTCTTGATGTATGTCATACGCACTCCTTTCTTCGTGACCAATATATTCTTTTGCTCCTCGCTGTCAACAACGAATAGAAATAACTGCCGACGCGATCAGGCGCGTCAGAAGATTGGAATGATTCGGAATGGGGCCTGGCTATGGCAAGCGCAGGCCCCGACTCGTCGGCCGGGACCCGTGAAGGTGGTGTTTCCTACTTTGTCAACACCAATTTCTTCGTAGCAACAAATCCTCCCGCATCAAGACGATACAGGTATACCCCGCTCGGAAGGCTGCTTCCATCAAACTGCACAGATTTGTATCCCGCCTCCTGAACACCGTTCACAAGCGTCACAACCACACGACCGAGAAGATCGAATACCTTCAGCGTCACGTGGCTGACCTCTGGCGTCTGATATCTGATTTCTGTTGTTGGATTGAACGGTTTGGGTTAGTTCTGATACAGGGCAAACTCCGGCGGTGTACGGTCGTCCATCGAAGTAACCACATCAACGTGAATAGCCTCACTGAGATGGACGGTACCATCAAGATCGATTTGTCTCAGGCGGTATTGCCATTGACCCGATGTGGCGCTCGAGTCCGTGAAGCGATAGAAGTGAGGTGTATATGTCGTTCCGTGGCCCGGGATGAAAACGTCCGGGATTGTCTGAAAGCTCGTCGAATTGTACGCCCTTTCAATCTCGAATCCATAGTTGTTGATCTCTGAAAGAGTGGACCATTCCAGCGCGACAGCGCGTCCACCCAAGAGTACCCGTCCGGTAAAGGACGCAAGTTGAACCGGCAACGGTGCACTCAGGATTGAGACATTCGCCGTATTGTAACCACCCAAAGCGTTGGCAATTACTCCTCGTCCCGTCCTCGATGTATCCGTTTCTGTAGTCGGAAAGAACCGCACGCCGATGGTCGTGCTAAACGTACCCCACGTACTCAGAGGGGGAGCCCACGTCGTCAGGCTGCTTACCCAGCCAGACCCCGACCAATACGTTGAGCTGACCTTAAAGTATTGTGGTGCGGTGATTGTGATCGGAGTCGTTCCATTGAACCTGCCGCTGATAGTGTATTGCGTCTCGGAATATGAGCCCACAGGCGTTGGAGGAAATGATAATACCGACGGACTTACCGTGATCCACGGCTGGGGTGTCGGAACAGGAGCGCTCGCAATCGTAACACTTTTCACCGTG
>CAZBWR010000126.1:0-5960 GCA_964495695.1 uncultured Chitinophagales bacterium | reverse complement strand
GCACATTGATCAAGGATTTCATACCGGAGGTGTTCACGGAGTCCCCGATCGATGCGGATCGGAAAGAGGTGGCATGAGAGCGGTTTTCGCCAATCGGATTCCCCGCGAAACCAGGCCATTTCCAACGAACATCGGGCCGTCCCGTCCTCGTACGATACAAAAACACAGGCCTTATCATCCACGCAGACTGTTACCCTTTCTCCCGGTCCTCCTTCGCAAAGACCTTCTTTTTCGATTACATCCCGATGGTGTTCGCTGAGATATTTCATCGCCGCAGGGGCGGCGCCCCTCAGCTGTTCAACTTCCGAATCCAACAGGGGGGCTCCCTTTCCGCCTGATAACGTGCAACACGCGCCCTGGCATCGTCCGGTGTTGCACCGGAAATGAACCGCAGGGATTGCAGGGTCGATTGATATTTCCTGAATCTCAATCAATTCAGCTCTCAGGGGTGTCCTTTCTACTATTCAGTATAAAGAAAATTCAAGAAAGGCGAAAGATAAAGAGCATCCTTCATTGGTGTGCAACCTTTTTGCCATTCCATCAGTCTTATACCTGATGCTTCGAACGCCAATGCAACGATTTCATCACGACCGGAATCAAACGTCCATGATCCTGGAGGTTTCTTCATGAAGTTTCGAATCTTGTTGTGTATGCTCTGTGCCTGGTCCTTCAGCCTCGGTCAACAAAATACCGTTCATGCTGTTCATATCTCGGAGTCTGTGGAGATCAACGGTCTTCTCACGGAGGCCGTATGGCAGGGTCCCGGGTTTTCCGGGTTGAAGCAGAAGGATCCCGTGCAGGGGGCGGAGCCCACGGAACGCACGGAAATTTGGGTCGCCTACGATGATGCCGCTTTATATGTTGCCGCCCGCCTTTATGATGCTCACCCGGATTCGATCATGCAGATCCTCGGGCGAAGGGACGCGGAAATCACAGCCGACTGGTTTTCCGTGTATCTGGATCCGTATTTGGACCGGCGGAGCGGGTACTATTTTGCGGTCACCGCGGCGGGGTCTATCTCGGACGGAACAATGTACAATGATGACTGGACCGACAATTCCTGGGACGGGGTTTGGGAGAGCGCCGTACAAGTGGATCAACTGGGCTGGACTGTGGAGATGCGCATCCCGTTTTCTCAACTGCGCTTCCATGAGAATTCTGAGCACACGTGGGGTATCAATTTCAAAAGGACGATCGGAAGGCGGAATGAGTTCGACTACCTGGCGTTCACCCCGAGAGACGAAAGCGGTTTCGTTTCCCGCTTCGGGACGTTAACGGGAATCACTTCGATCACCCCAGGCGGGACCGTCGAGGTCCTTCCTTATATTAATACGAGAGCTGAATATGTCCGTTCCAATGCCGGCGATCCATTCAATCCGGGCTCGCGATATCTTCCGGGTGTCGGCGCCGATTTGAAGGTCGGATTAACAAGCAATCTTACCCTCAACGCGACCGTCAATCCTGATTTTGGCCAGGTGGAAGTTGACCCGGCCGTTGTCAATCTGAGTGATGTCGAAACCTTCTTCTCGGAAAAACGCCCGTTTTTCATTGAAGGGGCGAACGTGTTCGAATTCGGGTATGGCGGATCCAACAATTTCTGGGGATTCAATTGGTCCACACCCACGATCTTCTACAGTCGTCGCATTGGCCGATCACCGCAGGGCAACCTTCCCCAATACGATTTTGCGGACCTTCCCCTCGGAACACACATCCTCGGCGCCGCAAAACTTACGGGAAGGGTGTTCGATGAATGGAAGATCGGAACGATCCATGCACTGACAAACAGGGAACACGCGGATATTCAAAACTCCGGATTGAGATCACGCGTCGAGATTGAGCCGCTCACCTACTACGGTATTTCCAGGATCCAGAGGGATTTTGACGGAGGCAAACAGGGCCTTGGAATCATCGCAACATACGTAAAGCGGGGATTTGCCGATCAGTCATTACGGAGCCAGATCAACAGCGACGCTCTCGTGGTCGGTGTCGACGGATGGTTCTTTCTCGATGACGAGAAGAAGTATGTTGTGACCGGCTGGGGTTCCTTTTCCACCGTGCAGGGGACGAGAGACCGCATGAGGTCGCTTCAGCAGAACTCGGCGCATTATTTTCAGCGGCCAGGCCTCGATCATGTATCCGTGGACACAAATGCCACATCCATGACCGGCTATGCAGGTCGGCTCATGCTCAATAAGCAAAAGGGTCCCATCATCGTTAATGCTGCCGTGGGTGTTGTGAACCCGAAATATGAGGTGAATGATCTCGGATTCCTGGGGAGAACAGATGTCATTAACACTCATCTGGTCCTCGGGTATAAATGGTCCGATCCGACGGACTATTACCGCTTCTTCCGCGTGCAGGCATCAACGTTCGGTAATGTGGACTTCGGCGGCAACAAGATCTGGCACGGATACTGGTCGAACATTTATGTCGAGTTCACCAATTACTATTGGTGGGCGATGGGGGGCGCATACAATCCGTTTACCATGGACACGCGTCGAACAAGAGGCGGGCCGGCGATGCTGATGCTTCCCGGCCGGGAGATCTGGACTGAGATCGGGACAGATTCCCGAAAAGACATTGTCGTGAGTCTCTTTAGCTTTGCCTATAGCAGGACGAACGAGCCTTCCTGGGAGGTTCAGACCAATATCGAGTACAAACCGGTTCCGAATATCTCCGTGTCTGCCGGGCCCTATTTCGGCAGGGATCGGACAATGGCGCAATACGTCAATGTCATCACTGATCCTCTTGCGACCGCAACGTACGGCAAACGGTACGTTTTCGCCACGCTCGACCAGACCAACTTCGGCGCGAACCTGAGACTCAACTGGACATTCACGCCGCAATTGAGCTTGCAGATGTTCCTTCAGCCGTTGATCTCCGTGGGCGATTATCACAACTTCAGAGAATTCAAGGCCCCGAGGACATTCAACTTTCTCCGTTACGGAACCGAGGGTTCGACCTTGACGGAGGTGGTCAATCCGGAGGGCAGTGTTTCCGAGTATCAGGTTGACCCTGATGGTGGCGGTTCTGCGCCGGGATTTTCGATCTCGAATCCCGATTTCAACATCACATCGATCCGAGGAAATGCCGTTCTTCGTTGGGAGTACCGCCCCGGGTCCACGTTGTACCTTGTATGGACAAGAAGCAGTTTTGGTTATTCACAGGAGGGAAAGTTCAATTTTGGACGATCGTTTAATAAGATGATCGAGACTCAAACAGACAATATTTTCATGGTGAAGTTTACGTACTGGTTTTCGATGTAGCGCAAAACCCCTCCAAGACGTCCTTCCGTTCAAGAAAGTCCCGCTTCGGCGGGACTTTCTTGTTTGGCCAATATTAAGCAATATGGAAGATCGTGAAAAGGGGAGTAGTGATGTGTAAAGGGTCAAACGGGCAGTTTCTTGACGTTCATTCGTCTCCCATCGAACTCCGCTGCGACCGATCATCGCCCAGAGGCCTTTTGTTGTGCAAACGTTCTTCCTGATACCCCCGTCTAATCAATTGACACCCGGAGCAACCGCTTGAGCGACCAAGGACTTGTCGAACGGGCCCGCCAGGGCGACCTGGCAGCGTTTCGTGCCCTCGTCGATGAGCATCAACAAACTGTGTTTCGTATTGCCTACGACATGACGGGAAACCGTCACGATGCCGAAGATATTTCTCAGGAGGTGTTTCTCAAGGCCTACCGGTCCCTCGGTAATTTTCGCGGAGATGCCAAAATGAGTACCTGGCTGTATCGCATAACGGTCAATGCATGCTACGATCACCGGTCGAAGAAGGCCTGGACATCCATGAAGCCGTCTGCACTGACGGAGGAGGACGAACGCGCTCCGTTGTTCCACGAGCACGCGTCGCACAATCCGGAAACATCCGCCGAGGGCAAGGTGATTCAGAGACATATCGATGCCGCCCTGAAGAAGCTTACTCCCCGGGAACGATCAATATTTGTGATGCGGCACTACAGTCATTTGTCACTCAAGGAAATTGGTGAAGTGCTGAAGATTTCCGAAGGAACAGTAAAATCCCTGCTCTTTCGTGCTCTGAAACGATTACAACAGGAGCTCCACTTCTATCGTGCCGATCTCGGGCTGGAGGAAGCGTCATGAACCATAAAGAATGCCACGCACATTTTGTTGATGCCCTGTATGGCGAGTTGGCCGGACACCGTCGGTCTGAATTCGATAAGCATATCGGTGAGTGTGCCGAATGCAGGACCTCGTTCAACGAACTCAAGTCGGTTTCCGCATTCATGAACAGGCGGGCATTTGCTCCTCCGACGCGGGCAGAGTGGACTGCGTTCTGGAATACCCTCGAACCATCCTTGCGGTCTCCTGAAAGGTCTACGGCGCCTTTGCGGGATCGCTTACCGCGACTGGTGAATGGCCGCATGGGGTGGATACTCAGCTTTTCCGCTGTCTTCCTGATCGTGATCGGCGTTGTCCTGGGACAATTGATCCTTCGCGAACCGCTTGATCTGGGAGGAGGCCGACTCGAGACCGGCCTTTCAACCGCCGAGCGCATCTTGCTGAATGAGCGGGCTCTCAACTATCTTGAGCGCTCAAAAGTACTGCTGTTGGGCATCGTCAACAGTGATCCCGACGAATCGGGACGAGGATTGGCAAAGGAACAGCAAGTGTCGCGCACGCTCGTTACAGAAGCCGCAGAGCTCAAAAGCAGTCTCTCCGATGCCGATCAGCAGAGGATGAAACAACTTGTCGGGGATCTCGAGGTCATTCTTCTGCAAATAGCCAACCTTGGCGAAGAGAAGGGGTTTCCCGCCGTAGAGATCGTGCGAAGCGGAGTGGAGCGCCGGGGGATCCTTCTGAAGATCAATCTTGAACAAATGCGGGCCCCGCAGGAGGCTTCCGAAGGGCCAAAAGAACAGCGAGCAACAAAAAGCAACTCCAGCATTTAAGAAAGGGAACAGAGTCATGATCAGGAATTTCATTTTCTCGGCGTCGTTGCGGCTGGCATCGGTGACGTTTCTTGCGTCCGTGCCCGTCGGATTTGTCATGATGGATGAGCAGGATCAGGCCGCCAAGGCCTATCAAAAGGCGTATGATCTTGTCCTTGATGAAAAATGGAGTGAGGCAAAGAAAGGATTCGAAGAGTTCTTTAAGCGATATCCGAAAAGCAACCTCACCGATGCCGGGCGTTTCTGGCACTGCTACACGAGAGAGAAGCTCGGTGAAGATCCGGAAAAGGTGTTTGACGGCTATGCCGCCTTTGTGAAGGCATATCCGAAAAGCAAGTGGGTGAACGACGCGAAGGCAAACATGACGCGGTTGGCTCTTCAGCTGACAAGGGCAGGGAAGCCGCAGTATGAGGCCATGCTCAATTCGATGGAGCAGGCAGACGATGAGGAGGTTCAGCTCGCGGCCCTTTACGCCTTGCAAAATGTTGGTGATGAACGGGCGTTCAAAGCCGTGTTGAACCTCTACGGTCGGAGCAAGAGCGAACGACTTCGCGGGAAAATCGTGTACGTCCTGGGTGAATTCAAGAATGACACGGCTTTGGCGGCTCTCGTGGATATTGCAAAAAAAGACGAGAGCCTCAACGTGCGGAAGAGCGCGGTTTATGCGATTGGCAACCGGCGGGAGGCGGAGGCCATCAGCGCCTTGACGGACATCATCCGGTCGAAGGCCGATGCCAAAGTGCGCGAGGCGGCTTTGTACGCCACTGCGAACATCAACAGGAAAGGGGTCATCACGTTGCTGTCGGATGTTGCGCTGAAGGACCCGGAGGAGTCTCTGGCGCGAGCAGCCACTTATGCCCTGGGGAATATTCATGAAGATGAAGCGGCCAAAGCATTGGAAGGCGTCCTGAAAGGGGCCAAAAGCATCAAGGTGAGAGAGGCGGCCCTGTATGCGCTCGCAAACCGGAATGATGGAGTAGCGCTGCCCGTTCTCAAGGAAGTCGCATTGAACGACGGCGATGAGCGATTGCGGAAGGCTGCA
>CAZBWR010000125.1:0-5982 GCA_964495695.1 uncultured Chitinophagales bacterium | reverse complement strand
GCAACATCGCCATGTGCTTCGACGCATATCTCGACACGATCGGGAAGAGCAAACCTGTGTTCTCGCGTACAGTGTGAATACAGACGCGTAACACTCTTCAAGAAAAACATCCTGCAAAGTGAATGCGGATCTTGTGCAAACGGGGCCCGCATTTTATATTGTGGTCAGTTACTCCTTCCTGAATTCAGGCTTCACAAACATCAACTTGCTCTTCGGGGCCGCGCCATGCGATTGTTCCGCATACAATCATCGCCGCGAAAAACGGTGATCTATCATCCCTCGCTCTCCGACATTCTCGCCCGTTTGCGGTGCCTCTTCGGGAGACACGCGTACGAGACGGTGCTGGAGTATCCGAGTGTCGGTGCGCGCGAGGAAATGTGCCTGCATTGTCTGAAGCACGTGCACATCATCGAGAAGCCGGCTGCGATGCCGAAATTCAACAACGCCTGAAGCTTGCTTCAATCCGGCAATTCCGGTATCGTAGGGCTGACAATTCACGTTTGCCTCCGGAGTTTGCCATGCGGCTTCTTTGCCTCCTTGCCTATCTGATCCTGTTTTCAGCGAGCGTCACCCGCGGGCAGGATACGTTCTCCATTGTTGCAGTTGATACCCTCACCGGGGAAATCGGCAGCGCCGGTGCTTCGTGTGTAGGGGCGATTAGCGGGGTCGGGGCGTTCATTCTCAGCGATGTGCTTGAAGGGGTCGGAGCTATCCACACGCAGGCATCGTATCTTGCGCAGAACCAAACAAATGCCCGCGCCCGGATGCTTGCGGGCGACTCACCGCAGCAGATTATTGCATGGCTGACAGCGAACGATGCACAGGGGAATCCTGCTGTGCGGCAGTACGGCATTGTAGATTTGCGGCGGCGCGGCGAAAGTGCCGCGTACACAGGGGTAAACTGTCTTGATTACAAGAACCATGCAACGGGACCGGGCTACGCCGTGCAGGGGAATATCCTGCTGGGACAGGTCATCATCGATACGATGAAGAACACATTTCTCAGGACACGCGGCCCTCTGGCCGACCGCCTGATGGCGACGCTCGAAGCCGCAAAGATCATCGGGGCGGATACACGATGCGCGTCGCGCAACACGTCTTCACAATCCGGCTTCATCAAAGTCGTCCGCATCGGGGACGGTACTGTTCCGTATCTCCAAAAAATCGTTCCGACAACGTCGGTCGGCGTTGATCCCATCACACTCCTTCGCTCCCAGTTCAACCAATGGAAAGATTCCCTGCGTACTCGTCCCGACCCGTTTCTTTCGACGATGACGGTGAGTCCGGAAACCTTACGGGCGGATGGCGTATCAACGGCGACGATTCTCATCTCACCCAAGAATAACTCCGATTCCCTCCTTGCTCCGGGAAGGACAATACTCATCGCTCGCAGCGGCACCGGAAGCCTTTCGGGTGTTACGGACTTGGGCAACGGAACGTATTCCGTCACATTGACCGCACCGTTGCAGGCGGGAAGTGACACGATCACTGCTCGTGTTGTTGCGGGAGCTGACACCATACGGCTTGCACAGCGCAGGATTGTGCGATACACGAGTCCGAGCAGTATCCCCTTTGCCGCTGACGCGGTTCCGGTCCGGGTTGAGTTGTATCCTGCAACGCCGAATCCGTTCAATCCTTCAGCCGAGATCCTGTTCGGCCTGCCTGAAGCCGGGCGGGCAGTATTGCAGGTGTTTGACCTGCTTGGCCGTCCGGTACGGACATTGCTGGATGAGCATCGGGGGGCCGGGTACCACCGTGTTCGCCTTGATGCGGCCGATATGCCGAGCGGGGTCTATATCGTGACCCTCAGAACAGCAGATGCGCTCCAAAGCAGAAAAGTCACCCTGCTTCGCTGATATTGACTACGTGACAAATAGTCCCTACCATTATTAGCGCATCCGAAAGTACTTCACACCGGCGCACATCCACCTGAATAATAGAGGAGCCGTATGTCACGCATTGTGAAATGTGGTCTCATTCAATGTTCGATTGCCACATCCAACGACCAGCCGCTTGATGTCATCAAGAAAGCCATGATTGACAAGCACATCCCCTTCATCGAGGAAGCCGGAAAAAAGGGTGTGCAGATTCTCTGTCTGCAGGAAATTTTCTACGGGCCGTATTTTTGCGCCGAGCAAAAGACCAAGTGGTACAGTTCCACCGAACGGATCCCTGACGGCCCCACGGTAAAGTTGATGCAAGAGTTTGCGAAGAAGTATCAGATGGTAATGGTTGTTCCGATTTATGAAGAAGAGATGACGGGCGTCTACTATAATACAGCCGCAGTTATTGATGCGGACGGTTCATATCTCGGGAAGTACCGCAAGACGCATATCCCGCAGGTCGATCCGGGCTTCTGGGAAAAATTCTATTTCAAGCCGGGGAATCTTGGCTATCCGGTGTTCAACACACGGTATGCAAAGGTAGGCGTATATATCTGCTACGACCGGCATTTTCCCGAAGGCGCCCGATGCCTTGGACTGAACGGTGCGGAGATTGTGTTCAACCCGTCGGCGACCGTCGCGGGACTCTCGGAGTATTTGTGGGAACTTGAACAACCGGCGCATGCGGTTGCCAACGGCTACTTCGTTGGTGCAATCAATCGTGTTGGTGTCGAGGAGCCGTGGAAGATTGGCGAGTTCTACGGGAAAAGCTATTTCTGCACGCCCCGCGGAAAAATCATAGCGCAGGCGAGCCGTGATAAGTCTGAACTGGTCGTTGCCGACCTCGATCTGGACATGATCAAAGAGGTGCGTGAGACGTGGCAGTTCTTCCGTGATCGCCGGCCTGATGCGTACGCGCAGCTCGTCGACGGCTGACGTTCTTTTCTCACGGTCACTCCAAATGCCGGATATCGTTCCCGCAGACATCATTGAGCAGCGCATCTTTCTGATGCGCAACGAGAAAGTCATGCTCGACCGCGACCTGGCGGAGCTGTACCAGGTGCCGACGAAAGCACTGAAGCAGGCTGTCAAGAGGAACAGCGACAGATTCCCTGCAAACTTCATGTTCACGCTGACGAAGGCCGAACGTGATGAACTGGTCACAAATTGTGACCGGTTGGACTCGCTGAAACACTCGTCAACGATGCCGCTGGCCTTTACAGAGCAGGGGGTTGCCATGTTGTCCAGCGTGTTGCGCAGCAAACGCGCCATTCAGGTCAATATTCAGATCATCAATACCTTCGTCCACCTCAGACGTATGCTGACGGAAAACAAGGAGCTCGTCCGTCATCTGAAAGACCTTGAGAAGAAGTACGATGCGCAGTTCAAGCTTGTTTTTGCGGAGTTGCGCAAACTCATCGAGCCGAAAAAATCACCCTACATCATCATCAAAAGAAAAGAATGACTTCACCTGAGATCAGCGAACTTACTGCACGGTACACCTACGGCACGTGGCGTTTCCAGAAAGGATGGAAGCCCCTGCATGTGGTTGATGCAGAGGGATGCTACTTTATAGACGGAACCGGCAAGCGGTATCTGGACTTCTCTTCGCAGTTGATGTGCGTGAACCTCGGGCACAAGAATCCTGCCGTCATCGCTGCCATTGAAAAGCAAGCACGAACCCTTCCTTTCATCGGTCCCGGCTACGCAACGGATGTGCGGGCCGAGCTGAGTACCCTGCTGCTTGAGGTGCTTCCCAAAGGACTCGAGAAGTTCTTCTTCACCACGTCGGGTACGGAAGCAAACGAAGCGGCATTCAAGATTGCACGGATGTATACTGGCAAGACCAAAATCATCGCCCGCTACAGGACATATCACGGCTCGACCATAGGCTCGATTGCCGCGACAAGCGACCCGCGCCGCTGGGCAATGGAGCCGGCGGGAAAAATGCCCGGCGTTGTCTTCGCGCCGGAAGTCAATTGTTATAAATGCCCGATGATGCATACCTACCCCGGCTGCGGCATTGCCTGCGTGGAATACATCGAGCATATGATCGAGAACGAAAGTGATGTCGCGGCGGTAATCATCGAGCCGGTGGTCGGGACGAACGGTGTTCTGATTCCCCCGAAAGAATACATGCCCCGCCTGCGTCAAATCTGTGACAAGTATGGCGTTCTGCTCATCGCAGATGAAGTGATGAGCGGCTGGGGACGAACCGGCAAGTGGTTTGCGATGGATCATTGGGACGTAGCGCCGGACATCCTCACCACGGCAAAGGGGATCACGACCGCGTACGTACCGCTGGGACTCTGTGCAACGTCAAAGAAGATCGCCGACTATTTCGATGACCATTACTTCTCACATGGACACACATACGAGGCACATCCCATCACCCTTGCGCCTGCAATCGCATCGATCAACGAGATGAAACGGATGAATCTCAATGCCCGGGCGTTGGAGATGGGAGACTATCTCGGCGGGAAACTCAACGCGCTGAAAGACAAACATCGATCGATTGGTGAAGTCCGTGGACTCGGGCTTTTCTGGGCGGTCGAACTCGTCAAGAATCGGGAGACTAAAGAGCCGTTCAACAGTAAGGCAGACAAGGTTTCCGGCAAGCCCCTCGTAGTCGATAAAGTCGCCGCCGAAATGATGAAGAACGGCGTTTTCCTTCAGGCGTGGATCAGCCACTTTGTGATCGCCCCTCCACTCATTATTACCACGGAAGAGATCGATGAAGGGGTGAAGGCCCTGGACCAGGCCTTGTCAATCGCTGATGCAGAGGTACCATGAAGAACATCGCACCGAAGCTCAAGCCGGAGCAGTACGAGGCGAATTTTGCCGAGCTGCATCCTCCGTTGACACGGAATTCTGCTGTCGCCGAGGCAAACCGCTGCCTTTATTGTTACGACTCTCCCTGCATGAAAGCGTGTCCCACGCACATCGACATCGCCACGTTCATCAAGAAGATTGCGACAGAGAATGTCAAAGGTTCAGCCAGGACGATTTTGAAGTCGAACTGGGTTGCACTCACATGTGCCAAGGCATGTCCGGTTGATGTGCTGTGCGAAGGTGCCTGTGTATACAATGAGCGGGGTGAAGAGCCGATCCAGATCGGACGCTTGCAACGTTACGCAATTGATTGGTATTTCGATCATGGCATGCCGGACCTTTTTGCGCCGAAGCCCCGGAATGGAAAGTCCGTTGGAGTTATCGGAGCGGGGGCTGCAGGACTGTGCTGTGCTGCCGAAGCCGCCTTGCTTGGCTACGATGTAACGGTCTATGACGCAAACGAAAAGCCGGGCGGCCTCAATACCTGGGGGATTGCTCCCTACAAAATGACACAAGCCGATGCGTTGAAGGAAGTTCAATTGATCAAGACATTCGGAGTGACGTTCCGGCAGGGCATTCGTGTGGGAAGGGACATCTCGATTCAGGAACTGGAACAGAAGCACGATGCCCTCTTCATCGGGGTGGGGCTCAAGACGGCCTCACGGCTGAACATCCCGGGCGAAAATCTCCCCGGCGTGGTGGATGCACTCGACTTCATCGAGCGAGTGACCACACGGGAATGGTCTGCCGTCGATGTCGGAAAACGCGTTGCCGTGATCGGTGCGGGAAACACTGCCATTGATGCCGTAACGGAGGCGCGCCGGCTTGGCGCCGAGCAGGTCATGATCGTGTACCGGCGCAGCCGGGAAGAGATGCCGGCGTACGATTTCGAGTACGAGCTTGCCAAGAGCGACGGCGTGCAATTCCAGTTTCTTACCGCGCCAAGCAGGATTATCGGGAGCGACCATGTTGAAGCATTGGAGTGTGTGCACATGACACTCGGCGAACCGGATGAGGAAGGAAGACGGAGTGCCATACCGGTTGAAGGCTCGGAATTCCGGATCCCTGTTGATATGGTCATCAAGTCCGTCGGCCAAAAAATCGAAGAGTCGTTTCTCGGCACTATCCCCGGCCTGACCATCAAGAACCAGCGCGTCTGGGTCAATCCGGAGAGCATGCAGACCAGCAATCCAAGGTATTTTGCCGGAGGAGATTGCATCAACGGCGGCAAGGAAGTAGTGAATGCAGCTGCGGATGGAAAGAAGGC
>CAZBWR010000124.1:0-6367 GCA_964495695.1 uncultured Chitinophagales bacterium | reverse complement strand
TCTCATACCCGGCGTCCTGCTGCTGTTTTGCTGGTGGCGAGGACGACATCCTCTGTAAGGGCAACGCCTGATATCCCTCCCAACTCATGATGAGATCAATCGTAATGGCGACGTGAGCACTACACACACACGTCGACGGAAGTACCAACGCAATTATCTCTGGATGTAGGGAAGCGGTGAAATCTCCTGATGAAAGGTGGCAGAAATAGACACCCGACATCCGGAGCTGATGGTGAATATCATATACTATTTGAGCAGCACGAGCTTCTTCGTCAAGGAAGAACCGCCGGACTGCAACCTATACACGTATGCGCCGCTGGCAAGATGCGTAGCATCAAACACCCTCGAGTAATATCATCAATTAGGGTAATCATGACATCGGCAATATTTGCCATTGGACGCTTGCCGATTGGGCCATTGATTATCAACAACAGGTAGTGTAATTTGGGCAGTAGGGTGACGCGAAAGTATTGTTGGCTAACCGTTGACTTCACGAGAACTGCTCAAGGCATCTGCGCGACGCATGAAACAGAAGGCTCACCACTTTCATCCTCGAGACAACTTCGAACGAACCCTCTTCAAATCCATCTGGAGAGCGGAGCGAACACCCACCGCTACTGAAGAAGAAATAATCCTCCCGAAGGGAACCGCGGAAATAATCTTCAACCTCACGCAGAGGACTTTCTGCTACAAAGAGACGGAAAACAAGGGGGGCTACTTACCGTCATGCTTCATCAACGGCCTCAACACCTCTCCTTGGCATCTCGTCAGGCGAGAGTCGCAGACGTTTCTTGGTATTCAACTCCACGTGAGTGCGCTGAGATTCGTATTCGGCATTCCTGCCGGGGAATTCACAGATCGCATTATTAATGGCTTTGAGGTCTGTCGTCAGCTACAGGATCTCAGTGAACAGATCGCCACTGAACTTGATTTCGGCAGGCAAGCGTCGCTTATCATACGATGGCTCAGACAACAGGCTGTCGTTGAGGACAACGACGCAGAGAGAGCACTACTCTTCAATCTCCACTCCCGCGATGATATCCTTGATCTCTCAGTCAAGACTCTTTGCCGCAACCTCAATCTCTCGGATCGCCATTTGCGAAGGCTCTCCGCACACTATCTCGGCATAAACACGGAAGACTTTATTCTCTACAGAAGATTTGTGAAAGCACTATTCGAGACGCATGACACAAATCTGCCACTCAGCGCGATCGCGTATGATTGCGGCTTCTACGATCAGGCACACTTCATCCGATCGTTCAGAGCATATGCTGGGATCACGCCGGGGGAATATCGCCAGACAATGAGCGACTTGCCGGGACATCTCTATTCCCCAAAGTAACAATGTCCGTCTGATACAATTATTCTCCGTCGCTGCTTGCGATATTGGGACTAAAGGGATCCATCTCACTTCGAGAATGGACTTCGCAACCCGCGATTACGCAGATCTCGCATTGCGGTCGCCAGCAGGAGCAATGGGAACAATTGAACCACACCATTCAAAGGGCTTCCCCCGTGAAAAGACTCATCATTGCCTCTCTGTTCGCAACCTTCGTGTTCAACTCCTGTGGCTCATCGAGGCATGAAACACTGCAGACGGGAAAAAAGAACACCGAGCACGAAATGATCAAGAATCCGCCGCCCGGACCCGCTCCCGGCACCTGCAAGATTATTGCGACGGTCGAGACGATTGACAGAATGTTGAAAGGAACAGGCGACAACGATCCCTGTAGCAAAGCACCCTGTTCTGCAACGATACGAATTGATTCGGTACTCGGCTACGGTTCCGCTTTCCCAAAGCCGCTTCTTGTGGGACAATTACTGCGGGTGAGATTTGCTCACACGCTCAATCCTACAAAAGAAATGTGGCCCGACGTAAAGCCGTCTCTCCCGGGCTTGCGCATCAAGGATACCTTTGAAGCCATCGTCACCGGCTCAATGACGATGGGAAATTCGGAACCATCATTCACGATCTACGGCTACGAAAAGAAATAGTACGCGTTCCCACCAACATATCTATTATTGACTAGAATGGAGACAATGCCATGAAGAAGAATCCTCTTCTTTGGATACTGTCCGCTGCCGCAGTGTTGATTCTGCTTTGCGTCGTTCTTTTGAATAGTCGAGTGACGCCAAGATACGTTAACGCCGAAAGCTCAGTCGGCACTGAGGACAACCCGAACGCTCGCCTGCAGCATGAATGGATGATGTTGCACGATCCCGCAACAAACGAAATCCCCCGCGATATTCGTCGCAGGGAAATGACATTTGCACAATCACTACCGGTGCGCGCGGAGTTTCAAAAATCCGGGAGTACAGCGGCCGCAACATGGGTGTCGCGTGGCCCATGGAATGTCGGCGGGCGTACACGTGCTCTCGGGATTGATGTCTCAAATCCCGACGTTATTCTCGCAGGTGGCGTGAGCGGCGGTATGTGGCGCTCGGCCGACGGCGGAACGACATGGACCAAAACTACCCAGCCCGGTTCACTTCATAGCGTTAGCTGCATTGCGCAAGATCGGCGCAGCGGACATACCGCAACGTGGTATTATGGTTCGGGCGAAAACATCGCCAACAGTGCGAGCGGCATGAACGGCGACGCATACCTCGGCGACGGTGTTTTTAAATCTGTTGACAATGGTGTTACATGGGCTTTGCTTTCCTCTACATCGAATGGGAACCCGCACTTGTTCACAAGCCACTGGGATTACGTGTGGAACATCGCCGTGCATCCGGCAACGGGCGATGTATACGCGGCAACGTTCAATGCAATTATGCGAAGTCAGGACGGCGGGACAACATGGACTCTCGTTCGCGGCGGAGGCAACACTGCGCCATTTTCCGAGATCTCCGATGTTGCAATCGCTTCCAACGGTACCATCTATGCGACGGGAAGTCCCGGCAGCGTCACGCTGCAAGGCATCTGGAAATCAACTGACGGAACGAACTGGACGAACATCACTCCGGGCGACATGAGCGTCGTGCGCCGCATCGTGATCGGAAGTGCTCCATCGAATCCCGATGTGGTGTATTTCCTTGCGGAAACTCCGCAACTTGGTGTGAACGACCATAGCATCTGGCAGTACAACGCCACTGCGAATACATACCAGAACCTTTCTGCAAACCTGCCAGCGTTTGGCGAGCCGGTCGGCAACTTCAATTCTCAGGGCTCTTATGATCTTGTCATAACCGTCAAACCTGACAACGACAATGTTGTCATTATCGGCGGGACAAATCTTTATCGTTCGACCGACGGCTTTTCTTCGACTGCGAACACGACATGGATTGGCGGGTACGCGACAACAAATGACATTTCGCAGTATGCGAACCATCATCCCGATCAACATGCTTTGGCGTGGGCACCGAACAATCCGTCGGTATTGTTCTCGGGGCACGACGGTGGTGTAAGCAAATCAGCAAACGTTCTCGCCACACCTCATGTTTGGCAGCAGTTGAGCAGAGGATATCTCACAACACAATTTTATACCGTTGCCCTTGACCATGCAACAAGCGGTAGCAGCACGATTATCGGCGGGTTGCAAGATAACGGATGCTGGGGCACCACGTCTCCTTCCCCTACTGCAACGTGGATTGATGTTAATCCGCCCGGAGGCGATGGCGCAGCAACGGCAGTCGCAAATGGGGGAGCATTTTATTGCGGCTCGTCTCAAAACGGTTGGACAAATCGCGTCATTCCTGGACCGTCGCCCCAGCAGTATGCTCGGATTGACCCGCAGGGAGGTTCGGGATATCTCTTTGTCAATCCGTTCGTCCTTGATGCCAACAACAGCAACATCATGTACCTTGCCGGCGGCAACTATGTATGGAGAAACAGCGATATCACCGCAATACCTTTGGGCAATCGAACCCCGACATCAATTAATTGGACCCGTCTCGATAATGCAGCCTTCACAAGCAATAGGGTATCGGCGCTTGGAGTTTCAACCGCAAACCCCGCAAACCGACTCTACGTGGCGGGTTTCCCGGATGGTCTAATGTTCAGAGTCGATAACGCCAACACCGCGAGTTACACGGTCACTGATGTCGGCGCGGCGTTACCGAGAGGGTATATCAACTGCGTTGCGGTTGACGCGACAGACGGCAACAAAGCTCTCGTCGTCTTCTCGAACTATAATCTTGCAAGCCTGTGGTACACAGCGGATGGTGGAGCGACATGGACGGACGTCGAGGGAAACCTGGCTGGCGCCAGCGGACCATCGTGCCGCTATGCGACGATTGTGACTCATGGTGGCGTCACAACGTACCTGCTTGGGACAAGCACCGGTTTGTACTCGACAATGAGCCTGAATGGCGCAGCGACTGTCTGGTCTCAGGAGGGTGCCAGCACCATCGGGAACGTTGTTGTCACTTACCTCGATTCGCGGAATTCGGATGGTGTAGTTGTCGTTGGAACGCACGCGAATGGCGTGTACAGCAGTGCGGGTAGCGTCGACGTTGGACAAGAGAAAGAGGTCCCAAGCGGTTTCACACTCGAACAAAATTATCCGAACCCGTTCAATCCGGTAACGAATATTGAGTTCAGGATACCGAATGCCGGTCACGTATCATTGAAAGTCTATGACCTCCTGGGACGTAAGGTAGCGACTCTCGTGGATGAGCTTCAAGCTCCCGGTGTGCACACGGTACAGTTCAACGGGTCGACATTGGCAAGCGGAGTATACTCCTACAGGTTGGAGACAAGCGGTTTTTCTGCAACGCGCAAACTGGTGCTCGTCCGATAGGTTCACAATTCGGATGTGGATGTCTGCATGCGAGAATGCCTCAGAGCGCAATCGCATGCCAACAGGCAAGCTTGAGGGAGTCGTAGAGGGCAGAGGAATGACGGTTGCCCGAGACATGTACGTAGGTGCATGCTCCGTGGCCTCTGCTTCGTTACTCCGTCCCTTGGTGGTATTGGGCAAGGCATCAATGCGCGCGTTCCATGTCTGATCGGAATCGACCACAACCCAACGGCAGTTCCGGACTTGCACAAGGCGGCCGGGTCATTTCGACCTCACCTGTGAAAAATACCCTGCTGTATACCCAGGTATCTCCCGGCTTTGTCGGGCTCTCTCAACGCCTCTCTACATGTTGAAGCGTAAGTGATGAAGATAGAATTCTGCGCTGAGCTGCTTTCGGAAACATGATAACAATCCCCAAGAACCGAGACCTAAGATTAAACCTCACGGAGAGGAGATAGTCTAAGGAACAACCAAACATAATCGGATTGGGACATGAAGAGATCAATTGTTCTTATCGTGCTCGGCACCATTTCTTGTAACACTGTTGATGTCCAAGAACCTCTGGAAAATGGTGTTTTGAACTTACCCGACACACCTTTTGACTATAGTGTCAGTTTGCCCGGTCATTTTACTACCAATGTTCCGGGGCAACCCTTGCCAACATCAATCAACGGCACAGATAATACCCCTTCTGACAACCCAATTACCAATGACGGTGCCACTCTCGGAAGAGTGTTGTTTTATGATAAGAAGCTCAGCGCAAATGGAACCATCGCGTGCGCTTCCTGTCACAAACAAGACAAAGGCTTTTCCGACGATGCCACATTGAGTTCGGGATTTGCCGGGGGAACCACGCGCCGTCATTCCATGACTCTTGTAAATTCGCGTTTCTACCAACGGGGGAGATTTTTCTGGGATGAACGGGCTGCAACTCTCGAAGAACAGGTGTTAATGCCTTTTCAAGATCCTGTTGAAATGGGAATGACCTTGGAACAAGTAGTCAACAAAGTACAGGAACAGTCCTATTATCCGGGATTGTTTCTAAAGGCGTTTGGAACCCAAGAGATCAACGCCGACAGAATTTCAAAGGCATTATCACAGTTTGTACGGAGTATTGTGAGCTACTCCAGCAAGTATGATGAGGGCAGGACGTTATCAGCTTCTCCAGGTGCAAATTTTCCAAACTTCACAGCCGAAGAGAATCTAGGGAAGAGTCTTTTCTTTCAGACCATTCCAAACGGGGGCGGTGCGTGTTTTGGTTGTCATACCACCGAAGCATTTATTAGTGCCAATCCCGGACCGCAAAACAACGGCCTTGATGCGGTTTCCACAACTGATGTAGGTGCAGGAGGTGTTTTTCCAAATCCGATTTTTGTGGGTCGTTTCAAAACTACAAGCCTGCGAAATATTGAATTGACGGCCCCTTACATGCACGATGGAAGATTTGCCACGCTGGAATAGGTGGTTGAACATTATAATAGCGGAATCCAGAACCACCCGACACTTTCACCTGCTCTGCAAGATGCTAGTGGAAATCCAGTCCGGTTGAACTTCACTAATGCAGAGAAAGCGGCATTAGTTGCTTTTCTCAAGACTCTGACAGACAGGAGCTTGAGTTCCGAAGC
>CAZBWR010000123.1:0-6679 GCA_964495695.1 uncultured Chitinophagales bacterium | reverse complement strand
ATCGCCCCTCCCCTCCAAATCTCACATCCAGCAATACAGGTTTCCTACTGCTGCGAATCCAGCGCCCGTCGTGGGAATTATCCGCGCAGCCATATTCAATGCCGACTTCCTGCCAAAACCACCAAAACAGCCCCCGTTGCGCTTTTCTGTTTGCGCCGCAGATCTTATTGTTGAGATTTCACACATAACGGCTGTTGAATATCGCAGCATTTTGGAACTCGCGCGTGGCATGTGAATTGTCTTTGAATAGGCGGCATTTCCCATTTCCGTTCTTTTCTTTTCCACTCTCAGAAGAGCCTCATCATGATGGTCGGCAGAGTTGAACCACTCCGCTGCCGCGCTCCCGTGTCAAGCAGTTGTTTCTCATTCCTCGTGAGGTTCAGAGTACTCTGTTGTTTTCGACTGCGATCAGGAAAAATCAGAAGATTCAGTTACGAGTAAACGACTCTACAGAAGTACCTTTACACCGATCAACATTATTTGAAACAACGACAAGCCGTGCCTGTGACCGCTTGAAAAGAGTGTCACGATATGGTACGGTGTTCCCATTCACTTACGGAGTGAGGAATGGACCCGACTCCCGACACATCACCGTTACTCGAACGCATTGCGAACCTTGAAGCGCGCATTGCCCGACTCGAAGAGGAGATGGGATTCGATACGTATCAACCTCTTGGGGCGGAACCAGCCGTCTCTGCAGACGGTCAAACGGCAAGCGAAGAATCCCTTGAGGAGCGTATCGGAACCAACTGGTTTGCCAGGCTGGGTATCATCACCCTGGCAACGGGCGTCGGCTTCCTGCTGACTCTGCCGTATGCGGCGCTTCCGGCGTTTGCGCCCGGCATTGCAGGGATTCTTATCGCCACTGCAATCATCACGTTCGCAGAATTGAAGCGGGAAAAGCTCGCCCATATAGCAGGATACCTGCTTGGCGGCGGCATTGCCCTCCTGTTCTTTTCTGTATTGCGGTTTTCGTTTTTCTCGACCACTCCCGCAATCGAGTCACGGACGGTGCTGACCGTTCTGCTCATGGTCTCCGTTTGTACCGGACTGTTCTTCGCAGTCCGTCGCCGCTCGACATACCTGACCGGTCTTTGCCTGTTGCTCGGGTATGCAGCAGCAATTATTGCGGACTCCCCCGCTGTGCTGTTTGTCAGCGTCATTGTCCTCTCGCTCATTGCTGTTGCGTATGATCGCAGGTTTCACTCCCCGGGCATTCTTGCAGTCGCCGCAGCGCTGAACACATTGGCGCTGTTTGTCTGGACATTGAACTCTCCTGTTCTCGGGAGGAGCATCAGGCTGCTTGATTCGCCGTCCGCCAGCCCGCTGATTGTCCTTGCAGCGATGCTGGTCATTGCTGCGGGTTCGCTGCAGCGCAAACAGGAAGGCGATACGGACGGATTCATCACCTTTGCGTCGGCGATCAACGGCGCCGGAAGCTATCTGCTCTTTCTTTTCATGACACTTGCTGCATTCAAAGACGGCCCCGTGGTGATGCACGTGGTGGCACACGTTGCCTTGCTGGCAACAGCAACGATCTTCTGGGTCAGGAACAAGAGCCTCTATTCCACGTTCGTCTATGTGATGCTCGGATATATGGCGCTGACCGTCGCCATCATCAAGGCATTTCCATCCCCCGATCACTATATCTGGCTCTCGTGGCAGAGCGTGCTGGTCGTTGCGACCGCCGTCTGGTTCCGCTCACGCTTCATTGTGGTGGCGAACTTCTTCATCTACCTGATGCTGTTTGCGGCGTATCTGGTTCTTGCCGGAACGGTGAGCCTCATCAGTCTGAGCTTCGGCGTTGTCGCGCTTCTGACTGCACGGATATTGAAAGCCTTCAAGCACAGGCTTGAGTTGAAGACGGAGGTGATGCGCAATGCATACCTGGGTTGCATGTTCGTCATGTTCCCGTACACCTTGTATCACACTGTTCCCAAGGAAGTCGTCAGTCTCTCCTGGCTTGCCGTGGCGTTGTTCTATTACTTGATGGCGCGGGCGGTCACAAGCCCGAAATACCGCTGGATGGCTCTGCTGACCCTGCTGTTGACAGTCGTGCATGTGCTTGCCGTGGATATTACGAACCTCGATCCGGCATACCGGATTATTTCATTCGTCGTCATCGGAGTGGTGTTGCTCGTCATTTCCGTCAGGTATGCGAAGCAACGTGAAAAGAAAACAGATGCAACAGATTCTCCCCCGGAAAAATCGTCAGTACATGTTTGAAACAGTTCCACGTAACGTTCACTAGCACAGGGCAACTATCCATGGACCACAACATACAGACTGAAGCGGTGTTGGAGCGCCAGACTAGCAAGCGTGATTTTCTGAAGATCACACTTGCCGCAGGCTTCACAGCCTGGATCGCCGCAATCCTCTACCCCATCATTTCGTACCTGAAGCCGCCCAAGCAGGCGGAAGTGGAGGTAAGCAGCGTCAAGATCGGGAAGCTGGCGGACATCGAAATGGACAGCGGCACTCTTGTCCGCTTCGGCAACAAACCGGTGTTGCTGATACGCCAGCCCGACGGCGAGCTGAGGGCGTTCGACGGAACGTGCACACATCTGGATTGCACCGTACAATACCGGAAAGATATGGGGGCAATCTGGTGCGCCTGCCACAACGGCAAGTATGACCTTACCGGGCGCAATGTTGCAGGGCCGCCGCCAAAACCTCTTGAAGAGTACCGCGTCGTTGTCAAACAGGATGAAGTCTATATTTCGAAAAACGTATGAGAACCGCTATGCAATCCATATACTCTTGGCTGGATGATCGTGTCCAGTTGAAGGACCTGACGGACTTCATGAAGAAGAAGACCGTTCCAGTCCACAGCCATTCCATCTGGTATTATTTCGGTGGCGTCACGCTATTTCTGTTCATCATTCAAGTGGTGACGGGCATTCTTCTTCTTCTCTATTACAAGGGATCGGAAGAACTGGCGTTCGAGAGCATCCAGTTCATCATGTCCAAAGTCCAGTTCGGATGGCTGATCCGATCCATTCACAGCTGGGCAGCGAACCTTTTCGTCCTTGCCGCCATGATCCACATGTTCAGCGTCTACTTTGAAAAGGCCTACCGGAAACCGCGAGAGATCACCTGGCTTACAGGCATGCTCATGTTCTTTCTGGCACTCGGGTTCGGCTTCAGCGGTTACCTCCTTCCGTGGAATGAACTTGCGTTCTTTGCGACGAAGGTTGGAACCGATATCGCCGGAGCAATCCCCCTCGTCGGTGAACCGATGCTGCAATTCTTGCGGGGTGGGGACGATGTTACGGGAGCGACGTTGACCCGGTTTTTCGGTTTCCATGTCGCCGTGTTCCCCGGACTCTTCACGGTCCTTCTCGGCATTCATCTGCTTCTGGTCCAGCGGCAAGGAATGAGCGAACCAACAGACCCGGACGGCACGTCACATGTCTCGGGGACGATGCCCTTCTTTCCCAATTTCTTTCTGAGAGATGTTCTTTTGTGGCTCATCGTGTTGAATATTCTTGCGATCCTTGCCGTCTTCTTTCCGTGGGAGTTGGGCACGAAGGCTGATGCGTTCGCGCCTGCTCCTGCCGGCATCAAGCCGGAATGGTATTTCATGTTCATGTTCCAGACACTCAAATACATCCCCGGCAACGTTCTGTGGATTGAAGGTGAAGTGCTGGGCGTGGTGCTGTTCAGCGTCGCAGGTCTCCTGTGGGTGCTTGTGCCATTTCTTGACAGCAAGAGTCCGACCGGCAAGCGAAACCGGACCATAACATATATCGGAATCTTCATCGTTGTCTATATCATCATCCTCACAATCCTGGGGTGGCTAGCGTGAAACGAATAATTACAGCAACCGGCTTTCTTATATTATCATTCCTCGTGGGAGGAATCACTGCGGCGGCCGCGGCCGACAAATGTCTGACATGCCATGAAATGCTCGGGGACAAGCCGTCTCAACTGTTCAAACATGACGTGCACAAAGCGAAAGGGATTTCCTGCGCAGGATGCCACGGCGGAAATGAGCGTTCGGAGGACATGGAAAAGGCGATGGCAAAAGGGGCCGGTTTTATCGGCGTGCCCAAGGGGGATGCAATCTCCGAACGCTGCGCAGCGTGCCATTCCGACGCGGAACGCATGAAGCAATACGGCTCAACGCTCCCGACGGGCCAGCTGGAACAACTCAACGCGAGCGTGCACGGCAAACTCACAACCAAAGGGACTGAGCACATTGCCCAATGCACAACCTGTCACGGCGCCCACGGAATAACGCCTGTGAGAAGCGCGCGGTCACCGGTTTCGCCGGTGAACATCGTGAAGACCTGTTCTTCCTGTCATGCAAATGCGGGATATATGCAGACGTACAATCCGGCATTGCCTGTTGATCAATTGCAAAAATACCGAACGAGTGTTCACGGCATGCGTAATGCCAAAGGAGACCCGAATGTTGCTGAATGTGCAAGCTGCCACGGAACACACAGCATCCTCCGGCACACGGATGCCAAGTCCCGTGTCTACCCGCTGAACCTTCCGAAGACGTGCGCCGAATGTCACAGCAACGAGAAGCTGATGAAGCCGTACGGCATTCCGACAGATCAGTACACCAAATTCGCCGGCAGTGTGCACGGCAATGCGCTCTTCAAAAAGCAGGATCTCTCCGCTCCTGCCTGCAATGACTGCCACGGCAATCATGGCGCAACCCCGCCCGGCGTGGAGTCCATATCAAAGGTATGCGGTTCATGCCACGGCCTCAATGCGGACCTCTTCGCTGCGAGCCCGCACAAGAGGGCCTTCGACGCAATGCAGCTTCCGGAGTGCGCGACCTGTCACAACAACCATGACATTGCCCCGCCTACAAATATGATGGTGGGAACGAATGAAGAATCCACATGCGTCAGCTGCCACTCCGCAACGGACAATGCTAAAGGATATGCGACCGCCGGTGTGATGCGCTCGTTGATTGATTCACTTGAAGCGAGCGAGACGTACGCAGGCACGCTGGTCAACGAAGCTGAACAAAAGGGGATGGCAATCGGGGAAGCGAAATTCACGCTTCGCAATGTCCGCCAAGCGCGTCTTGAAACCAAAACGGTTGTTCATGCCTTCGACCTTCCAAAATTCCGGGAGGTTGTGGACAAAGGCTTCGCCGCCGCGGGACAAGTACAGCAGGAGGCACAAGGCGCTATCGACGAATACTACTTCCGGAGAATCGGGCTGGGGATTTCAACACTCATCATAACGCTCCTTGCCGTGACATTGTTTTTCTATATCCGGCGAATGGAGCGAAACAAGCCAATCACTGGAGCATCGTCGGGAGAGGTCGGCACACACTAATCCGCGAGGAGGTTCATTATGCACTCAGCCGTACAGACGACAGATGATGTAGCGACAATCATCCGTTGGGTCGCCAGGATCATAGCACTGCTCATTGCCGGATTTGTCGCAGTATTTGTGACCGGCGAGGGAATTTCGTTCAGCGGGAGGTCAACACAGGAAATCGTACTGGCAATCACATTCGGTATCATGTGGTTCGGGTTGTTGGTAGCGTGGCGCTCGGACTTCTGGGGTGGTTTGCTGTTGACAGGCGGAACACTCCTCTACCTGCTGTTGGACTTCCTGTTCCATGGTTCCGTCTTGCGGTTCTGGCTCTACATGGTATTTCTCATACCCGGCGTCCTGCTGCTGTTTTGCTGGTGGCGAGGACGACATCCTCTGACGAGTTGAAATTTGGAATTCGAAACGAGCGTCGTAAAGGGATCTCAGCGTAAATCCCTTGCCAGCATGACTATGAAACTGCAAGCGCTGCTCAAGATTGGCCGTCACACCAACGTAATAACGACCCGTGGAATCCGATCTTAAAATGTAGAGGATGTGTGCCATCAATAAAAAACGAGAAACCTCATCGTTTTGCCAGGCGGGATCTACGCATCTTCCACATCTTATCGGAGAGAGTTTTTCACGATCGATCTCTGCTGCACTCCACACTCCTGCAACGCTTGCTTCTGAAGGCCCGACCGCGTATGTTTCATGTGGATCTCCCATGGTCTATTTGCAAGGGCTTGTCTTTTCTGGTGACTTGCTGGGACAACCACGGGAATTCATATGAGCTGTCAACAACATGCCCTCCGAGGATTGTCTCAAGCCGTAACTCAAATCACTCTCCTTGACAAGATCTTTAGCTTCTCTGCCCAAAGTGTTTTCGGCAGACGACAAAACATTTGAGGAAAAGGTATGAACGACTCACTTAAGCTGGCCTCAGTAGTTGCCGGTACATATTTGTTGGTTGGCGGACTCTGGATACTATGGTCAGATTCAATACTCTCGTCGTTTGTCCACGATGTCCATCTCTACGCGAACTTGCAGACGTATAAAGGATGGTTCTATATCCTTGCCACAGGGCTTTTGTTGTTTTTCTCGCTCAAGAAATGGTCGGGCGTCCTTTTTGACGAAGTAGCAGAACGCAAGAAAGGGGAAGCGTCAATTCATTTTCAGGCGCGCATGCTTGAGAGCATTGGCCAGGCAGTTATAGCAACTGATGCCGCAGGAAAAGTTATTTATTCCAATCCCTCAGCCGAACGACTCTACGGTTGGACAGCAGTGGAAATGCAAGGACGCGATATCTTGGAGGTAACAGTTCCCCACACCACCCGCGAGCAAGCAGAAGCCATCATGGCACATTTGCAGCGGGGGGAAAGTTGGAGTGGAGAGT
>CAZBWR010000122.1:0-7002 GCA_964495695.1 uncultured Chitinophagales bacterium | reverse complement strand
GCATCACGTTCAGCCAGTCGGCGCTCGTCCCCTTCTTGCTGCTGATCTTCTTTTTGACGCGATCGGACAAAATCTCCGCGCCGCCGCCGGGGATCGAACGCTGCCCGGCATCCCACAACCGTTGCAGCACTTGCGGAACCGTCAGTCCCGACACTTCCGCCATTCCCAGTACTTCAGAGGTGGAGTAGAAATGCGGCGTCACGCCCGGGACTTCCTTCACAGTCCGCTCGACCATCTCGACATAATAATCGAATGGAACCGCCGGGTTGACACCTCCCTGCAGAAGAACCGTCGTCACACCTTTCGCCGCCGACTCCTTGAACTTCTGAACCATGTAGTCAACGGAGTAGGTGTATTCCCCCTCCTCGCCGGGATGCCTGTAGAAAGCACAAAAAATGCAATCGATGTTGCAGACGTTTGTGTAGTTCGGGTTGGTGTCAACCACGAACGTGACGTGGTTGTCCGGATTCTTCCTGAACCGTATCGTGCTCGCGAGGTCGCCGAGATCTAGCAGTTCACCCTTTTGGAGAACGAACAACCCCTCTTCCGGTGTAATGCGCTCGCCGCTGCGTACCTTCTGATAGATGTGTGATAGTTGCATAGTCTATGCCGTTTTCAATGTCTCGAGTTCCGTGATGAGCTCCCTGAACTTTCCCATCGCCTCCCGTTCACGCTCGCCGAGCCTGTAATTGAAGCCCGCAAGATAATCCACCGTCTCATCCGTTGTGAGACCCATGAGCTTTCCATGCAGGTCGCCGACCGCGGCAAAGTTCTCCTCGCTCTGCTCGAGCGATCGTGAGAGAATGTTCTTCAGTTCCGACTTCGAAGCCTCCGGCAACGACTTCTTCATCGCCCAAACGGCGAAGACGAACGGCAGCTTTTGCCAGTCGTACCATTCGGCGGCGAGATCAAAGACCAACTCGAAGCCGTTCAGTCCCGTTTTCTTTCGGCGAAGCGCCTCATCGCCGATCAGCAGAACGGCGTCATACTTCGAGTAATCATTCACGCCTGCGTGCATGCGTTCAAAGTTTGCCTTTACACCATACTTTCTCTCCAGAAGCACGCGCAGCAACTTCACCGATGTTGCCGTGTCATCCGTAATGCCGATACGTTTCCCTTCAAGTCCCTGCCAACCTTCGTTCGAAAACAGCATGACACTCTTCACCTGGTCACGTGTGGCGATGCACCAACCCATCAGTTCAAGGGAATCTTCCTGTGCGAAATAATCCATCAACGAGAAGGGGCCCGCATCGACTTGTCCCTGTTCGCTCAGAACACCCATACGGCGAGGAGCAACGGGAAGAATACGATACTGCTGCTTTTCGAAGTGTGAATAGAATGGGACGGAGTTCAGGTACGGAATCTTGCCGATCACATTCTCCGTGTACACTTTGAGAGGATTATAGTACACATCCCGCTCGACCGGAATTTTTCCGGCATCCTTGATAATCTTGACAAGCTGGTCTTTGGCAAGAGTCATGGGGCTTATGGCGCCTGCGTCGTGGGCGATTTTCTCGCCGCCGACTGTTCCGTCCATGTCATCCGCGCCGAAATTCAGCGCGACCGAGGCAACTTCTTCCGTCAGCATCACCCAGTATGCTTTGATATGCGGGAAGTTATCCAGCATCAGCCGCGAGATGGCAATGGTCTTCAGGTCGTCGATTGCAGAGGTAAACTGGTTCTTCGGCTTGATGCCGGTGTCGCCGGGCTGGAATGCAAGCGGGATGAATGTCAGGAATCCCCCTGTCTCATCCTGCGCATCGCGCAGTTTGATCATGTGCATGAGCCGCTCTTCGAGTGTTTCGATGTGGCCGTACAACAGCGTGCTGTTTGTCGGGATTCCGAGGCGGTGTGCCGCCTTGTGAACCTCGAACCACCCCTTCGCCCCGATCTTCTGCGGGAAGAGAAGTTTTCGGACTCTCTCGGAGAACACTTCCGCACCGCCGCCAGGCATCGTGCGAAGCCCTGCTTCATACAACTGGCGCAGAACTTCCTCGATAGGCATTTTGAATTTCTTGTGGAAAAAATCGATCTCGACCGCAGTGAACGCCTTCACATCCGTATTCGGGAACTGCTGGTGAATCGAGCGGACGATATCGAGATACCGCTCCCACGGCCAGTCTGCCGGCATGCCACCCGTGATATGGACTTCGTGAATGTCCGGAGTGAGCTTGCCCAGAATCTCCTGCGTCGTCATCTCGTACGCGTCGGGGCGTCCCTTCTTCGTGGCGAAGTCACAGAACTTGCATGAGAGAACGCAGATGTTCGTGTGCTCGATTTTCTGATTGAGAACGAAGTACACCGCGTCGCCACTTTTTTGTTGCTGTACAAAGTGCGCCATCTTTCCGAGTGAGAGGATGTCCGGCGTCTTGTACATCGTCAGGCCGTCTTCAAGCGTCAGGCGTTCGCCGCGCTGCACTTTTTGCCAGAGGGAAATAAGTGACGTGTCTCTAAAGCTAATATCAGTAAGCATTTACGAGGTTCGTTAATCAAAAGGAGGTTGTCAAAAACTATGCAAATATAGGCATCTTTCGGGTTCTTTCAAAAGCACGATGTCATTGCCCGGAGATTCACCCGTGTTCTCTTACGGGCAAACCTCCGAGCGTGCATGCTTGTAACAAACCAAGTGGCGGGAGAGGTTCGGCGAGTTGCTCCCGAAAGGGGTCAAGCCTTGACGATGGTTTCGAAGCCGCCGTACAGCATGCGCTTGCCGTCGAAGGGCGGGTTTTCTTTGTACTCTTCCATGAGCTTCAGAATACGAGGGTGGTGCTGGATATTCTTGTTGATCTTGTCGCGCTGCGCCCTTGAACGGAATCCGATAACGGCGGTGACCAGCACTTCACCTTTGTTGAGTTTGATTAAGCCTGAAAAGGACCGAGTCCCTTTGACGTTCAGGTCATCCCCGACAAATTCGCGGTACTCCGTGGCACCGAGTTGCTTCATGATTTTGCCGAAGCGTTGTGACAAGCGGCAATAGGCTTTGAGGTTCTTCTTCTTGACGGGTAATGCAAAAAAATCGGCGTAGCCTTTCATACTTCCTCCGGAATATGTGATTGATGGATGCGCTCCACTACAACCTACGCCGTGAGGAGGGGAAATGCAAGGCGAGTAGCTCGCGCAGCGGGCGTTCCCCAGAACTTTTTTTCTTGTGAGTTTCCAGCGCCGTCCTTCGCAGAGATCGGGTTAGCCCCACGGCTCGGACGAAGAAACGTGGAAGATCGTCGCCTCTGGGTTTTGCGCGAGCATGTCGGGAAGCTGACTGATGATCTTCTGCGTTGCAGGCAGGGACTCCTGGCGTTCGAGCGCAGCGCGGTCCTCAAACACTTCGGTTGCGATGATCGTATGATCATCAGCGAGGTCGCGGGCAATGTCAAAATTGATAACGCCCTCCACGGCGCGGCTTGGCGCGATCACCTCCCTGAATGCCGATACCGCCTGCGCAGTTTTCTCGGGCTTGCACTTTACTTTAAAGCGAACCACGATCATGGCATCTCTCCTTATGTTGTTGGACAATCCCCGGGCATTATTAGTAGATTCCTCGGTCGCGTCGCTCTCTCGTAATGTCATTGAGCACCGGCCTTACATCTCCGGCCGACCGTGATGGGGATCCTTTCGAAACAACTTGTGCAGCAAGGGAATCATCACAACAGCGGCCGTCCCGACGATAAGAAAGATAATCACTACAATCATCCCAACAATATACGCAGTGCCAATGCCGGGACCTTGTTGACTGTGTGCATCCAGCGCGGTCGTAAGCACAAAGTGTCCGCCGATGATACAGGCAAACCACACGCGCACAAGTAGCCAGCGCTTTTCCACCTTCGGCACGAGCCACAATCCGAACGTCAGTATCACCGGAATGACAATCCAGAAAGCAAGATCTTCGATGAACGATTCTATCCCCTGCGAAACAGGAATGTTGGCCTTTGCGATGAGAGCGGAACCCGCAACCAGAAAAAGCCAGAAGAATTCGGGGCCGACGAGGATGTTCTTGCGCATGATCCTGTAGTGAAATGATTCGTATTCAATGGGTTGATTTTCGCCAGCCTCCCGCAAGAATACCCGCGGCTGCAGCAAACGGCCCTATCATAACCGGCCACAACGGAGCTTGAACCCAGCCTTTCCCTGACGCAAAGAGTATCTCCGCGGCTTCCAATCCCCCGAGAAAAAACAGACCTGCCGCAAGGAACAAAGGACCACGGAGGTGTCCCGCCACCCGGCGGCATACCCAACCCGCAAGAATTGAAGCAGCGAAACCGCCGCTGAATTGCACGAACATCCATGTGCGGAGATCAACCGGCCAGGAACTGGAGAATTGAATCCAGCC
The DNA here is from genome assembly GCA_964495695.1 of uncultured Chitinophagales bacterium. Taxonomy (GTDB): domain Bacteria; phylum Bacteroidota; class Ignavibacteria; order UBA10030; family UBA6906; genus CAADGV01. The sequence continues at coordinate 2,675 of CAZBWR010000122.1, read as the reverse complement.
CATCCAGATTGATGCACCCACCAGCAAGAGCATGATCACCAAGAAAACTGCTCCACCCGCAAGCACGCCAAATACTATCTTCTGCGTCTGCACGCTTTCAGCCCCTGCAGGGGCGTTATGCTGATCAGCGCTCATTTCTTAGTCCTTGCAAGAAGTCCCTGATTACCGAACGAACTTGTGCAGGTTGGTCAAACCAGAGACAAACGCGGGAGTTCGGTATTGTCTTGACGATAATCTTCGCACTTTTTGTCAGAATGCCATCCCAACTTCTGTGGCAGTAATCATACATGTACTTCTGTTCGGGCATATCGATAATGCCCTCGAGTCCCGGTTTCAGCAACAGTGTCGGGACCTTGAGGCTGTGGATATCAAAAGAAATATCCTGCGCGTTGAACTCGCACAGGTAGCGGATCCAGACGTGGAGTTTGGGGGATGCGGCTTCGCGCCACAAGCGCAATGCGCGCACGGGATTCACCGCATAGTCACCCGGCAGGAAATTATTGTCATCCCATGTTTCTCGTGTCACGGTCTTGAACCAGCGTGGCGACAGCCACCGGTCGACCGCAGCTGCGCGTTTCTCGAGTGTACCGTAGTAGCGGTCGTAGAGGGAATCGGCAACCATCATTCTGGCGGAGCCGCTGAGCAGTACAACGGCTTTGACGTTGTCCGGATGTTTCATTGCAAGCCGCAGGGCGAGTTGTGTGCCGGTAAGCCAATGGCCGACGACGATCGGGTTCTTTATGGATTTCTCATTGATTAGTGCTTCAATTGCTTTCAAGGCTCCGTTTGTCCATGTCTGCTCACTGAAACTGGCGTCGGGGTCAGGAAGAGGGGGCGCGGCAGTTCCGCCAAAACCCGGAAGCGTCACGGCATAGAAGGTGTAGCCCTCGCCAAACCCGGCAATGAACTCCGTGAAAATGTTCGCGCCAAATCCAAGTCCGGGAATCAGAATCACCGGCTGTGCGCCGCTCCCTGAAATGATCACAGCACCGAGCGTGCCGGGGGGTGCGGTCACATACCCGGCTGGCTCGATCAGATTGTTTGCCGTTGAGTCCTGCCGCATGATCCTCGGCAGAGCCTCCTGACCCGAAAGATCAGGCACGAGCAGGAAGAACATCATAAGAACGGTGAAAGGATAGGGAGCACGGGTTTGCACAGTTCCTCCTATTAGTTGCATTTATGCCGGCACCCGCTCCTCACTCTGTTTGATCATTTGAAGAACGAGCGCACGAGGCCCGGGTACCCTATCAGACACATCACCGTCCCGAAGACACCGAACACAATGGGAAACACCCAGGCATCCGCATCCTGCAATGTTGCCTGCTGAGGGTCTTCCGGAAGGTACCAGATCTCCACCGCCTCGCCGACTTGACAGCGGACCGGCGTGGTGTACGTCTGACTGTACCAGGTGGTTTCTTTTCCTTCGGCGGTCAAGAATCGCACAACCGGGGCTAACGAGGTGGTCACCGATTCATTGCCACGTCGAGGTTTGGGGGCATTGTCAATCACGAACCCGGTTGTCTGTATGCCGTTCTGCAGAATGCGATAAGTTTCGGTGTAGGAATTCCAGGCGATGATTGCAAACAGGGTGCCGCCGAACGCAAGCATCAGCGGGAAGATGAAGGAGAGCTTGTTCTGGATGGCCATATATTAACGAAGATGTGGAGATTTACCACAGCATGACTGCACGAGAATAGCAAACAGCAGGAAGAGTTGCAAGAGCGCGATATCTATTGTAAATAATGCCCCCCCTCACTACCTTTCGAGTGAGCGGCATCCGAAGCCCCGCTCAGCCAACGACAAACTCCCGAGGGATGCCATGACACGAACCGCTCCCGCCATCCTGCTTCTTCTGCTCTTTGCCACCTTATGCAACACCGCTCAAAGCCAGACTCGTACGGAATCAACGTTATGGGAAATCGTGACGCTCATCAGGGACATGATCGACGACGTTCCGGAGCGTCCGCGGTATGCCACCGGCTACACCTTCACGCGAAACGAACTCCTGCAACTCCCCTACCGCGAGCGTGACGAGTTTCTGCGCCTGCTCCCGGGCGTGTACGGGTTGAACGGAAACCTCCACGTACAGGGAGGCAGACCGCACGATCTGGGACACTACATCAACGGCGTAAGACTCACCAACCGATATCTCGGCACGTCGGAGCTGCACATCATTCCTGAAGCAATCGAATCACTCTCACTCACAACGGGAGGCTACGGCGCTGAAGCGGGATTTGCAACCGCCGGCATTGTCTCAACACGAATGAGAACAGGGGGTGATGAACTCCGCTTCAAGGCATCTGTTCTTACGGACAATGTTGTTAAGACGGGAAATGAGTTTCTCAGCACAACCTCCTTCGGATACAGAACAAGTGTCCTTACGGCCGAAGGCATACTGCCGCTTGCGTCCGGCATCCGCTTCTTCATCGCCGGAGAGAATCACTACGTAAGAAACAGACAGGCACGATTCGTTGAACCGTTCCGGTACGACTCTTTGCAAACAGAGGCCATTGACAGAGAACCGGGGCGATTGCTGCCCGGACCCGTCGCTTTCAACAAGAATTTCATCCCCAACAATTGGCTTGAGCGGAACACCGTCCAAGGTACGCTGTTTTATGACGCGCATCCCCTCTCCATTCAACTGACGGGAAGCTATCAACACAACTCGTCAACAA
>CAZBWR010000121.1:0-7124 GCA_964495695.1 uncultured Chitinophagales bacterium | reverse complement strand
GCTTGGTGTCCGTCCCGAGCTGCGGAAGAAGCTGATACGCGACGGACACAAAGTCCGGCTGTACGTCCCCTTCGGCGAAAGCTGGCACGCCTACTCGCTCAGGCGCTTCAAGGAAAACCCGGAAATTGCAGGCTATGTATTCAAAGCGCTCTTCACGCGCAACGTATAGATCCATCAACAAGCTCTAAAGGGAGGTTTCAGTGGAAAAAAAAACCGGCAAGGTTGAACGTCTGGTGTTGAAAATTCTGGATCAGGTCGAGAAACAGGGGAACAAGCTTCCGCAGCCTGTGACGTTGTTCGTTGTTTTGATAGGCATTGTGTTGCTCGCATCCGTAATTCTCTCCAGTCTGAACGTTTCCGCGACACATCCCGGGACGGGCAATCAGATCGTTGCGGTTAATCTCCTGAACGGCGAAGGCATCAACAAGATGCTGACGCAGATGGTGAAAGTCTTTACCGACTTTCCTCCATTAGGTCTCGTGCTTGTCGTGATGCTTGGTATCGGTGTTGCCGAGCGAAGCGGCCTGATTGCCGCCGCGTTGAAAGCGTTTGTGGCGAGTGTTCCGGGTCGTCTCGTCACCTTCTCGATCGTTACAGCAGGGCAACTCTCAAGTCTTGCCGCTGACGCGGGATATGTTGTGCTTCTGCCTCTTGGCGCAGTGATCTTTCACGGGATGGGAAGGCACCCGATTGCGGGACTTGCCGCCGCATTTGCAGGGGTCTCGGGTGGGTTCGGGGCGAATCTGTTTCTCACGTCGCTCGATCCGCTTCTGGCAGGCTTCACGCAATCCGCCGCACGGCTTATCAATCCCGCCTACATGGTCGACCCGACAGCGAACTGGTACATCATGGCGGCGTCCGTGCCTTTCGTGTCCCTTGCCGGTACGTACGCTACCGAGCGGATTCTTGAGCCGCGTCTCGGCAAATACGAAGGGGAGGCTGCGAAGGACAGCGACGGCCTGACCCCTCTTGAAAAGAAAGGACTTACGTGGGCGATCGTTTCGGTCGTGATTTTCATCGGCGTGATGTTGTGGATGACGCTGCCGGCCGACGCGATTCTTCGTGACGACCAGGGACGACTGAATCCCTTCTTCGTCAGTATTGTTCCCCTGATGCTCTTCCTCTTTTTGATTCCCGGCATCATCTACGGTTATATCACCGGCAGCATCAAGAGCGAAAAGCAAATCGCCAAGATGACGAACGAGGCAATGTCCACGATGGGGGGATACATTGTGCTGGCCTTTGCCGCCGCGCAGTTCGTGGCGTACTTTAACTGGTCGAACATCGGCGTGATCTTCGCGATCACCGGCGCCGACACGCTGAAGTCCATCGGGTTCACCGGGGTTCCGCTTCTGGTTGTGTTTGTGATTGTCGCCTCGATCATCAATCTGTTCATTGGCAGTGCGTCTGCAAAGTGGGCAATCATGGCCCCGATTTTCGTTCCGATGCTGATGCTGATGGGTTATACACCGGAGGTAACGCAGGCCGCATACAGGATCGGGGATTCGTATTCAAACATTCTCACACCGTTGCTGCCGTATTTTCCGCTGGTGGTGACGTTTGCGCAAAAATATGTGAAGGATATTGGCATCGGCTCTATAATATCGGCGATGCTGCCGTTTGCAATCTCCTTCGCGGTGATCAGGATAATCATGCTGATTATCTGGGTGCTTCTGGGAATTCCGGTTGGCCCCGGAGCGCCTCTACACTACCAACCCTAGGAGGTTTATGTAATGGACTCAAAAGAGTTCAAACCTTTTATTCCGGCTTCAGCAAATGTCCCGGAGTTCACCGTCAAGGCGGTTGTGCTGGGAGCCATCTTCGGAATCATCTTCGGGGCCGCGACGGTGTATCTTGCTTTGCGCGCAGGATTGACCGTTTCGGCCTCGATCCCGATAGCGGTGCTGGCGATTGCAGTTTTCAAGAGGATCGGGAAGGCAACAATATTGGAAAACAACATCGTGCAGACTATAGGATCTGCCGGAGAGTCCGTCGCAGCGGGGGTGGTGTTCACGATCCCCGCTTTTATTTTTCTGGCCGGCGGCGAAGCGTTCTTCAGTTATTTCAACATCTTCAGCCTCGCGCTCGTCGGGGGCATCATCGGCGTCCTGTTCATGATTCCCCTGCGCCGCTCGCTCATCGTGAAGGAACACGACACACTTCCATATCCTGAAGGAACTGCGTGTGCAGAGGTACTCGTGGCAGGTGAGAAGGGTGGTTCAATGGCGAGCCGCGTGTTTGCGGGGCTCGGCATTGCATTTCTCTACAAGTCACTCATGAGCATCTTCGGCCTGTGGAAGGAAGTCCCGGCATTTGTGACATCCCGCGGCTCGGCATATCCGAACGCAACCGTGAATGGCGAAATCACCCCCGAGTATCTCGGCGTCGGGTATATCATCGGTCCCCGTATCGCAGGGACTCTGGTCGCAGGGGGCGTTCTTTCATGGCTGGTGTTGATTCCTCTCATCACCTTCTTCGGGGACGGGTTGCAGACGGTCCTGAAGCCGGGATGGCAGGGCAAGCTGATTTCGGACATGTCACCGGGTGAAATCTACCGCGGCTATGTGCGCTACATTGGGGCGGGTGCGGTTGCCGCCGCAGGTTTGATTACGTTGATAAGGACACTCCCGACGATTGTCTCGGCATTCAAAGAGAGCTTCGCAAGCCTGAAAGACCTGAAAGCGGGAAAAGTGCAGAGTCGCACCGAGCGCGACATCCCGATCACATATGTGATCGCCGGTTCGATTCTTCTTGTTCTGATCATTGCCATTCTCCCGCAGTTGCCGGGCACGTTCCCCGGTACCTTGCTGATGGGCCTGCTTGTGATGGTGTTCGGATTTTTCTTCGTCACCGTCAGTTCCCGCATCGTGGGTATCATCGGGTCATCTTCAAATCCGATTTCGGGTATGACCATCGCGACACTGATGGCGACTTGTTTGATCTTTATCGGACTCGAGTGGACAGGCGACATCTATCAGTCGCTTGCGCTTTCCGTGGGAGGCATCGTGTGCATCGCGGCCGCAAACGCCGGCGCAACAAGTCAGGACCTGAAGACCGGGTACATTGTCGGTGCAACTCCGATCTACCAGCAAATCGGTCTCGTCATTGGCGTCGTTGCGTCAACGTTCGTCATTGGATGGACATTGCAGACGCTTGATCAATCAATGCGGTTCGAGGGAGTTGATCACGCCATCGGCACAGCACGCTACGCTGCTCCGCAGGCGACCTTGATGGCGACGATTATCAAAGGACTTCTGGCGCAGGATCTTCCGTGGGCGCTTGTCTTCGTCGGGATGCTCATTTCAGTAGTCGTGGAGTTGTGCGGTGTGCGTTCGCTCTCATTTGCTGTAGGTGCCTACCTTCCTCTTGCCACCACCGCGCCGATCTTCGTTGGTGGCATGATGAAGGCTCTTGCTGACAAGCTTTCCGGCGTCAAGGATGAGTCGGAGGTCAGCTCGGGTATGCTGTACAGCACCGGCCTTGTAGCCGGGGGCTCGCTCACCGGTATCGCTATCGCGCTTCTCAGCAGCATCGGTAAAACTGTTGTTATTGACGGACAGGAGAAGGAAATCTCCCTTATTCAATGGATTCTCAACGGCGTCGGGATTCACGGGTGGGAGCATCTTGGCGCAGTCGCTGACATCATCGGCCTGGTGATGTTCGGCGGGCTTTGCTTCCTGCTGATCAACGCAGCGCGGAAGAAAATGTCGTAATTTCGTATCATTCAGTTGCGGAGTAAACGCTGGTTCGTGCCAGCTTTGCTCCGCATAGTATTTCTCATAAGGCTATTCTGAATGATCAGCAAGGAAACAATACAGCAGGTTGTGGATGAGATCGTTGAGGGAGTGGATCCCCTCAAGATCATCATGTTTGGTTCGTATGCAAGGGGAACGCAAACCGAAGATAGCGACCTGGATATCTTCGTCGTGGTCGAAATGGAGGGGAGTTCCGCCGAAACAATCAGGCGCGTGAACAGCGTCATTAGCGTAATGGGACTCGGGATTGATGTTGTTGTCCGGTCTCCCGCACAAGTGGAAAAATCCTTGAAGGGACGGGATTGGTTCGTGCAGGAGGTTCATGAGCAAGGCAAGGTGCTCTATGAACGAAGAAACTGAGAAATGGGTGCGGAAAGCAGAAGGGGATTTTCAGAGCGCTCAGATTTTATTGCGCCGCCACTTATCCGGTGTTGCACACATGATATGCTTCGCATCCCAACAGTCGGCTGAGAAGTATCTTAAGGCGTTCCTGGTGGAGAGGAATAGGAGATTTTCAAAAACTCACTTCCTCGTCAGGGAGCTGTTGCCGATGTGTGAATCAGAGGATGCTGAATTCATCAGGCTTGCGTCCCCGTTGGCGCTTCTCGATCCGTTTGCGGTGGATTTTAGATATCCCGGCGAAGAGCCAACTCTCGAAGAGGCGAAGTCGGCCGTCGACGCGGCTGGTCAAGTCCGCCGGTTTGTCCGAACAAAACTCAATCTAGACCCTCAACAGGAACTCATCTAAATACAAGCTCCGGAATTCAAATGAACTCTTCAATCGAAAACCTTCACCCCCAACTCGTCTGGAAATACTTTGCCGAAATCTCCGCCATTCCCCGTCCCTCCAAACATGAAGAGAGGATGACCAAGTACCTGCTGGAAACGGCGAAGAAGCTCGGACTTGAAGCAAAAGCGGACAAGTGCGGCAACGTGGTTGTGAGGAAGCCGGCAACGCAGGGAAGGGAAAATGTCCCGATGGTCTGTCTGCAGGGGCACACGGACATGGTGCCCGAGAAGAACAAGGATAAGAAGCACGACTTTCTCAAAGATCCGATCGAGCTTGTCCGTGACGGAAACCGTCTCAGGGCGAACGGCACCACCCTTGGTGCTGACAACGGTATCGCTGTGGCAACCAACCTCGCCATTATGGAGGACCGCTCGATCGAGCACGGGCCGATGGAATTTCTGTTCACGGTTGATGAAGAAACCGGCCTGACCGGCGCTGCCAATCTGCAACCCGGGTTTCTGGAAAGCAAAATCATGATGAACCTGGACTCTGAAGAAGAAGGCTCCATTTACGTCGGCTGCGCGGGGGGAAGAGACACAAACGCCGTGTGGAAAGTAGACTTCGAAAAAGCTCCGGCGCAGTGTGTAACGGGACTTCTCCGCGTTGCCGGGCTCAAGGGGGGACATTCCGGTATCGAAATTCACCAGGGACGGGGGAACAGTATCAAGATCCTGAACCGTGCGTTGGTGCTGTTGACCGACCTCGGCGCCCGCCTTTCTTCGATAGAAGGGGGAAACAAGCGCAACGCAATTCCCCGCGAGGCCGAGGCAGTGCTTCTCATCCCGAAGAAAAAATGGAACGATGCAGTGGCGGCCGTCGAAGCGTTCAATGCCGTTGCCCGCCCTGAGATTTCCACCGTTGATCCCGGACTGCAGGTAACGTTGACGGAGCAAAAGGGAAAGAAGGGCCGCGTCATCAAGCGTTCGCAACAGAAGAAACTCGTTGCAGCGATTTCCGCCTTGCCGCACGGCGTCACCAAGATGAGTGCAGACATCCCCGGCCTGGTCGAAACATCCACGAACGTCGCCGTCATCCGGACGGAAAAAAAGTCCATTACAATGGCGACAAGCCAGCGAAGTTCTGTCGCCTCCGAAATGGATGAGATTGTGCACACAAACGAATCGATCTTCAGGCTGAGCGGAGCTGAAGTTACCGGCTCGGACGGCTACCCCGGCTGGAAGCCGAATCTCGACTCCCGGATATTGAACGTTGCGAAGCGCACCTACCGCGATCTGTTCGGCAAAGAGCCCGAAATCAAGGCAATTCACGCGGGACTTGAATGTGGCATCATCGGCGAGCGGATGAACGGTATGGATATGATCTCCTTTGGCCCGACTCTGCATGATGTGCATACGCCGCAGGAATATATCGAAATAGATTCGGTCGAAAAGTTCTACAAGTTCCTTCTTGCAATTCTCAAGAACGTAAACTAATAAGCAATCCGATGACAGAGAACGTACTACCTGCGGCGCAAGGGCCGTCCAAAGCATACCGCTGGCTGGTGCTGGTGGTTATCAGCATGTCGATGTTCGGCAATTATTACGCCTATGATTCCATCGGGCCGATCTTCGATCTGTTGAAGGAACAGCTCGGTTATTCCGACAGCCAGCTCGGACAGCTCTACACGTGGTACAGCATCGCCGCCGTGATTGTGCTGCTGATAGGCGGCTTCATCATTGACAAGTTCGGGACGAAGATCTCCGTGCTGATTTTCGGCATCATCTGCCTTGTGGCGGCAGCGGTCACCGCTTCAAGTCCCGATCTCTTCGTCATGATCTCGGGACGCTTTCTGCTTGGCATCGGAGCCGAACCGTTGATAGTTGCCGTCACTACCGCGCTGGCAAAGTGGTTCAAGGGCAAGGAATTGAGTTTTGCCTTCGGCATCAATCTCACGATTGCCCGCCTCGGGTCAGTCGGTGCGGACTGGTCAACTGCATGGGCAAAGCCGTGGTACACCAACTGGCAGGATCCGCTCTGGCTGGCGACGATCATTACGACGACTTGCGTCATCGGCGGGGTTCTGTACTTCATTCTGGAGCGGCGCGCAGAACGGCGCTATGCTCTCGGCGAGCAGGGCGAGACGGAAAAGCTCGACTTCAAGAGCCTCTACAAATTCAGTCCGTCATACTGGTACATCGTCGGGTTGTGTGTTGTGTTCTATTCGACCGTGTTCCCGTTCAGGGCATTTGCCATCAAATACTTCATCGAAGCACACGGCACATCACGAGAGATCGGAGGCTTTCTCAACAGTTTTCTTCCCTTCTCGGCAATGATAGCCACGCCGCTTTTCGGCCTGCTTGTGGATAGAGTGGGGAAGCGATCCCTGTTCATGCTTGCCGGTTCCTTGATGCTGGTGCCCCTCTTTCTGATCGTAACGTACGCTCCTCCGGGGGCGATCCTGGATTTCACGCTTCCTGTATTCGGTCATATTTCCATCCCGCTCACGCTGCTGATCGTGATGTCGTCGCTGGGAATCATCTTCTCGCTTATTCCCGCGATCATGTGGCCCTCTGTTGCGTACATCGTCGATGAGCGGCGGCTCGGTTCCGCCTATTCAATGATGACGCTCTGCCAGCAGG
>CAZBWR010000120.1:0-7218 GCA_964495695.1 uncultured Chitinophagales bacterium | reverse complement strand
AGCGTCGGAATCATAATCCGTAGGTCGGGGGTTCGAATCCCTCTCCCGCTACTTCAGGAAATCCGGTATGGGTTGAAAACCTCTACCGGTTTTTTTTTGCGTCAACCCATCCTCAGGCCGGAACAAAACCCCGCCGCACCGGCGTTCTTTCATCGACAGCTAACCTATGGAGACACACCAACATATGAACACGACATACAATCAGTTCACGACTCTCGACGCACGACTTACCCGTTGGATGGCACAACACGGCATTCTCCTCCTTCGTGTCAGTGTCGGCGTTGTATTCTTTTGGTTCGGTTTCCTGAAATTCTTCCCCGGATTGAGCCCCGCCGAGGGACTCGCCACCCGGACGATCGATGTGCTAACATTCGGGGCCGTTCCCCAACAGGCCGCCATTTTCGTTCTTGCTACATGGGAATGTTTGATCGGCATCGGACTTATCTTCGGCATCTTCATGCGCGCCACGTTGTTGCTGTTGTGGCTGCAAATGGTCGGTACCGTCACACCTCTGTTTCTCTTCCCTGCGGAGGCGTTTACCCGGTTTGCGTATGCCCCGACTCTTGAGGGACAGTACATCATCAAAAACATTGTTCTGGTCAGTGCGGGGATCGTGATCGGAGCGACAGTCCGCGGCGGGATGCTGGATCCCGAACCCGATCGCCTCAAGCAGTAGGACTGGCTGGAATGGAAAAGGCTGCCCATGGGCAGCCTTTTCTGTTGGAGATTCGCGGCAATTACTTCATCAAGACTAAACGCTGTGTTTTACTGAACTCCCCCGCTGTCAGTTTGTAGAGATAGACGCCACTGCCCGCTGCATTTCCGGCGTTATCTTTTCCATCCCAAACAACTTCGTGATAACCCGCCTGCTTCCGGTCATCAACGAGCCGTCTGACTTCCCGACCCAAGAGATCGTAGACTGCCAGAGAGACTCCACGTTCCGCGGGAACGGCAAATCGTATCGTCGTCGCGGGGTTGAAGGGATTCGGATAGTTTTGTTCAAGTGCAAATGCGCCAGGCACTTGCTCTGCAACCGACGTCACTGCTCCGACCATGATTTCGTCGGAGAAATGCTCCGTCCCGTCCAGGTCAACTTGCCGCAACCTGTAGGAGGCAGATCCCGGAAGGGGCGATTCATCCACGAACTCATATTCACGAGGGATATTGGTTGTTCCGTGCCCGGGGCGGAAACTGTTCGGCAGGTCACGGAATACTCCAGTTACTGCTGCACGCCGCTGCACATAAAAGCCATAATTATTGATCTCGGAGATTGTTCTCCAGCGCAACTGCACACTGTTCTGCTGTGTGACCGTGCCATTGAAACTCCCCAACTGAACGGGGAGAGTCGGATCGTAGTTTGCCGCCGGATCAAAAATCTTGAAGACGATAATCTCTGCAAAATTCCAGGGGGTGCCAAAGCCCGACCATGGTCCGCCGCTGGCGCGCCCAATTCCCATCAAGCCCTCGGAGCCCGCAGGTCCGTAGTTGTTGTTGAATGACATCCAGAGACACGCACGACGATGCCCCCATGCACTGGATCCATCCGCGTAGATCCATCCGTAGACTGAACGCTCAACCGGACTGGGTATGGAATTCGTGCTTGTAACAAAGGCAGCCAGGTTTTCCGCAACCCCGAGAAAGTCCTGGCGGTTTTGAATTGCAGGATGAGCAGCCAGACGCTGCCACGGAGTCGTCCCGCCGGCGCCGGTATGGTCGAAGACGTTGTTTGCGAGAAGATAATTCGCGTGCCCCTGCGCAACAGCAATCACGTTCGGATCAACTCCTTCAAACGGAAGCATGCCGCGTGCCTGGCGCTCGCTATTCATCAACCAGAGTGCTCTATGGCTGTTGGACATGGCATCCCATTCGGTATGCGTGGGCATTGTCATCATCGGCATCTGAACCTGGCCGGTACCAAGGTTGAGGGAGTTCTCGTTCGTGCGGGCATTGTTAAATGCGGCTTGGATATCCGCTACCGAAGAATACTGTGCGGGTGACCACGCGACATCGGAGGGCCGGTCGGGGTAATGGTCTTGCGCATGGCCGGATTGGAACGAAGCAACCAGCAAGAGAGCAAGAGCAACGGAAATGAATATGCGGGGAGAGAACATCGTACCTCCTTGTATTTTGTAGAATTGGATTATGAGCGCCCGGCGCCCGGCCCCGCCTTCCGTCCTGTCCCCCCGTCGGGACGACGGCAGGAGCCGAACCATGAAAACCGGACAATGGATTAACTACTATATCGGATTGTTCACCAGCCTCGAGGCGGATTAAACGGACCGGGGACGCCACGGCCGGGCTAACAACCTGGATTTAGCCGTGACGAACCCCGTTTGCTCAGGCCGTCCAGTGTTGGCCCTGACCGGGCAAATGACCTGAGTCTGTCCATTCCCTGGCAAACTTACTTCATCAACACCATCCTCTGTGCCTTTGTAAATTTCTCGGACTGCAGGCGGTAGATGTAGACGCCGCTGCTGACTGCCGAGCCGTTGTTGTCACGCCCGTCCCACAACACTTCGTGGTAGCCCTCCTGCTGGCGCCCGTCGATGAGGCGGCGGACTTCCTGTCCCATCACGTCGTAGATCACCAACGTCAGGGATGTCTCCACCGGCAATCCGTAGCGGATTGTTGTCATGGGATTGAACGGATTCGGATAGTTGCCGTCCAGCGTGTACTCCGTCGGGATCAGCCGTATGTGAGGCTGGTCTGACGGATTCATTCCGGCCAGGTCGCCGCCCAGGGGACGTGTCACGCCACCCGCTTCGGGACCGTTCGTGTGCAGTGTTGCTACCTCCGTTGCACTCAACGCCCGTGAGAAGATCATCACACGGTGGAACGTCCCGAGCCATGCCCGGCCAAGACCGAACTCGTTGGCAAGACCCAGCTTGTATGTTGCGTTCCAGTTGGCGAGATTCCCCGTCACGTTCATCGTCGCACTCTCCACGCCGTTCAGATAGAGCTTCGCTACACCGGCGGAGGTTCGTGTGTACACCACATGCGTGAGTGATGTCGTCAGACTGCCGTTCGGTGTCGCAAGTTCAGGCTGGCCGTTCGAGTTGGTACTCGATGTCCGGAGCCGGGCGTTGTATAACACCGAGGGCATCGTTCCCCACATCCCCTGACCGAGCGTCATGTTCCGGTTGTTCGGGTCGGCAGAGATTGTCACGATACGCGCAGGGCCGTTCTGTGTGGCGTTCTGCGGTGTCACCCATGCTTCGATCGTGATCTCGTTGGATGCGGTCACGGCGTTGATTACCTTCGTCGCCGCTCCGGCACTCTGGAGCAGCGTCGCTCCGGTGACGTTCAGCGTTCCCGCTCCCCAGTTCACCGGCGCTCCCGCCGGTATCGTCAGGTTCAGCGGCGTACCGGTCCCTGACACATCGTTCACCGTCTGGCCGGCTCCTTCGTTGAAGTCATACCGCACCAGAAGTCCCGACGGCTGCTCGACCACCGTCAATGTTGCCGCATTGCTCGTCGCCGTGCCATGCGCATTGCTGACGATGCACCGGAACGTCGCGCCGTTGTCCGTAAGAGCCAGGGGCGGCGTGGTGTAACTCGCAGATTCCGCACCCGGGATGTTCACCTCGTTCTTCTGCCACTGGTAACCCAGCGGCAGCGTGCCTGTTGCCGTCACACTGAAGGTCGCCGTTGTGCCTACTGTTGCCGTCCGGTTCTGCGGCTCCTGCACAATCTGCGGAGGAGTCGGAGTCGGAGCCCCTTCAGGTCCCGCACTGTGGTTCAGCGCCACCTGCGCCGCCGTAAGCGCACGGTTGTAGATCGCCATCATGTGGAACGTCCCGAGCCACGGACGGCTTGCGCCGAACTCGTTGGCAATCCCGATACGGTACGCCGTGTTCCAGTTCGCAAAATTCCCTGTCACGTTCATCGCAGCCGCTTCCGTTCCGTTGATGTAGAGCTTCGCATTGCCGGCGGCATTCCTCGTGTACACCACATGCGTCAGTGTTGTTGTCAGACTGCCGTCAGCACTCGAGAGTTCAGGCTGCCCGTTGGAGTTTGTGGCGCTTGTCCGCAGCCGGGCGTTGTACAATGCCGAGGGCATCGCATCCCACAATCCCTGACCCAGCGTCACGTTACGGTTGCTCGGATCCCCCGAGATCGTCACGATGCGCGCAGGGCCTTTCTGCGTTGTGTTCTGCGGTGTCAGCCATGCTTCCACCGTGATCTCGTTCGTCGTTTGCACGCCGGTCAACACTTTCGTTGCCGCCGTGGCGCTCTGGATGAGTGTGGGGGATGTGACCTGCAATGCGCCGGGTATCCAGTTCACGAGCGAGGCGTTCGGGATCGTCAGGTTCAGCGGCGTGCCGGTGCCGGAGACGTCGTTCACCGTCAGCCCGCCGTTCTCGTTGAAGTCGTACTTCACCAGCAGTCCTTCGTCGACTCGCTGCGTCACCGAGAGAAGTGCCGCATTGCTCGTCACCGTGCCGTACGTGTTGGAGACGATGCACTGGAACTGCGCATTATTGTCGTCACCCGTTGTGGGGGGCGTGGTGTAGCTGGCCGCTGTCGCACCCGGAATGTCGATAGCATTTTTCTGCCACTTGTAGGAGAGCGGTGTCGTGCCTGTGGCGACCACAGTGAATGTGGCCGTTTGCCCGACGCTCACCGATGCATTTTGCGGATGCTGTGAGATGTGCGGAGGCGCTGTGACGCCATCCTCCGGCACAACCGGCGATGCCGTGCTGAAGAAGTAATCGATCAGTCCGGTGAATGCCGGTGCCGTTCCTTCCGGATAGCCGGCATTGCCGATGAACGGCCCGATCTTCGTCACGTTCAGCACCACGTTCGTGAACGGATTGAGCACGGTCCAGTTCACGCCGTCGTACGAGTACGACTGGATGAAGCTGTTGCCTGTCCGCTTCACTCTCATCCATGCGGGATTGCCTTGCGGGATGGTGATGTCGCGCAGCACGGTCGGCGTGGTGCCGGTGAAGGATGCGGCAAAGATACGTGTGCCGGTATTCCCCCGCACGAAGTCGAACCGCACGAACCGCGTTGCGCTTTCCTCCACGATGAGGCCTTGCATCTGGTACTGCCCCGTCATCTGGCTCTGGAACTTCACCTCGACTTCAAAGTCGACGTTGTTGGCGTTCTGCATGATGCGTGGCGCCATGTTGCCTGCCGTCCAGATGTCATGCGAGGCGCCTGCCGGGACTGCGATACGGAGCAGCGCATCGGGCGTGCCGGTGCCGATGAGGCTGAGTGCCGAGGGGTTCCCCGGATTGATGAATGTCCAGAAGGGTTTGAGTGTAGTCGTGTTGAAGTCATCCGAGACAATACCCGAGGGGTCGGGGGTGATCGACTGTTCCGCCGCAAACGGACCGCCGGCAAATGCGCCATCGATTGCCTGCACGCTCCAGTAGAACGGACCCGGGCCGGAGAGTTTCAGCGTGTCGCGCAGTGTCTGCTTCGGGCCGAGCTTCGGCAGGCGTCGCCAGCCGTCTTGCTGTCCAGGACTCGTGAACGGGCCGCCGACCTTTGCCATCGGACTGACGACGTTCACTCCCCCGGGTGTTGTGCCGACGCGGAGGTTGTAGCTCAGGCCGTTGGACGGAGTCTGGTTGTCGGTCGCACCGTTCCACTCAAACACAACACGGTTGCCGCCGATTGCTGTCGCCGTGAGACCGGATGGCGCAGTCGGGACACTGTTCGGTGAAGCGATGTTGTTGCGGTAGATCCTGCTGATTTTCTCATCCGCATGATTCATGCCGAAGATTACAATATCCAGATCGCCATCATTATCGAAATCACCCCAAGCGGCAGAGCCTTCATAGATACCCTCAAGCCCGGCGTTGATCTCCGTAAATGTCCAGCCATTCACTGCCCCGTTGTTGCGGTACACCTTGCTGATTGGATCGAGAAATTGCACGTCACCCGTCAGCAGTATATCCAGATCACCGTCGTTATCATAATCACCCCAGGAAACAGAGGCGTAGATGACTCCCTGCAATCCTGCTCCGATGTCTGTAAACGTCCACGAACCGGGTGAGCCGCCGTCATTGCGGTACAGTTTGCTGATATTGGTATTGGAAGCGTCTCTGCCCGCCAAAAGGAAATCAAGGTCGCCATCATTGTCGAAATCGCCCCAAGCAACAGAGCTTTGTTGCACCCCCGGCAAACCGGCGTTGATGTCCATGAATGTCCATCCATTTGGCGCGGGACCGTCGTTGCGGAGGATGTACGTTAACGGAGGATCCCCCCCACCGGTGCCAGAGCGGCCGGCCAGCAGTATATCCAGATCACCGTCGTTGTCAAAATCGCCCCATGCAACAGAACCATGGTACACCGCGGGCAGCCCGGCGTTGATCTCGGTAAATGTCCAGCCTGTTGCCGACGGGCCGTCATTGCGGTAGAGCTTGCTCACCGGCTCAAACGGGCTTAGCCTCAAGCCGGAAATCAAAATATCCAAATCACCGTCGTTGTCAAAGTCACCCCACGCAGCGGAACTATTCCTGATCCCCGTGAGCGCTGCACTTACCTCTACAAATGTGCCGTCTCCATTGTTGCGATATACCTTGCTGATCGCAATATTCTCTGGACCCAGGCCTGTCAACAGAATGTCCAAGTCGCCATCATTATCATAATCGCCCCAAACAGCGGAGCTTAACCACACAGGTGTCAAACCGGCGTTGATGTCCGTGAATGTGCCATTATCGTTCCGGAACACCTTGCTTACTGTGGTCGAACCATCATAACCAGTGAGCAATACATCCAAGTCGCCATCGTTGTCGTAGTCTCCCCAAGCAACGGAACCTCTGTCAAGAGCGGGAAGTCCGGCGTTGATGTCGGTGAAGGGGGCAGTATTGAAGCTGCCCTCGGACGCAAAAGGCCCGCCCGCAAATGCGCCGTCAATCGCCTGCACGCTCCAGTAATACTGGCCGGGCGGGAGGGTGAGTGTGTCGCGCAGGATCTGCTGAGGGCCGCGTGCAGGTATGCGGCGGTAGCCGTTGGTGGTGTTTGCCATCGGACCAAGTATGTTGCTTGCGCCGGGAGTTGTACCGACGCGGAGGTTATAGCTTAGTCCTGCGGCCGGAGTTTGCCCATCGGTTGCCGCATTCCACGCAAGCGCTATGCGGTTGTTGCTGAGGGGCGTGGCAGCCAATCCCGTTGGTGCCGTTGGGACGGTGTTAGGGGGTGCCGTGGTAGTGTTGCGGTAGATCCTGGCTACAGAGCCGGCTGTGAAGACGTTCCCTGTTAACA
>CAZBWR010000119.1:0-7450 GCA_964495695.1 uncultured Chitinophagales bacterium | reverse complement strand
GAAACTCTACCACCTTCACATGCTCGGGATGGGTTTGATACGTCTTGAGGGCGGCAAGATCATTAAAGCCGGAACGGAGGAGAAGGTCGTACGACGCCTCGGTGTGAAGAATATCGATGCCTACTTCAAATACTTTGATCTCGTTGATGAGGGGAGGAAGCGCGTCCAACAGTGATTTTGCCTTTGTGAGATTCTCCTGCCTGGATACCCCCCCGGCCGTCTCCTTGAATTTCCACATCACAAAATGATATAGCATAGTCCGCTAGGCTCGTGAAAGAATCTTCTTCATTGTCTTGATATCCGGCTTTTTTCCTATGTACAGCTCCGATTGCAGGGCAGCCTGGTTAATGTACATTTCCGTCCCCGACACGATTCTTGCACCTACGGATTTTGCCTCGCTCAGCAGTTTCGTTTCGGGTGGATTGTACACTGCATCAAATACGACTTTCTTTTTCAGTAACGATTTTGGTACGGGAGACTTGTTGATCTCCGGTGCCATCCCGACTGACGTAGCGTTCACGAGGATATCGAACCGAAACCGCGGCAGTTCCCTCTGATCAATAAAGGAGAGTCCAAGCTCCTTTGCAAGTTCCCTCGCTTTCTTGGAGGTCCTGTTCGTGATATAAACAACGGCATTGCGATGCTTCGCTTCAAACGCAATTGCGCGGGCTGCACCTCCTGCTCCTACCACCAGCAACGTCCTTCCCTTGACACGTACGACCTTCTCGATAGCGTCAAGAGCCCCGGAGGCGTCGGTGTTAGTGCCGTACAACCTCCCTCTTCTGCACACGACAGTATTCACGGCCCCGATTGCCCGTGCCGTTTCATCAATGCGGTCGATATACCTCATAACTGCTTGCTTGTGGGGAATGGTAACGCTGAAGCCTGCGAGCAAAGGAGCGACATGCTTGATGAACGCTGCAAGATCATGCACAGGAAACCTGCAGTATACAGCATCAAACTCCGCTTTGTGGAACAGCGGGTTGTGGAGAAACACCCCCTTGCTCTGTCCGATAGGATTGCCGATGACCCCGAAGATCTTCGTCCGCTTTGACAGTTTTTCCGAGTTGTAGAGCACCCTCAACCTACGTGCGGAGATCTGTCCCGGTGCCGCATGATTCCCGACTTCTGCTGCCCCATACATTGCCCATCCTCCGAACCTCTTATACAGAATCCGGCTCGCCTCTCCCGACTCGCCCATGGCAATCGCGACAGCTTTTTGCCTGTCCCGCCTCGCCATTTCCAGGAACTCAACAGCGTGCCTGATATCGGCGCTGTCGTTTGCTTCGTAGGCGAACTTCAGAATATCAGCGCCTGTACTGCGCATCCGGGCGTAGAGAGAACCCACTCGAGGAATCTTTTTGCCGAACGAGTGATGCGAGAGTATTACTTTCGCATTTTCGTTCCTGACAAACTCTGCAATGACCCTCTTGTCAGTCGAAAGCTCGAGATCGACATACTCAGCGCCGAGAATAGCCGCTGCCTTCAGAATCTCGATGCGTTCGGATTCGGTTCCCGAGAACATCCCTCCTTCATCCCTCTTTCGACATGTGGCAATGACAGGCTTGCGGGTTGATGAGAGTAGTAACGACAACGGAGGTTCAGCAATCATGTCCAACCTGAACTCAAACAAATCTGTGAACGGATCAGAGGTTCGGACTTGCTCAAATGCCCCGGACATCGTCGGGCCCGTGATGGAGACAATAATCATTTACCGGCTTTCTCCCGCTTATACATCAGATAGATGCTTCCGAATGTGTAGATGAACAGCACGGCAAGGATCCCCGGAATCACCCACACCGAAAGCCCGGTCGCATTTCCCCATGCTGTCTGCACGGACTGATACACGATGTATCCCAAAATCAAAAGTACGAGGAACTTCACGCCGAGTAGAATCGACCTGCTGTGCCTGTAAAGCCGTTCGGCGTTCTCCTCAGTCACCTTGATGATCGAATAATTGTGCGTATGCGGAAAACGCGTTGCCAGAGAGAGACCGATACTCAACACGACGCCGATAACCGGCAACACAAACAACATCCCCCGCGGCCCCCATGCATCAGCCTCACCGCTCAGTCCGAAGTGTGTAGGAATTCTCTCGGGAAGAGTCTCCCAAACGTATGCGATAAAGATGAATTGCGCCAGCAGCAAGAGCGCTGAGAGGATTTCAAGAATTTTCTCTTTAGGAGAATACGGGAGATTCAGCTTTGGGCGGACTTCGCCCACTGTAGCTTTATTGGTCATGGTCACCTCACAAGTTTTGACAGTTGCAGTTGAGAAACTTCCACGCCGATTACCGAGCTGCCGACGGACTTGAGAAACACAAAGCGGGTTCTCCCGTTGACGGACTTCTTGTCCGCAGAGAGTGCTTCGAAGAATTTTCGTTTGTTCATTTTCGGGAGAAAGACGGGGAGCTTCAGTGACTTCAAGAGATCGATAACCCTCCTGTACTCATTTGGCGAAAGGATTCCGAGCCGGACGGCAAGCTCGGATTCGGCGGCAATCCCCATCGCCACGGCTTCGCCGTGAAGAATCGCATAGTTCGTCGCCGCTTCAATTGCGTGCCCGAGTGTGTGCCCGAGGTTCAGGACTTTGCGGAGATTCGCTTCATGTTCGTCCTGCTCAACAACTGCAGCCTTCAATCCGACTGACCGAAGGATCAACTTTGAAAGCGATTGGGGATCGTCTTTACGTATGTTCTTCCGGTTCCGTTCAATGAAACGGAAGAAGCCCGCATCGAGGGCAGCGGCGATTTTCACCACTTCGGCAATTCCCGCCCGGAACTCGCGCAGAGGAAGCGTTCTTAGCACTTCGGGATCAATGTACACCGCGTGCGGCTGATGAAATGCGCCGATGAGGTTCTTCCCTGCCGGATGATCAATGCCGACCTTGCCTCCGACGCTGCTGTCAACTTGCGCAAGCAATGTTGTCGGGATTTGCACATACGGCACACCGCGCAGAATGGTGGCAGCCACGTAGCCCGCAACATCACCCACTACACCCCCTCCGAGGGCGATGATCACACTATCACGTGAAACCCCATGCGCAAGCAACTGAGTGTGAAGAGCGCTTACTGTTCCGGCATTCTTGGATTTTTCCCCTTCTTCGAAGCTAAGGAGAATTGCGTTAACCCCTTCTTCGTGCAGACCCCGATGAAGCGCTCTCCCCCACAGAAGCAAAACCCGGGAGTCGGTAATGATGAACAGACGCCGATCACGGTACGCCCGGGCAAGGATGACGGGGAGCTTCCTGAATATGCCCGACTTGACGGTGATAGTATAGGATCGGTCAGTTCGTTGCGGCAGTGTGACTTTCAGTTCGGAGGCCATGCTTCGTTGATTCTGTGATGCATCAATATATTGATACGGTGAGAAAGAACAAAAACTCCCCTTTGAACCTCTCGCCCAACATCCGTATCTTTTGCTCGTCCCGTCCGTAACACCGTCCCCGTTCACTATTTCAGGAATCCCGATGAGACTCACTTACACCATTGCTTTGCTCGCCGTTTTGACGGGGGGCATCTCAGCGCAACAACTTGACATGAAGTTGTTCGAAGAACTGAAACCCCGCAGCATTGGGCCCGCCGGAATGAGCGGACGCGTAACGGCAATTGACGTTGTGTTGAACAGGCCAGAGGTGATCTACGTCGGCACGGCTTCCGGCGGCTTGTGGAAATCACAAAGCGGCGGAGTGGCATGGGAGCCGGTCTTCGACAGCATGAACGTAGCCTCAATCGGAGCAGTTGCCATTGATCAGCGTAACCCCGACGTCGTCTGGGTCGGCACCGGCGAGGGCAATCCGCGCAACAGCCAGAACAGCGGTAACGGCGTGTACAAATCGCTTGACGGCGGCAAGACCTGGCAGCATCTCGGACTCGAGTTGACACGCAATATCCATCGCCTCATTATCAATCCACACAATCCGGATGTTGTGTACGTTGGAGCAATCGGAGCGGCATGGGGCAACAGCACCGACCGCGGCGTCTACAAAACCACCAACGGCGGAAAGTCGTGGGACAAGATTCTCTACGTCAACGACAAAACGGGGGTCGGCGATCTCATCATGGATCCCGTCAATCCCAACAAACTCATTTGTGCGATGTGGGAATATCGTCGCTGGCCCTGGTTCTTCAAATCGGGGGGCGAGGGCTCGGGATTGTACGTCACCTACGACGGGGGGACAACGTGGAAAAAGCGCACCGCGGAGGACGGGTTGCCGAAAGGCGAGTTAGGACGTATCGGTGTCGCCATTGCGCGTAGTTCTCCCAACATCATCTACGCGCTCATCGAAGCAAAGAAGAACGCCCTTTACAAATCAACCGACGGCGGCTACAAATGGTCGAAAGTGTCGGACAAAGATATCGGCAACAGACCATTCTATTATGCGGAAATCTACGTTGATCCTGCAAATGAAAACCGCATCTACAATCTCTATTCGATCGTGACAGTTTCGGAAGACGGCGGCAAGTCGTTCACTCCCATCATCCCGTGGAACCGCGTACACCCCGATCATCACGCATTCTGGATTCATCCCAACGATCCGAACTATATCATCGACGGTAACGACGGCGGACTGGCGATTTCACGCGACCGAGGCAAAACGTGGCGCTTCGTCGAAAATCTTCCGCTTGGACAATTCTATCATATCAGTGTTGACAATTCTCTCCCCTATAATGTGTATGGGGGATTGCAGGACAACGGTTCATGGAGGGGACCCGCGTACGTCTGGCGGCAAGGCGGGATCCTGAATGCATATTGGGAAATGGTCGGGTTCGGCGATGGATTCGATACTCAACCCGACCCCGGCGGAAGATTCGTGTACGGCATGTCGCAAGGAGGCGAGCTGTACCGCTACGATGAGATTTCGGGAGAACAAAAATCCATCCGTCCGATTATCGAAGACGCAACGAAGCTCCGCTTCAACTGGAATGCAGGACTCGCGCTCGATCCGTTCAATCCGACGGGACTCTATTACGGAAGCCAGTTCCTGCACTATAGTGCCGATCGTGGCAACTCGTGGAAGACTCTCTCGCCTGATTTGACCACTAACGACACGTCAAAACAAAAACAGCTCGAAAGCGGAGGACTGACATTCGATGTAACAGCCGCCGAGAATCATTGCAGTATCATCGCGGTCGCCCCGAGTCCACTGCAAAAAGGGGTCATCTGGGTCGGAACTGATGACGGCAACGTGCAAGTCACGCAGGATGGCGGGACGAGTTGGACGAATGTGGTGAAGAACGTCAAAGGAGTTCCCGAGTCGACGTGGGTGCCGCACATCTACGCATCTTCGTACAATGCGGGCGAGGCGTTCGTGCTGTTCGAGAATCATCGGCGGAATGATTGGACCCCGTATGTGTTCCGCACAACGAACTTCGGCAGAAACTGGACCCGCTTAGGACAGAACGTCTGGGGCTTCGCCCTCTCGTTTGCGCAAGATCCGGTCGAGCCGAAGCTGATGTTTTTGGGGACGGAGTTCGGCCTGTATATCAGCATTGATGCGGGACAATCCTGGACGAAATGGAACCAGAACTTCCCTCCAGTTCCCGTCACCGAACTGATCATTCACCCGAAAGAGCACGACCTCGTGATCGGCACATTCGGCAGGGCAATATTTGTGTTGGATGATATTCGTCCGCTCAGAACGCTCGCGCGCAACGGGGCAACACTCTTGAAGAAGAATCTCGTTGCGTTCGACATCAAAGACGCGTATCTCGCCGAATACAAATCCCCGGCCGGGGTTCTCTTCTCGGCGGAAGCGGGATACAGCGGCGAGAACAGGCCATACGGAGCGATTGTTTCCTTCATCTTCAATCCCGATACAACCGCGACGAAGAAAAACGACAACAAGAAAACCGACGTGAAAGAGGCAAGTGAGAAGAAAGACAGTGTCACAGTCCATATAGTTGACGCTGCAGGAGCAGTGATAAGAACATTCAGGCGTGAAGCAAAGACCGGTCTCAACCGGATTCAATGGAACTTGGACCGGCGGGGTGAGCGTTGGCCATCTGCGGCAAAGCCTGAACCGGGCGCTCCGGAACCGGGAGGAGTCTCCGTCCTGCCGGGCACGTACACCGTCAGAATTTTTCACGGCAAGTTTGCAGACTCATCCCGCGTAGATGTCCGCCCCGATCCACGCCTTCCCACACCGGCCGAGGAAATGGCGGCAAAGGATTCTGCGAGGAATGTCCTGCTGCAACAAATACGAAAAGCGACAGAAGCAGCCGACAGACTGCGTGACGCAAAGAAGACGATCGAACAGATCAACGCCGTGATCAAAGGCCGTGAAGATACGGTTGCTGCGGCACTCCGCAAGAATGGCTCGGCGCTTGCGGATTCGATCAAAACAATTGATGAGATGATCAACCAGAAAGAAGTACAGGGCATCTTGCGTGACCCGGCGCTGCTCTCCTCACGACTGGGACGCGCGTCAGCCTACCTGAATTCGTCATGGGACAGGCCGGGCGAGACCGAGCGGATTGCACTTGCCGCGAGCGGGCGCGAACTGCTGGAGATTGTCCGGCGCATCAACAGCTTCTTCGCCACGCAGTGGGCCGAGTACCGGAAAGCGGTGGATGGAGCTAACGTGACGTTCTTCGAAGACATGAAACCTCTGGACATCGGCAAGTAATGGAAAAGCAGTATGTGCGGTCGCTGTTTGATTCGATTGCGTACCGTTATGATCTACTGAATCATCTTCTGAGCGGCGGCATTGATTTCTATTGGCGCCGCCGCGCTGTTGAACACCTGAAGGAAATCCGCCCGAAGTCAATTCTGGACGTCGCAACGGGAACTGCAGACTTCGCAATTGCAACCATACGGCTGAAGCCTGCCAAGGTCGTCGGTGTTGACATCGCCGAGGAAATGCTCAAGCTGGGACGCGTGAAGCTGCAGAAGCGTGGACTCGACAGCATCGTCACGCTTCACAGCGGAGAGGCAGAACAGCTCCAGTTCGAGACGGGTAGCTTTGACGCCGCGATCGTGGCGTTCGGCGCACGTAACTTCGAACATCTCGAGAAAGGGCTTGCGGAGATGTACAGAGTCCTGCGACCCGGGGGAAAGATTGTCGTGCTGGAGTTCTCGCGGCCGGGGGCATTTCCGTTCAAGCAGTTGTACTTTTTTTACTTCAAAACAATCCTACCGCTGGTCGGCAAACTGATTTCGAAGCACGGTGAGGCATCTACGTATTTGCCCGATACTGTCATGTCGTGTCCGGAAGGAGAATCAGTTCTGGAGATTCTGCGAACCGTTGGCTTCACGTCAACCGGACAAGAGCGGCTCACGTTCGGGATTGCGACGGTGTACACGGGCGTGAAGAGCTAGTAAGTTCCTTTCACCAAAGATATACTCTTAACAAAGAAAACCTTCCAGCAGGGTTCATCAGCGTTTGAACTCTCCGCCATTTGCCGTATATTTTGGCTCACGTTTTTATCCATTTCAGACGAATATCATGT
>CAZBWR010000118.1:0-7867 GCA_964495695.1 uncultured Chitinophagales bacterium | reverse complement strand
CGAGTGTCCGTACACCGTCGGGCCGCAAACGTACATGCCGACGTAGCCTTCGTGCTGCGGGATGAACTCTTCTTTCTTGCGTGTCAGTGTGTTGTAAAGGTGGAGGGGCATGATCTCTGATAATGGTTAGAACTAAATGCTAATCGGGAATGGGAGAGATTTATGGCTTCACTCCCATCAACTCCCGTGCGCTTTTCAGGCCGGCTTCGGTAACCTCTGCGCCGCTCATGAGCTTCGCTACCTCGCGCACGCGTTCTTCAATAGATAGTTGCCGGATGGTTGTCGATGTACGTTTCTTCACTTCATTCTTCTCCACAACGTAATGCGCGTCTGCGAGTCCCGCTATTTGCGGCAAATGCGTGATGGCGATGATCTGGTGGAATTTGCTGAGATTCTTCATGCTCAGACCGACTGCCTGGGCTATGCGACCGCTGACTCCGGTATCAATCTCATCGAAAATAAGGACGGGAAGCTTGTCCGATTTTGCCAGAATACTCTTGAGCGCAAGCATAATGCGTGAGACTTCGCCGCCGGACGCAGTTTTGATCAATGGCTTCGGCTCTTCGCCGAGGTTGGTGGAAATGAAGAACTCGACCTCGTCGATACCGCTGGGGAATGCGCGAACAGTTTCCTTTCCGGCGTGAACAGAAAGTGGCTCGTCCTTGCTTGCGGCGTGGCGGCTGAACCGTGTCTCAAACCGCGCGTGCTGAATGCCGAGCTTCGTCAGCTCGCCGACGATCTCCTTGTCCAGTTTACGGGCGATCTCTTTGCGCTTTGCCGAAAGCTGTTGCCCCAGCTCGCCGCACTCTTTGCGCCGTGCAGCAAGATCCGCCGTGAGCTTCTGTATTGTTTGGTCAAAATTTCCGGCGATCTCGACTTCTTTGCCGATGCGCTCGCGATGCGCGAGTGTTGCCTCCAACGTCCCGCCGTATTTCTTGCGCAAGGCAATCAGCTTGGCTAGGCGCTGGCGCAATTCTTCCAACCGTTCGGGATTGAATTCCACTGACGATGAGTAGCGTTGCAGGAATTTTGCCAGCTCATCTACAATTGCCGCAGCGGAATGACACTCCTCAACAGATTCCTCGAACTGCTTGTCGATCGCTGCGAGATCGGCAAGCTCCTTCTGCGCAACGCCGAGCAGATCGTGGACCGCACCATCTCCCTCGTACAGCATCTCATACAACTTTGAGGTTGCGCTCACGAGCTTTTCCGCATTCTCCAGAATTTTCAGTTCGGACTCGATCTGCTGCTCTTCCTCCGCCTGCGGGTTGACGGCGTCGATCTCCTGAATCTGAAATGAATAAAGCTCGAGTTTTTCCTTGAGTTGCGATTCACGTTCACGAAGGTCTGCAAGTGTGCGCGACACTTCGTGCAGGGCGTTGTACGATTGTTCAAAGTGAGACACGGGCGTCTGGAGCCCGCCGAACTCGTCGAGCATGTCTATGTGAGTATCGGGACGGAGAAGGGATTGGTGTTCGTGCTGTCCGTGCAAATCCACCAGCAGTTCACCGATGCTCTTGAGCAGGCCGAGTGTCACCGCCGAGTCGTTGACGAGGCATCGGTTTGTCCCCTTGGCTGAAATTTCGCGCCGGACGATAAGCTCGCCGCTGAATTCGAGATCGTTGCCGGTGAGGAGTTTGTGGAGCTTTTTGTTTCCTGATATATCAAACACTCCCTCAACAATGGCTTTGTCCGCGCCTGCGCGTACAACGTCGCTATTTGCCCGCGATCCGATGATCAATCCGAGCGCATCGATAATGATCGACTTGCCGGCACCGGTTTCACCCGTGATGATGTCGAGTCCGCTGGTGAAGCGCACGGTCAGTTCATCAATGAGCGCGTAGTTCTTAATTGTGAGGGATGTGATCATGCGGTGATTGGTTCAAACTGTAGCCAATCTACGCAAGGGGATTGTAACATTCAATTCAAGAAGCGGAAGGGAACATCTCTAATTCGGGGAGATCGTGCCGCCGTCACCGGCCTCTGTCGTGTCCTCAAATCGGTAGAAGTTCAGCTCCGCCACATCCGGGAGAACACCATGGTAGTAGAGGTATTTCATCGTTTCGGCCAGCGCATCCCGGACTTCGTCATCCAAAGCATAAGAGAAGGAGTTGAGATGGTCGGTAATTGCCTCACGTTGCTCCGGCGGATAGGTCCGGGCGATTTCTGCTATGCCGTGGGTACCTTTGGTTTGCATCTGCTGAAGCGATTCGACATCTGCAGGATTGAGATCCCCCGCACGGCAACACCAAATGGCATGCACGAAGGGGAGGTCGGTCATCTCGCTCCACTCTTCAACGATGTCAATCATGTTTTCCGATTCATGCCTGAGGCGGAAGGCCTCGTCGCCTGTCATGAGGGCCGCATCGGCTTTCTGCAGCATCACGTCAAGAGATGCGTTCATGGGAAAGATTGCCGGTTCGACGGCAAACTCTTCTGCAAGCACGATCTTCGTCATCACGATCTCGGAGGCGAATGCCGGATCAACGGCAAGTGTGGTAATGTTTTGCACGCCATCACGGAAGCGGACCATCACCGAGCCGTTTCCGTGAAATGAAGAAACAGCGATCCCCGGAACAATGAGGTAATCGGAACTTTCCTTTGCGTAATCGAGGGGAGATATGAGTGCGGCGGAGAGTTCCTGCATATGCAGTTTCCGGGCGAGAGATGGGCGCGGTTCTTCCACAAGGTCGTACTGCGCCGCATGCCGCAGAGCCTCCGTAAGGGGCCGTGTGAGAAGTGTGGGGGGGATGCCGATTCTTTTCAAGTCTGCCATGATCGTATGGTGAGCTGAGTCCCAAAGAAAAACCGCCTTCTCCGCTTCCATTCGTGAAAGCAGCGAAGGCGGTACATATGAATGCCGCAGATTAGTTTGCGGAAGTCTTCTGGCGGATCTGCTTGGCAGCAAGATTGCGCAGGTAGTAGAGCTTTGCGCGCCGGACGGAGCCTTCTTTCACCTTCTCGATCTTTGCGATGCGGGGCGAGTGCAGCGGGAAGATGCGCTCGACGCCCACACCATCCGAGACCTTCCGGACGGTGAATGTGGCGTTCATGCCCGATCCGTGACGCCCCATGACAACGCCTTGGAACTGCTGGATGCGCTCCTTGTCGCCTTCGACAACGCGGACATGCACATTCAAGGTGTCTCCGGGCGAGAACGACGGTATGTCGCTCTTCATCTGAGTGGCTTCTACCAACTTGATCTTTTCCATGACTGATTCTCCAACTGCGGATAATGAATAAATTGTTCTTTGTTCTAGTCTCCGGTTGCCGGGGCATCCTGACGGAGGGCCGCAACCGGCGCTCCGTCGGAATGTCCTGCGTTACTGCTTCTTCAACAAATCACTCCGTCGCTGCTTTGTGCGTTCAAGTTGCTGCTGCGAACGCCATTCCTCTATTGCTTTGTGGTTGCCGGACAACAGCACATCCGGAACCCTCATGCCCTTGAACTCTTCCGGGCGTGTGTACTGCGGCGTATCAAGGAGTCCCTGCTGGAACGAGTCGGTCAGCAACGATTCGCTGTCGCCAACCACGCCGGGTATCAAACGCACAACGCAATCAATCAGCACAAGCGCCGGAAGCTCTCCGCCCGTCAGGACATAGTCACCGATCGAGATTTCCTGCGTGACGAGGGATGTGCGTATTCTCTCGTCTATACCCTTGTAGTGGCCGCAGAGCAGAATGATGTTCTGCCGCAATGATACCGTGTTGGCCACTTCCTGCGTCAGGCGTTCGCCGTCCGCCGAGAGGTAGATGACGCTGTCGTACTGCCGTTCTCTCTGCAGTTGCTCGATGCAGGCGAACACCGGCTCGGGCTTGAGAATCATTCCCGCACCGCCGCCGTACGGCGTATCATCTATCGTCTTGTGCTTATCTGTCGTGTAGTTACGAAGGTCGTGAAGGTGAATCTCCACAAGTCCCTTCGCCCTCGCACGCTTGATGATGCTTTCGTTCAGCGGACTGTCCATCAACTTCGGGAACCCGGTGACGACATCAATCCGCATCGTGATCTTCCGCCTTGTCTTGCGACATCCCGCGCATGCCCTCGATGAGCTGTACGCGTATTGTCCGGTGTTGAGCGTCTATCTGTTTGACAAACTGCCGCACGGCGGGAATCATGAGTTCTTCGCCTGCGGCATCAACCACATAAACATCTTGTGCCGGGTATTTCAGTACATCTTTCAGGACCCCTACGGGGTTGCCTGCCTCGTCGATGACCTGCATGCCGACGAGTTCGTGGATGTAATGCGCCCCTTTTGGGAGGCGGATTGCATCCGCTTCGCTGACAAAGAGCAACCTTCCGATGAGATGCTCGGCCTGTGTGCGGTCTTTCGCAAGTCCGAGCCTCAGCCGGACGCCCCGTTCGTTGATGCTGACGTCCGACACTGTTGTTTCAACTGCTTCCGCGTCTGCTGTTCCGACAAAGACCCGCTTCAGTTTCATGAAGCGGGCCGGGTTATCTGTCATCGGTTGGATGATGAGATCGCCGCGTATGCCGAACGCTTTGACAATTGTTCCAACTGCGATCCTGCTGTTCAATCCCGTTGTGTAGTCGTGTGTATGAATACGTCTGGCAATCAAACAGCCCGAAGGCCTCAGTCAGCTATCTCGAGGATAGCCCTCTTTCCTTCTTTCGCCGCCACTGCTGCGAGCAGTGTCCGCATGGCCTGGGCAGTCCTTCCTTTCCGCCCGATGACCTTGCCGACGTCGGCTTGCCCGACCTGCAGCTTGAATATCACCTTGCCGTCTTTCTCTTCCTGGTCGAGAATGACCTGGTCGGGATTGTCGACGAGGTGTTTGGCGATAAACTGAACGAATTCTCTCATTGCGCGCCTCTGTGTTAGTTGTGATTGATCTTACCCTGTCAAAAAACTGTTTGTGCCCTGACCTTTTGCACGAGCAGTCTCTAAGATCTCACACTCGTTTTGGCAACGCCCGTTTAGTGCCTGTTATATTGCCGTTGCGAGAGATTCCTCACTACGCCGCCGTGGTTCCCTCTGCTGCGGGTGCAGCCTCCGCGCCGGCACCTTTGCGTGCCTTCCGTCGCGCTGCCTGGCGACGCGCCTTGCGAGCTTCGTCACGCTGCAGTTTTGCATCCTGTGCCGCCTGCCATTGTTCCATCGTTCCGGCGATTGTTGCCTGGTCTGAGCCCCGTTTGATAAGGCTCCACTTCAGCCACATGCCGTTGCGCTGCAACAAGCTTCGCAGTGTATCGGTGGGCTGAGCGCCGGTCTTCAGCCAATACATCAGGCGGTCTTCTTTTGTTTCGATCACCATCGGATTCTGGAGCGGCTCGTACCGGCCGATAACTTCCAGGAACTTCCCGTTGCGTGCTGCACGTGAATCCGCGGCGACGATGTGGTATTGCGGCATCTTCTTTTTGCCGATGCGACGCAATCTGAGTCGTACTGCCAAGTGTTTCCTCCTCTTTTGGTTTTACAATTTCGGTGACCCGGCATCTGTCGTTGCCGGGGTTGACAAATTAGAACGCGGAACGCATCCGCTGTGACATTTTGTATTTTGCGCCACCCTTGCCGAAGCTCTTCATCATCTTCTGCATTTGCTCGAACTGCTTGATGAGCCTGTTTACTTCCTGTACTGTCGTCCCGCTTCCCGCCGCTATGCGACGCCGGCGGCTGCCATTGAGCAGGTCCGGATTGTTGCGTTCTTTCCGCGTCATGGACTGGATGATGGCCTCGATGTGCACGAGTTCCTTGTCGTCCACTTCAACATCTTTCGGCAGGCGGTTCATGCCCGGAAGCATTCCCACCACCTGGCTGAGAGGCCCCATCTTTTTTACTTCCTGCAACTGATCGAGGAAATCCTCGAACGTGAATTGCGCCTTTCGGAGTTTTTGCTCCAGCTTCTGCGCTTTTTGCTGGTCGATGTTCTGCTGCGCTTTTTCGACCAGCGTAACAACGTCGCCCATACCGAGAATGCGTGACGCAAGCCGGTCTGGATGAAACTTCTCGAGAGCATCGAGCTTCTCGCCCGTGCTGATGAATTTGATCGGCTTGCCGACTGTTGCGCGCAACGAAAGCGCTGCCCCGCCGCGGGCATCGCCGTCCATTTTCGTCAGAACGGCACCGTCAAAATTCAATATGTCGTTGAACGCCTTTGCCGTATTGACGGCATCCTGGCCTGTCATGGCGTCGACGACGAAGAGAATCTCGTGAGGTTTGACGGAGGAACGGATATCTTCCACTTCCTTCATCATCTCTTCGTCGACGTGAAGCCGGCCGGCCGTATCGATGATGACCGTATCCCGCGCATTCTTGCGGGCATGGTCTATCGAGTTCCGGGCGATCTGTACCGCTCCTGCGTTCCGGTCCGAATACACCGGAATCTGAGCCTGGCCGCCGAGTGTTATCAATTGGTCAATAGCGGCCGGTCTGTAAACGTCCGCAGCGACCAGCAGGGGACTTCGTCCTTGCTTTTTCAGCATGACGGCAAGCTTGCCGCTAAATGTCGTCTTGCCGGAGCCCTGAAGTCCAGCTACAAGAATAACAGACGGCGGCATCTGGGAAAAAGTGAGGTTTGCACTTTTCTCGCCCAGAAGCTTAACAAGCTCGTCATGAATGATCTTGATGATGAGTTGCCCGGGGGTGATGCTGGTGAGCACTTCCTGCCCGAGGGCTTTTTGCTGTACGTCATCAATAAACTGCTTGGCAACCTTGTAATTGACGTCGGCATCAAGGAGTACACGACGAATCTCACGAAGGGTCTCTGCGACGTTTGCCTCTGAGATCTTCCCTTGGCCTCGCAGCTTCTTGAATACACCCTCAAGTTTCAGACTCAGATCTTCAAACATCGGCCAGGATCGGAAGTGACGGAACAGTTCACGGCATTATCATAAAATCGGGCAGATAAGGTATATAAAAATAATAAGTTAAGCAAGGAACGCATATTAACTTTTGTTGATAAAACCGTCATACAGACTCTGATATTTGAAGGGAATCGGGCAACTACAACCCTTGTAAACGCCTTTATTAGGGCCATCCACCAAAACTGGTTTGAGTGAATTGAAAGTGACGCAGCATTTGGGTAGAATGACCTACGTCCAAGGCTAAAAGAGGCCGGAACGGACAATTACCCGCTAGAGTTCTTATACATGCTATGAACAGGTTTCAAATCGTTATCTTGCTTACCGCTATTGCTGTGGCAATCCCATCGACCGATCTTTTCGGCCAGCCCCAGCGGGTCTCAAGCGCCATCAAGCTTGCTCGGGTCAAGTATGCCGGTGGTGGGGATTGGTATAACGACCAGTCGGCGGAGGTAAATCTGCTTCGATTCGTCCGGCAGCATACCAACATCAATGTCGACCCCGTGTACGAGTTCGTTGATCTCAATAGCGATCTGCTTTTTTCCTACCCGCTGATTCATTTGACAGGGCATGGCAATATCTCCCTGACGGAGCAGGAGGCGAGAAGGCTGCGGACATATCTCGAGAATGGGGGATTCTTGTATGCGGACGATGATTACGGCATGGACAAAGCGTTCAGGCGCGAGATGAGAAAGGTGTTTCCGGGGCAGGAGTTGGTGGAGTTGCCGTTCAGTCACGGAATATACCGCTGCAAGTTCGACTTCCCGAACGGTCCCCCAAAAACCCATGAGCATGACAAGAAGCCGGCACAGGGATTCGGGCTTTTTCACAACGGAAGATTAGTTGTGTATTACACGTACGAATCCAATCCCAGCGATGGCTGGGCGGATGCTGAAGTTCACGACAATCCTCCCGGAAAGCGCGAGGAGGCATTACGGTTCGGGACAAACATCATTGTCTGGGCATTGACGAACTAGAGGCGGATTGATACCCAAGGAGATGTAATGGATAGCACCCCGAAAATTCTTGAACACTTGCTGCAAC
>CAZBWR010000117.1:0-8131 GCA_964495695.1 uncultured Chitinophagales bacterium | reverse complement strand
TGTTACACTCCTGGAATTGGCGGACATGCTGGATGCCAACGCACTTTACGGCGCGCCCGGTCTGATTCTTCTTCTGGTTGACGGAAACCGTTACCGTGACAAAAGCATCCGGCAATGAGTTGGTTCTGCGTTTGGAGAAGTGTCACCCACTTTTGTTCACAACACTCGGCAAAAGCCCCCGATTCACACGAGACGGGGGCTTTGCGTTTTCATCCATTCCATCAGTTTCAGCATTGGCTAGAGAACGTCCAAGATAGAGGCTGGAACGTTTCAATCTTCTTCCAACTTGACAGGGAGCCAACCCGTTGCTATATTCAGCCGCAGAGTGTTAGCTCATTCCCACTAGCTCAGACACGATCTTGCGTTTCATCTTTGGGTTGCCCCTGCTCGCGATGTTGGCGCTCTTGAGCGCTCCGGCCGCCTTTTGCCAGACGATTCCTCCCAGGTTTGAACACATCACTCCCGCCGATGGCCTTTCCAATGAACGGGTCTACACGATTACTCAGACGCCCGATGGCGCGATGTGGTTTGGCACGTATCACGGACTGAACCGCTACGACGGCTATTCCATCACTTCGTACACGACACAGTTGTATGACGACCCGCTTATTCCCCTCAAAGTCGTGAACCGGATTGTTGAAGACGGCAAGGGAAATCTCTGGATACTCTCACGCAACCGGTTCCTTCGTTTCAGCCTTGCTGCACAACGGTTCGAGGTCATTCAGCGTGATACATCGGGACTTTTTGACGAGAGCGCATTCTATTTCAGAGGATTGGCAATCGACTCTGGCGGCAACGTCTGGGTTGGCTCGCTGAACCGTCTGCAACGGTTCAATCCGCGGGATTCGAGCTTCACAGTATTCGTTGCAGATACAAACGAGCCTGGCAGTTTTTATGAGCGCCGCATTATGGATGTGACGGTCGACAGGAGCGGAACGGTGTGGGCTCTTGCGTACGAGAGGAGAGGAAACCTTTATCGGTTCAATGCGAGCTCAAACGCCTTCGAGAAAATGCCACTGACGTACACTCCCACGATTGTCGCTGAAAGGGCGCTGCTTGCCGACTCACGCGGAAAGATCTGGATTGCAGGCTCGCTCGACGGCCTGATCGAGTTCGACCCGAAGACACAGGCAAGCACGGTTCACAAATTTCCCATGCGTACGGGAGGAGCGCATGTCGTTTCCTTGTTTGAGGACAGCCGCTCTCGCATTTGCGTCGGAGGATGGGCAGGCCTCCATTTCTACGATCCGGCGACGCGGCAGACCACTTCATACTATGAGAATAAGTCTGATCCCTTCGCCCTTCAGATCGACATGATCTCTTCGATCTATGAAGACCGGTCTGGCAACATCTGGCTGGGCATTTGGGGAGGCGGAGTAGATGTGATCAAACAGCGCCAGAAAAAATTCGGCCACTTTACGACAGCACTCAGGCCTGACGAAAAATCGGAATGGGTGACGGCAATCGTCGGCGACTCATCGCACGCCCTGTGGCTGGGGACGGGCAGAGGCCTCATGCACTTCGATTGGAGAACAAACGCCTTCCGCATGTATCGGTTCTACAATGAGGATAACTCACTCAGATACGGAAAGAACCACGTGATTGACATTCTGCAGCGAAGTGATGGCAAGCTCTGGGTAAGTACGTATCAGGGGGGGCTCGTCTTGCTCGATCCGAAGAAAGGCAAATCAACCAAGTACGTTAACGATCCCCGGAACCCCAACTCCATCAGCGATAATTTTCTCCAACACCTATTGATTGACCGCGACGGCGACTTGTGGATTTCCGGGAGAACCCAGGGTCTAAACCTGCTGAGGAAAAACTCTTCGCAGTTCATACGCTTCCAGAACGTCAAGGGAGATACCACATCGCTGCCAACCAACCGGGTGTGGCGGCCTTATCAGGACCGGCAGGGACGGCTCTGGGTGTTGCTGCAAGGGGCGGGCGCCGCCCTTTGCCGCATCGATAAACAAACGGGAAAGTTTACACGGGTTCTGTACGATACGACGAATCCGCAATCATCCCGCTTCCAGTTCCGGCACATTCATGAAGAACCTGACGGAACGTTCTGGCTCGGGGGAGAGGATAACGGACTCGTACATTTCAATCCTGAAACAGGAACGTATGAACAGTTTACCGAACGCAACGGCATGCCTTATGCGTATATGGGTGGCTTCCTGCGTCATGGAAAAAATGACATATGGTTCGTCACGCCAAAGGGG
This sequence comes from uncultured Chitinophagales bacterium, assembly GCA_964495695.1. GTDB lineage: Bacteria > Bacteroidota > Ignavibacteria > UBA10030 > UBA6906 > CAADGV01. The sequence goes on along the minus strand of CAZBWR010000117.1, from coordinate 5,909 downwards.
CTGTCGCAGTTCAATATCGAGCAAAAGTCGTTCCGCACGTTCCAGTACGGCACTGATATCCGCGAGATCAACTTCTCAACCGGCGCATTCTGCCATGGGCCGAACGGCTACATGTATTTCGGAGGCAGAAACGGCGTTACCTATTTTCATCCCGACAGCATTGCGATCAATACTATCCCGCCCGAAACACGTATCGTAGATTTTCAAATCTTTGGGAAACCGCAAACCCTTTCCTCGCACATTTTACTGATTGACCGCATCGAGCTGGAATACGATGAGGATTACTTTGCGTTCGGCTTTGTCTCCCTAGACTTCACAGACCCGAAGCGGAATCAGTTCGCCTATATGATGGAAGGTTTTGATGCGAGCTGGGTATATGCCGGCGACCGGCGGTACGCCTCCTACACACATCTCGATCCGGGCAACTATGTGTTCAGCGTGAAATCCGCCAACAATGACGGGATCTGGGGAGCACCGGCGCGCATCAACATCACCGTCCGCCCGGCGTGGTGGCAAACATGGTGGTTCAGAATAGCGGCCGTGCTCGTCGCGGCAGGGGCATTGTACGCACTCTACCGGTACAGGCTGGCGAAGCTGCTCGAAGTCGAACGCACCCGCGCGTCGATTGCGTCCGACTTGCATGACGACATCGGCACAACATTGACGAGCATTGCGCTGTTCAGCGATCTGGCCAAAACCGATGTGCACAACAACGCACCGCTTGCGATGGAACGGCTCGACCGCATTGCCGTTGCTTCCCGCGTCTTGCTCGACCAAATGAACGACATTGTCTGGTCGGTAAAGCCGCAGAATGACTCACTGCAGAACGCCATTCTCCGCATGACCGACGTTGCCGCAACGCTCTTTGATGCGAAGGGAATTGAACACACCGTGACCGTTCCCGACAAGATTGATGACCGTAAGCTTTCCATGCACCAGCGGCGCAATATCCTTCTGATCTTCAAGGAGATGATGAACAACGTCGTGAAACACTCGCAAGCAACAGCGGTTTCGGTGACGGTTGCGGCGGGCAAAAACGGAGAGATTACGTTCACCGTGCAAGATAACGGCGCGGGGTTCGATCCCGCTGCCGCCTACAGTGGCAACGGAATGAAAAACATGCAGTCCCGGGCCGCGGCGATTGGCGGAACGGTCACCTTCGACTCCACTCCGGGGAGGGGGACTAAAGCGGAGCTGCACGTTCCCGTCAAGAATCACATGAACTGGTGATAGACTTTTGGAGTTTTCCTCTCCATCTTGAGCCATGATTTCCGATTGGGGGCAACATACTGCACGGGCGCGGGCATCCATCACTCATTGGATTGATTCCATGAAAATTTCAGCCGGCATAATTGAAGACGACGGTAATATCAGAGAGGCGATTTCCGCTGTCATCAACGGCGCGGCCGGCTTTGTATGTAAGCATGTGTATGATTCGTGCGAAGCCGCACTGGTTGACCGGGAGCCGCCCCCCCAGGTGATGCTGATGGATATTCACCTGGGGGATGGGAAAATGAGCGGTATTGAGGGTGTCCGCCGGCTAAGGGCAATATATCCGGAGATGGACATTCTGATGTTGACAGTGTATGAGGATAACGAGAAAATCTTCGACTCCCTCTGCGCCGGAGCGTCGGGCTACCTGCTCAAGAAAACGACTCCTGCGGAAATCCTCAACGCCATCGCCGATGTGCATTCCGGCGGTGCGCCGATATCGGCAAGCATCGCCCGCAAAGTTCTCGATCTCTTCAAAACCGTTGCCCCGCCATCACTTCCCGACCTGCATCTCACACAGCGCGAACGGGAAATACTCGAACATCTCGTGCGCGGCTCAAGCTACAAGAAAATTGCCGCCGATCTCTTCATCAGTCTGGACACAGTCTCAAGCCACGTCCGGCACGTCTACGAAAAACTCCACGTTCACTCCAAATCCGAAGCAGTCGCAAAGGCACTGAAGCACAGACTCGTATAGGCCGGCCTTTTGTCTTCGCAGTTACACCCGGCTGCCACCGACCATTCGGTGAAAGAAACTGGCTTTCAAGTCATCCTCCCCACTTCGCTATTGGAAGTGTCGCCGTATGGACGGCGACACCCTTGACTTCTTGCAGCCTTTGCGCAACCCGGCAGTCACCGACCATTCGGTGACAGTAGACAGGCTTCCTATTCACGGCGCGCCTCCTTGCAGCATTTGTAATCACCCGCCTGTAACAAAATCACATGAATTGGTGATTACGTAACCCCTCTTTGATCGTTACCTTGGCTGTACGATTTACAGTCCCGCAGCTGTACCAGAACAGTTCATTCACACGCCTGAGGCAGCATATGAGACATCGGACACTCTTTCTCGTCTTGACGATTGGCGTCGGTCATCTAAGTGGCTGTGCGCCATGGGCGACAAATCCTGAAAACAACAATGTCGTGTGTATCGCTCCCGGGGCACAAACAAAGCCGATGCTGGTGAGCGATGGAGCTGACGGGGCTATTGTGGTCTGGGTGGATGAGCGCAATGCGCGAACGGCAGGGAAGGACATCTATGCCCAACGAATCGATCAGGACGGCAAGCTTGTTTGGCCCGTGGACGGGGTTCCTGTTTGCATTCAGCCCGGTGATCAGAGTGAGGTTCGTATCGTGGGCGACGGCAGCGGGGGAGCGATCATTGTCTGGAAGGATGCACGGTCAGCATCAACGGGCATGGACGTGTATGCACAGCGTGTCAATGCGGATGGAAGGACGCTTTGGGCGGCAAATGGGACAGTTGTTTGCAATTCTCCGGGCGATCAGGTCGAACTATCGGCAATCTCCGATGTGAGAAACGGAGCGTACATCGCATGGATAGATAAGCTCGGAAAGACGATCAAGGTTTCCAGAATCGATGGCAATGGGAATCTTGCTTCAGGATGGAATGCGGACGGTAACGCAGCCCACGTACGGAACGATAACCCTTATGGGGGTGAACACCCCATACTTGCAGGAGATGGTAGCGGAGGTGTGATTGTTGCCTGGAGAAACGGTCCAAGCAGTTTCAACTTCTTTTTGCAACACTTTACGCCAAACGGCGAAACCCGATGGGGGGCCGATGGCGCGTCATTTGTCGAACCCCATTTAACAAACAATTCAGACATTCACCAGCTCGTGGGGACACGGGACGGATGTATAGCAGTCTTTGATACAGAATATGATTTGTGTGATTCGCGAGGAGGCCTTCCGTATGCGCCACGATTGCTCACCCAGCGATTCAGCGTTGGATCATCCACAATAGTGAGGAATTGGGGTCCGCCTTCCCCTTCGTGCTACTACGTGCGCACTGCCGGCGGATTCCAACCATGGGCAGTGGTTGCGCCCGATGGTGCGGATGGCGTTGTGGTCTTTCTCCGGGACGCGGACTCATACGCCGACGGGGCGCCGACTCGCTTCGTTGCCCAGCGGCTCTCCAACACTGGAGAAAGAATGTGGACGGATGTCGGTCAGCCACTCATCAGTAATCATGAATATGTGGAGCGGCTCGTGGTCTATCGGGATGCTGGGATTCCCCACCGCAATGTTGATGCGGTGTCCGATCTCGCAAATGGCGGAATTGTGGTGTGGACGGATATTCGTGACTCGCCAGGTTCTCTCAGAACCAATACTGATCTCTTTGCGCAAAGAGTGAACGGCGTTTCTGGATTGCGCATGTGGGGGGAGAATGGCGTTGCCGTCAGCACGGCCCGCGGCAATCAGCTCTTCCCGGACGCGATCAGCGGTGACCGGGGAGGTATCATTGTTGTATGGCAGGATGAACGGAGAGGTGAAGGGAAAGCCGACATCTACGCCCAGCGGATCAACGCCGAGGGGAGGTACGGCCGGTGAGCGTTCACGTATGGTTTCAAACACAGCTACTTGATTTCAATCGCGGAGGTGTCATGCAGAAACTGACGTAGTGTCGCCGTGTGGACGGCGACACCTGTCATGCAACGAAACATCCGATACTTGGCTGTCACCGACCATTCGGTGACAGAAACTGGTTTTCGAATCATCCTCGCCCCTTCGGTGTTGGTAGTGTCGCCGTATGGACGGCGACACCCTTGATATCACGGCCCGCCTCCTTGCAGCATTTATAATCACCCGCCCGTTAACAAAATCACATGAATTGGTGATTACGTGAGGTCACCGATCTTGCTACATTTGTTCCCACAAACCATCCACCATAAACATTTCGGGAGATAGCATGCAGGCCCTGTTCTTTTTGCGAAATCGAAAACCCCTTCTGTTTGCATTCGTTCTCATATGCGGGATGGCTGCAGTGTTTGCTTTGCTTGAGAATGCCGATAAGCAGACCGGGAGTAGCCTCGATTCACGGGATGACATCGAACAGATCAAAAAAAGCGGGAAAGCGGCACTTGAGCGATATATGATGAAGAACTTCTACTTGCCCAAGAGCATGGAAGAGGTTGCCGCAGAACGCGTTGAGTATCTTGCAAAGGAGGGAAGTCTCTCCCGGTTGGGACAACAAGCGACCGATCTTATGTCCCCGAATTGGTCCCGCGTCGGTCCCCTCGGGATATACGACTTCAGTGAAAATGTACAGCACTCAGGCAGAGTGATCAGCTTCGATATGTTCGGCGATAACCCGAATATTATGTTTGCAGGAGCAGCAAGCGGGGGATTGTGGAAATCGAGTGATGCAGGAAATTCATGGGTCATTCTTATGGATACTCTGGCTTGTCCTTCGATCAGCTCAATTGCGTGTACGCAACTCGCTTCAGACAATACGGTGTGGTTTTCAACGGGATCGCCATACAATGGCGCGGGAGTGCAAATTGGACGTGTGTACAGGAGCACCGACGGGGGAGCCACCTGGAGTCACCGATTCAACACTCCCCAGACCATCAGCAAAATCGAGATCAATCCGTTTAACAAGAACATTGTGTTCGTAGCCGCCCAAGATGGTCTGTATCGAACAACAAATGGGGGATCAAGCTTCAGTTGGATTAATACACTACCCAGCTTTTGTGATGTTATAACTTTTACAAGCCTTCTTGTGCCGGATACAACAACCGTATTGGCGGCGCGGAGAGGCACAGGTATTTTCAGAAGCACAAATAATGGAACGAGTTTTTCTTCCGTTTCTTTGCCAGGATACGACAATGCGCTGGATGACAGAATTACCTTGGCGACAAATCCGGCTGCACCAAACAGGACATTTGCCCTCGTAGGGAAAACGGATGGTTCATTTCTCGGATTGTGGTTCTCAACGGACAAAGGGGCAACATGGACGCAAAAGACGTTGCCCCAGCCGATGGGGGGCCAACAATCCTATAATCAGGGGCTCGGAGTCACAATCAATCGTGTGTTTCTTGGATGGAACGCAGGAGTGACTTTTTCTTCAACAGATGATGGAACGACGTGGACACAAAGCAACTGGACGCATCCCGATGTTCACAAGATTCATCCATACAACAACACGCTAATCTATCAGATCAACGACGGCGGCGTCTTCCGGTCGACCAATTCCGGTGCGAATTGGAATACATTCGGCAACCAATTTCTTCAGATTGCCCAAGCATATGCCCTCTACAGTAGCAACAGTCTGCCAAATTCAATCTGGATCGGGACCCAAGATAACGGCGTTGCAGCCGGTTATGATGATTTTTTCAATTGGACAGGTCTTACCTGCTGCGATGGAGGAGTCTACTTCCAACAAGATGGGTATCAATACATGTCACTTGAATTTGGCAGCCTACTAGCCAACCATCGACTGCAGAGAAAACCGGTTTCAGCCCCTATCACGAGTCCATGGGAGGGATTTGCGCAGGGACTTCAGTCAGGGTCTCCTGTGTTTGGCTTGTTACCCCCCAAGGATTTCTTCGCCGAGGGGACGACTTTTTACACATCCATGCAGAATTGGGTATACAAGCGCACAACGGCACAAACCT
>CAZBWR010000116.1:0-8552 GCA_964495695.1 uncultured Chitinophagales bacterium | reverse complement strand
AAATAATCTAAAGACTGTTGAAAGCAGATTTGACTCAACGTCCAATACGAATCCCGCCGTGCGGATGTTTTCCGCGGTGTTCCGATTGATATGGACTCCCGTTGCGCCAACAACCAAGGAATTGAGAGCATTAAACAACCACGCGAGCACAGGGTTCTCCGGCAACACATGTTCAAGCATGAGCAACTCACCGCCAGGCTTGAGCACACGATGAATTTCCTGAAGCCCAAGAACGGGATTCGGCACGGAGCAAAAGACAAATGTTGCAATGACAGTGTCAAACTCATTATCACTGAAGGGCAGGCTCTGCGCATCTGCCCTCACAAGAGTGAGATTACGGCGGGCCGATCGCGCAACTGCGCGCGCGAGCATACCTTCGCTCAGGTCAATCCCGACTCCGGGCTCATGATCGGGATGATACCTAAGATTCTTGCCGGTACCAATACCGATTTCAAGAAAGCGTCCCTTGCGCATTCGCGCAAAAAGCAGCCTGCGCCACCTGCTGTACCAGAATAGTTCCATCGGGAACTCTAAGACGTCGTACAGACGCGCGGCCCGGTTGTACTTCGCACGCGTGCGTTGCGTTTCGTGTCGGTCAATAGGGGTCATCGCTTTCGTTGTTTAGGTGCATTGGTTTGCGCAAACTTCTCAGGGTCTTTCTCAAATTCTTTTTGACACAACGGACAGCAGAGATAGTACGTCTCACCTCGATACTGTACGCTGATGTGCGCCTTGTTGGGATTGATTTTTTGGCCACACACGGGATCACGATGCATGAGGAACCTCCCTTGGGGTTGATTGCAAAAGAGTGTTATGTCGTTTTAAGAACACCAGCATGCAGAGAGCCGCCAACCCGTAGCATATCGCGCCGAACACGAGACTCCAACTGTAGCCGAATGTCATTGCAATGATAATTGCAAGAGCACTACCCGCAACAGATGCACTACCGTTGATTGCCCACATCCATGGAACAGCCGCGTCACCGAATTGACTTGCTCCAAGATGCAGCGCAATTGGAAACATTACCCCCATAGGAACTCCTTGCATGAAGAGAACCAGCGCTGCAAGGGATTGTTGAACGCCGCTGCTTGAGGAGTGGAAAACCGAAAACAGCGCGGGTATGATCGCAAGAACAATAATTGCAAACCAAGCTGCAATGAATCCCGCGGCGACGGCAGTCTCGGAGCCAGCGCGGCGCGTTGCAAGGCTTCCTGTTCCACTGCCCACAAGAAGAGACGCTAACAACAACGCAAACGTTCTCGACGGGTCTCCCAGATAGAACACGAGCTTCTGGAACAGCGTCAATTCAATGACAATGTATCCGAAGCCGATTGCCGCAACAAACAGTGGCAGCCAATACGAAAACCGCCTTCCTTCCGCATACAACTGAACCTGGAACCGACGTGCAGGGAGAAGCAATACAAGACCCAGGAGTCCGAGCGATAGGTACAATACACTAAAGAGCACTTGCGGCAGTGTAAAATCAAACTGAAAAAAGAATGGCCGATCATCAGTCGCCGGAACAAGGTTCAAACCTGTCTTATATTCGATAGATTCAATGGGGATCATTCCTTTTGCAAGATTGATGAATACCGGGTTCATCATCGGCACACCTTCGTCTATCCTGGTAGAGAGGGGGGGTCGCAAGAGTTGCGGTTCCACACCGGGAATGAAGGACAGCCCGCAATCGAACATTGAGTAATGTGCTGCCATGTGGAGAAAATCGCGCTCATCTGGTAACAATTCACTCTTGCGCATACCAAACAGCGGCATCATCTGTGACCCGAGAATATATGTGTGCTTCATTGCGCTGTCTACGCTCAACCCTTTTTCCCGGAGAGCGTTCAAGCTGGTGGTCAGAAGTTTTGCAGCTTCCGGCATGCTGTGTGCCATCACTAACAACGTTCCTTTATCCGTAAGATGATCATAGTAGTCTATGAACGCCTCTTTTGTGAAGAGATAGCTTTCCGACAGCGCGAACGAATTCAAACTCTGGCTGCTCTTGGTGATCGGCATAAACAACGTGATGAGGTCATATTGGCGGCCGCTGTGTCGCAGATAGTTCCTTCCTTCTGCGACAACGACGTTGACATTCTTGAAGTCCGAATAAATTCCGCCGTTGAACGCACTGTAATCCTTGACTATTGCTACCATCTGGGGGTTGATATCAACGGCGGTAATCTGCTTGAACCCCGCCTTGAGCGCAATAAGTACGTCGCGTCCCCCTCCCGGACCGATGACAAGAGCCGAGTTCTTTCGATCATCTGAAAGATTCAGCAGCGGCACGAGACCACCAAACTGATGAACAGCATGCGTAAAGGTTGTGGATGAATCGCTAAACGAACCGTCAAAGCGGACCATGTTCGTTCCGGCGGCACCGTCAATGAAGATCGCCATCGTGCTCGAGTCGCTTTTGAAGCGCACGAGATCCGTGCGACCGAACGTGCTCCAACGGGATTCTAAGGTCTCTGCGAAGCCTCCTTCCATCGTTGTCAGGCGATACAGGTCTTTGTCTGGATTTTTCCCGATGGGGATCTCTCCGAACAGCGCATTGGCCGTATTGAAATAGAATAGAAGGGCGATAATCACACTAGCAATTCCGCCAGACATGGCCCAAATGAATCCATACCGCAGATTGAAGGAAGTGCCCATGACAGAGAGAACCAAGGCAAGCAGGAGGGTTGCTTGCACAGGCCCGAACAGGGGAATAAGCAAGGGGACCATGAGCGCGCCAATGGCCGCGCCAGCAAGATCAGTCGCATACAGAATTCCCGTCCATTTCACGCCAACGCGAAAGAGTCGGGCGAAAACAAATCCTGATGCAGCAAACGGCAGTGCTGCGGCAAGTCCAATGGCACCTGCTCCGAGGTCTGGTCCAACCTTAAGAACGAAGAAGACGGCTAGAACAAGCAGCACAGAGACCGGCAAAATGTCGATGTTTGTCGGCTGCTGTTGTGAGAGGGCATTTCGACGCGCAAGAAAATACTCGATAATCGCGCCGACAGAAATGCCCAGCAAGGATATGCCGACAATCATGAAGATGTACTGACTGGTAAGCAACACGGATGCAATGCGTGTGAGAAGGATTTCGTAGGCGAGCATGACGCCAGAAAGTATGCACGTTAGGGCAACGAGCGCCCACAAGCCAGCCACTAACGACTTTGTGTTGTTCGTTTGATAGTTGGATATACTCATATCGTCACCTTGGTTCCTGTGGCTATGTATGCGAATCCCCCATACAATTCTTTCATCGTTAGATTCTGCATGTGGTGCTGGATGGATTCCCATGGATGGCGGTCCGCCAAATCCTGGGAAACTCCAAAGGGCTTCATGATTGTGACGGCAAGAGGAACCAGGAACGCCAATCCATTCGTAGGCAACTTGAAGTCAAGTACCACCCATCGCTTATTCGGCTTGAGGGCGTCAGCGCCCTTCTTAATGATCTCATCAAACTCCGGGATGAGTGTGATGGCAAATGCAGAGATGATCCCATCAACTTGATCAGGAAACTTGTAGAGAGCGGCATCGGAATGAACAAGCTCGACATTTTTCCACTGATGCTGTTCTACTCTGCGTTGAGCCTGCTCGAGCATGGCGTCGGTTAAGTCAACGCCAATGATCCGGCCGGTTGAACCAACCGCTTCACGGAGGTACGGAATGTTAAGACCTGTCCCGCAGGAAATCTCCACCACGGTGTCGCCCTCGTGCAGATTCAGTGCATCCACGGCTTTTCGCCGGTAGGCGTACTCTCTGAACCCGATGGCATAATAGAGATTCGCCGTGAAATTGTAGTTCTTTGCCCGACGGCGATACACTTGTTGGATTTGGGATTTGTTGAGAGCACTCATGTCAGGTATTCCTTCCGTTGTCAAAGATGGGGGACGTGATTTTCCACCAGCCCAAATGTTCATAATAGCTCGACCACAACATGCCAAACGTGAATGCAAACATCAACTCTTCTAAAGGCACGCCGAACACAAGCACTCCGGAAATCACAGGCAGATTCCAGACGCGCTCAACGTACCCAGGTGATGCTACCTCCAGGAAAAAGAAATAGATGAAATAGAAGACGGTGAACATCAGTCCGCTCACCCAGATCTTCCTCTTCAAATCGGGACGGCAGTACAGCGCCGCAAGCCCCGCAATAAACATCGAGAGACTGCCGATGTAAATGGCGTTCCATGAAGTCGTTAAAAAAAGAACAGGAAAGACAATCACCGGTGACAACAATGTCCAAATGTGAAACCGGTGACGATGGTGATGCCTTTCCGTATCTGTCATGTGAACATGCTCGATTTTGAAGATGACATCATATAGGACGATCCCCAGTCCGCCTATACCGAAGCAGAAGATCAAACTCTCGATATCGAATCCCGTCTTGCGAGCAAGATCAAACAGTGACGGTGGATTCCAATACTCTGGGACAAACAGCGGCTCGGTGAGACCGAACGGCATCGTCAGAAGGCTGGCCCAGAACATTGGTTTGCGTCCTTTGCTGTACCTTAAAAAAACCGCCAGCCACACCAACAACAACACGAGCGTCCACAAGAACCAGATCAGACTTTCAAACACAATGACCTCATTTCCTAATTTTTAGAAAAATGCTTATCAGTCCGCCGAGACTTATGTGGCTTCACTCGAGTTACCCGCACGGAAAACCGGTGTGGCCCGATTGCACCCGCATCGGATACTGCCTCTTCGATCAAATGAGAGCAAATTCGCCCGGGATCATACAGAACAATCGCAAAGGCATTTCTAAGCGACACCTCAACTGCATACACACCAGCGCACTGCATCAATGTGTTGTGAACCCGTGTCGCACACCCCGGACAGTTCATTCCTACTATCGACACCTTTGCCTCATATGCGTTGGAAAACAGGTGATCGACATCCAAACTGTCCAGGCGTTCGATGTTATGATAGTTATTACCTTTCATGTTCCACCTCCCTCGGTCCTCTACACCGCGTAGTGAGTATTCCGCTCGACTTCCTCTCTCAGATCAGCAATCAGTTGGCCGTCATCGGGAGACACTTCAAGCTTGTACCACGGAAGCGGTCGCGGTGCCGGTCCTGCGTAGTTCGTTCCGTCAGAATAGAATTTCGACCCGTGACACGGGCAATGAAATTCAAACGCGATGGTCTGCTGCTTTCCATCGATTTCCACCTGCTTCGGCTGGTTGAGATTGACGCGCTTAACGGTACAGCCGAGGTGCGTACAGATCGCGGAGATCGAGTGGACTGACTTCTCCTTCTTAAACACAAACAGTCGCTGAGCCTCAACAAATGTCATCCCTTCGGCAATGCTCGTCGGCATTCCAACCTTGAATCTCAGTGGAGGCTCATACAGCACATTCGGAATAAGTGATCTAAATGATTGGTATGCGAACCCCGCCAATCCTGCAATCATGCCCCCAAGGCCCAGACGCTCTAAAAACGAACGTCGAGTTTGAGACGTCTGTGGCTGGATTGACCCGTCCATGTGTTCATTCTGTGTTTTCATTGCTGTCACCTCGATTATCCGACAGTCGCTTCAAACACCGGGGACAGTTGTACCCGTCCCCGGATTTGAGATAACGTGTCGGTCCGTTACTTATGATGTTCCTCGTGGTCCGACTTCTTCGCATCATCTTGCTTCTTGTCCGATGACTTGCCGTGCATCATGTCATGTTTCATCATGCCGTCGTGCTTCATCATGCCGCCATCCATCATCTTCATCATGCACGAGTGCATATCTTTGTCGCCCATCATGGTTTTGCACATTTCCATCATGGAAGTGGTATCGGACTTCGCATGAGACATCATTTTGTGCATCATGCTCATACGCATATGCGAGTCGGAAGCGATGTGCCCCATCATCATGTCCATCATGGATGAGTCTTTCATCATCTCCATCATTTGCATGTGCTTTTGCTGGTCCATCCCCTTCTGTTCCTGAGCCGAGGCAACCCCGAAAAGGATGAAGACGCTTGCTGCAATAGTCGCTACGATTACTTGTTTCATGACTTTGACTCCTTTCAATTGTTTGTGAGTGAATCTTTCTTGTTTTGTTGTTTATGGTCGTCGAACCATTTTTTGACATTTCCTCCATACGGGTATTTGAGGTTGTGTATTTCCGAAATGGAATCCTCTTTCAACGATCGTGATCTCTGTTTCAATACCCACCTGCCGGCATATGTTAGTCCCCCCAGAATTACGAGTGCCCACAGCACAAATATCCAATCCATAGTATCCTCCATTCCTCCTCTTGTTATTTCAAAAGTGAAATTGTTACAGTAACAATGAACATCGCCTCTATGCTCGAACCGATACCATCCATCATCCCATCCCCATCGAAAGATGTTTGACAGGCGGTGTGAGGCCAACGTAAATAATCAACATGATCATGATCGTCACTAACACTGTATATCCCCAAACAATTATCATGCGTATTATCGAGTGGATGTTCTCTGCCCTATCGATGTATGGAATCAGAATCAGTCCGATCAGAATCGCAATCGGGGCAACTACCAATGCAGTGATGCCGAACCAATCTTCCAAAGCATAGAGTCCCAGAAATATCCAGGGCGGCTTGGTCATTTCGACCCCAGCGTACGGTCCGGGGTACAACTCCGCGGGAAACTGCCCAGCAAGAAATCCCACAACACCGTAAACAGCGGCACTGTACCCGATGATGCGCTTCATATGGTCAAAGAACGTGACTGTCCGTTCGTCGCCGTGGCCGGGCAAGGAGGACAGACCATTCAATTTCATCAACGTCAGATGGGGAACGAGAAACAGCATCAGGAGGAGTGGCAGAATCAACACGTGCGTGGTGAACATCCGCATCACTGCAGTTGTCCCTTGAAGAAATGATGAAACCGCTCCGCCAAGAGGAACAAGATCCATGGACTCCAGTGCATGTTGATACGCTTCGTACCCTTCCTGGTCCCACTTGAGGACGGTACCGGAGAAGAAGAAACCAAATGTAATGAACAGCAGTCCAACACCATACAGCCAATTGAGTTTTCGGCTTCCACGGTACGACCCTGTAAACACGACGCGTGTCATGTGCAGAATGACCAAGAATGTAACAACTTCGGCGGTCCATCGATGGAACGACCGCAGCCACAAGCCGAGCGGTGAACTGCTAAGCTCCAGAACGCTTGTGCGCGCCGCATCGACCGACGGCGTATAGAATAGTGCTTGAATGAGGCCGGTAATGGCGAGGAGTGCAAACCCCACCACCGCCACACCGCCCACCGTATAACCAAAGCGCAACGAATGTTCAGGTACTTCGTAATCAAGGTCATTCAGCGTCCAGGATTTTCCGGATGAATGAGTTGCGCTCATGAGTTGGCCTTTCTTTTTCTGGGCAGATACACGACACCAAGCCCGACAATCGCGACCGCAAGGGCCGACGCTTTGATGACAATAAAGGTGGTGGAGCTCTGTACTTCGGCGCGAATCGTCTCGAAGTCGCGTTCGACAGTTTGTAGTTGGGGTGTTTGCATCTGCTCATCATGCATCCCCTCCATCTCCTCGTGATGTGTCGTATCCATTGCCTCGCCATGCATCATCGCACTACTCACCTTCTCCGGTTTTTTGTGTTTCTCGTCGCCATGACCGTAAGCATCTGTTGACAAAGCAACGAACGAGACCATCAAGACCAGAATCCCGTATTTCATTTTCCACCTCCGCTTGATTCAACAATTCATTGAGTCAGTTGTTTCTACAGTTCAAACCCGTACTGCAACAGTGCCTCCACATCATACTCACGGACATTCGAGACTCCTATTTGGAATCCGGCACCGATGTCCTGGTGGTCTCCTATCCGGAACTTCAACGACGGGAGTACATACGCCGAGGTGCCTGTTGAAGTTATTTCCCCTCGCGCCTCGATAATCGGATAGAGAATATCGGAAGCCTTAAATACTATCGACCCCTCATACTCTGCCATCTTATCCTTTGGATCGTAGTGAATGTCGCCATTGAACACGACCACCGGAGGAAGGGCTTCCTTTATGCCCACACCTATCAGACCCTTGTAGGTATTGGAGGAGGCCTCGGGACCGGTAGGAATACTCACCTGCCCGAATATGCTTGTCCCGAAATTCTGATTAGATGTTGTGAACACGTTATACATCATCATCACCTCGGAAAACGTCTCGCTCTTGATGCCATCACTGCGAATGTGGATGCCCAATCCGGGCAGCACTCCCGCTTCGATATGCACCCCGAAATCCCCCGCGACCGCCTCTCCTTCCCTGCGCTGAATACCCGTGAAACGAAAGCTCACTTCACCAACCGGATCGGCGAGGGCCATGTGTGAGAAAAATGGGTGGACGAAGAGGTCACCCTCGTCTGCCCCTGCATTGGCAAATCCGACACTAACGAATGCAACAACCACGAAAAATACTGCCCGTCTCATATGTGTTCCTCCTTTGTTAAACCAGATCTTTCTTTTTTTTCTCGAATTCTTCTTTGGAGATCTCTCCGCGTGCGTATCGTTTCTTGAGAATCTCCAGAGCCGACTCCGATAGCGTCGGTCCAGATTTCTGACCGGCAACAAATTT
>CAZBWR010000115.1:0-8592 GCA_964495695.1 uncultured Chitinophagales bacterium | reverse complement strand
GTGCGAGCGCGGGAGCAACCGTGAATACCTGCACTTGATTGCTTGTAATGTCCGGTACAGCGTCAATGGGTAACTTCATGAGAGCAAAAATGCCACCTGCAATCAGGGTAATAACCGCTAGAGCAACGATGAACGGTTGGCGGGTTGAATAGAGAATGATCTTGTTCACCATTATACAAGTCCCTCCGCACCGGTTTTGATTCGAATCGCACGCACGACTGGTGAAACGAAAATCGCCCCATCACCCGCGTTGCCGGTGTGGGCATTCTGCTGGATGATCTCGACGAGACGCTCCACATCGCTGTGCATGCAAATGATCTCCAGTTTGAGCATATCGCTGCTTTTTTCTATGACTTCTGGGTCATATTCCTTCGTCTGAGGGTCTTCAAGTAATCCGATACCCTTGACGTGTGCTGCAGAAATGTTTGTCACTCCTGCGGATTTCAGCGCTGTTATCACTCTGTGTCCAAGCGCTGGTCTGATGTATGCTTTGATTTCGTTCATGCTAATGGTCTTCCTCTACAAAAGTTTCTTTGGCGCGTTCGCTCTTCAGATAGAATGTTCCTTTTGTGACGACACGCTCGCCGGATTTCAGACCCTCGAGAATCTCGGTATACATTTGTGTTTCAAAGCCGACCTTCACCGTGCGCTCCTCAAATGTTGTATCATTTACAATAACGAAGACATATTTTTCACCCTTATTATCCATGACGGAAAGAGAGGGAACCTTCAGGCTTTTCCCTCCAAAGAGGGCATGCACGTTCACGGTGGCAAACATTTCCGGCTTAAGCTTTGCCTGTCTGTTTTCGACCTCAAACCGCGTTTTGATTGTTCTGGATTTTGCATCAACCATGTCGTAAATGGTTGTGAGCCGGCCGGGGAAAATTTCCGCGGGGTACGGAGCGACCACAACTTCTCCCTGTATTCCCTCGCGAATGAGAGGCACATCATGTTCAAATACATCGGCAATCACCCAGAGCTTCGAGAGATTTGCTATCGTGAAGAAATCAGTCCCAACCTGCACAACTTCTCCTTGCCGCACCTCTCCTGCAATCAGCGTTCCACCAAACGGCGCCCGGACAGGCAAGTACGCAAGTGGGACATGCGAGTCCGCAAGATCGCTGATTTCCTTGTCTGTCAGTCCGATGATTTGCAGCTTCCGCTTTGATGATTCATAGATTGCTTTTGCTGTTCCGTAGTCTGCTTGTTCGGCGGCCATCTGTTTGAAGCGCTCCTCCGACTGTACAAATTCGGATTGCATCGTGAGGAACTCCTGGCTGTATAATTCAAGAATGACTTCGCCTGCTGTGACCCTGTTATTGATGACGTTGTGGACCTTTTCGATGCGACCTGTGACTCGCGCTGTAATGTGGGCCGTCGCCATATCGTTCAACGCCACCCGGCCCGGAAGCGCAAGAGGAACTGTGACTGTTTTTTCCTCGGCCGCCTCAACCGCGAACTCAATGTGCTCAAGTTGGTGTTGGGTCAACACGAGGAGGGCTTCGCTTTCACCATGTTTTCGTTCCGGATATTCGACATGTTCCTGTTCCTTTTCTGCCTCCCCACACCCGACGAATGCAATGGAAAGAACGATACACGCTGCAACAAACGACTTTATCATGGATTCTCCGTTCACAATAATGATCTGGTTCATTCAGTCACCTCACCTGCAACTTCAAGCTCCGCTTTTGCGGCAAGCACGTTATACAACGAGCGGGCATACTCGATCTTTGTCGCTCGATACGTTCGATAGATATCAAACAAGTTCAGCGCATCCACTTGATTGTTTTGATATGCGGAGATACCTGCCCGCAACTCGTCCTCCACGTCGCGCAGCAGTGATGTATCAAACACCTGTATTTGTTCCTGCGCCACACTTGCACTACGAAAGGCGCTCAGGATATTTTGCCGGACACGAAGCCGGGCTGCTGCAATGCGGATGGTGCTGATGTCGAGCAATGCTTCGGCTTCATGCACTTCACCCTTCGGGCCTTGCCAGAACCAAAGGGGAACGCTCGCTCCAAATTCAAAGCCGAGATAGTTCGATGAGCCGGTCGGTGAAATCGTGCCCGGCCTCTTTTGCAGCGCTACTCCAAGGGAGAAATCAGGCAAGTAACTTGTTTGAGCGAGATTCAGCACAGACTGACTCCGGTCCGCTTCACGTTCTACAATCTTCAAGAAGTTGCTTTGGTTCGCATACAACTCCACAGCTGAATCCTGAGGTATGCCGAGCGGTTGATATGTGAGAGAATCCGCGAGGACGACAGGCATTGTACCACTTCTCCCGAGCAGGACATTGAGTTCACTGAGTCTCGTTTGTTGTTCTTGCCTCGCTTCGAACAAATCGTTCCGAAGCCGCGTTACCTCCACCTTCGCCCGAATCACGTCCAAATACTTACTCGCGCCTGCCTGGTAGCGTTCTGTCACCGTTCTCAGAAAATCGGAAAGCAGAGTAATCGTAAACTCAAGGTTGTTGACGACTTCACCTGCCAACAAGGCCTGGTAGTATGCCCTCTTCACCTTTGCCGAGACGAGCGATTTCGTGCGAGAAAGTGAAAGCTCCGCAATGGATTTTCCGTGCTCTGCAACGTAAATACGTGAGCCCCGTTTACCCGGAAACTCAATGGCCTGGGACAGCCCGATATCCTTCTCGCCCGCATCCCCAAACTTGAAATTGGTCGGCACTTCATTGAACGATACTGACAACTCCGGATTGGGAATACGACCGGCCTGGAGAATGCGACCGGATGATGCGTCGATTTCTTTTTGAGCGGCGGTTATGTCAGGATTGCTCTCTACCGCTACTGTGAGCGCATCAATAAGGGAAAGCTTTCCTCCTGTTTGCGCAGATGCAACATGCCCCAATGGGACGGGCGCAACCAAGAGAATGAGCAAACCCACCTTTAGATAAGGCCATTTCAAGGAGAACCTCGATGATGAGTTGTTGAACAAAAGAGTTGGGTGAAAAAAACGATTCAAGAAGACTGCCCGCTAACGCGAGAGTCAAAATCTTGAGTCTACGGTTGGAGAGTTACGCGGTTAACGGAGGCCGATAAACCGGCTTATTGGGTGAGGAAGGAAAGAAGGAGGTGGCGTTAGAGACCATCTGAAACACTGGCAGTGAGACGAGAACGGCAAATGAGTTTCCGGTAATCATCGGCACGTGACAGACACATGTGCAATCAGAATGCGCTCTGCTTTCGGCCTTGCTTGCCCCGTTGTGGTTGGCAAAGAGTGAACAGATCAGCGAAGCGCATTGATCATCGCTGGCAGCAGACCAGCATTCGGCGTTGCCACACCAGAAGAGGGATGCACCAAAGAGAACAACTATGAACCATGCAGCCGGAAGAACGATGTATGTTGAGAACCGATGTACCATTGGGGATCAATATACAAATGTCAGTCTTTGGAAGCAAGATGTGTCAACGCCCGCGGTGTGGCCCTATGGTGGGGCTCTCAAGCTGCCAAGAGCCATGACGCTATGCCGCCATTGGCCAATCAGCAAATAGTGCCTCGGCCTGCCTCATGATCTCTCCGACGAACATGTCGAAATCTTCCGGCTTGACGCCTTGATTGCGAAGTACGCGCTTGACGGCGGCTCGGACGCTTGCCTTAACATCTTCCCGGTGAGGCTCAGTCCAATCTACCTTGAGATTGCGCTTGATGGTCTGGACTACTTCGTGCACAAGAGTGCGGAGGAACTCCACGCCGTAGATGTTAGCATAGTTGGCTGCCACCGCATCGTAGAATGCCAGCTCTTCCTGGCCTAGTCCCAGTTCGGCGGCGCGTTTGTCGTCGTTCTCCGCGTCTAGCCGAATTTGGATCATTGCCTTGACCACGGCAGCCGCATCTATCAGGCGGTTATGGTATTTCTGCAGGGTTGATTCAAGAAGTTCTTTGAAACTCCTTGCCTTTGCCAGATTGCTACGCTGCCGGAACTCAATTTCATCACTGATCAGTTTTTCAAGCAGCTTGATCCGCAGGTTCTCAAACGGTTTGTCCTTGAACGTTTGCAGGAAATTGTCATCGAGAATTGAGATGTCGGCTTTCTCGATCCCTGACACCTGAAAGATGTCTACAACACCTTCGGTCTGAATGCTATCATCAACGAGATCCCGGACTGCAGCCTCAAGCTCACGCTTTGGTTTGTGACCGGGAGCTACCTTGAGCAACTGATTGCGGACACGTTGATAGAAAATCACCTCATCGGCGAACGGCCGACAATCATCGAGATGCTTCACAAGAAGAAACGATTGGGTGAGCCTCAATTCGTCCTGCAGAAAGCTGTCCTGTTGTCGCTCGGTTTCGGTGATGTAGCCGAACACGGCGGCAAATCTGTCTTCGAGATCGATGCGTGAGAGCCGACGCCAAGAGCCGTAGTCAATATCGGGTGGTAGTAGCTCGCGTACGGATTCGAGAGCGTCAAAGAATACGGGCTTTGCTTCTTCAGACACATCCGGTGCAGGCTCGCCACGCCCACCACCTTTTGAGTACTTCGCAGTGGCTTCCCGGAGATCGTCACCGATGCCAATATAGTCGACAACAAGCCCATGCGGCTTGTCGCTGAAGACCCGGTTGACCCTGGAGATTGCCTGGATGATGTTGTGGCCGCGCATTGGCTTGTCAATGTACAGCGTATGCAAGCATGGAATATCAGTGCCTGTAAGCCACATATCGCATACGATGACCATCTTGAGCGGGTCATCGGGATCGATCATCCGTTGTTTGATTGCATCACGCTGAGCTGTGGTGGTGATATGGCCTGCTTCACTCCACTCCGGTGGATCCTTGGCAAGGTCGCCAGTCATCACGATCTTAACTTCCGGACAGTCGGGCAACGCGGTGAGGGCATCGTAAAGACGGACGCAATTTTCCCGTGTCATGCACACAACCATCGCTTTGCCTTTGAGCGTCGCTGTTCGATCAAGGAAGTGTTGGAGAAGATCACGCGCAAGTTGATCGAGCCGGTCCTTTGAGCCTGCGGCCGACGCGAGAGCTGACCATTGAGCCTGCCTTCGTTCCAGATTATTAACGGGATGCGCCGATACGATCTCCTTCAGTGCGGCGTCGATATCCGCTTTGGTGAGATGAAGTTTGATTTGCCGTGGCGCGTAGAAGATCGGAACCGTTGCCTTATCGGCCTGGGACTGCTTGATGTCATACCAATGGATGAGATCGCCAAAGACTTCAACGGTATCAGCACCACCAAAACTGACCGGCGTTCCGGTGAACCCCATGCGTCTTGCATTTGGGAGGGCTTCGGCAAGATAGCGGGCGTAGCCTTTGAGGAAGCCATATTGGGTACGATGAGCTTCATCGGCGATGATGATGAGGTTTGATCTATTCGAAAGCACCGGGTGCTCGATTTCGCCTTCATCGGACTTGAGCCGGAACTTCTCGATGGTTGTGAAGATCACCTCGCCGCCCTCGGTCTGAAGCATCGTGCGCAAATCATCGACGCTGTCTGCGTGCTGGACGTTGCCGACGAGCAAACGCGCAGCGACGAACTGGTCGTGCAACTGATCATCAAGGTCTGTCCGGTCCACTTCGATTACGAACGTGGGGTTCTGCATCTCGGGATGCCGGCGGAGGATACCGACGAGAAATGCCATCGACAGCGACTTGCCTGATCCGGTTGTATGCCATATAACGCCGATTCGTTTGTCGGCGTTGGGCCGGAATGATTCGATTGCCTTCTGCGCAGCGATCCGGACAGCGAAGAATTGATGATACTTTGCGGCCTTCTTGGTGATCTTATCGTTGACGACCTCGAACACAAGAAAGTCCCTGATGTATGACAGGAGGCGGTCCTTCGGGAACAACCCCTCGATCAGCATCTTCATGCTGCCGGTTGTGTTCGCTTCGATGTTGAATCCGTCGATGGATTTCCAGGGGGCGAACCACTCGGGGGTTGCGGTCCATGTGCCGTGGAGTGTAGTGACGCCATCGGAAACAACGGTGACTGCGTTGAAGTCGAAGAGTTGCGGAATGTCGTTCCTGTAGTGGGCTATCTGGTTGAGAGCATCGTCGACTGTCGGGTGTTGATCGTACGGGTTCTTCAGTTCAAAGAGAACGAGCGGGAGACCATTGATGAAGATGAGAATATCCGGACGTCGATCGTTCTTGCCGTGAATGGGAAACTGGTTGACTACAAGGAACTCATTGTTGGTCGGTGTGTCCCAGTCGACAGCGTACACGTGACGATGTTCGACTTTGCCGTCGGGATGTTCGACCTTTACCTCGATGCCGCGTGTAAGATCGGTGTGGAATGACATATTGCGACGGAGCGTATCCACTCCTTCGGGACGGGCAAAGCGCTTCACAGCTTCATCGATGGAGCGAGCAGGCAGTTTGGGATAGCGCTTGACCAACACTTTGCGCAGCACGTCCCGCAGTACAACCTCCTCGTGAGTGCGCTCCAACTCCTCTCCATGGATGTAGCCATAGTCCAAGCGGTCAAGGCGCTCGATTGTGGTCAGTTCAAATTCGGTTTCAGTACCGCGGTGGGGCATTTGTCAGGTTCCACTTAATACTGGAGAATCCGGGGAAAGCCTTAAATAAGCAACCCAATGTATTTCAATAACTTACAGCTTTTGTCAGTTATTCAGCCGGCCTCTGATTAAATAAGAATTAGGCCAGAACGGAGGATATCTGGCAAATTTCCTGGAGCCGCCGACACTTTCGTCCTGAATTGATCCGCCCGGCCTTAGGCGCCGTAATGAGCTATGACTAAAATTTGAAATTCAGTTCACGAATCATTTGGAGGAAGCCGATACAACGAATGGTCCGGGCCTGACAAACATCGGGAATACGGGGCTTATTCATGTTGCCAGTAAGAACTTCACCTGTTACGACGACTGCATTCTTCTCCATTGCAGTAGCTATCACGAAAGGATCGGCCTTTGACCGGCCACGCAAGGTGTCAACAAGCCGAGGATACTCAACCAACAACTGCGTTGCATGTTGCTGAATATTTGTTTCCAGAGGAATCAGCATTGTCTTGCGTTGTTTCATCCAAGTGTGCAACTCGTCTGATTTCTTCTCCAACTCCACGTACACCTCATCGCTTGAGATAATCTCACCTTGAGCGATGAGTTCTTCTAGCTTTATCCACAATGATGGAAAAACATCGGGTGGGTAGTATCGTTGCCAACCGTCCAACCAACCACTTGTGTCGACACAGTATGGCATCAGGATCTCGTCGCGGGGGCTACCGGTGGCTTGAGAGATAGCTCCTGCACGATCCTGTCGAAGTACTTGAGTTGAATTCCGAGATAGTCTGAAACCTCAGAACTGCTCACGGCATTTCTCTGATAGCCTTCCACGAGAAGTGAGATGAAGGGACGTCCAACTGATGAAATGACTTTAACTTCAAGCGGGGGTCCACCGCCAGCTCGCTTTTCACCCTGCCAGGGATGTTTCAGCCACGCTTCCCGCTTGCGTTTGTAAAGGTTCGCACGGACCATGTTCAGCGATACCATGCGGCGAAGTATCGCTTCAGGACTTACCTTGATGCGATTCGCCAAGCGGCGCAACGCATTGTCATCTCCGAGAAGAGCATCCGGTTCCAGTTTCACTTCAATAGCGAACTGTGATCGAGGCATTAATGTAGCGGCGGCGAACTTATTACTTGCGCGCTCGAGGATTTGATCTTCGGGCATACCTTTGCTTTCCATTGAGCTCGTACGGTGCCCGGCGTTGGTCAGAAGGACATGAGCAAACTCGTGGATAAGGGAGAAGATGCGGCCATGCGGAACGTCTGCATTGTTGATGAGAATGACGGGCAAAGGCCCTTGAGTGATGCTTGTGCCCCGCATCTCTTCAAGCTCAACTCCGCCCGCCTGAAACACAAGTATACCTAGCTGCTCAACGGCATCGCGCCAAGAGTTCAACGCAGCATTGGGTGTTTTCCATGCGAGCTGGGTTTGCCACGTGATGCCAAGAAGATTCCGGATGCGTTGTCCTACCTCATCTGCATCTTCTCCGGGATGTATGCGTTCGCGGATTCCAATGAAAGGCTCTCCGAGTCGTTCATGCAACTCGCGTGCTGCCTCACGGCGGAAGAGTGCTGTCCGCAAGGCAAGCCGCAGCGCCGGTGATTCCCGCTGTGGTTGTATGCCAGCCAGCCTGCGGAACTCGCGCTGTGGATCAAAGCCCTTTGGTGGTTCTGGCAAGAAAAAAACCGCGAGTGGCCTTTTGTAAACTTCTCCCAGCTTGCGCAATTGGGAAATTGAGGGTTGGCCTTCGCCACGCTCCCATTCGCGGAGTGTCGCTGCTTCGATGCCTGCTTTTGCTGCAACGGCATCATGCTGGAGGCCGGACCTTTCCCGTGCCCAAATGAGCAAAGTCGGTTGAATTATGGCTAAAACGCTTCGTGACATGCTTCAATTACGCAAATAGCACTTTGACAATCAATGGATTCATATTGCGCGATCAATCACTCTTTTCACGCTCAGTCATCCGTCAGCTTCTTCTTCAATTGACGGAGTTGAGAGCTTTACCATTGCCATGAAGTGTTCACGGTCCTCGCTTTCGATCAAAGCGAGAAGATCCTTGAGAACCGAGTTTGCCTCCGCAAGGAGCGAAGGGTCA
>CAZBWR010000114.1:0-8638 GCA_964495695.1 uncultured Chitinophagales bacterium | reverse complement strand
CGATCAGCTTCAGCATCCCGAAGGAGGGTAATGTTTCGCTGAAGGTGTTCGATGTGCTGGGGCGTGAAGTGGCATTGCTGGTAAACGGTGAGCGCCCTGCAGGAACGTACTCTGAGGTCTTTGATGCCTCAGCGCTGGCGAGCGGTACGTACTTCTACAGACTTGAAAGCGAAGGGACTGTAATGACGAAGAGGATGCTGTTGATCAAGTAACCGACACTGATTGTACACAGGAGGAGTGGCACAAAAGCCACTCCTCCCGCTTCTAGCCTAGGACAGTGATTAAGCCGACCGTGTAGCAGCCGGATTAGGACCGGAACATTACGTTATGCTAACTCTCTAATCCACTTCATTCGCAAGCTCAAAGCCGAGCCCTTTACAACTCACGGCTGGACATTGATAGTTGTCTGCTGCGTAATCATTTCAAAGATAGGGAGCTCGGGAAGGTACTGATGGGCTCCAAGCGCCCGGAAAAGATACGGAGCAAAGGGACGAAACAGCAGCCGGACCTTGACATTCCAAGTCCCGGGCCGGGGTGCTTTGAACTTGTAGTATGCCATTCTCGACTCGAAGGGAGGAATCGAGTTATTCACAAGGGAATCCAACTCGAAGACATTCGATTCTGCTCCATGCTTGTACAGGGTTCCTCCGAAAAGTCGTAAATCACGGTCCGCATTCGGTTCAAGCTCGCTGTACTTGTCCTTTAAATCCCCGTTTGCATCCAAATCTCCCGAGCGATAAACAATCCCGGTTGCATCCCCTATTGTCACCTCAATCCACATTTGCCGGAAGAAGAAGACCGACGTGGGAAGGTTATGACCTGTGCGGTCGTTACACACACGAACCTGCACTGTAATGGAATCCTGTACCCGGGCAGTCGACGGAGCCTGGATGCTCATACATGCGGCGTTCTTAAGCAACGAGTCCGCCATCGCCCGTTGCTCGGCCTTGTACGGAAACGGCGTGATAGCAACGTCCACTCCCACGAAATCATGCCGGTGCAGGTTGTCGCGAATCGGTCCGTCAACGGCAGCACGTCCGGTGTATCGTGGCATGTGGCAGTGCTGGCACTCGACGGACATCGCACCCCATGCGCTGTTTTGCCACTCCGTGAATGTGATTTCGACCGGAACGTTGTTCACAATCAAATCATGGCATTCCCTGCACTTCTCCGACCGCGTAAACGTAATGTCATATGCGCTGGCATGTGCTGATGTGGGAACAGGATCGGCGATCGAACCAAACTTCGTGCGACCCGGCTTGATATTATATCGTATGTTCTGATTTGTCGTCCCGTGGGGAGGAACCATGACATGGCAGAAATCGCAGTTCACGCCTTCCCTCACGATATCGGGAAGTTCTTCCAATCGGAAGGTTGCCTTCGCATTTCCCGTCACAAACGCAATCGGGGCATGGCATTGCCAGCACCACTTGTTCAATCGTCCCCCCGTGCTGTTTTGCAGGCTGTTCGCAGCAAGCATCCAGATCGGATCATTGCTCGAGTAGTGATGCATCGAGCCAACCCATTCCTCGTAGTACTGCGGGTGACAGGTCGAACATGCGCGTGATGGTTCAAAGTCACTGAGCCGGTACGGTGCTGGGGCCGGTTCCTCTACGGTCGCCTGTTTTCCCGCATCACAGCCTGGTAATCCCAGCAGAAACACGCCTATGAGTATTCGCAAACAATTCACTGGTATGGTCTCCTTTTTCTTGCTCATCGTGCTATGCTCAGTCCGGTCGGCATCCTCCCCACGTCAAGCACTTTGATGATTTGCGATGTTACGTGATCGATAATGACAACGTTCCCGACAGATTCCAGCGTGTACGCAGGTACATAGGTATGATTGACGTTCTCATTTGAAATAAAAACATATCGACCATCCTGCGATATATCACATCCGTGGGGATGGGAGAAGGTTGATGGCGATGAGTAGGTTGTCATGACATGCCGCATGGGAATGTGGATGGCTGAAACGGTGTGACCGCGGCGATTGGACACATAGCAGTACTCCCCGCCGGGCGTGAATTGCAGGTGCCATGGTTGATCACCCACCTGGAATGAATCGAGCAACGCAAAACTGTATGCGTGGAACATGCGTACCTCACGCTTTTCCGAGCACGTCACCATCACCAGGCTATCATTCGGAGAAACCGCAATTTCCATTGGCATGTACCGCGGTGGCGCAAAGGGATTGGTATCATAAGCAAGGGGAACGGTTGCCAGTACGCTGTCGGTTGCAACATCAATCACCGAGAAGTTGTCCGACATCATGTTTCCCACATATAAACGGGTGCCGGCCCGGTTCATACGTATGCCGTGAGGCATTGTCCACACCGTAATGGTTTTAGTAACCGACATTGACGCGGTGTTAATCACGTACACTTTGTTCTGACTTGATGTTGTGAATTGCGATACATAGAGTTTGCTGCCGTCCGGTGTGAGTTCCAGAAGAGCCGGCGAACCCGGAATGGATGCAAAACCCACAAGTGTATCCGCACGGGCATCAAACTTCCATACCTGCCCGACTCCTATCAGGGAGACGTACCAGAAATCCCGATTAGCGGCGATGTAATGCGGGGCATCGTTTGCTGGCGACTTACCGACACTCACAAATTTCTGTACGACCAGATCGTCGAGATCGATGATCGCAACATTGTCCTCGGCCTGGTTGGGGACATACAACCTCCTTAACGGAGAAGCTTGACGGACTGAGCCTTCGTCATTTCTCGCACCCTCCTGTATCCAACGGCGAAGAAAGCTCACCTCATCACCGGAGAGAGGGTAAGCGCCCGGCGACGGATGTACTTTCCGCAATGGCGTTCCGTCAAACAGAGTCACCAAAAGACTGCGTTCAGGCAGGAAGGGAATCACGGCTTCACGATTTCTCGAACCTTTCATGAGATTCGACCAGGAGGTGACTGAGAGTCCAGCCGCCGGAGAGGTTTCACTATGGCATCCCACAGTGGCACAACTCCTCGTAAGGATAGGTTGTACATGTTGTGAATAGACTATGGTCGTGATAGAACCATAGTCCACCGGGGGTGTAACAGGACTTTCGTCCTTCTTGCATGAAACGACTACGGCAAAAAGTGCCGCATACACAATCATCAAACGATTCATGGAAGTCACGTATGGGATTGATGAGGTTATACCCGAGCGGGTACCCGAAGGTCAGAGTTCGGCCCGAATCAAAGAATAATATGAGGAGCGGACGCCCGCGCGGAAGGGTTGAATGAAAGAACGGGAAAGAGACTCATAACGCGATTGCACCAATAAGATAGCACGCCCGGAGACGACAGTCAACAATGGTGTATCCGAGTCTCGGCTATTCATGGATTTGTAATGGCGGCGTGCGACATTCGTCACATTGCTTTTTCATACCTTCCGTGGAGTCTCCGTTTCTCAATGATTGCATCCCACCCGAATCTTTATTACCCTTAATCAGGCGCGAAACAGATACACCATCTATCAGAAAAAGAGAGTCACGTCCAAGTTGTATGGGCCATCCCCTAGGCGCGCGCGTTACCAATCTTCGGGCAACACTACTCGCAATCTTCTCAGGGCATGAATCGCATGCCCAACTGAACTCCCTCGTTGCCATCTGCCACTCGCTGGCATCTGCGCATCTTTATGGAAAGCGGAGCGCGTGGCGGATGATGGATTTCCACGGCATCAACAACTCCGATCTTGCATACGACTGCATCGCCGAGCTGTTCAGGCGGGACACTACAGGCGGGTTAGTTGAACTGATCACCTACTTCCGCGCGTTCGACATAGCAAACGCCGACGATGCAGAACTCCTCGCCGCTTTGCGACGCCTTGTGTGTGCCATAGTCAACTCCCGACTCTTCCGCTTGCTGGCGGAAGCCGACTCTTCGCTCGGACGCATCATTCGCAATATCAAAGTCTCGTTGCATTCCATCGCACTATTCACGGAAACACAACGCTTCGGGGAAACATATCTGATTCCCGCAGCCGTTGATCCGCTGCCTGATCTGCCACTCCCTTCGCCCGAAGAAGTTGAGCAATACGTGTGGGAGGTGATGAAGTCGTCTCCACACATCCCGGACCTGCTTGCGCGTATCAGTCGAATCCTCAGTGAACAGGACGCACATTCCCGTCAAATCCCGTTGTTCGTCCTTGCCCTGGCCATTAAGAAAGTGATGGAGAATCAGCTCCCCGAGCCCCCCGTGCCGGTTCAACAGGAGCTTTCCGAAGCCGAGGCAACCAGAATCGTCGAGGATGCGTGCTCCGATGCGCGGGACAAATTCCACGCCACATATGTTGTCAAGGGAAAGCTCAGCGCAGACATGTTTGAGAATTACCTCGAAGCGATAAAAACTGCCCTGATCAGGAAAACCGTGCTGGATGACGGGCACGATTTCTCGCTTTTCAAGTCATTGGGCCTACAGATTCCGGGGCTAGATGAGAAGCAATACCGTGACGAGCACAAATCAAAAATCGAGTATATCGCACGATACGTTCATAAACGTGTCGCACAACACATGAATCGTTAAAACAAACCGTTCTTTTTCAGCGACGGGCTGCGAAAGTCACAAGTACGTATCAGGCAATGAACCACTACGACGAACATACACTGGAGCTGTTTGTCCTCGGATCAGATTCGGTAGCCGACCGGCAACAGGCCATTTCAGAGCACCTTGAGGAATGCGCGAATTGCCGTGACCTGGTCGTCAAGATGAAATCGTTTTATGCCGATTTCTACGAGGAATTGCAAAAACACACTCCGGAGGTCGAGGAGGCGGAGAAGAGACTTGTGCTCGCGTCCCAGCGCGTAGCAGCGACGTCATATGACGAATCACACCCCGCCCAAGCGTACCGTCCCGTAACCACCTTGCAACGGATTCAACATTTTGCACGAACTCACCCCATCGTGGTTGGTGGTGGAACATTCTTTGCGTTTGCTGCGGTGGCCCTGCTAGCGCTCAATACACAGAATCTCTTGGGCGACCGGAATCCGGCGACTTACAGATTCAACGTCCCCGAAGAGCGGGTCGAGATTCTGAACGCCAGCGGTGACCCCTTGTGGGGTATAATGATCTGGAATGCCGCTGACCAACAGAAACTGGACGTCGAGGCGCAAGAAATGAAAGCAATACTGATAACTGATCTTGATAGCGATGGCAAAAACGAAGTAGTGTCCGTCCTCCCAACAGATAAGGATAGAGCACAACCCGGCCGCCCCTTACGCATCTATTCTCATGATGGCACATTGAAGCAGACAATCCGACTCGATACCCCGATAGAGTACCTCCAACGTGAGTACGTTGAAGCGTGGTTTGCGAGAGGAGTGAAAGTTACCTCACCCGATTCATCCGGGCGGAGAGAACTTATTGTACTTTGGACCTGCAATCGCTCGCCAAACATTATTGCCCGTCACGATGCGCAGGGAAATATTCTGGGGGAATACTGGCATTTCGGCAAGTGGCATAACTTGGAAGTGATGGATGTGTTCAACGACGGGAAGGAGCGCCTTCTCCTTATGGGGATGAACGACATCCATGATACGCTGCATCTCGAATTCCCCTCGATTGCAGTGCTTGACATAGAGAAGATAACCGGGAGGAAGAAATCACTTACTACCCCGGGCTTCAGCCTTCCGTTCAGCAATGCTGAAGTAACCTATGTTCGCTTGCCCCGCTCACAACTTTCTGTGTTACTCAATACCAATGAGATAGCACGGCGCCTGAGGCTGGCAACGAAAGACCGGCTTGCGTTTGTTGTAAATGGTGCAGACGGGAGCTACGATTACGAGTACATTTTCACGCGCACCTTCGCCATCAAATCGGTGAAATCTACGACTTCAACAGACCTGATTATCGCAGGGCTTGTCGCACAAGGGAAAGCCACAAGCAAGATAGACTCCACGTACCTCAGCACACTGAAGAACGGCGTCCGCTACTTTGATGGTGAGGAATGGAAGAATGAGCCGACACGCATCGGCGGCAAGGCGATACTGGCGAACAGATCCCTGAATCCGGCCTACACAAGGGAGAGTCCCGGGAATGGCGTTGCGGAAGTCTTCAATGAGCAAGGGGAAATCCTTTGGAGCATCCATACGCTGAAGGGTCAACCCGTTGCGGCGGTTGGGCCCGGGCATACGGGTCTAAATGTTGCCGACCTCGATGGTGATGGAATCAATGAGGTGATTTCGACGCTCGCGCGTCTCCCCTTAGCATATGAGACGAATGCGCTTCGGGTTTATGACTACAAAGGTCAATTGCTGTTCGAACGGCGCTTCGCTCGCAACTTCAAGTACCTTGACAGGGACTATAGCCCGAATATCAGCCTGGGTTACAACACAATTGGACGGCCGGATGCTGTAGGAAAGAGGGAGATCTGGGTTACAGGAAACAGTTTCGGGCGATCGCCGAGTCTTGTTCTCCGGCTTGATGGGGAAGGAAACACGCTGGGCGAGTACTGGCATTTTGGAAATGTCAGTATCTTTGCGCACGACATTGATTATGACGGGAACGAAGAGATCGTACTGACCGGACTGAATGACGTCGATGACGAAATCAATCTCTCTACAAGCGTCATCATCGTTCTGGACCCTGAGAAAATACAAGGGAGCACAAAATCAACAATCTCGCCCGGATTCGGATTTCCCCTCTCCAACGCGGAGAAGTTTGTGATAGCTCTCTCTTCGCCTGACCTCGCGAAAGTGGTGAAAACGAATCTCTGGATAAGGGCAGATGAAATACGTCCGGACGGAGTAATCTGCATGCAATATGCGGACCTGACCTACAAATCCTCAGGATACGGGATTGCGTTTGCGTATATCATGAATAATGATCTCTCTGTTAGGGAAGTAAAATCCACCACGAATACCGACCGGTTCCACCGCGTGCTTGCGGCCGAGGGAAAGGTCAAGGGAACGATCGACGCGGCATACCTGCAGCGCCTGAAAGAAAGTGTGCGGTACTGGGATGGAACGGCGTGGAAAAAGGAAGTGACGCAAGTGAAGCATAAACCAGTGGTGGCAAAGAACTAGCGGCGCCCGCAGAACCGTTTATATTGAATCTTCCTTGTTGTTTACCTACATTGTCCCGCACTCACAATCCGGGACACACCTATGCGCGAGTTCCTCATCTTCATACTCTCCCACATTGTCGACCAGCCCGACAAAATCATCATCGACCAGGAAGAACGTGACGGCAAGATCATCTTTGCCGTACAAGTCGCCGGCCCTGATGTGGGCAAGGTTGTGGGAAGGAAAGGGCGAAATGCCGATGCCCTCCGCACCCTCCTGAAGGCGGTTGCTGCCAAAGAGGGGAAACGAGTGGTGTTGGATATTGCCGACTGAAGCGTCTTCCTGGTGAATACATACTGTGCAACTGGTCATACGCTCAGCGAACCAGCACGACCCGGCGTACGGTCGCGCCCCCCTCCACAAGAATGCGGCACAAGTATACACCGCTTGAGACGGAAACTGCTTCCCAACGAACGGATTTTGCTCCTGCGTCTTGCTCTTCATCCACAAGCGTCACTACCTCACGTCCAAGAAGGTCGAACACCTTCAGGGTCACCCATCCAGGTAGGGCAAGGCTGTAATGAATGGTTGTGGTCGCATTGAATGGATTGGGATAGTTCTCAAGAGATAAAGCAGGTGCATATGTACCGCTATCGTGCTGTGAATACACTGCCGTTACCGAAGACCCGGGGAGATGAAGAATCGTCCCGTGCACCCCGACCGCCCACCCTCCACTTCTCCCGGAGAAGTGTAACGCGTCAACGCCGAAATATCTCTCCCGCGATTCGACCAACCACATGACACCACCATTCGTCGTGCGTAGTATTTCGGCGCCGATTGCGCTGTGACCGACGGCCCAGCCATGCCGCTCATCAACAAACTTCACAGACTGAAGTGAGGCATTACTTCCGGTATATTGATCGATCCACGTTTCTCCACCGTTTGTTGTGTGAAGAATCACGCCTTCACTGCCACAGGTCCAGCCCTTGTGTTGTTGGATAAAGAACACACCCCGAAGATCCCTTGTGATCGTACTCGAGCCCGCTGACCATGAAATACCGCCATTGGTTGTTCGAAAGATGGCACCTGCGTTTCCGACAACCCATCCCCGGCTGGAATCGAGGAAATGCACGTCATGGAGATCAACATTTCCGAATCCCGTTCGATAACTCCAGCTTTTTCCTGAATCAGTTGTCACCAGCAGTGTACCGCCATCCCCGGCAATATAAGCATTCCTGTGATTGCCGAAGGCAATAGACCGTAATGTTTGCATTGATCCGCTTGATCTCTGAACCCAGGAGACTCCACCATCGGTGGTTTGTACAATGGACCCAGCACTACCTGCAGTCAAGCCCTGAAGACTATCCCGAAAATGGACGGCATACACAGAATTGCTTGCCGGATGTGCTCTGCGAACCCAAGTGTTTCCGCCGTCCAAAGTCTGTTGTAATGCTCCGTTATCTCCAACAGCCCATCCTCTCAAGTGGTTTGTGAAGTACACGTCATGCAAATCATCCATCAATCCAGTGGGCTTCTCCTGCCATGTAGCGCCGCCATCCGTTGTACGCGCCAGTATTGACCGATTATCTCCGCCGCAAGCCCAGCCATTAAGAGAGTCAAAGAATTGCACTGCCGTCAATGCGA
>CAZBWR010000113.1:0-8752 GCA_964495695.1 uncultured Chitinophagales bacterium | reverse complement strand
ACTCGGGCATCCAGATTTCCGAGTTAGGTCCGTAGCCGCCGACTGCCTGCTGCTTGTTAATTGGGTCGAGTATCCAGTCCGAGTCAACGACGAACTTGTATTCGAATCGTGATGCGGGATGGAGCGTCTTTGAGAGATAGAAGAACGTCGTCTGGGGAAGGCGAGTAAGCGTATCACTCGTGGCACTCCAGCCGTTCAGATCACTTGCAAGCGAAACCCGCTTTGCCTCACCGTAATAGATGAAATGAACGCTTGAATCCTCGATAACAGCCTTGCCGTGGGCCTTGATGGAGCGGATGTAGTCCTCAACAATTCCGGTACGGGTCGATGAATCAGAATTAGTCGCCTGCGCAAGAAAAGCTGCGAAGGTTGTACCTGTTGCCTCGGTTGAAGTGCGCTTGTCGATAGATTCAGCGTGCTCACCAGAGAGCGTGGTGAGCATAGCCGCTGTGCCGAGATATGCCACGGCACTTGCGAGCTTCCGCGGGGGGGAGGTTGTATGCAATTTCATCAATGTGCCGGGAAGAACCATCGTAACATTTGAGGGAGATCGTTGCGCCATTGAGCGGTGCTGTGTCCGTCACGATATTCACGGTATCGAAGCTGATACCCCTTGCGCTCAAACACCGATTTGAGTGTTCGATTCGCCTTGAGAAAATCCGTTTCTCCTGCCGGAAGGGCGTTCGTGATGTTACGCTCGTACGTCCCGATCGCTTGATAAATTCGCAACGGGGGTGTATTGATCTGCTGAAACAGATTGATGAGAGTATCGTTTCTGAACGACGCATAAGCAGAGTGACTGCCTGCGTTGCCAAAGACATCTGAATAATTAAGCACTGTAGAGAGAGCACTCAAGCCGCCGAAGGATGCTCCGACCAGTAGGCGCCTTTTGGCAGCAGCTTCACTCCGGTATGATTTGTCAATAAATGGAACAAGCTCTGTTGCCAGGAATTTTTCGTAGGCTCTATTCAAACCGTATTCTGTCCGGCGGTTTCTGTCCGGCTCCGCCGGAGGTGTGATGAAGATGCCGATGATAGGCTCTATCTGCTTGTCATGTATAAGGTTATCCAGTATTGTTGCAGCTTTTACATAGTTGAGGTAATCGCTCCCGTCATTGAAATATGCGACCGGGTAGCGCCCCTTGGTTTGCTCGTAGCGGTCCGGCAAGTAGATAGTGATCGTATGGTCATACCCGAGAATCTCACTGGGAGCATTTACGGTTGTGAGTGTCCCCTTGCGTACTTTTGGCCTTACCTCTGATTCAGGGGCAGGGAGGTATGCCGGCATGGCAAGCTCGGAATTTTTGCCGAACCCGCCTTCCGAGGTCTTCGGGTTTAACGGATCAAGAAACATCCCTTTTGAGTTTGAGTAGAATTTATAGTCGAGTCTTGCGTCAGGCTCGAAGGAGAGTTTAACATACCAGATATCAGAATCCGGTAGGCGCTTCATTGGAATGCGGAATGACCAGCTTGTAAAGTCTCCCACTACACGCACGGAGTCACTCCCTCTGTAAATGAAGATGACGTCGGTGGAATTCTCTTCGATGTAAGGAAAGCCACGGGACTCCGCGTAGGTCCAGAACTTAGTGCGAAGCGCGAGGCGTTCCTGCGTGAGCAAGGCGGAGGAATACTCCTTCAAAAAGTCCTCGAAGACGATGTGCCGCTTTGGTTGCGCCAACGAGATCGAAAGGGCCGTAACCGTCAGAACGGCTGCGAGAGCAAAAGAATGAAACGTCATGAAACTTCCCCCGTATGATTCTGGTTTTATGTCAGCAAATATACAAAGCACGACAACACATTCCAATGCGCGTCGTATGTTGCATTTCAGCAATCGGTTTTGTAATCTGATGCCGTGACGAACAACAACTCTTATATGAAACGTCTATTTCTTTCTGTTACAGTTCTCACACTGGTCTTTCTCAGTTTCCAAGGATGTGACAAGGGACTCACTCCCGACCCATCCGGATTTACCGGTGTCATCCGTTTCACCAATTGGCCGCCCCCCGATAGCGTGCAAGAATTGCGCCTCGTGGCCTTTAAATCTCCTCCTACCGACAGTTCGGGACTGCTCGTCGAGTTCCTGAAAGGGAATGTTGTCATCTATCCTCCAGTCGGGACGCCCGCATTCACGAAATTCAAGGACAACGGAGACTTCATTGACTCAATAAAGTACACCGTCATCCTTCAAAATCTTCCGGCGGGAGAAGCGACACGGTACACGTACGTTGCCCTTGCATGGCGGTACGGTCCAAACGTTTTTGCGGACTGGGCACCAGCCGGTGTCTATTCGCTCCAGCCGAGCACACACGTGCCTGCAACACTCGTTGTCGAGAAGCATAACGTTGTGCGGGACGTAAACATCCTCTGCGACTTCCGAAACTTACCTCCAAAACCATGGCGATGAAGACGATTCTTCTTTTGTTGACGCACATTGTGCTATGCACGAGTGTGTTTGGTGCCGGTGGGAGAATCACCGGCAAGGTTACCGCCAAGGCCGATGGCGGCGGTGAACCGCTTGTTGGCGCAACGGTGTTTGTTCAAGGAACCGTGCGTGGTACAACAACAAATGCTTCGGGCGAGTATTCCATAGCCGATTTGCCGGCCGGGACTTATTCCGTTGCATTTTCGATGGTCGGGTATCAACGTGAGACACGGAGCGGAGTCACCGTGAGTGACGGAGAAACGACCGTACTCAATGCGTCGCTTCTGCAAATTCCCATTCAGACAGAACAGATCGTTGTTACAGCAAGCAAGCGGGAGCAGTCACTTGAAGAGGTCCCTGTCAGCATTTCCGTTATGGATGCGACGGAGATGCGCTACAGAAATTCCTTGACGATTGAGGATGCCATGCGCTACGTTCCCGGGGTGAATCTGACCGGGGGACAAATCAATATCCGCGGTTCAACGGGTTACAGCAGAGGTGTCGGGAGCCGCGTGATGATGTTAATCGATGGTGTTCCGTTCATCGCCGGCGACACGGGGGAGTTGATATTCGAATCGATCCCTGTCGGGCAGGTTGACCGGATTGAAGTGGTGAAAGGGGCAAGTTCCGCCCTTTACGGATCGAGCGCCCTCGGAGGCGTCGTCAATATCATCACCAAACCGATTTCCGAGATTCCCGAAACCTACGTCAGGACCTACGGCGGACTGTACAATGAACCTTCGTTCGAAAAATGGAAATGGTCGGACAAGACCCGCTATTTCAGCGGACTCTCGATCAGCCATTCACGACGTGTCGGCGATCTCGGTATAGCGTTGTTCTTCTCGCGTCAGGTTGATGATGGCTACCGCATGAATGACTACCGCCGACGTTCAAATTTTTATATGAAAATGCGCCAGGATTTTCAGTCTGAAAACTCATTAACAGTCAACTTCGGGATGCTGAATCAGTACGGCGGGCAATTTGTGTATTGGCGGAACCTGGACTCTGCTCTGATTCCACCCTCGTTGCAGGTGAATGACAATGTGAAATCGTACCGGTACTACGTCAGTGGTATTTACAATGATGCACTGTCGTCGAGTGTCCTCTTCACGGCGAAAGCCATCTGGAACAGAAACGACTGGGGCTACGAGACCATCAACGCAATCGGCCGTACTGAATCACTCTCCGATGGGCTGCGCGTCGAAGCAGGAGCTACCGTTCTTGCTGACGACAGGAATACGATCACTTTCGGTGTGAACGGACAACTCGATATCGTCAATTCAGATTTGTTCGGGTCGAGAAGCGGATGGGGTGCTGCGGCATTCGTACAGGATGAGTACAAAGTAACCGGCGACCTGACGGTTACCGCGGGAATGCGTTTCGATATTCAATCGCTTGGTCTCACCGAGTCAGGACCGCAGTTTAACCCCAAGCTTGCGTTTGCCTACAACCCATTCAGCGGGACAACGTTGAGGGCCTCCGCCGGGCGGGGTTTCCGGATCCCTTCGGTTGCCGAAGCGTTCATCTCTGCCGAGGTGTCCGGGCTCGCAACACTTCCCAACGCCGACCTGAAACCTGAGCGGAGCTATTCATTCGAGGTCGGTTTGTCGCAGACGATCAGTGATTTCGCAACGATCGACATTGCGGCCTTCAGATCCGACTACGATAACCTCATCGAGCCGTCTCTTGAAACAGATTCAACAGGCAACAGGCTTCTTGCGCAATGGAAAAATGTAACCGAGGCTCGTGTGCAGGGAGTGGAGACATCGGTGAAACTTGCGTTGTTTGGCGGAGACCTCCGGTATAATTTAGGATACACCTATGTCTATCCCGAGGATCTGACGGCAAAACTGCTCCTCAAGTACCGCCCGAGGCATATTTTCTACACGAATTTCCTGGCGCACATCGGGGTATTGCGCGTAGGGGCAGACTTCCGTTATATTAGTCGTGTGGATCGGGTCGATGAGTTGTTCTCGAGAACCGGATTAATACCAGACGGGGATGAGCGTGTGGAAATTGTTGTAACAGATTTCAGACTCGGAGCCGATTTCAGCACTCTTGGAGTTCCGTTGAACGCGACCTTTAGCGTGAACAACGCGTTCCGCTACAACTATCTGGAGTTGATTGCGAACATCATGCCGCCAAGGACATTCGTGCTTGTTCTCGAAGCGAAGCTTTGACATGTGGCATCAAATTAAATGGGGGGACAGTATTCACCAACGAAGAGGAGGAAGCATGATTTATTTTCAACGGGGCGCAATTGTTATCTGCGCGTTGGTTGCCGCAGCAGCAATTAGTTTTGCGCAGATCACGGTGACGCAAGCCGATCTCGGGCGAGTATTCACGCCCGGCAATCAAATCCTGAATCGCAACGATACACTTCTCACACAAGTGAATGTGGGAACGCCGGGCGGACCGAATTTCTGGGATTTCAGGAACTTTGCAACTCACACGTTCCAAGTCTACAATATCGTCTCGGTAGCCAGCACTCCCGCGTTCCGGTCGAACTTTCCGACTGCAACACATGCAGTGAAGTTGGATTCAATTATCACCCAGCCTATCAACGCCGGGTTGGTGTCCATCTATCAGTATCTCCAGCTCAACTCAAGCGGATTGCGTAATCTTGGCAACATGGCACAAAAGACAATTTTCTTCACACCCGGTGAACTGCGGACTATTGTTACCCCCGCAGAACTCGTTTATGGTGTGCCGCTTTCAAACAATACGACCTGGACTACGGCCTTTTCCAATGAGACAAGGATCTCATTAGGCGGCTCGATTGTATCGACAACCACTACAAGCCATAACGCAACGTACACCGTTGACGCCTACGGGACGATGAGACTTCCCGGAAGCACGCAATCAACATACGCCCTGCGTGTCCGAAAGCTGAATATGTACACCAACACCGCGGGAAACACATTCCCGATTCTCAGCTATGTCTTTATATCGAAAGGCGGATCTTTGGTGCAGCTGAACGTAACGGACACCTCAGCTCGCAGCGGCAGTGTACCGGTGGAACGGGGCTCGCTCGTTTGGAACTATTCCGTCGTTTCCGATTCCGTGACGGATGTCCGCATCGGAGAGACGATTCCCCAGGCGTTCGCATTGCGGCAGAATTATCCGAATCCGTTCAATCCCTCGACTGTTGTTTCGTTCGATCTGCCGAAGACGGAGCATGTAACCTTGAAGGTGTTCAATATGCTCGGGCAGGAAGTCGCAACTCTTGTCGATGACATTCGCCCGGCGGGAACGTATAACGCCGAGTGGAATGCCCAAAATGTTCCGAGCGGCATATACTTCGCGAGAATGCAAAGTGGCAACTTCAATGCCGTCCGGCGGATGGTGTTGCTGAAGTAACCAAGACCGCTCACCGTTTCAACGGGCTGCATTCGGAAGAGTGCAGCCCGTTTGTTTTTTTGTCGCTTTGCAAGTGGCCTGCGCTTTCTGTAATTTGGGGTAAATGTTCCCGATGATTTTGCAGAAGTATTGCAGTCCTAATGTATATTGATTCCCACGCTCATCTTACATCCTCACAATTCGATACTGACCGTGAAGATGTGATCGCCCGGGCACGCGATGCCGGTGTTCGCATCATCATCAACCCTGCCACCGATGTCGACGACAGCA
Organism: uncultured Chitinophagales bacterium; assembly: GCA_964495695.1. Lineage (GTDB taxonomy): Bacteria > Bacteroidota > Ignavibacteria > UBA10030 > UBA6906 > CAADGV01. Next base: position 2,701 of record CAZBWR010000113.1, on the reverse strand, counting down.
GACGTATTCTGGAGCTTGCCGAGAAGCACGAGAACGTTTTTGCCTGCGTCGGGATCCATCCGCATGAATCCGCCAAGGCTGATCAGGCATCCCTTGATGAAATCGAGCGCCTCAGTCAGCATCCCAAGGTAGTCGCGATCGGCGAAATAGGGTTGGATTATTACTATGATTTTTCTCCGAAAGATGTACAAAAGGAAATATTCAAGGCGCAAATTGACATTGCCCGGCGCAGGGAGCTTCCTATTGTCATCCATACCCGTGACTCGAACGATGACACTGTAGCAATTGTTCAGGAGGCCGTCGTCCGCTTTCCCGATTGGCGACAATCCCAAAAACCTCCGCACAGCCGTTATCCTGCCCCCAAGGGAGTGTTTCATTGCTTCTCTGGTGACGCACAGCTCGCTTGGAAGGTCATAAACCTCGGGTTTTACGTGTCGCTGCCGGGCATTGTCACGTTCAAGAAAGCGGAGCAAGCGGTTGAGGTCGCATCAAGGGTCTCCTGCGAGCATTTCTTGCTCGAGACTGACAGTCCGTATCTTGCGCCCGTTCCTCATCGCGGCAAGCGGAACGAGCCGGCGAACATTCCGCTCATTGCCGAGAGGATTGCCGCTCTTCAACACCTTTCGATAGAAGACATCGCTCGTGCGACCAATTACAGCGCCTATCGTCTCTTTGGCGTCGGTGAGATCGGGGCGCCGACGTTTACTTACACATTGAGGAACTCTCTCTACGTAAACCTCACAATCCGCTGTGATGCCGATTGTGTCTTCTGCGACCGGAAAGGTGACGCCGTGATTAAGGGCCACAACTTGAGGATCGACCGCGAACCGTCGGCAGAGGAGGTGATCGCCGAAATAGGCCATCCGGAACAATATGATGAGATTGTCTTCTGCGGCTACGGCGAACCGACGATTCGTCTCGAGGTGCTGAAAGACGTTGCCCGTTGGGTGAAGGCGAACGGCGGCCGTACCCGCCTCAACACAGATGGACATGGAAATGTTATCAACAAAAGGAACATCATACCCGAACTCGTCGGACTTCTCGACGCCGTTTCAATCAGCCTCAACACAATTGACCCTCATCAATATGGTGAGCTCATGCGTGTGGACGGAAGAACGTTCTTTTCCGCAATGGTGGAGTTTGCCCGTGAATCGGTCCGCTTGCTTCCAAGGGTTGTCATGACAATTGTTGATATCGAGAGTGTTGATAAAGATAAGGCGCGGGAATTCGTGGAGAAGGAGATTGGTGCAACATTCCAGACCCGGCCTTTCTTTTGATATGGCAGATTCCGCACCGGCAATACCGCCGCGCCGCATCCTATTCCTTGCCGAAGGCCAACTTGGTGATTTGCTTCTTCTCACACCGGCTTTGCGGGCAGTGAAGAGAGCATTTCCGGCTAGCCAGACAACAGTCTTCGTCATCGAGAGACGCAATGCTGATCCTGACAAGCGTGACAGATTTTCATCTCTCCAGGCGTCTGCATACGAGCGTAGTACGTCACCGCTCGCCACGAATCCGCATGTTGATGAGTTGCTCGTCCTGAGTCGTGAAGCACTGCGCGCACAAAAAGGATTCGCCCGCCTGCGCGCGGAGTTATCTGTAATCCGCTCGCTGCGTGCCGTCAAACCGGATGTTGTTGTGTGTACGTTTCCTGAAGATCGCTTTGCCGAGTGGGCATTTGCCACTGGTGCCGGTATAAGAATAGGACAGCATAATCAGGCTCTCAAGCGGCTCCTAACCCATACTCCGGATATCGAGAAGAAAACCAAGGGTGTGTTACGGTACTATTGCGACCTTGTTGAAGTCTTGGGTGCAAAAGCCGGGACTTTCCATACGGAGTATCATGTTTCTGATGAAGCAGGCCGCTGGGGGGCAGAAGCACTCCAACACGTTGGTATCGATGATGAGCGGTTCGTTGTTGTCCATCCGGGTGCAAGCGGTGACTATAAAATCTGGCCCCCGGAACGGTATGCAGAACTCATCTCGAGGCTCGCCGGTGAGCTGGGCGTAATGCCGCTGCTTCTGTACGGAACCGTTGACAAGCCAGTTGTTACCTGCATCCTTAATCAACCACATAAGCAGGTCAAGTTCCTCGAAACAGGTACCGACGTGGGAAGGCTGGCAGCGATACTGCAACGCGCCTCGCTTTGCATTTCGAACGACTCCGGGCCCCGGCACCTTGCGGTCGCAGTTGGCACTCCGACGCTGACCTTGTTTCGCCAACACCACGATCGGGAATGGGGTGTCTACGGGGAATCCGCACGTTGCATCATCCTAAAGGGGGAGGGTACTTGCCCGGCATGTCCCGCCGGAGAATGTCATGACGTCATCCCTGAAGGAGAGGGTTTCGGCTCTCATTGCATGAGAATGATCGATGTTGATCGAGTCGTGCAACGCGCTGCGGTAGTTCTTGCCACTCGCTGAGTGAAGTTGTATATTCACTCAAACTCTGCCCTACCCAATTCGAAAGGTCTCCGCATGCTCCATCGCTGGGCTTTTTTTCTTCCGCTTGCATTATTAGTTTCGTTTCTCTTCACGTCATCCACAACCGAAGCACAACCGGTTCCGACCGCCTCGTATCGTGCAATTCTGCAGGCTCAGGATTTGCGGGATGCTAAAGCGCTTACGGTTTTCATGAGCGACCCCAATCCTGCGGTGAGGGAGTTGGCAGCCTTCGCGTCTGCCTCGGTGCAAGATCCTT
>CAZBWR010000112.1:0-8832 GCA_964495695.1 uncultured Chitinophagales bacterium | reverse complement strand
GATTTTCCCCCGAGAAGCACCCGGCAATATAATCCACCAACACAATGGCGTTGGAGACAACTATTCCCGTCAATAACATCACGGCCGCATACCCGCCTCTCCCAAACGGCGTATCAGTAAGATTGAATGCAAGGAACAACCCTATCAGCGACAGGGGAACCGTTACGATAACGACAAGTGGTTTGATGAATGACTCGTACAACGCGGCAGTCACCATGAAAACGATGATCAGCGCTATCAACGACAGCCAGAGCATGGATGATTTATCTTTTTCCTTAAGAAAGAACCAGCCCTGCTCACGCTCGAACTTGTAGCCGTGCGGCAACGAGATGGATTGAATGGTCGATTCGACAAACTGATCGCCGTATCTGTACGGACCGCGATATTCAAACGAGATCCAGCGGACGTATTGCTGGTTCTCACGCGTTATTCTTGCCATCACACGCCGCTCATCGAGGCGCATCACGCTGGCAAGCGCAACCTGCTCACCCTTGCTGTTGATGATCCGCGCGGCGGAAAGGGTATTCACATCAACAGAATCGAAGTTCCGCATCTTTGCCAGTAGCGGCAAGCGATCCCCACCGAGCGAAAGAGTATTCCACTCGACTGTACCACGAGTCATACTGCCAACCCAAGGAATGACCCCGGCAACATGTAGATGATGTGCTGCGATGGCCTCGCGATCAAACTCCATCACCAACTCCGTGGAACGGGGCCATCGCCCGAACGTCCGGTCGATATCGACGTCGGCGATGCGGGGATTCCGTTCAATCTTCTGCCTGAATTGCTCGGCCAACTCCTTGACGTGTGTGTAATTGTATCCGAGCACCTTCACATAAAAACTCGGTGCCGACTCTCCCCCCGAAAAGAAACCGGGTCCGAACCCCGCAACGGAAATCGAAGCTCCCCCGGTTTGCGCTGCAAGCACGGTCAGCCTGTTCTTCATGATATACGGAAGCGCTGTCGTGGCAGATGCATCATCAAAATCGACTCGGACGGAAGCATAATCCTCCCCGACACGCGTTGTCATCAATGCAACGCCGTCGGGAGCGAACCCGACTTCACGCTCAATCTGCCGCGCAACATCATCATAGCGTTGCAGCTCTGTTCCTTGCGGAAAGCCCACTCGCACAACGATGTACGTTTCGTTCCCCCATCCCCACACCTCTCCCTTTGTGACCTTGGCAAAGAACAGATACGAAGCACCACCCAGGGCGTAATTGACATGGGGCCTGATCTCTGCAACAACCTCATGAGAGAACACGGCATTGTACACACGGGCTGGAAGATGATCACTTTCAATTCGGTCCGGCAAAAGCCAGACCGGCAGCCCGAAGGCGAGGAGAGATAACGCAATCACGCTCTTTCGCCAGCGCAGACACAGGACGAGCATTCTTTTATATGTGGCGACAACCCCATTCCCAACCCGCTCAAAAGCGCCTCCCGTGTCCAGAACAGCCGGGATAGCCCGGACAATCATTGGAATAACCGTGAATGAAACGAGAAGTGACATCACAAGCGCTATGCTGACGGCGAGACCGAACTCCCAGAAATAGGGCTTCAGATCTTTGGGAAGAAAGGCGATAGGGACCAGCGCGCCAATGGTGGTTATCGTCGAAGCGATAACCGGCAGCCGGACTTGCCTGACACCGGTAATGATCGATTCGTGGCTGAGACCGGATTGTGAGCGCCTCTGGATGTTATCCAACACAACAATCGAATCATCCACCACACGCCCGAAGCCGAGGACAAGACCGGCAAGCGTGAGGAGATGCAGACTGAGTCCGAGAAGCCAGAAGATGAGCAGCGTACCTGCAAGGGAAATGACGAGTGAGGACATGAGAACGAGCGGGGCCCGCAGGTTACCGAGCGCCACAACCAACACAGCCCAGATACAGAACACTGAAAAGACCACTTCGCGGCGCAAGTTCCCCAGCTCAGCCCTCATCTGTTCACTCTTATCCACGACTTTTGTGAGCGAAAAATTTGACGGGGCTGCCGCCGCAACAATATGCAGCCGATCATGAACCCGGTCGGCAACCTCCAGAGTATTGACATGCGGCTCCTTGTCGATCACCAGCGTCACCGAGGGTTTCCCGTCAATGCGGTAGATGCTGCGGGTCTCGCCTGCCGTGTCGCGCACAGTCCCGACATCCCGCAAACGAACAACGGCATGTTGTCCACGAGACATGAGCGGCAGATTCAGAATTTCATCGAGCGTGGTATTGCGATTCTGGACAGCGACGATCTTCCGGGCCGAGCCCATCCGTACATCACCAACTGGCGCGGTAAACTCAACATCCCGAAGCCCGGCGGTTACGTCATCCACGGTCAATCCAACAGATGCCAGTCGACCGGGATCAAGCAAAACGTGAAGCTCGCGGTCTTCGCCTCCCACCAACTCGGCACGAGCTACACCCTTTATGGAGAGAAGTGCCGGAACGACATGTTCGGCGGCATACCCGCGCAACGCCGACGCCGTCATGTCCGAACTCAGAGCGAAGGTGAGGAAGCCCTGCAAATCTTTGAAGTCCTCCGGTACATAGCGGGAGATGACCGGAGGTCGAACGCCGGCCGGGAAGTTTTCCTGCATGGCGGAGAGTTTTTCGTACAACTCCAGGCGCGCAAAGTTCATCTCCGTCCCCTGTTCAAATTCCACATCTACCGACGAGTGCCCTTCGGAGGATCGGGATCGGACATTCTTTACCCCCGCAACGGTGTTCACGACCTCCTCAACGGGAGCGGTGACGAATTGCTCAACCGTTTCGGGAGATGTGTTGGCCCACGACGTATTGATCGTGAGACTCGGAAAATCAATCGAAGGGGCAAGCTCGATGGGAAGACGCGTGAAGGCAAAGAGACCGGCAAGCACCACCGCGCCGCTCACCATGCTGACGGCGACGGGGCGGTGGAGAAGATGTAGTAATGAGGAGTTCAATACCATCACTGATTTTTCTGATCCGTGGCCCGCTTGTCAATGAACGTGTACACAATCGGGATGGCGACGACGGTGAACAGCGTGGATGCAACGAGGCCCCCCACAATCGGCACCGTCAGCGCACGCACAAGCTCGGAGCCTGTGCCGAACTCGAAGAAGAGCGGAATAATGCCGAGCACCGTTGTTGCCGTTGTCATCAGTATCGGGCGAAGGCGTTGTTGCATTCCCTGCCGGATTGCTTCGTGGAGCGCCACACCCTGCCTGCGTAACGCCGTTATGATATCCACCACAATCACCGCGTCGTTATCCACCGCACCGATCATGATCACCAGCCCGATCAGCGACATCACGTTGTAGGCCTGCCCCGTCAGAGCCATCGCCCCGATTGCGCCGACGAACGCCAACGGACTTGTCAGCAAGATGACGAACGGATAGAGCACGGACTCATATTGCGCGGCAAGGATCATATAGACGAGAAAGATGGAGAGGAGAATGATGAGCAGCAGACTGCGGAACGACTCGCGAATCTCTTCGTTTTCTCCCCCAATGGAGATGGCGTATCCCTGAGGCAGCGCCTGCGCGGCGGCTCTTCTTTCGAGGTCTTCCACAATACTCCCCAACGAACGTTCGTGCACATTGGCAAGAATCACCTGCGCGCGCTGATGGTTTTCACGCCAGATTTCCCCTGTCCCCACAACATCCTCCCATCGGACCAGCGAATGGAGTGGCGTTCCCGCGATCTTTGCCTCCAGCACACCGTCAATGCCGAAGCCGGGCACAGTACGCACACGGATCGTGACCTTCCGGTCAAAGTCGCTCAGCGACGTCGCCTCCGCGCCCTGCACCTGCTGCTTGATGAAATTCGCCACCGCCTGCACGGAGAGTCCATGCCTCTTTGCGGCGTCGCGGTCAACCTCGATCCGGAACTCCGGCGTTCCGGACTGAAGGGAGTTGCGGATATCGGTCACGCCGCGTGTACGCTCCATCTCTCCCGCAAACCGTTGGGCAATCTGCGCAACAACGGCGGGGTCTTTCCCCGTCACCCGCACTTTCAGGTCGTTCACCTCGGGCCGCAGAATTTGTTCGAACGTCGTGCCTCGTGAGCGTATCGCGTACTCCACACCCGCTGTTTGCGATTGTACGGAGGCAACAATGTAACGCGCCTGTTCCAGCACATCCGTTGTTACGGCGCCCCCGCGCACACGCACCTCGATGCTTGCCCGCTCAAGCGCAGCGTCGCTTACCGTCCAGATGTTGTGCTCATCCGTCAGCCCGAGGCTTGCATACACTCCGGCAACATCCGGCAAGCGCAGCAGCTGCTCTTCAATACCGGCGGCATGATCCGAGACGGCCTCAAGCGAGGTCCCCTTCGGGAACACCACGTGCATCACAAACCGGCTCTGATCGATATCCGGAGCCGGCTCGCTCCGGATCGTGAATGCGAGCAGCACCGCAGCGCCGAAGAGTGCAACGGTGGCAACAACCACAGTGCCGCGCCGGGCAAGACCCCACGCCAGATACGCATCCATCCAGCGATGCGTTATGCTGTTGACTCCCTCCACAAGGCGACTGAGATATCCCGCAGGGTGTACATTCTTTCCGATACTCTTCTCACGCGTCAACAGCATCGGCACAAGTGTAACGGCGACGAGCAACGACACGAGGAGAGAAACCGTCATGGTCACGCCCATATCCACAAAGAGCTGGGAGGCAACCCCCTCCACAAAAATGATCGGGAGAAAGATGGCAACATTCGTCAATGTTGAAGCTGTGACGGCGAGATTGATATCCTTTGCCCCCTCGATTGTCGCGTCGATGAGAGGCATCCCCTTTTCCCGCAGGCGTGTCACGTTCTCCACGAGGATAATGGCGTTATCGCCCAGCATCCCGATGCCGAGGGCAAGTCCCGTCAGCGAGATGATGTTGAGATTGATGTTGAGAAAGTACATGACGATGCAGGTGGCGAGCAGCGAGACCGGGATGGTGACGCCGATGATTTGAGGTTAACGTGTGCGCTGAAAAAAGAAGAACAGCACCGCAAACGCCAGCACCGCGCCAATCACAATGGCCTGCTGTACATCGGCAATGGATTGTGCGATGAACTCCGCCTGATCCGCAATAACACCAAGCTGCAACGACGGATACTCGCGGCGGAGCTGACCGAGCACATCGTGGACTGTCCGTGACACTTCGATCGTGTTTGTGCCTGCCTCTTTCCGTATATGCAGGGCAATCACCTCGCTGCCGTTGTAGCGCGCAAGCCCCGTCCGCTCTTTAATGGTGTCGCGCACCGAAGCAATATCGGTAATGCGCACCAAGCGCCCTCCCTCTGTCGTCAGGACAACTACGCTGCGGATGTCGTCAAGCCCCTTGAACTCCCCGACTGCCCTTAGCGGATAACGGAAGAGCCCCTTCCTGATCGAGCCTCCCGGGAGGCTCATGTTCGCCTGAGCCAGCGCCTGCGATACCTGCTCGATAGAAATGCCGAGCGCATCCAGTTTCTGTTGGTCCACAACAACGTGAATCTCGCGCTCCACGCCACCGGTTACACTTACTTGCGCAACGCCGTCAATTTGTTCTATTCGCTTCTTGATCAGCGCCCGCGCTGTTTCTTTCAGCTCCATCAGGTCACTCCCGCCGGGTGCCACGCTGAGTCCCGATGTTCTTTGTCGGGAAAGGGTGTCCACCACCGTCTGCACCCGCGGGTCATGCTTCGGCGTGGCAGCCAACACTATTGTCATGATCGGCTCGGTGGAGGGATCGACACGGAGGATGGTCGGGCGGCCGGCTTCGCGCGGCAAGGTGCCCCGCATTTGGTCCAACTTCTCACGGACTTCCAGCAGAGCAAAATCCATTTCCGTTCCCCAGTAAAACTCCACCGTTACCACGGACTGGCCTTCACGCGAGACCGACGAAACCTTTTTTGCCCCGGCAACAGTGGCAAGCGCCGCCTCCACCGGCTGCGTTATCCGCCGCTCCACTTCTTCCGGCGATGTGTTGGGATAGGATGTTTGGATGGTGAGCTTCGGGATTTTGATGGGGGGAAGAAAATCAACGCTGAGATTGAAGAATGCGATAACGCCAAGCATCACCACGCCAATGTAGAACATCAGCACGGTGACGGGTCGGGAGACGGAGAGTGCGCTCAGGGACATTTCAGGCTTTTGGCTACGCTACCGGAAGAAACGGAAAAGAGGGAAAAGAATCATTCGATGATTTTGCCGATACGTTCCCAGCGGATGGAGCGGAGCTTGTTCCAAAAGTCAGTAAGAGGGATATCGGGGGACCAGGACCAAGCAATCAAGACAGCTTCGCCGATTATGCTCTGCGCTGAAATGCACCCCCAATGGCGGCTATCAGAACTTTCGTAGAAATTATCTCCCAACATGAAACACTCGATAGAATCCTGTTTCTGTGAAATACGAGCTGGACCAAATGGCACGGACATGCCCGACAAAGGGTGCTTCGTATCCAAAAACCGAATGGTGTCACGGTTGACTATTACGGCCAAGGGTGTAATAGTCAATGTATCACCAGAGACTGCAATACACCGTTTTAGATATACTTGTCTAGGCGGACTAACTCGTGTGCGTTGGAAAAAGACAACTGAATTTCGCAGTTCAGCACAGCGAGCGTCCGGGTGCGAACTAGCGGCAACCCCACGGTATCTAATGGCCATCACGTATTCACCGGGCATAACTGTGGGCCGCATTGAGCCAGATGGAACGTAGTATGCCCTGGCAGCAAATAGATACAACAACACAGCGCACATCAGCACTACAAGAACAAACACTCCTATGGCTTTCAGCTTGCGCGATCGCTTTGAGATTGCTCTTGCATGAGTGATACTACTATGCGAAATCAATTGATTCCTATCTGGCGGCAAAAATCGAATCCACCACTCGCTCCAAACGAGGGTAATTCGAACCAAACCGAAAAACCTGATAGAAGGGCTCTTGCGAAAGGCTATCGGTCTTAAGAATTATGGTGGGGGGCTGGAAGCTCGCAAGCAAATCAGCCTCAGAGTGTTTCACAACGTACAGATCAAACCTCTTCTTGATCGCCACTAAGGGAAAATAGGAACCAATGATCCTTTCGTCGGCGATCACGCAGGTAAGAGAAATGTCTCTTGCATGGACGAAGTTTACCAAGAACGCTGCACATGGGCCACACACATCATTGCTTAGGAGAATATAGACTCGATTTGACGGACCGACCCTATTCAGAAAGGCTATTTGCTCATCGCCAAGATTCGAGCCTCGCGTCTGGTGCGGTTCCTTGCAGCCAGAGACAAACACCAGCAGGATTAGGAATAGCGGCAGTAAACACACAGTGCTTTCAGGAACTAATCTTGAACTCGACGATAGAACGTTGGAGCGACGCGCCTGCATCAGATGACACCTCCCTTAGAAAATATAGTGACTGGCCATTAGAGAACCGAGCCAATTTGCTGAACTCCTCTCGCTCCGCATGCTGCAACGAGATTGCATCTACATAGGAAAGGTCTTTGTTGAGCACTATGAGCTTTGTCGTCCGAGTGTGGTTCTCCTCCGACCCATTCTCGATCTGCACCACAACATGCTTATCAAGAGCATATACGCCACATACCCGGCTATTGTTAAGCAGAAAGGTCTTGATTTGTTTCCATGTTTCCTTGGTCTTGCCCTGCAGCAGATTTTTCTTGTCAGGCTCCACCCTGAAGTCGGAGTCATGGATCTTTTTCTCTGACAACTGGTTGGGCGGGCACCAACTGTAGACTACACTTTTGGCAGGGCTGGCGAATAGAAAGCAATCTTTTGCGTATTGGGTCAGACCTCCCGACTTGTAATACATCATGAAAATGTCGTGTTCTTTGGACCTCTCGCCAATCGAGGTTACGGTACGTGCCTTCTTAATGTCATGAATGGCAATGAACTTCTTACTGATACCACCCGCTAAGTAGAGAATGATTTGGTCACCAACGAACAGAAAATCATTAATGGCTTCTCGAAAGCCGGTCAATTCCCGGATTGGGTTTCCCGATAAACCAAAGAAGATGAACTTGGCAGCCATAGCATCCCAAACAATGATTGTATCGTGATAGGATCGTACAAGTAAAGGCGCCCGATACTCATAGGGCGCTCCCCCCCATCTTCCTATCGTTCGAACTTGATTTCCTTTGCTATCATAGATAACAACGTTAGCTACTTTCATGGACGTTGCAACAAACCCACCATTTCGAAGTGGCACAATTGACTCAATGTCGCTCAACATCGTCATATTCTCCCTCAATGGGGTTGTCCTACCCTGAACCAACCGCACCTTGCCCTCTTTGCTCTGAAAGAACTTCCCTGCTTTAATCTCGATTGCTGAAACAAGCACGAGGTTCAATGTTATCAGGACAAGAGATACGATACGGGTCATACTCAGAACTCCTGTATTATCAAATGCGGAACATCCTAGCATGATGGAAGAGACCCTCAGAGGGCCCCATATTCAAACACAGAATGGAGATGGATGCATCATCAAGCGATGATACAACAAGGACAACTCTGCGCACCATAGCTGTAACATCTCCAGTCCCCGATGTTGGGACCCAGTTGTACATACCAGATTTCAATGCAGCAGAAAGATCCTGTTGCTGCTGCCGATGGAATGGCGGCCATGTCGGTTTCGAATACTCCGAAACCTGGGCATGAATCAGTATGGCTAGTATAGACAAGGCTTCCACCCAACAAAACCACTAGGAGAATTAACTTGAATATGCTATTCTTCAAAGAAAGTCTTGGCTTCATGGAATAATCTCCTATCAATTGAGTGCAATCATGGATTTCTACATGCATGGAAAGCAAGGATACGGACCACCGCTCATGCAACTCCAACCATTGTTGCTATCCATGTACACCCACCATATT
>CAZBWR010000111.1:5518-8863 GCA_964495695.1 uncultured Chitinophagales bacterium | reverse complement strand
TGCCGTGACAGGAAAATGAACTGTTCCTTTGCGCGGTTAGCACAAAGGAAGAGGACCCCCCTTCCCCAATCTTATCACCCCTGCAAACAGATTTCCCACGAATCGGAAAAACAGGGAATGATTCTCATAATCTTACCGAAACATGCCTAATCCAGTCCCGATTCGCCATCTCTCGCACACTATTCGTGGCACATGTGTTGAACTTCTTCCATCAAGAAAACCCCCTGAATTCAGGCTGTTGAGAAATACTACACAAGGAGAGCCCATGGCAAAAGGTGCAGTCAAGTTCGAGATCGAAACCTGCAAAGGATGCGAGTTGTGCATCGAAGCGTGTCCGCAGGAGAGCATCGAGCTTTCTCCCAATCTGAACAAACAAGGATATCATTACGCCGTGCTCGTAAAGGACAACTGCACCGGCTGCGTCAACTGCGCGCTGGTGTGTCCGGATGCGGTCATCACGGTCTATCGCGAAAAGAAAAAGGGAAAAGTCCCTGTCGCCACTATCACCAACGTGAAACAGGACATTACGGTGACGGTGTCGTAGCGTTGTAGGTTCCTTCATCCACAGATGAACAAGGAGGCCGCCATGCAACTTACAGACTTCATCAAGATTTTTACCCTGATCATCGGCATGCTCGCATTTGTGTACGTGCTGGCGTGGGTGTTTCAGGGGGGAACGGAAGAAGATGAGCGCGGACGCCGCCCGCTTTTTCCGAAGCTCGGACGGAAGAAGAACAGGAAGTAGCTCCGGGCTGTTGAACAAGATGTTGTTTCTCATGCGAACGCCGGAGTAGTGGGCACAGTCAGGGCGCTGTCCGGCGTTTTCTGTTTTACTATCGAAAGGATTCGCATCGTGTCAGAAATCAGGCTCATGAAAGGGAACGAAGCACTTGCCGAAGCGGCAATTCGCGCCGGTTGCAAGGCGTACTTCGGCTACCCCATCACTCCGCAATCGGAGATCCTCGAATACCTCACGGACGAAGGGCGCAAGCGGGGCATGATTGTGCTGCAAGCCGAAAGCGAAGTAGCCTCCATCAACATGGTGTACGGCGCGGCAGGGGCCGGTGCCCGCGTCATGACCTCGTCCTCAAGTCCCGGCATCAGTTTGATGCAGGAAGGGCTCTCGTACATCGCGTGCGCCGAGCTTCCCTGTCTTCTTGCCAATGTCAATCGCGGCGGGCCCGGACTCGGCACCATCCAGCCCTCGCAGGGAGATTACTTTCAAGCAGTGAAAGGTGGCGGCCACGGCGACTACAAGCTGATTGTGCTCGCGCCCGCAAGCGTGCAGGAGATGGCGGACTTTGTGTACGATGGGTTTGACCTGGCGGACAAATACCGCAATCCCGTGATGATTCTTGCCGACGGCGCGTTGGGACAGATGATGGAGAAGGTGGAGTTCCGCAAGTACAATCCCGACGATCATGTTCCCCCGAAACCGTGGTCCACAACGGGAAAACCTGAAGGACGCGAGCGCAACATCATCACGTCACTGCATATTCAGCCAGAGAAGATGGAGGAGATCAATCTTCATCTGCAGAAGAAATACCGCACGATCATGGATAACGAAGTCCGCTACGAGCTTGTTGAGACGGATGACGCAGAATATCTGATTGTCGCCTACGGACTCGTTGCGCGTATTGCGCACCGGGCGGTGGAGCTTGCGCGTGAGCAGGGAATCAGCGTGGGGCTTCTTCGTCCCCAAACACTCTTCCCCTTCCCGACACTGAAGATTGCGGAGCTGGCAAAGCGGGTGGAGGGGATGCTTACCGTGGAAATGAACGCCGGACAAATGGTGGAAGACGTGCGCCTTGCGGTTGAAGGACGCGTGCCGGTGGAGTTCTACGGCAGAATGGGGGGCATCATCCCGTCGCCGGAAGAGATTGTGAACGCACTAAAGAAACTCATGGGCAAACGGGAGATGACTGAGGCGTGAGGCCCGGCTTCCGGAAATCACAAGACATGTATTTGAGAACAATAGGTGATTGAAATGGCAGAAGTAGCAGAACTGATTGAACCCGAACTTGCGCAATTCGATTGCGTGTACGACAAACCCGATACGCTTACCGATGCACGCCTGCATTACTGTCCCGGCTGCGGACACGGCGTGGCTCACCGCGTGCTCATGGAGGTAATTGACGAATTGGGTATCGAGCAGGACGTAATCGGCGTTGCGCCGGTGGGTTGCTCGGTGTTCGCCTATCACTATATGAACATCGATATGCAGGAAGCCGCACACGGCCGCGCATCGGCGGTTGCGACGGGCATCAAGCGTGTGCATCCGGATAAATATGTCTTTTCCTATCAGGGGGATGGTGACCTTGCGGCAATCGGCACGGCCGAAACGATTCACACGATCAACCGCGGCGAAAACATCCTTGTTGTCTTCATCAACAACGCCATTTACGGCATGACCGGCGGGCAAATGGCGCCGACAACGCTCCTGGATATGAAGACCACAACATCCCCCGAAGGACGCACGGTGGAAACCGCCGGCTTTCCGATGAAGATCACGGACATGATCGCAACATTGCCCGGCGCCTACTACGTCAGCCGCAATTCGGTACATACGCCGAATGCCGTCCGCTATCTGAAAAAAGCGCTGACGAAGGCATTCCAGTATCAGAAGGAGAAGAGGGGAACATGCTTCATTGAAGTTGTTTCCAACTGTCCCAGCGGCTGGAAAATGACGCCGCTCGAAGCAAACAAGTGGATGGAGGAAAACATGTTCCCGCTCTATCCGCCGGGAGAAATCAAGGTACCGAAGTAAGTGAACGACAATTGTCAACGGTCGACAGTCAATTACTAATTGTCAATGGAGAACTCAGTGACACACGAACTACTTATCGCGGGCTTCGGCGGACAAGGCGTCCTCTCGATGGGAATGACACTCGGCTACGCTGCCATGGTCGAGAACAAAGAAGTGAGCTGGATGCCGTCGTATGGCCCGGAAATGCGGGGCGGGACGGCGAACTGCATCGTGATCGTATCGGATAAACGCATCAGCTCGCCCATCATTACAACATTCGACACGGTCGTTGCGCTGAATCAGCCGTCGTTGGATAAATTCGAGAAGGCGGTGAAGCCGGGCGGTATGCTGATGTATGATTCCACCAACATCATCAATCCGCCGACACGGACGGACATCGATATCGTCCCTGTTGCTGCAAGTGAAGAAGCCTCGACAATGAAGAACATGAAGATCATGAACATGATAGTCTTGGGGGCATTCTTGTCGCAGAAGGATGTCGTGAAGGTCGAGTCCGTGATGGCGGCGCTGAAGAAAGTGCTGCCCGAACGCTATCACCACCTGCTGCCGCTGAATGAGCAGGCCTTGAAACGGGGAGG
>CAZBWR010000111.1:0-5418 GCA_964495695.1 uncultured Chitinophagales bacterium | reverse complement strand
GAAGTTGCCGAGCATCGTGAGACCGAAGCGATCAAGGAATACTATCGCTTTGCGGACAATTGCGATTATCCCGATGTGAGGGAATTGTTGAACGAGCTCATCAAGGATCGTGAGCATTCGCTCCGCCTGCTGCGCGAGAAACGTGCAGTCCTCCGGGCAAAGTTCGACACGCTCGATCAGATCGGCGACAGCTTCGCATAGATAGTCCGCCTGAAATTTACGAGGAGTCGAATATGAGTCAGATTCGTCCTGAATCCATTGACTGGAACGAGATCACGCTCGAAGAGGTGTTCGAGCTTGCCATCGCCGACGAAGAGGCGGCGCGGGATTACTACAAACAGGCGGCGGAGATGGCGGGGAATCCCCATACGCAGAAGCTCTTGCTCGAGCTTTCCGCTATGGAACAGGGCCATGCCGATGCCTTGCGGAAGGAACTGAACGAACTCCGCATCGAGCGGATCGAGGAAGCCGGCATGGCAGACTGAAAGTGCAGAGGGGATCCGGAAAGGATCCCGTCTCGCTGTTGCGCGCGGTTCCACTCCGGCCGTGCGCTCCATAGCTCAAGATGGAGAACAAAACCATCGCATACAGGAGAAACCTCATGACCATCACTGGAATCCAGCTCTTTAAACTGTTCTTGATTACGATCGTGGGGACGGCGGCAAGCGTGGCCGTCGGATTGATCATGTACGGAGGTGATGTATTTGATCCCTCATCAGTGTCATTTGCGTTCTTTTCGTTCGGCCTCAGCGGTGCATTCATATTCGCCTTCTATCATGTCCGGGGCGTGTCGGAAACGATCACCGCCGCTGTGGTCGTCAGCGCCATTCAGTTTACCATCGGGATGATGTGGTTCCCGTGGGTTAACGCGTTACTCTGGTCCTACGGCGTCAACATGCCCGTTGTGGCGCTGGCGTTCGTGTTCGAGAAAAAGCTGGCGCATTTCAAGCAGGCGAAATTTACCGTGGTTGCGCTCACCTACAGCGTCATGTTTGTGCTGCTTACGCTGGTCGTTGCCGCAATCACGGGTGTGGAGATGCTCCCCGCATCGTTGTTCCGGGATAACTGGATAGACGGACTTCTCATCGGCACAGGCATCGGCCTCGGTGTCGAGGGGGCGGAGTCCTTCATCCATTCGTGGGAGGAGCACCGTACTCATCGGGGAACGATGAAGGCCGCGTAGAAGAAAATGCAGTATCGATAAACTGCGCCGCTCAACGGTTCGCAATCGGGTTGAGGTCTTAACAGATGAACACACACCGAATGCGGATTGCGGGGCGGCGCGTGCTTTTTTGGATTGCTCGGCAACGGGGAAGTGTGTAGAATAACTGCCGGTACCATTTCTGTGGAGAGTATGAAAAAGATCCTTGTCGCTGTTACGCTGTTGCTTGTCTGCACAGCGCAGGCACAGTACAGCATTCGTTCGCCCTACCTGCAGCAGCCGGAACGGGTCATTCCGTATGTTGACAGTTGTGCGCAGTTCTGGATACGTGTGCACGACACAACGTACGGGGGCTTTTACACAAACGTGGACAAGTTCGGCAATGTCATCACGGCGTGGGGAACGAACAAGAATCTTGTCAGTCAGAGCCGCGACGCATACGGGTTTGTGCGTGCTTTTATGCTTACCGGCAATGAAACATATCTCACAATGGCGCGCAGCGCGTTGAACTTCATCTACACGAACGCATGGGACACGCATTATGGCGGATGGTTTGCCTCGCTCGACCGCTTTGGCACGCCGCAGAATACGGGCAACAACAAAACAGCGTTCGATCAGCATTATGCGCTTTTGGGCATTGCCGCATCGTTTGAAACCACACAGGATACGGCTGATTGGCGCTGGCTGTTGCAGGGGTACCAGAAGAACGACGAACAGCTTTGGGATGCGCGCCCCGCGTACTTCGGCTATTACGACCAAACAGCGCGCAGCTGGCAAAACAAATCGGGCAAGACATTCAATGCCACGGTCGATGCCATTACAACGCATCTCCTTCATCTCTATCTTATCACGGGTGAGGATCGTTACCGCACACGGCTTCTTGAGGTGACACAGAACATGATGTCGCGGCTTGTGCCGACTGTTGATTCCATGGCGATCGGATTTGTCGAAAAATTCAATGCGGATTGGCAATACACCAACAGCACGGCCAATTTCAACACCCGGACGTTGATGGGACATGTGCTGAAAACAGCGTGGTGTCTGGCGCGTGTCAACGAACTGTTTCCCGACACAAATTACATCCGGGCGGCGGAGAAGCTCGCCCGCAACGTCCTGTCCCGCGGCTATGACCATGTGTATGGCGGTCCGTACAAGGACTATGACAGGGTGACGGGTGCAATGTTCATGTACGGCCAGGCTGATACGGCGAAGGCATGG
Organism: uncultured Chitinophagales bacterium; assembly: GCA_964495695.1. Lineage (GTDB taxonomy): Bacteria > Bacteroidota > Ignavibacteria > UBA10030 > UBA6906 > CAADGV01. Next base: position 3,038 of record CAZBWR010000111.1, on the reverse strand, counting down.
TGGCAGATGGAGCAAGCGATTACAGCTGGACTGATGCTCTACTACATCACCGGCAATACCGACTATGTGCGTATGGCGGATGAGTCGCTGGATTTCTTCATGAGGTATTTTGTTGATCGTGTGTACAGCGAGGTGTACTTCGACCGGACACGCCGCGGCGGGTTTATCTGGAGCGAGAACAAGGGGGATAACGGCAAGGCGGCATATCACTCCATCGAGACCGGCTACTATGTCTATCTCTACGGCAACCTGATGCTGCATGGCAGACCGGCGACCCTCTATTACAAATTTGGCCCGGCAAACGCCGGCCGCACGCTGCGCATGAATCCGCTTGCCATGCGTTCATCGGGCTATCGCATCAAGGAAGTGAGGCGTAACGGCGATCTCTACACCAACTTCAACGCGGCACAGCGACTTCTGTCCCTCCCTGCGGGTGTCGGGGGAGTGTTTGCCGTGACGTATGAGCCGGTCACGACTGATGTAGCGCGTGCCGAAGAAATCCCCGCGAGAATCGAACTTGCCCAGAACTATCCCAACCCATTCAATCCCGCAACGCGCATTGCGTTCAATCTACCCGTAGCCGGGGCAACGAGCTTGCGCGTGTATGACATTCTCGGCAAGGAAGTCGCAACACTCATCGATTCACGGCTCGACGCGGGGCGTCACGAGGTGAAATTTGAGGCGGCAAACCTCGCATCGGGCGTGTATCTCTACAGACTCGAAAGCGGCGGCACGATCCACACGCGGCGGATGCTGCTGCTCAAGTGATGGTGCCCGACGGTTTCTCTTGACTGATTCCGTTTGATTCATTAGCTTGCCTCCACGTGCAGTTGCCGTGAGACATCCCTGCCTTCTCCTCACGGTGCAGTTTCCGCCTGCACACTCCAATCACATCACAGGAAGGAGGCAACAATGCAACTCACCTTCAGAAGTATCCTCAAACTGCTGGTCATAACTCTGTGCGGCATGGCCGGAAGCGTTATTGTCGGACTGATGGTACACGGCGGCAATGTCTTCAACTTTGCGACATCGGGGTTTTCATACTTTGCCTATGGCCTCAGCGGAGCATTCATCTTTGCGTTCTATCATGTGCGGGGACTGTCAGAGTCCATCACTGTTGCGGTTGTTGTCAGCGCCATCCAATTCGCCATTGCGACGACCTGGATTCCTGTCCTCAATGCGGTTTTCTGGTCTTTCGGCGTGAATCTTCTGGTGATCCTGCTTGCTTTTGTGTTTGAACGCAAGCTGGAATCTCTCCGGTGGGCCAAGTTTATCGTCGTCGGAGCGGCCTACGCGTCCATGTTCGTTATGCTCACATTGATCGTTGCGGAGCTGGCGGGGATAGAAGAGATGCCGGCGGTCGTCTTCAGGCAGAATGCTATGGACGGCTTACTCATCGGCATAGGCTTGGGTCTTGGGGTTGAGGCAGGGGAAGCGCTTGTCGATTCCGTGTCCAGCCATCGTGCATCGAAAGCTCAAGCAGGGTAGCTCCGGGTTTCCCAAAGGTGGGAAAAACATGAGCGGGCTTCTCACGAATGCAAACAGGATTTCCAAGTCGAGCAAAGAACCCCTCAATTTGGTTGAAATGACAGGTATTTTGGCGGGTTTTGCTGGCATTGGGTTTGCAAAACTCAGGGCAGAATCTTTCGAATGAGGAGTTCTCTTGCCATGCAAAACCCGTTCTCTCAGGTTGATCTCGGACTATTAAAGAAATATGACGCGCCGGGTCCCCGCTATACCAGTTATCCGACGGCGCCATTGTTCAGTCCCGAATTCACGGCGGCGGATTTCGAAGGTGAAATCCTTGCCACGAATTCGCCGGACGCAACGTCGGACATCTCCCTGTATTTTCATTTTCCCTTCTGTGATACGCTCTGCTACTTCTGCGGCTGCACCATGATGGTAACGCGCGACCGCAACCGCATCGCCGAGTACATCCGCTATCTGAAAAAGGAAATTGATATGATTGCGCCGTCGCTCGGTCCGAAGCGGCGCGTTACACAGGTGCATTGGGGGGGCGGCACGCCGACGCATCTCACGCCCGAGGAGATTCTCGACATTGGCGAGTATATCAAGCAGCGCTTCCATCTTTCCCCCGATGTGGAAATGAGTGTGGAGATCGATCCCCGTGAGCTCACGCAGCGCCATCTCGGCACCCTGCGGCATGTGGGCTTCAATCGCATGAGCATGGGGGTGCAGGATTTTGACGAGCGTGTGCAGAAGGCGGTGAACCGCGTACAGCCGGAGGAACTCTCCCTGCAAGTATTGAAGTGGGCGGAAGCGCTCGAGTTCGAGAGTATCAATATCGATTTGATTTACGGGCTGCCGTTTCAAACAGCGGAGACGTTCGAGAACACCATCCGCAAAGTTCTCCACTTCTCGCCCGAGCGCATCGCCGTGTTCAACTATGCGCATGTGCCGTGGATGAAGAAGCATCAGCAGTTGATTCATCCAGAGGACTTGCCGACGCCGGAGCAAAAATTGGAAATCCTGAAGATGACGATTGAAGTCCTTGCCTCGCACGGCTACGAATACATCGGCATGGATCACTTTGCCAAGCCGACGGACGAACTGGCAATCGCACAAAAACAAAAGACTCTTTACAGAAATTTTCAAGGATACTCGACCCGTTCGGGCGCCGATTTGTATGGATTCGGCATGTCGTCAATCAGTCACTTCCAGAACATTTACGCACAGAACGAAAAAAACCTTCAGGATTACTACAAGGCGATCGACGGGGGGCATCTTGCGACTCATGTCGGCTATCGCATGACGGAGGACGACCACGTCCGCAAGCATGTGATCATGCGCTTGATGTGCGACCTCGAGTTGGACAAAGCGGACGTGGAGCAGCGATTCGGGATTGTGTTCGACGAGTATTTCGCGCCATCGCTTGCTGCCCTCGGACGCTTCGTCGAAGACGGCCTTGTGGAGCTGCATCCGCGCAAGATTGTGATAGCGGGTGCGGGAAGGCTCCTCCTCCGCAACATCGCCATGTGCTTCGACGCATATCTCGACACGATCGGGAAGAGCAAACC
>CAZBWR010000110.1:0-9074 GCA_964495695.1 uncultured Chitinophagales bacterium | reverse complement strand
TCCCCATCATACCTTCTAACTCATCCAATTCACTTTCGATTCAGGATTCCATTTGATGGTGGTCTTCTTCGGCTTTGTGAGAAATTCGATCGAACTTTTACCCGTGATGTCTCCCGCCCCGAACTTCGATTCATTCCATCCCCCGAAGGAGAAGGGCTCGCGCGGCACGGGGACGCCGATATTTACCCCTATCATTCCTGCGCTTGCATGCTCAATCACGTAGCGCGCAGCACCCCCACTTTGCGTGAACACGGATGCGGCATTGCCGTAGGGATTGCTGTTTTCGATCTTTAGCGCTTCGTCGACCGATTCGGCACGCATGATGGCGAGAACCGGACCGAACACTTCGTCCTGCGCAATGCGCATCTCCGGCTTCACGTAATCAATCACCGTCGGGCCGACGTAGTATCCCTCTTCTTTTCCTTCAACAACACAGTTCCGGCCGTCGACCAGGATCTTTGCCCCTTGTTGTTCCGCTTCGGTTATATAGCTTTCGATGCGCTCCTTTGCCTTCTTCGAGATGACAGAGCCGAGATTCTTGCCGGGAACAATCTTGCTTGCTTCGTTGCATAACCTCTTGATGATATGATCGACATTCCCGACGGCAACCATCGCCGAAGCTGCCATGCAGCGTTGTCCCGCGCAGCCGCTCATGCTTGCGGCGATATTTGAAGCCGCCATGTCTTCATGCGCATCCGGCAATACTATGAGGTGGTTCTTTGCGCCGCCGAGACAGAGCGCCCGCTTCAGATGTGCCGTCGCTCGTGTGTAAACAATCTTTGCCACCTTCGTCGAGCCAACGAACGTGACGGCGTCAATGCCGGGATGATCGCAGATGGCCTCGACCGCTTCTTGTCCGCCGTGCACGACGTTGAACACGCCATCCGGGAGGCCAGCCTCCTTCAACAACTCGGCAATGCGGATGGAACTCAGCGGGACAAGCTCCGAGGGTTTGAGGATCATGGTGTTGCCAAGGACGAGCGCGTTCGGGATTGTCCAGTTCGGCACCATATTCGGGAAGTTGAACGGTGTGATAGAGGCAACCACGCCGACGGGATAGCGGTCGATACGACATTCAACGCCCTTGCTTACCTCGAGAATCTCCCCGCTCACAAGCTGCGGCATCGAGCAGGCGAATTCCGTGACCTCGATCGCTTTCTCAACCTCGGCAATCGCCTCGCCCAGAATCTTCCCGTTTTCCTCGTGGACAAGTGCCGCCAGGTCTTTAAGATGGTCTTCCATCAACCGTTTATACCGGAAGAACACCTGCACGCGCTCCTTGATCGGAGTGGCTGCCCATCCCGGCTGTGCCGCGCGCGCAGCCTTCACGGCGGCATCAACATCCGCTGAAGATGACAAGGGCACCGCTGCGATCTGACGGCCGATGGAGGGATTCATAACAGGGAAAAACTCCCGGGCACTTGCGTCCATCCACGTCCCGCCGATGTAGTTCATCAGCGTACGGGTGCCGTTAACGGGTTTCGTGGCTGCGTTCATCACGGCTTCCGTGGTCACAGTTGACATGGCATAGGCTCCTTCGTTTGAGTGACTTGATTCAGTGGTTCAAGGTAGGCATCGGCAATCTCAAACTCAAGGAGCGGCTTGCTTCAAGACGGATTGTGCCGTATGTTCTTTCCGTAACGCATCCCTTCAACAACGAAGGAATTCCCCCATGCCTGATCCGAACGACACAAAGCAGCCGGCTCCCGGCTCGCTTTCACGGAAAGAGCCGACCGACGCACACTTTGTCACCGAGCCGCTTGACAAAATGGCGCCGATGATGCACAGGGTGCTTGCCGCATGGTTTATCGCCATCGGTGTACTTTCTGTTTACTTGCTGGTGACGAAATGGCCCGAGAATACGATGGCGGTACGTGTGGAGTCGAAGCTCGACTCCCTCAGCCGCCAGATTCAGGAGTTGCGTGCGGGAGCGCAACACTCCGATACTGTTGCTCCGGGGAAGCAGGAACCGATTTCCGGACAAGAGATCAAGAAGCCAGGCATCGGGTCGGACGAGAAGTTTTTTCTTATCGCCATATTCGGCGGCATGCTCGGCGGCGCTGCGCACGGCCTTTCTTCGCTCATGAACTTCAGGGGCAACCGGCGCCTCTTCCGCTCGTGGTCGCTCTGGTATTTCGGTCTGCCGATTCTCGGCGGAATGATGTCGATCATCTTCTTCATGGTGCTGCAGGCCGGGTTGATCGCCAACGCGGCGCTGAGCCAGACTGTCAATCCGTATGGTGTGGCTGCGTTGAGCGCGCTTGTCGGACTCTTTACGGATGAAGCGACACGCAAGCTTGCCGAAGTCTTCAAGACATTGTTTGCGACGAAGGAAAAGGACAATCGTGAGGGCAAGCTGAAGCCTGAAAAGAGTTCATCCGAAGAGAAGACAAAAGAGGAATGACGGAAAGCAGAAATCCCCGCATTACGTGCATCGGTGAAGCCCTGGTAGACTTTGTCGCCTCGGAAAGCGGCACACTCGACATCGTTACGGGGTTTGAGAAAAAACTTGGCGGGGAAGGGGCAAATGTTGCTGTAGGCATTGCGCGACTTGGCGGCCGCGCCGCGTTTGCCGGGGTTGTCGGCGATGATCCTTTTGGCGCGTTCGTGATGGAAGGCTTGAGGCGTGAGGGAGTTGATGTTGCCGGGGTGAAAGCCATGAAGCGCTTCAAAACGCGGCTGGCGTTTGTCTCGCTCACCCTTGGAGGCGATCGGGACTTTGCGTTCTGGGAATCCGCACCGGCGGGAGCGCAGCTCCGCTCTCGCGACATTCCGTTTTCATCGCTCAGCAAATCAGCTATCGTCAACATTGCCCCGCTTCTGCTCATCAACGAGCCATCCCGCCGTACCGCGCTTGCCATTGCCCGACGCCTCTCCGCCGCGGGAAGAGTTGTCGCATTCGATCCCAACCTGCGCCCTGCCCTCTGGAAATCATCCGCCGAGATGAAACGCGTTACCCGGACGATGATATCCCATACCGCGATTCTCCGGTTGAACGAAGATGAGGCGGCAGCTTTGACCGGCAGCCGTTCGTTGCCAAACGCTGCGCGAAAACTTCTCGACAGCGGCCCGTCGCTTGTCGTAGTGACCCGGGGAGAAGACGGATGTTATTTTCAATCGAACAGCGGGGAGGGATATGTGCCGGGCTTTGAGATCTCTCCCGTTGACACAACCGGTTGCGGCGACGCGTTCTTTGCCACGCTCTTGCATGACATTGCACAAAGCGGCGTCTCCATCGGCGAATTGAGTCCGGAACAGCTTACCTCGATGTGTGTTCACGCCAACGCCGTCGGCGCATTGACCGCGGAGGAGCGTGGCGGCGCCGAAGCGATGCCCTACCCGCAGGAAGTTCTCGCATTCATGAAGGAACGGGGATGGCCGGAGCAATGAAGAACACCGTCACAGCCGAACTCCCCTTGCTGCGTCTCTCCGACGACCGGCCGTTCGTGATTGTGGATATTGAAACGACCGGCGGCAACGCCATGTACGGCAGAATCATCGACATTGCCGTCATCAGGATTGAACAGGGACGAGTGGTCAAACGATTTCAGTCGCTCGTCAATCCGGAGCGCTTCATTCCCCCGACAATCGAGCAGCTGACCGGTATCACCAACACGGATGTCGGCGATGCGCCGACGTTCCGCCGCATTGCACGAGAACTGCTGAAGATTCTCGATGGTGCCGTGTTCATTGCGCACAATGCCCGCTTTGATTACGGTTTCATCAAGAACGAATACCGCCGCCTCGGGAAGGAATACAGCGCCAAGTGTCTTTGCACAGTCAAGCTCTCGCGCAGACTCTTTCCATCATTTCGGAATCACGATCTGAGCAGCGTGATCGAACGACACGGCATTGTGTGCACCGACCGGCATCGCGCTATGGGAGATGCGCAAGCGGTTCTCGATTTTCTTCTCCGTGTGCATGAACAGACGACCGCCGAGCTCTTTACGCAAGCGGTGAAAGCGATTCTGAAAACGGCGTCCATTCCCCCGAATCTGGACAAAGAGGATTTCGATACGCTTCCCGAAACACCCGGCGTGTATATCTTTCACGGGAAGTCGGGAGAAATTCTCTACGTCGGCAAGAGCATTTGCATCAGGGATCGGGTACTGTCGCATTTTTCGGGCGATCACCGGTCGAGCCGCGAGATGGAAATCGCCCAGCAGGTCAGCAGGATCGAAACGCGGCAGACCACCGGCGAACTCGGCGCGCTGCTGCTCGAATCGCAGCTCATCAAAGAACTCCGCCCGATGTACAACGTCGCCTCACGCCGGCAGCGCGATCTTGTGCTTGCCCGCCGCCGCCTGACCGCGGAAGGCTACGCCGCCATCGAGCTTGAGCAGACACATGACATCGACATCGATCTGGAAGCGCCGATCATGGGCATTTTCAAACACATGAAGCAAGCGCGTGAGTATCTTGGTGTCATCAGCAAGGAGTACAAGCTCTGCCACAAGTTGCTGGGACTGGAGAAGAAGAACCGTTACTGCTTTGCGTATCATCTCCATCAGTGCCTTGGCGCATGCGCAGGCGAAGAAGCGCCCGCAATGTACAATGCGCGTGTCGAGGAGGCATTTGCGGACCGCCGCATCAAGGCGTGGCCGTACGCGGGCGGCATCATCATCGAAGAAAGGAATCCGGCAACGAACGAAGGCGAAGCCTTTCTTGTTGATAATTGGTGTTTGATGGCAACATACAAGTTCTCAGAGATGGGGCAGACGGAACTGTTCGAGGGTATCAAACGCTTTGACTATGACGCCTACAAGATTCTTGCCCGTTACGTGCTTGAACCCCGCAACCGCCGGAACATCAAGCAGATTCCCCTGAACCAGCTCTACTCCGCTGCCGATAATTATGATAGAATGGACTAATGCCGGAAATGCAACCGCGCCTTGAATTGACATATCCTTGTGAGTGGCCCTACGTCGTGATCGGGCCTGACGAGAGTGATCTCCGCAATGCCATTGCCGATATTGTGCAAGACCGGACGCATACCGTTGCCCATTCGCATTCGAGCAGCAACGGCCGTTACGTTTCCCTGAAAATCCTCGTTGTCGTCCATACGGAAGAAGACCGCGTCGGCATTTACAGGGCGTTGCACGGCCACCCCGCCACGAAGGTCGTGATTTGAACCGAACACACCACGGACTTGCATATTGCTTTCCACGGGCGGCTTGACTACTTTTCAGCCAACCTTCAACATACATTTCCAATCCCCAAGGTGCCGCTATGATCATGCCGCTCGGCGATGACAATACCGATCGCCACAGAACACCATTTGTCAATTATGTTCTTCTCGCACTGAATGTTTTCGTCTTCGTGTTTCTGCAGGGGGTCGGTTCCAACGACGAGTTCACCATGGCGTTCTCGACGGTTCCGGCGGAAATTCTGTCCGGACAGGATATTGTCACCGAGGGGAGCCGCATGCAAGACCCGAACACCGGACAAATCTACGACGTCCCCGGCCTGCAGCCGACACCGGTTTCCGTTTATCTCACACTTCTCACATCCATGTTCATGCATGGCAGCCTGATGCACATCGGCGGCAACATGCTCTACCTCTGGATTTTTGGCGACAACCTTGAAGACAGGATGGGACACGGCAAGTATCTGGCCTTCTATCTTGTGACGGGACTGGCCGCGTCGCTGGCGCATGTGTTTTCAACAGTCGCGTTCGGGGCGAACGAAATGATTCCGAGCCTCGGCGCATCCGGCGCGATCTCCGGTGTGCTTGGCGGTTATCTGATCCTATTCCCGCGCAAGCGTGTCCGCGTTCTCATGTTCAACATGCTGACCGAAGTCCCCGCGATCGTTGCCATCGGCCTCTGGTTCGTCTTTCAGATTATTGGTGGATTTGGGTCGATCGGCGCCGAAGGGGGTGGCGTGGCATATGCAGCTCACATTGGCGGATTTATTGCCGGCCTTATCCTCGTAAAGCTGTTTGCAGACGGCAGGAGGGAACCCGGGGTCTTTGTCGGGCGCGTGCGATAATCTCCTTGTCCCGTGAACATTTTGTGATGTTTGAGTGTTAGATTGGCTGTGGAAGGAGGCAGTATGAATGCAATAATGATCATGCTCCTGCTCTTAAGCGGGGCGGGGGAAACAGGGAAGGAGTCAACACGTTTGGAAAAGGCAACATTGGGAGCGGGATGCTTCTGGTGCGTTGAAGCCGTGTTTCAACGCATCGACGGCGTAACGTCTGTCCGGCCCGGCTATGCCGGCGGCAAGACTGCAAATCCGACGTACAAGGAAGTCGTTACCGGTACTACAGGACATGCAGAAGTCGCCGAAGTGACATTCGATCCATCGAAAGTGAGCTTCGAAAAAATTCTGGATGTCTTCTGGGCATCACACGATCCGACGACAATGAACAGGCAGGGAGCGGATGTCGGGACGCAGTACCGCTCGGCAATTTTCTATCATGACGAAAAGCAGAAAGCGATCGCCGAGAAGTCGAAACAGGGCGCGCAGAAGGAGTTCAACGATCCAATCGTCACGGAGATCACGCCGCTCACAAGATTCTATGTGGCGGAGGATTATCATCACAATTACTACAACGACAACAAGTTCCAGCCCTATTGCCAGTTCGTCATCAAGCCGAAGCTAAAGAAGCTGGGACTTGAAAAGTAGCTCCACGTAGTCAGTATAAACATTGAAAGCCCCTTCTAAGAGGGGCTTTCGTGTTTTGGTTCCGGGCTATCCGGGCAGGCTCGCAGCCGTTGTTTCCTCTTCCTCCTCGAACAAGTCAGGAACATCATGATACCAGTCGAGGTGCGGACTCCACCGGCCGCACGCGTGGCAGGATGTTTCTTTCCACTGCTTCCCGCATGACGGGCAGCGCCCCATCGTTTCAAATGTGTTCCACGAATGGCCGCATCCGGCCGGACCGCAGACCCATCTGCTTCCGGCGTCGGGTTCCCATTCGCATTTCGGACATGCTATCCGCATCGTTTCCTCCATCATCGCTGACGAATGTTCTCCCCCCCCGAAACTATGAGGAAGATAATGTTCTTACGCGTATATTCAACTTGAGTCATCATAAGAAGTTTCACGATAAAAGTCATGTCCCTGCCGGTAGAAGAAATACTTCCCCGCCTGCTTTCCGTCCTGAAGTCGGAAACGCGTGTCGTGCTTTCCGCCGAGCCGGGGGCCGGAAAGACGACGCGGGTTCCGGTTGCCCTGCTTGATGCGGCGTGGCTTACCGGCAAGAAGGTCTTGATGCTTGAACCGCGGCGCCTTGCCGCAATCCGCGCCGCGCAGTACATGGCGCAGCAACGTGGCGAGCGTGCCGGAGAAACCATCGGCTACACTATCAGAGGGGAATCGGTAACGGGGAAGCGGACGCGTGTCGAAATTGTCACCGAGGGGATTCTGACGCGCCGGCTTCAGACGGACCCCGCGCTGGAGAATGTTGGCGCAATCATCTTCGACGAGTTTCACGAGCGAAGCACTCACGCCGATCTCGGTCTCGCGCTTGCGCTGGATGTGCAGCAGCATCTTCGTCCCGACCTGCGGATACTCGTCATGTCCGCAACGCTGCACGGCGTAGCGGTCTCCACGCTGTTGGGGAATGCCCCTGTTGTTGAGAGCAGCGGGAGAGTCTATCCTGTGGAAACGCGGTATCTGCCCCGGCCGCATGAAGGATATATCGAGCCGCTTGTTGCTTCAACAATTCGATCATCACTTGTGCGGGATGAGGGGGATATTCTGGTGTTTCTTCCGGGCCAGCGCGAAATCAGGCGCGTGCAGAATAGATTGATGGATGAAGAACTCCCTGCCGGAGTTTCCGTCCATGCGCTGTACGGCGAAGCGCCCCCCGAACAGCAAACAGCCGCGCTGTTGCCTGCAGGCGCGGGACGGCGCAAAGTGATTCTCTCCACAAGCATCGCCGAAACCAGCATCACCATCGAAGGTGTGAGGGTTGTGATTGATGGCGGACTTTCCCGCGCGTCCCGCTTTGATCCGCGACGCGGCATGGCGGGACTTGTGACAACGCCGGTATCGCAGGCATCCGCTGATCAGCGCCGCGGGCGCGCGGGACGAACCGCGCCCGGCATCTGCTACCGGCTCTGGACGGAAGATCAACATCGGTCGCTGCCGGCGTATTCGACTCCCGAGATTCTTTCCACCGATCTCGCTCCCCTCGCGCTTGAGCTTGCGCGATGGGGAAACCCCGACGGCGAAGGGCTCCGCTTTCTCGACCCGCCACCGGCTGCGCATCTTGCGCAAGCCCGGCAGCTTCTCTCCCGGCTCGATGCGCTCGATGATGCAGGCCGCTTGACGGAACACGGCAAAGCAATGGCGGAGCTTCCGGTTCACCCGAGGCTTGCGCACATGCTTGTCCGTGCGAAAAGTCTGGGAGCCGGCGCCCTTGCCTGCGACATTGCGGCATTGCTGGAGGAGCGGGATATTCTCCGCAACTCGCGGGATTCGGACATTGATCTGCAGAGCCGTCTTCATGCCCTTCGTCGCGGAGGCGCAGTTGACGAGCCTGCGCGTAAACGGGTCCTCGCACAGGCGAAACGTCTGCGCGCATTGTTGAATGTGGAGAACAGCGGAGATGAATCATTCGCCGGCATACTCCTGGCGTTTGCCTATCCCGAACGGATAGCAAAGCGGCGCGGCGAGCTATATCAACTTGCGGGGGGACAAACAGCGCGTCTGCCGGAACGGAGCCTGCTTGCGCGTGAGGAGTTCCTGGCTATTGGCGAAGTGGACGGCATCACGAGTCCGGCGACGATCTTTCTCGCATCTCCACTTGAGAAGAACGACATAGCCGCTCATTTTGCGACGGCAAGAGCAACACGGAATGAAGTCCGTTGGGATTCCGCGGCCGGGGCTGTTGTTGCCCGCAGCGTCACAACGTTGGGGGCCATCGAACTTGCCTCGGCAAATGTGAAAGCCTCCGGTGAAGAGTTACGGTCGGCAATGATTGCCGGCATACGCGAGATGGGATTGAGCGCTCTGCCATGGACGAAAGAGGCGGCGTCGCTTCGCGAGCGGAGCGAATGGCTGCGCCGGCGGGGATTCGTTGATCCGCCGTGGCCGGACTTGTCCGACACGCACATGATGAC
>CAZBWR010000109.1:0-9120 GCA_964495695.1 uncultured Chitinophagales bacterium | reverse complement strand
CGATCATAAAGAGAAGATCGTGCTATACGCCTCTCAGAGATTGTTCGTGGAAGGTTTCTCCAGGATCTCTGTTGATGAATTAACATCAGAGCTATCCATGAGCAAGAAGACCTTCTACCAGATTTTCCGGAGCAAAGAGGATTTGGTTGAAGAGATCGTGCAGCGCCGTTTTGAGAGCGTCAACCGCGCTATGGAGAATATCTTCTCGCAGGATGTCGATGCCGTTACGAAGCTTCACAAAATGGTGAGATTTCTTGCAGGGATGCTGAGTGGCATTTCAAAACCGGCGATGATGGACATGCATCGTCATTATCCGCATCTGTGGGAAAGGATGCAACAGTTCAGGCGTGAGCGTCTAACGCGCAACCTGAGTATGATTCTGGAACAGGGAATAGCCGAGGGGCAGATCCGCACGGATGTCTCCAAGCAGATTTTTATTCTCGCTTACCTCTCCTCCGTGGAAGGAATCATCCAGCCGGAGGTTCTTGCACATGAATCGTTCTCGTCTCGGGAAGCAATAGAAGAGATCGTCAATATCTTTTTTGGCGGCATTCTCACTGAGCCGGCACGTCTGCGGCTCCGTGAGCTTTCTCAATCATCAATCAAATAAATGTGAACAGGTCCACTATGAAATTCCAATTCATGCTCTTGGTTGCAGGCATTGCCGTTGTGCTTGCATCATGCGCGGGAGAAAACGGCAACCTCATCGAAGCCTCCGGGACCATCGAGGGAACAGACATAACAATAAGCGCCGAGGTTGCGGGGAAGGTCCGGGAAGTGCGGGTTTCGGAAGGGATGCGGGTGCGCAAGGGTGATACACTGGTGGTGATAGACGATACGGACTATACGATTCAGCTTCGGCAGGCGGAAGCAAATGCCGCCGCAGCTGCGGCTCATTACCGTCTCGCTCTCGAGGGAGCCCGCAAGGAAGACCTGACGCAAGCCGAAGCGGCGTTCAAGTCTGCCGAAATGGATTACCGGCGGATGAAAGAACTGCTTGCGGCGCAAACAATCACACAGAAGCAGTATGATGATGCGTACACCCGGTATATTGCCGCCCAGCAAACGTATCAGAAACTTGTCCGGGGTTTGCGGCCCGCGGAGATCGATGCTGCGAAGGCCCGCCGTGACCAGGCTTCTGCGCAGACTGATCAACTACGGAAGAAAGTGAGTGACTGCTATCTCCTTGCTCCATCAGAGGCAACCGTGACATTGAAAGGAGTGGAACCGGGAGAACTCGTCATGCCCGGTCGGAGCGTGATGCGCTTGACGTATCTGGATAATGTCAAACTGATCATCTACGTGAACGAGCAAAGGCTTGGTGACATCAAGCTTGGCCAGCAGGCTGATGTTTCAATCGATGGAAGCGACCGGACATTTGCAGGACGTGTGACATTCATTTCTCCAACTGCCGAATTCACGCCGAAGAACGTACAGACCAAAGAAGAGCGGACGAAGCTGGTTTTTGCAGTAAAGATCGAAGTCCCAAACCGCGACGGCGTGTTGAAACCGGGACTTCCAGCCGATGCACGATTGCATACGGGCCCGCAGCAATGACAAACATTCGGGTCACAAACCTTTCCAAGCAGTTCGACGCCATCTCAGCTGTTGACGACGTCAGTTTCGATGTCCAACGCGGTGAGATGTTTGGCATCGTCGGGCCTGATGGAGCGGGGAAGACGACACTCATCAGGATCCTCTGCGGCGTTCTCTCGCCAACCTCCGGGAGTGCAATCATTTTGGGGCATGACATCGTTACAGAGCCGGACGAGGTCAAGAAGGAAATAGGCTATCTCTCCCAGCGCTTCTCGTTGTACGGCGACCTGACAGTAGACGAGAACATCGAGTTCTTTGCCGAGATCAACGGCGTGTATGACTACAAAGCGCAGCGCGAAGAATTGCTCGAGTTTACCCGACTTGCCAGGTTCCGGGACAGGCTTGCCGAGAAACTCTCCGGCGGCATGAAGCAGAAACTTGCCCTTGCGTGCACGCTTATTCACACGCCGAAAATCATATTTCTGGATGAACCTACTACAGGGGTTGATCCTGTTTCCCGAAGGGATTTCTGGCGGATTCTGCAGAGCCTTCTGAACAGCGGCATTACGATCGTTATGAGTACGCCGTATCTCGATGAGGCCGAACGCTGCAGCCGTGTGGCATTGATGAACAAGGGTAGAATCATGCAAGTCAATGAACCTGCCCGGATGAAAAAATCGATGGTAGGAGAAGTGATCGAAGTAGTCTGTGACCGGGTTCGCGATGCGAGCCGTGTGCTCAGGGCTCATCCGACCTTTTCCGAGGTGCAAACCTTCGGGGACAGACTTCACGTTATCGCCGCTCGTGAAGTGGGAGCCGAGTTAATAATCGGCCAACTCCTCGAACAACAGAACATAAAGGTCGGAGGAATCCGGATCATTTCACCGTCACTGGAGAATGTTTTCATCTCTCTCTTGACACATCAACAAACGGAAGAGGCGGAAGCATGAGAACATCGTCTGTTCGGATATACAGTGTACTTTGTTTGATGGGGATTTGCGCCTTCGTGAAGCCGGCATCCGGCCAATCTCCCCGAATGTTATCGCTCGATGAGGCAATCGCCATCGGGCACGCAAACAGCCGGGCCGTGAAGATCTCCTCCGTCAAGGCTGACGCCGCGTCGGCAAAGGCTGGCGAGGCGGCAACAGCGTTGCTTCCATCCATCACGTTGAACGCCGGCTACCAGCGATTGAGCGATGTCGATCCGTTTCAGGTATCCGTTCCTTTCGCGCCGCAGCCGATCACTATTGCACCCGTGGTTCTCAATGCATACAACGCACGGGTTTCTTTGCAGCAGCCGCTCTTTACCGGATTCAAGTTGTCGAGCAATGCGGAGGCGGCGCAGCTTATGGCGAAGGCTGCTGCTTTTGATTCGGAGACCGAGAGGGCTGATCTCACACTCAATACTACGGTTGCATACTGGATGCTCTATCAGATCGGGAGGACAAGGGACTTTGTTGAGGCCAATGTTGTCCGGCTTGAGGCGATTGAATCAGACACAAAGAATCTTCTGCGCACCGGCCTTGCTACGCGGAACGACCTGTTGAAGGTCCAGTTGCAGATTAATAATGCGAGGTTGATGAACATTGATGCCGCAAATGACCACCGGCTTGCGATGATGAATCTGAGCAATCTTATCGGCTTGCCGCTTGAGACGGATATTCAGCTCACCTCGCTGCCACAGATGCCGGTTGAACCCGAAGGCAGGCCGGAGGGACCCGACTGGAAGTACCGCTCTCTTGAAGAGTACGCGGAACTCGCCTTCAGGAACCGTCCCGATGTAATAGCGATGCAGACGCGCGTAGAAGCGTCTCATGACATGGTTCGTGCCGCGCAAGGGAACTGGTGGCCCCATGTGTATCTGACGGCCGGATACACATATGCGCGGCCAAACATGCGCTATCAACCGACACGCGATGAGTTCAAGAGTACGTGGGATGTCGGGATCCAGCTTCAGTTCAATGTCTGGAATTGGGGTGCCACAACGCGACAAACAGAGCAGGCGGCTGCAGCGCTGCGACAATCGGAGCTGGCGTACGAGCAAATGAAGGATAACATCACACTCGACGTGCAGCGACAAAAGCTCGCGCTCAGTCGCTCGAAAGAGAAAGTCGGGATTGCAATGCTCTCAGTTGAGCAGGCAAAAGAAAACCAGCGTATGATGAATGACAAGTACAGGCAAGGTCTGGCAACATCCTCCGATGTGATTGATGCCAATGTCTCCTTATTGCAGGCGGAAACAGGATTCTCGGCTGCGGTTGTAGAGTTCCACGTTGCGCAGGCGCGCTGGAACAGAGCCATCGGCGCAACAGCCGGTGCCTTGATGGAATGATCACATGAATAAAAATGCAATTGAAGTCCATAACCTGACGAAGCGCTTCGGAGAATTCACCGCAGTTGACGGCCTGAGTTTTGAGGTGAAGGAGGGGGAGATATTCGGGTTTCTCGGAGCAAATGGTGCGGGGAAATCCACGACCATTCGCATGCTGATCGGATTGTTGCAACCGACTTCCGGAACTGCGACAGTCGGCGGATACGACATCATACAACAAACCGAACAGCTCAAGTTGAACATCGGCTACATGTCGCAACGCTTCTCTTTGTATGATGATTTGACGGTCGAGCAGAACATCCGGTTCTACGGCGGAGTCTACGGCCTCAAGAATTCACGGCTAAATGAGAGGATGGAATGGGTGCTAAGAATGGCGGACTTGAAGGGCCGCGAGAAGAGTCTAACGAAAACACTTTCGGGGGGATGGAAACAGCGCCTTGCGCTCGGGTGCGCAATTCTGCATGCGCCTCGTATCGTATTTCTCGACGAGCCGACCGGTGGGGTGGATCCGATCTCACGAAGGAATTTTTGGGAACTCATCAATCAACTCTCTGCTGAGGGGGTGACGGTGCTTGTTACGACTCATTTTCTCGACGAAGCGGAGTATTGCAACGATATCATTTTAATCAACGCAGGAAAGCTGATTGCGGGCGGGAGCCCTGTGGAGATGAAATCCAACTACATCAAGTATCCGATTCTGGAAGTTGCCGGCCTTGAAGGTAATGTCGTCGAATCATTTGAAGCTGTGCGGCGGGAGGAGTGGGCGCTGGAGACATCGGTTTTTGGAACGTCGCTGCATGTAATGGTCAAGCAGGAAGAGGAAGGCAAATCGTTGCTCCGCCAGACACTCGAGCGGAACAACGTCCGGCCAGGCGCGGTCGAGCGCATCAGTCCGTCCCTGGAAGATGTGTTCCTCTATTTGCTTGAGCATCAACCATCAGTGCAATCATGAGGACAACGAGCGAATCATGAAAAAACTTGCCCGCATACTCAAGCCCGTTGTTGTGAAAGAATTCCGGCAAATTCGCCGCGACCCGACTACACTCGGCATGCTTCTCGTCCTTCCGTCGGCATTGATTATTCTTGTCGGATACGCGCTCAACTTTGATGTGAAATTCATCCCGCTTGCAGTGTACGACCAGAGTAACTCCGTTGAAAGCAGAAGTTATCTCCGGCAGTTCAAGAATACCGAGTACTTCCGTTACGCATACGACGTATCGTCATACAGAGAGATCGAAGATCTCTTTCTTCACAACAAGGCGAAAGCTGCAATTGTCATACCTCGGGAATTTGGTCGCGAGCTTCTTGCCGGGCGTCCGGCCAGGATCCAGATTTTGCTTGACGGTGCCGATGCAAACAGCGCGGGTCAGGCCCTCAATTACGCATCGCGTATGACGAATGAATACTCCAACCGGATCACAGCAGAGTTTCTACTGCAGCGGGGGGGTGTCCAGTTTATCCCGATAGACTTCCAGCCTCGCGTTTGGTACAACCCGGATCTTGAGTCCAACAAGTTTCTTATTCCCGGGCTTATCGGGTTCATCATTGTTCTGACGGCAGTTGTATCGACAGCTTTAACTGTGGTGCGTGAGAAGGAACGCGGTACTATGGAGCAGATGATGGTTTCGCCCCTTCATCCTCTTCAAGTCATTGTAGGGAAGGTGATTCCGTATCTGGCCCTGAGCATTCTTATAGCGACATCAGTGTTGGTTGTTGGCTACCTGTTGTTCGATGTGGAAGTACGGGGCGGGATCTTGCTCTTGTATGCTGCTATCATTGTGTTCATTCTTGGCGGTCTGGGTCAGGGGCTTCTGGTTTCGAGTATAACGGATTCCCAGCAAGCAGCGTTCATGATGGCGGTATTCAGCTCGTTGCTCCCGACGTTTCTTCTTTCGGGGTTTGTTTTTCCGATATCAAGCATGCCCGCGCCGCTTCAGGTTTTGTCCAATGTTGCAGTCACGAAGTTCTTCCTTGTCATAGTGCGGGGAGTCATGTTAAAGGGGGTGGATTTTTGGGCGGTTTGGGATCAATTTCTTTTCATGGGCCTATTCGCGCTCATTACGATCGGCGTCAGCACAAAACGCTTCAAGAAGAGGACAGCATGAGGTACCTTGAAGAAATCAGAGCTCCGGAGATGATAGCATGCGCGATGCAATTCAGGTAATTGTCGAGATTATCAAGAAGGAGTTCTTCCAGATCCGTCAGGACAAGCGGATGCTGGGCATCTCGATTATAATGCCGGTGATGCAGGTAATTCTCCTCGGCTATGCCGCCACAACGGACATCAAGAACAGTACGATGGTCGTGTGTGATCTCGACCGCACAGCAGAGAGCAGGAGCTTTGTTGAAGGATTTACCACCTCGGGGTATTTCATACCGAGATATTATGTTGCGACCCCCGATGAAGCGAACAAGTTTATAGAGGAAGCCCGGGCTAACATGGTCCTGATCGTACCCCGGGGATTCTCAGCCGGATTGTTGAGGGGTAGAACACCTCAAGTACAGGTAATTCTTGACGGGACGGACGCCAACACGGCGAATATCCTGCTTGGCTATTCGACACAGATCGTTGCATCATACGGGCGGAAGTTGGTTGCGGAATACTCGGCTCTCGATCCGTCGCGTGATGTCCCCCGTATCATTCCTGAGCCGCGTATGTGGTTCAACCCTGATTTGAAGAGCTCAAACTACATGGTTCCCGGCGTCGTGGCGATGGTATTAATGATCATCACGATGACGTTGACATCGGTCAGTGTTGTGAAGGAGAAGGAAATCGGAACGCTCGAACAACTTCTCGTCACACCGGTCAAGCCGTATCAACTCATTATAGGAAAGCTCATTCCGTTTGTAGTGATCGGGTTTGTTGATACTGTGATTGTTCTGGGGATTGCTCGATACTGGTTCGGAGTTCCGCTGGCGGGGAGTGTAGTGCTTCTTTTTTCATTGAGTGCACTGTTTATACTTACAACACTCGGCCTGGGTTTGTTCGTCTCGACGATTGCGAAGTCCCAGGGACAGGCGATGATGATTGCGCAATTCTTCTTTTTTATGCCGTTTATTTTTCTTTCCGGCTTTGCATTCCCGATTGCGAATATGCCTGAGTGGATACAGTACATTACATACCTGATCCCTCTGAGGTATTTCCTGGAGATTGTTCGTGGCATTTTTCTCAAAGGGTCAGATATGTCCCATCTTTGGCCTCAAGCAGCAGCGCTGGTCACCTTCGGAGTTGTGATTCTCACTCTGAGTGTCAAGAGGTTTCAGAAAAAACTTGGATGACGCTGAGTTACCCCCTTGTCCCTCCCGCCCCGAAGAATCACTTTTTTTGGTTGAGCTATTGACTTGCAGGTTCCGTATGCGCATATTCAGCATACGTTGCGTACTAATCCTCCCTGGTAATCTTACAATTCTAATACAGCTTCTCATCACCAAAAAGAAAGGACTGGCCTGCATGCCACCTTTATTCTCCCTTCGTGCAAGACTGATTGCGCTTTGCGCAACAGTGATGTTTGCATTCTCTTCCCTTACGGCGGGACAGATTGACTCTTTCCTCCAAAGCAAACTCGAATCTGCAGCCCCGATGGAGTTTGTCAGGGTCATGGTCTTTATGAAGCACCAAGTTGACCTTGAAGGAATTGAGTCTTCACTCCGTCTATCGGTTGCTCCCGGTGAGCGTGTGCCGCTGGACGTCCGGTACCGGACGATCATCACGGCACTGCAGCGTACAGCGGATATGACGCAGCCGGTGTTTATGAGTAAGATTGAAGCGTTGGAGAGTGTTGGACAGGTAGAACAACTCGACAAATTCTGGATACGCAATATTATAGTTCTGCGTGGTACGCCTTCTGCCATACGCCAGATTGCCGAGTTGCCGGAAGTCGAGACCATCTATTTTGACGGATTGTTGGAGCGGGAAGTGCCGGTTGTTTCTGAAGCAGCCACTTCCAACCCCGAAGCGATGGAGCCAGGTTTGCGCGCAATTAATGCCCACAGATTGTGGGAACTTGGCTATCGTGGTGCCGGACGGCTTGTGATGAATATCGACACCGGTGTCAACGGCAACCATGTGGCGATTGCCTCACGTTGGCGCGGTACCGTCCCCGGTGTACGTCCCACATGGGCTTGGCACGACCCGGCAAACAACACGTCATTCCCTGTTGACGGTGATGGCTCTGACAATCATGGTACTCATACGATGGGCACGATGTGCGGTTTGGTTACGGCCAGTAATGAAACGCTGGGTGTCGCGCCGTCCGCCCGCTGGATTGCGTCCAACTCTCTGATCGGCGGAAGCCCGCACACATCCCGCTCGATAGCGGCATTTCAATGGGCCGCAAATCCGGACAGCAACATCAATACTATGGAGGATGTACCGGATGCGATCAGCTGCTCGTGGTTCGATCCCAATACCAACAGCACGCAATGCGAGCCGAATTCCGGTGGATACGGTTCAGTGATTCAGGCGGTGGAAGCATTGGGCACCGCAGTGGTCTTCTCTGCCGGCAACAGCGGCCCGAATGCCAGCACAATTACCGCGCCGAAGAATCGCATTGCCACTTCGACTGACATTTTTGCCGTCGGTGCTGTGGATGGCAACAACCCGAGCTACCCGATTGCGAGTTTCAGCAGCCGTGGACCCTCCACATGCACGGGTCCCGACTCGCTGCGAATCAAACCTGAAGTATCAGCGCCAGGCGTCAGTGTACGTTCAGCGTTCGGTACAACCAGCGGGTTCCGTGTTCTCTCCGGTACGTCAATGGCCTCTCCGCACGTAGCCGCCTCCATTGCTTTGTTGCGGGAGGTTGCTCCGTTCATGACGGGTACGGAATTGAAGCGTGTCCTCATGCAGACGGCAACGGACCTCGGGACTCCCGGCGAGGACAACACGTACGGACATGGAATGATTGATCTGTGGCGAGCGTATCAATCTCTTCCCTTGAACCACGGATATGTCCGCGGTATTGTAACAAGCAGCAGCACCCCGCTTTCGGGTGTGAGGGTGGATTTTGTTGATAATGTTCAACAACTTGCCGGCACCTCAAACGCCAGTGGCTATTTCCTTGCAAGCGCACGGATTGACACGCCCGCGACGACTGCGCGGTATACGATGCGCGCATCAAAGTTCGGGTACATCACACGGACTGATACTGTAACGCTTGTTGCCGGTGATACTGTCACCCGCAACGTTTCACTTACGCCTGCACCCGGCGGCACGTTGAGTGTGCATGCGTACCGGACGGGCCCTGTGAACA
>CAZBWR010000108.1:0-9257 GCA_964495695.1 uncultured Chitinophagales bacterium | reverse complement strand
GACCTGCTATTCATGTTTTCTTCCAGTGAGCCTTGCGTCAGCGGAGCACAAGATGTGGATGTCCAAATTCGGATATCCTTCCATCGGGGTCCCGCTTCCGGTGAACGAGATGGCTATTCATGATGAGAAAGGGGTTGAACTACCCGAGGGAGAGAAAGGGGAAATCGTCATCCGGGGTCACAACGTAATGAAATACTATTTTCAAAATGAAGAAGCTAATGCTAAGACCTTTGAATACAATTGGTTCCGGAGTGGTGATGAGGGGTTTTATCGATACGACGAGGAAGGGCGTCCATACTTCTTCATAACGGGAAGAATCAAGGAGTTGATCATACGTGGAGGCGTCAATATCTCTCCGTTCGAAATTGACGAGATACTCATGAATATTCCCGGAGTTCATACGGGGATTGCAGTGGGCTTCGAGAATGATTGGTATGGGGAGGAAGTGGGAGCATATGTTAAACTGAAGGAGGGAATTCGTCTGACCAGCGAGGACGTCATGGCTCACTGCCGAAAGCAGCTCCCCTTCTCCAAGTCTCCCAAGGTTGTACTCTTCGGCGATGATATCCCGGTAACGTCTACGGGAAAATACCAGCGGAACAAGTGCAAGCCCCTGTTCGAGCAATGGAAGTCCACACAATTCACGGACAAGAAATAAAAAAGGCGGACTTTGCGTCCGCCCTTTTGTTTTTGAATCCGAGATCAGCTCCTTTAGAAGGTTCCGACAAACAACCCCGCATTAATCATGAAGCCGTTTCCTTTCACGCTTGAAGGAACGCCAAGCAGGTCGTACTTTTCATCCACCTGCCACGACGGCGCGAACATCGTCACATAGCTGGCGCCGAGACGCACGCCGAGCCATCCGAGGATCGCGTATTCGACGTTCACTGCCGGGACAGCGCTGAAGAATGAGCCCGAGAGTTTACGGGAGATGTTACCGATTTGTCCGCCCTGGTTGTAGTTCCCGTTGCCGTAATTGTTCCACTCGCCGCCCCACGTGAGGGCACTACCGTTGGACTGCCGCAACGTCAGCTCCATTGCGCCACCTCCGAGTGTTACACCGAAAGAAACATCCAGCTTTTCAACAATCGGCACAACATAATCTACTGTTACACCTCCAAAGCTGACATTCAGCTCTGCGTCACGCCGGACTCCGGCAGGACTTAACGACGTGCTCGTGAGCCGGCCGTTCATCCCAAGCCCGCCAACGCGCAGGTTCGGAACAAACATGATATAGGCCCCTCCACCGATGCCATTCATGAAGATACCATTATCCTTGAGCGCGGCACCGCCGGCACCAATGAGCTGCTGATTGATCGGTTTCACATCCACAAACAACCATCCGGGAGTGTACCCGAACAGTCCGCCGATCTTCGCCATTTTTGAACGCTTCGGGGGTATCGGCTCTTCCTGCGCAAATCCGGATCCGACCCAGAATGAAAGCAGCATCATTGCTAGCACAACACGTTTCATCGCCTTCCTCCATATTGAGTGTGGTGTATAAACTTTATCAAGGTAGCGAAAACGCCGCTGAGATTCAACGCATTGCTTGTCCCTGATGTTCTCCCTATATTTTGCCTCACAATAAGACAAGAACCACTCCTTGATATGATGCGACCTTTTCTACTGATTGCAGCCATACTTTGTTTCACAGGAAGCATGGGACATCTCCACGCCCAGAAGCACAAATTCATTTTCCTTCCGGGAAAACTCATTACACCTCCATTAACCGCGTCGCACACGGAACCCCGTGTCGGACTCCGCAAAGAGATCGGGTCATCCAGAATGAAGGTTGACATAGGCGCCTCCGTAGAGATGCTGGAATACAGGCCGGGCTCCGATTCAACGGAGAGAGTGCGGGTGGGAATTGACTTCTTTACCTACGCTCTTTCGACAAGCTCAGAGGGATTGCGGCTCCAGATCGATGCCGTAGATGGTTTTTTTGGCGGACATGTGACGTATGTGAACGACATTGACGCCAATCGAAGGCTCCTTGTCAGGCTGCGACTTCTTCATCTCAGTGCACACTTCCTTGACGGACATTTCAGCAACTCAACCCAGACATGGAAAGATAATCGTGCTCCCATCCCGTTCACAAGAGACTATGGAGAACTTCTGGTTGGACTGGAATTCGGCAACGACAGAACCCGCTTCAAACCCTATATGGGATTCAGCTACGCAACGCTGATTCGCCCGACGGAGATCGGGAGAATAGAATTTCACGGAGGACTTGAGGCCAGGACAAACACAGGGTTTTTATTTAACGAGCCGCTCAATCTCTTTATTTCACAGTACTTTACACTCCGCTCGATAAATAAATACCTGGGAACCGGGAACACAGAGGCGGGGATTAAACTTGGAGACTGGAATTCGACCGGGCTGAAAATCTACGCCAGTTACTTCAATGGCTTGGATCCCTTCAGCCAATACTATGACATACGGCGGGAGAACTGGGGCTTAGGCTTTGCTTTTGATTTTTGGTGAGTGCGTTTCTGAGCTGAGTCAGTTTAGGCCAAGATCAGATTTGATGTTCGATAGGGCTGAAACAACAAACTCAATGTGTTCCTCCATCGGAACTCCCAATTCCTGCACCCCCTGCTGAATGTCCTCACGACTTACCGTTCGGGCGAAGGCTTTGTCTTTCAACTTCTTCTTGACTGATGAGGCGCCGAGTCCTTCTAGCTTGGTTGGACGTACAAGAGCGCAAGCAACGATGAATCCGGAAAGCTCGTCACAAGCGAACAGGACCTTTGCCATTTGTGTCTCGCGCGGGATGTTCATTTCGGGGACATGACTCAAAATCGTGCGACGAATTTCTTCCGGATATCCATGTTCCCGGAGAATCTCGGAGCCCTTGGTTGGATGATCAGGGACCTGTGGATACATTTCGTAGTCAAAGTCATGCAGTAGCCCGACAACTCCCCAAGTTTCCGGGTCTTCGCCAAATTTGACAGCGTATGCCCGCATGGCTGCCTCGACTGCGAGCGCGTGTTTTCGTAGACTGTCAGTTTTGGTATATTCGTGCAACAGGTTAAGGGCATCCTGGCGATTCATGGGTCATGTCATGTTGTGAGTGGCACGCTCTCAAGATATTAGAATAGCATACAAAATCAATCAACATGAAAAAGCGTCTCATAATTATCTGGATCATCACGCTGCTTGCCGGGCTCGGCGGCGGATACGTTGCAGGCAAGAAGTCGAGCTCACTCTTCGGAAATCTCGAACAAGAGTGGGCAATTTCAATTTATACGGGAGAGTCGCCTTTCGATCTTCAGCCTGCGGGTGGCATTGAGCACCCCGTGCTCTCAAAATCGTTTGTGACCGACGTGAATGCGCGCTTTGTTGCCGACCCGTTTATGGTCCGGCACGATAACGTGTGGTACATGTTCTTTGAGATTCTTAATAACGAATCGAAAAAAGGTGATATAGGTCTGGCAACCAGTGAAGACGCATTGCAATGGCGTTACGGCGGCATCGTTCTTGATGAGCCGTTCCATCTCTCCTATCCGCAGATCATACTTCATGACGGGGAGTACTATATGGTGCCTGAGAGCTATCAGGCGTACGGCGTACGTCTCTACAAGGCAGACCGTTTTCCGGACACTTGGGTCTTTGTCAAGGAGCTTGTCGAGGGAAAATTTGTTGATGCTACCCTGATTCAGCATGACGGTTCGTGGTGGATGTTTGCAGCAAACGAGCGTGGAAATGATTCGCTCTACCTCTTCTTTGCTGACAGTCTCACGGGCCCCTGGACTGCACACCCTCAAAGCCCGGTCGTTCGCGGGAATGCGAACATTGCGCGGCCGGGAGGCCGCATCATCTTGTACGAGTCGAAGCTCTACCGCTTCGGCCAGGATGATATACCCGAATATGGAAATCAGCTGTGGGCATTTGAAATTGCAAAGCTGACCCGCACGGAATACGCAGAGCGCCCTCTACGAGAAACGCCTGTTCTTACCGCGTCAGGAAGAGGTTGGAATAGCGGCGGGATGCACCACCTCGATGCCCATCAGATGCCCGATGGAACCTGGATTGGATGTGTTGACGGCTTTGCGACCCGACGCGTATTTGCTCCGTTCTTCTCGAATCCTCAACACTAGCAAATACGCGGAAGCTGCTCACCCGAAAGCATATCCACGACCCGGGTACCACCTATCCGGCTCTTCATCACAACGGTTCCCGGATGCCCGGCCACACCCCTTCCGATGATTGCTGCATTTTTCCCTAAGGGATGACTTCTCATCGTCTCCAGCACTAAGTCGGCAAACGTCTCCGGAACGACGGCAAGCATCTTCCCCTCGTTGGCAACATAGAGCGGATCAAGTCCAAGGATTTCGCAAGCTCCCCGCACTTCTCCGCTGATTGGAATACTCTCCTCTGCGATCTCAATGCCCGTTCCACTCGCCTCGGCCAATTCGTTGAGTGCACTGGCAATACCGCCGCGCGTCGGGTCTCGCATGACCCGAACCTCCGGGCAGACTTCAACGATTCGCTCAACGAGTCTGTTCAATGCCACCGTATCACTGGCAATTGCGGATTCGAACTCAAGTCCCTCCCGCACCGACATGATGGCGATGCCGTGTGTGGCGATTTCTCCGCTCAGCACAACAACATCCCCTGCCCGGATGCTCCCCGGATCAACGCGCACGCCTGCGATAACTTCACCGATGCCCGAGGTGTTGATGAAGAGCTTGTCGGCCTTCCCTCTGTCAACGACCTTCGTGTCCCCGGTAACGAGTTGGACGCCGGCTAACTTCGCAGCCCTTTGCATCGATCCGACGACGCGCTGCAGTTCTTCCATCGGGAGTCCCTCCTCGATGATCATGCCGCACGATATGTAGAGAGGTCTCGCCCCGCACATCGCAAGATCGTTGACTGTACCATTCACGGCGAGGTCGCCGATATCCCCTCCGGGAAAGAAGATCGGACTTACGACAAATGAATCTGTTGAAAACGCAATCCGTGCCCCACCAACTTCCAGAACAGCTCCGTCATGTAAAGGGGCAAGATGTGTGTTGGCAAATGATGTAGCAAACACACGCTTTATCAGCTGATTCGTTAGCTTCCCTCCTCCGCCATGTGCAAGCAGGATGTTCTTGTGGTTCATGATCGGCGCCGGACACGAGATACCTGTCGACAGATCAACTGGTTCCTGCACAGTAGTTTTCATTATGCCTCCTTATCAAACAGATGCAGCGGGTGAGGTGATTCGTGCAAATTGGTAATACGCGGCGCAAGCCCCTTCGGAAGAGACCATAGGCGCCCCAAGAGGTGCTTCAGGAGTGCATTCTCTGCCGAACGCCGGGCAATCATGTGGCTTCTTCAATCCTTGCAACACCTGCCCCGCAATACAAAGCGGCGATTCATCCCGCGATACTCCTTGCACATCAAATATCTGTTCCGCGTCGAATGCCACATATTCCTCACGCAAACGATAGCCACTATGCGGTATCTCTCCGATACCCCTCCATTTTCTGTCGCTTACCTCAAACACTTTGCTGATGAGCTTCTGCGCCTCTACATTTCCTTCCCTTCTTACCGCTCGCACGTATTGGTTCTCCATCTCGCAACGTCCCTCCTCAAGTTGCTTCACTGTCAGGTAAATCCCCTGCAAAATGTCTACCGGCTCAAAGCCGGTTACAACGATCGGAACCTTGTATTTGTCGACAAGAGGTAAATATTCCTCATATCCCATCACAGCACAGACGTGACCCGCTGCCAGGAACCCCTGCACACGATTTGTGGGTGAAGAGAGAATTGCCTCGATGGCTGGGGGAACAAGAACATGTGAACAGAGGATCGAATAGTTTGTCAATCCTTGACGCTTCGCTTCGAAAACTGACATGGCATTCGCAGGTGCTGTCGTTTCAAATCCCACCGCAAAGAAAACCACTTTGTTTTGTGGATTTTGCGCGGCGATCTTCACTGCATCAAGCGGCGAGTAGACGATGCGAACGTCGCCTCCTTCAGCTTTGACGGAGAGTAGATCCTTTTCAGATCCTCGAACCCTCAGCATATCACCAAACGACGTAAAGATCACATCTGGCCGGGATGCAATTGCTATCGCTTTGTCAATGATCTCCAGAGGTGTAACGCACACGGGGCATCCGGGACCATGTACAAGTGTAATGGACCTGGGGAGCAATGACTCAATTCCGAATTTCACAATAGCGTGCGTCTGTCCCCCGCAGATCTCCATGATGGTCCACGGTTTGCTGGTTATCCCATGAATCAATCCGGCATACTTACGCGCAGACACGCCGTCACGATATTCGTCGATATACTTCATGCTGACCCTCTTAGATGATTGTTTCGGGCACCGGAACCGGGCTTACGGTCTCAACTGAAGAAGTCCGGGTCGGCGTTTCTTCCTCGATCCGGGAAACAGCTACTCCTGAGCTTACCAGAACCATGTCCCCAACGCGGGCGTCCGGAAGAACCATAAGGGGCACACGCATGAGGGCATTGCCGACTCGCACTTTCGCGCAGGTGGTATAGTCCTGCACATAGATTTCAATTATCTCTCCGGTTAGAAGATTCATACAGCCACCGTATCTCTTGATAATGAATGATGCCCGGCTGGCGCTGCTCGTTGCGCCGCCAGAATTTGTCCCAAAGCGATGCCGCCATCGTTCGGCGGGACACGTTGATGCCAATATGCCTTCAGCCCTTGCTCGCGCAAGCGGTGGACACACCGTTCCGTCAAGTACTTGTTCTGAAAGCACCCACCGGTGAGGCACACTTGACCCGCGTCATGCAGCAATGCGATCTCCACAATGACCTCCGCAAGAGTGTTGTGGAATTTTGCCGCCACATCGGCTACCGGAACGTTTGCTGCAACATCTTCAAGCACGCCGAATATGATCGGAGCCCAATCCACTGTGACGAGCCTTCCCGTGTTCTTTCCCTTTCCTGCGTCTTCCTTCAACCAGAACTCGTACGCTGCTATGTCCGGATTCTTGCCGATACAGCCTTCGAGCATCATAGCCGCCTGCCCTTCAAACCCGATGCGCTGCGCGAGGTTGACGAGAGAAGCAACGGCATCGAACAACCTGCCTGCACTTGATGTAAGAGGAGAATTCACGCCTTTGGCAAGCATAGTGCGGAGAAGTCTCAGCTCGGTTTCGGGAAATGAGGAGACGGCGCGGAGATCACCACGTTCGAATACGTCATCCCCGAACAGCTCATACAACACGCCCAGAGCAACACGACGGGGCTCTTTCACAGCTTGTGAGCTTCCGGGCAAGCGGAACGGGCGGAGTGTGGCGACCCGTAAGCAGTGCTGATCATCAACACGAAAGAACTCTCCCCCCCAAATTGTCCCGTCATCGCCAAGCCCTGTGCCATCCCATGACACCCCCAAGGCGGATCCTTCAAGTTCATTGTCAGCCATGCATGATAACACGTGGGCTGCGTGATGCTGCACATGGATCACCGGCTTCTGTGACTTTAATGCGTACTGTGTAGAGAGATAGTCCGGATGAAGGTCAGCAACGACGCTTTCCGGTTCGATCTCATACAATGAAGCGAGATCGGATGCCGCTTTCTCGAATGCCGTGAACGCTTCTGCCGTCTCAAGATCTCCGATATGCTGGCTCAGAAATACCTCTTTGCCTCGAGACACTGCAACAGCATTCTTCTGATGCGCACCAACTGCCAACGCAGAGGGAAGTTCCTTCTGCACACGAACGGGCAATGGAGCGTACCCTCGGGCTCTCCGCAGAACCTGCTCTCTGTCCAACATCACTCTCACAACGGAATCATCCACGTGGCGAGCAATGGGGCGGTTGTGTACGAGAAACGCGTCAGCAACGCCCTTGAGCCGTGACAGCGCTTCATGCTCGTCCGTGCAGATCGGTTCATCTGTGAGATTGCCGCTCGTGGCAACGAGGGGAATTCCCGCCTCGCGCAACAGAATATGATGCAGCGGTGTATACGGAAGCATAACGCCAAGCCGCGGATTGTGCGGGGCAAGCGACGGGGCAAGTTCTATCGTGTCCAGTTTGTCCACAAGCAGAATAGGGGCCTGTGGTGAGCGCAGCAATTGAGCCTCGAGTTCATTCACTTCACACATTTGTCTGATTTCTTCGATCGAGGGGAACATGACCGCCAGGGGCTTTTGCTCCCGCTTTTTCCTCTCGCGTAGAGTCATTACTGCGGCCTCGCTCGTCGCATCCGCCATCAGGTGAAAGCCGCCGAGTCCCTTTACAGCGACAATTCGGCCGGCTCTGATGTACTCGATGACCTTATGAATTGCATTGTCTCGATCAGCAGATGGTCTGCCATTCTCATCCCAAAGACCGATGTGCGGACCGCAAGCTGGACAGGCGTTGGGTTGAGCGTGAAACCGCCTATCATGCGGATCGCCGTATTCTTGCCGGCAAGCAGTGCACATGGTGAAGGTGCGCATAGTGGTATGTTCCCTGTCGTACGGCAACGCAGTCACAATGCTGAACCGGGGCCCGCAGTGCGTGCAGTTGGTGAAGGGATACAGGTAGCGACGGTTCAGGGGGTCAAATATCTCTTGAAGACATGCCGGGCATGTGGCAATGTCGGGAAGGATAACAGCGGTGGGCTGGCCATCCTTATTGCTCTCCCGTATCTCGAACGATCTGAAGCCTGACGGGTTAAGATAGGCCGTCTCCAAAGAATGAATGTACGAGTGTGCCGGCCGCTCACCTTCCAACCTGAGGCGGAATGTATTCAACACGCTCATCTCCCCCTCTACTTCGATGACGACACCCTGCGGGGTATTCGTCACGTAACCCTTGAGCGCACATTCACGCGCCAGAGAGAACACGAAGGGCCTGAACCCGACACCTTGTACCGCTCCGTGCAGCGTTATGTGAAGCCGGCGTATCATTGCGGCATTGACTCTCCCTCATCGTCCCGGGATTCACCGGCAAGCTCATCCAGTTCGTTCATTTCTTTCAGATACTGGAAGACTTTCGCCGCCTCTGCTTCATCCACTTTGCTGATAGCGAACCCGACGTGGACGACGACATAGTCCCCGACTTGTACTTCAGGCACGTAGGCGAGGCAGACAGTCTTCACAATGCCGCCGAAGTTGACCTTCCCCATTGTCATTCCGACGGGGCTTTCTTCAATTTTGGTGACTTTGCCGGGAACTGCGAGGCACATGAGAGGACTCCGGATGTGAAACATGGAGAGTTCAGAATGAGAGGGTCAACTTGCATGCCATGTGGATGCGATTTGGAACATGGCAAAAAGGGTTGTTCTGACAGATTTCTTGGCAG
>CAZBWR010000107.1:0-9321 GCA_964495695.1 uncultured Chitinophagales bacterium | reverse complement strand
TGGTACCGCTGTTGGTTGTGCGCAATACACGGCCACCTGCACCAGCTGCCCATGCCACTGACTGGTTGATCGCTTTGACCGAATAAAGTAATGTCGTCACACCCGATGTCTGCGAAACCCAGCCAGCCGGAGGTGCCATTTCAACGTCTCCGATGATATCAAACGGCATGTCCTGCGCGCTGTCGGGAGCTGCTGCCGGGTTACCGGCGTCAATCAGATCCTGCCATCCGGATGGTGTTGTACCAATGTACTGCCGGCCGTTCCATCCTGCGAGTCCGCGTCGCCCCACAACCGTCACCGACGGCGCGAAGTGAGCTGCACTGGCGGTGATCTGCGTCTGCCAATCGACCCAGTAGGTCCCGGGACCGAGTGTTGTGTTGATGCGCAGCGTGTTTTTCCATACTGGACGCGTCGTGCCCGGGGTCGATCCGGTCGGGTACTTGCTGTTGAAGATACGGTAGAGACCGGAGAAGACCGATGCTCCGAGCCTGTTCGTCAACGTATCGCCAAACACAACCGCGCTGCCGAGTGTATCAGGCATGCCGTTCCAGATGCGTACGTTTGCCGCAATGAACGGACTTGTCACACCGGCGTTACCGGTTTGATAGGCATACGTGAATATGCTGTCAATCCGCCATGTTTGTCCCGGAGGTACGGTGAAATTGTCCGCAAGGCGGAAGCGAGTTGTGGTGGTAATACCCGCTGAGAAGCCGGCAACTGTGTTGGATTGTGTAGTATCACCGGACGGATTCTGGACTTCACTCCAATTGGTTCCTGCCGGAGCCGATACACCGCTCTTGCTCACGGGACCGGTCGAGAGGCCGCCGTTGCTGTAGATGATGTTGACTGCAGGACTAATCGTGAAGTTGACCGAGCCAGTATCGTTTGCACGGTTATTGTCTGTTGCCAGCAATGTCCATGCCCGGACTGTGTGAGAGCCGACTGGAGTGTTCGGCCACTGGAACGAGAAGGTATCGCGTGCAGCTGGTTGAAGAATCCGCGTGTTGTTCAACGTTCCCTGAACGACCCCGTTTGCCGTCCATCTGACTTGATACGTGGTTTCCGGGAACGATCCGTAGTTTTGCACAACGGCCCGGAACCGTGTCGTATCTGCAACAGATGTCACGGTGAAGGTATATCCTGAGGCGGTCAGCGGTATATCAATGACTTCGCTCTTTGACGCGCTGTGCACTGCTGCGTTCTCGATGGTCTCATGAGCGGCACCATCTTCCACCTGTGAAACGATAGCAGCATCATCATCGGCTGCCGGCTGGATAGCGGGAGCATCCGGTGCCTCCGAGCGCGTGAGCGATTCGACGCCGATATCATGTGTCGCGAACGCCGGTGCATTGAACTCATCGACTCCGGGATCGGGTGTTGTGCTGCTGCGGAGTTGGTTGTCGATGTCCCGATCAAATCCGGCCAACGCAACGCCAATATTGTTTACCGGAGTAGCGATAGTAGTATCGATGCGGAGATCCGACCCTGCTCTGAACGCCTGATTCCATACAACGCTTGCTGAGTCATACCCGGCGCCTCGCCAATCACCGATTGTCGTGTAATTGGTTGTTCCTACGCGACCGATATGGCTGAGAGCCTGGGTTGGGACATACAGGGCATTGTTGTTTGAGGTCAATGTCGATGTTGTCGAGGCCTTATAGAAAGCGAGGCCAAAGCCAGTACTCGTTTCAGTCCGGAGGTTAATACCAATGTTGTTCCTCCAAACCTGGTTGATGTGGGTCAGAGACCACAGCGCTGCAGATTGCTTCGCCGTCGTTGCCGTTCCCTCGAGCAGCACAGTGTTATGGGCAATGGTATCCCGCTGGCCTGTCGAGGCATAAATGCCACGAATACTCGCCGTCGCGCTTGACGAGTTGTTATCAAGATCGTAGACGACATTATTGTAGAAATTGCCGTCTGTAACATCTGCGCTTGTCCCAAAGATGTACAACCCTGCAGCAAATGCTGCATTTGTTGCCGTCGCAGGGACTTTCACGTTCTTGATTACGTTGTTGTAGATTCTCAACCCGAGGTGCTTTGTGGCAACCCAGATGCCCGCAGCATTGAAGCCGGAGAGGGCGCGGACGTTCTGGATAGTATTATTGAAGATGAGCGTTCCGACCGCCTGTTGATTGTAGATGCCAAGTTCACCAAGGCTATCCGTCGGTGAACCGATCGTGTTCCAGGAAACGACATTGTTCGTCGGAAACGCCGTAGCGGAACCGATGATCAGAATACCGTCAGTAGCGGACATGATGTTGTTGCCGGTTGTGCTCGAGGTTCCGCCGATCCGGTTGTTGTCCGGCGTACCGTTCGGCCCATTGGTCAGAAATACGCCAACAGAACCGGTGCTTTGCGGCATCTGAATATCAACACGCTGGATGATGTTATCATCACAATTTCCCTGTAAGAGAATTCCAACAGCGTTGGCAGCGGGGTTGACAATGGTCAGACCCGTCGTTGATGATCTGAAGCCGTCGATTGTGACGTTACTCGCATCCAGCAAGCGAATAACGGATGCCCCGTTTCCTACAAGGCGAACCTTACGGCCTGTCAATGGCCTGATTGTCACACG
Organism: uncultured Chitinophagales bacterium; assembly: GCA_964495695.1. Lineage (GTDB taxonomy): Bacteria > Bacteroidota > Ignavibacteria > UBA10030 > UBA6906 > CAADGV01. The sequence continues at coordinate 6,746 of CAZBWR010000107.1, read as the reverse complement.
GGCAAGTACCGGGCTGTAAATGGGGCCTTGGAGCGTTGCCTGGCCGATTGTGTCTGCAGGAATATCCAAGCGCGATTTTGCTTGCACGCCGTTTTCGTGGTGAATATCAGGGGCGTAAATGGAGCCGCCGCGGCTTGGGCTGTCACTGATGTTGTACAGCGTATCGATCAAGTTCAGCGTGATATTCCCTTTGATTCCACGACTAATGACAGCAAAAGCTGAATCAAGTGTGGGGAATGTTCCGGTCGATCCCACGGAGTATGTTCCAGCAGCGAGAAGATTCCCGACCTTGTAACGGAAGGGTCGCGGTGGTGCCGTGGCGCCTGTGCCGCCGAAGGGAAGTGTGCCGGCGTTGTTCGTGGGTGAGTTATCCTGAGCGGAAATGTAGTACTCAACAACGGACTCCGCAACCTGCCCGGGAATAGTGAAATAGTATGTGCTTCCGTTGTTCGAATCGGCAGCGGCAGATGTATATGTTCCTGCAGTGCTCAGCTTCCACCACAGTTTAGGTGCATCTGCTCCGCCGGCAATCCCCGAAGTATCGGAAATCGTTGCCATTACTACGCGGTTTGTCGTATTCAGCGTATCGGCTAAACGAGTATGCACAATGTTGGGCGGCACAATTTCGTTTGCTTCAATAATGAGTGACCAACGTACCAACGTGCCTTGGTCGCCCGCAGCGGTGTCCCGAATAGAGAGGACCCAGTCACCGGCAGGCATCGAAGCTCCCTGGAATCTGCTCATACTGCTATCAGGCAACCACCATCCGGTGTACGGCGAATCGAGTGCCGCCGTCGCCGTGGCGGTGCTGATTTGCCGGTACGCGAAATTGGTGAAACCCGCACCAATCATATTGTCTGTCGAGCCGCCTCGACGGAACAAGAACGTGGATATCTGACCGTTGGGGCTCTGCAAACGCATGACCATGTCGGCGTTCCACGTGTGCAGAACTGTATCGAGGCGGATAGCCACGAAGCCCAAATTCGTCAGCGCCGGTGTCGAAAGCGTATCGTAAACAACAGTGTTATCTAGAATGGGCTTGTTCGGGTTCCTCGTGTATACGACCGCGTTCGACGTAGTCGCGCCATACAGAGCCTTGAACCGCCCGGATTGCACTTCCCGGGCAGCCTGAATTTCATCGGCTGTCAGGGGACGCAGTTGCGCTTTCTCTCTCGCTTCGATCTCCCTCTTGTTCTCGCCAGCGGCAAATGCCGTGAATGAGAACATGCTTGAGGTCAGCACAACCAGGAAGACTATTCTCTTCCATATTGTAGTGCTTTGTTGCATGACTCCTCCTTAATTGGAAATGATTAGGTTGAGTTGGGGTTGTGAGTTGTGTATTAGGTGGATTGTTTTAGTGTGAAGTGCGTCTCTGTTTCTAACAGCCGTCTCGACTTCTTCTGTGCTAGTCGAAACATCATCATATAATGCTGACACGCCATCGAATCTATGCTTTAGCGATAGAACTGGTTCGACTCAGACTAAAAACATCACGAGAGAGAGTTCGTAGGTAAGTGTGTTCACTGCGAAGACCATTTGTTCGGGCGAACGACAGAAAGAAAGTAGTCAACGAGGAGCATAGAAGCAAGCATCTTCTTGACTTTGATCGCCTCCGGGCATCTTTGTTCTCTACCTGAGAGAAGCGCTTCCAAAAGGGTCCGGATATACGTTACAAATACAAAGGCCCTACGGCTGTAAACCGTAGGGCCCGCTTGTTACTTTACGGTGATTATTACCTCAACAAAACGAGTTTCTTGAGGCTTGTGAACGTGCTACCTGAATGCCCGGTCGCTTCAAGTCTGTAGAAATACAAACCGCTTGCAACCTGCAATCCGGAACTATTTTTCCCCTGCCAAACAACTTGATGAAATGCGGCAGGCAACTCGCCGTCAGCGAGTGTCACCACTTCTTGCCCGAGCAGGTTATAGATGCGAAGGCTTACTGTAGCCTGCTCCGGAAGTGCAAACCGGATCGTTGTTGTAGGATTGAATGGATTCGGGAAATTCTGATCCAAACCGTAGCTTTCAGGAATCCCCGTGGGGTTTTCTGCGACATCCGTCAGAACATCAAGCCGGACGGGGACGCGCAGGAGAGGCCGTAATGGATCGTTATTCTCGATTGACAACGCGGCAAGATTCGATCCTTGACCAAGTTGATTCGTGCGAATCTTGAACCCGATTGTTGTGCTGTCGCCCGGAGCAACTGCGCCGCTGCCGTTTGACGTAACCGTCAGCCACCGGTCGCGCGCCGTCACGAGTTGCGTGTAATACAGACTGCTCAACGCGTTCTGCGTAAGGGTTTGCGGAGGCGGGTACACTGATTGCGCAAGTCCCCCCGTTATAGTACCGAACGAAATCGGAATCGGTACTGGTGCGCCTGCATCCCAGAAGTAATTCAACCCGGCGGCCCAATTCACCCCCACCGCGTAGAACCTCCCGCTTTGAAGGACGATATTCACAGGACCGGATGAGTAGAACTGTGTTCCCGGTCCGGCACCCGGAACGGATGTCTCGAATATCTTCGTGAATGTTCCTGTTGCAGCCGTGTTCTCATATACCACGAACCGGAGTTCGACAGGATTTGTGATATTAAGATATGATTTGATCTCAAGAAGCTGAACAGTGGTCGTCACGCTAACAACGCCGCCCCGCATCAACAGGGACGTTGTCGTGAGGTTATTCTCAGTGTTGCCAATGTTGTCGGATGTTTGGCCGGCATAGCCTCCATCGACTCTTGCGTTGTACGTCAACGGACCGAAACCTTGGTTGCGGACCCTCAGTTGTGCCGTGACGCTGTCTCCGCTGTTGCGTGCGAAGAAGAAGGAGTCTGGCGTGGCTCTGATGGCGGGCGCCGGTGCTACGAGGAACCTGATGCTGACGGTATCGGCGGCGTTTGCGGGATCATTCCCTGCGACGATGAGATTGGTTGTATACGTTGCTGCAGGAGAGCCGCTGAAATCAACTGCCACTCTGATGATCGCCGTCGAGCCACCATCAACACCACCCGATGGTGGCAACGCACGAAGCCAGCCAACGTTAGGATTTTCTGTGATGGTATAGTTCAATTGTCCCGCGAACGGGTTATTGTTCCTGATCGTAAAGGAATAGGAAGTTGAATCGTTCGTTCCCACCAACACCGTATCGGCTATTGTTTGCGGGGAGACAACCATTTCCGGAGCCGCGTTGGGCACTCCAAGGAAAACATCATCTACAAACCAATCATCCTGACGTGTTGTCGTGGCAGTCGAGGCCCTGCTTCGGAAACGGAACTTGAATCCGCTATGGAAGAAGGATCCGCCTGCGGCGTTCATGCTGTCAAGGTTGAGTCTCTCAAACTGGTAGGGTCGACGGGCAGCGCCAGGATGTTTCCGTAACACGACCCATCCACTCTGGTCATTCAATGCTTCGATCACCAGACTGTCTGCGCTCTCGGGAATGTCTCCATTTCCCTGCGGTTGTTGCCAATACGAGAGTGTGACACCCTGCCCGGCTCGTGACGAGAGGTTAATTGTAAGTGAGGTGACAGTATCCAGTCCAATGCCTGTTGGATTGCCTGCGAGGTTCAATGAAAAGGGAGCGCTCGGCTCGGCGTCGCCGTCGGCATTTACACGGGCATTGATGTTAGTCCAGATAAGCGGATTTGGTGCTCCACTATCCGGGAATGTATCCTGAACCGGCAGCGTCAACGGACTTACGGCGTAAAACACTGATGTCGTGGTGTCGTTTGCGGCGCTCGGATCACCTGTCAGTTGAGTCCACGCAGTTGCCGTCCATGCACCCACTCCATTCGGCGTGAATGCCGAAGAGAAAGTCACGTTTCTGGCCTGGCCGGCAGCAAGGCTGCTATCGGCCTGCGAGGCGGTGTACGTGGTTCCCGGGCCGGTTATTCTCATATGGACTGTATACTGTCCGGCCTGAACCGCGCTGGCGTTAAGGACCCTCACAACCGGGTTAACAGGGACGTTGTTGGAAATCTGTCCCGTCGGGAGTACGACACTTGACGCTCCGATATTTGCTGTTCCAGTGGGAACGCCGAAGAAGACATCATCAACAAACCAATCATCGTCGAGCGTGCCTGCGGTTCCGCGGCTTCTGAACCTGAACTTGAAGCCGTTGTAGAAGAAGGTTCCTCCTGCAGGATCGACCCCATCCACCCCCACGGCTTCGAATTGATAATCCGGAATTGGTGTGGCTGATGTAATGCCGGGATATTTCCTTACGGCAATCCAGTTGCCGAGGCTGTTTCTGAATTCGACTATGAGGCTGTCGGCGACTTCGGGCCGATCCCCTGTTCCGCCGGGCTGATAGAAGTATGCCAGTGCAACCCCCGCTCCTTGCAGCGCGGAGAGGTCCATCGGCCTTGATTCTATGTTGTCGCTGTTGCTCACGGGGCTTCCGTTCAGATTCAGCGAGAACGGTGCGCTCGGTTCATTCAGCCCTTGATCGTTCACATCAACACCGGTAGAGACCCAGCGGTTGCTGTCAGGTGCTCCTGCTGCCAGGAACTGATCGTTAAGAGGCAAAGGCATTGGGGTCTCGCCCGTATTGCTCGGAGCGCTTTCGTTTACAGGACTTTCGCTGTCGATCGCAGTGACCGTGTACGAGTGAAATCCCGCCGGCGGATTGTCGAGCGTACTGTCAACACGCGCCGTATCATTGCTTGTTCTGACCAGGGCTGCAATTTGAACGCCGTTGCGGTATACGCGTATTCCGGCGAGATCATCAAGACGTGTACCGTCGGTTTGCTGCGAGGGATTTCGCCATTTCAATTTGAAGCCCGAAGGGGTAGCAGCCGTTACACCAAGTCCTGTTGGAGAAGCGGGGATTCGTGATCCTCCTGCTGTCCACGACGTTTGGACTTCGATGCTGAGGCTGTCGTTCGTAGTCAAGCGCGTTTGGAGTGTGTACGTGTACGATGTTCCATCCGTCAAGCCGGTATCAACGTACACGGAATCCACCCCCGGACGCTCAGTGATCTGCACGCCGTTGCGTTTGATGCGTGTGACGAAGGGTCCGATAGGGGATCCGTTCACGAGGGTAGTCGGTTTGCGCCATGTCAACCGCATGGAGGTAGGAGTTGAGAAATCACTGAACGCCGCAACATCTGTCGGCGGGTTAGGATCAGTCGGATCTGCAACGTTAATGCCCGAAGTCCAGACGTCGTACATCCCGGACCTGTCATCCATCCATACAGGCCAGACTTTTCCGTTTCCGGTGGTAATGCCGATATAGTCACCCATCGAGTTGACGCCGGGAACATTTTTCGGCCGGAACGAGTGATCGCTAACCTTGATGTCAGTCCAGGTGTTCCCGCCGTCAATCGACCGTGACATGTAGATCTCGCACGAATCCCCGGTGTTGGCATAATTGCGATTGTCATAGTACACAACGTTGATCCCGCCTCCATCGTCCACCGTAATTGCCGGGAAGAACTGGACTTTTCCATTGTTCATTGCATCCTGGTTGACTCGAACACCGGAAGACCATGTCGTCCCCCCATCTGTCGAACGCCTGAGGGTGATGTCAGCATCCGATCCTGCAACGCTCCCACCGCGTTCTGGCTGCACAATATAGATCCAGCCCCTTCGAGGTCCGGCGCTCTTATCCACCGCGATCCGCGGAAAGTCGTTTACGCGCACTCCCCATCCGTTAAAGGACGCGCTTCGCATGCCGCTCGTCGGATACGCAGTGTTCGTGAACGTCCAGGTTGCTCCCCCATCCGTTGACTTTGCAAAGCCGACAGAGACAGAAGGGTAGGGAGACGTGTTGCTTTCTTCAGCCCAACTGATGTATGCATGGCCGTTCGGACCGACGGCCACATCGGCCCCTTGAGAGAAGGAACTGCTGGATGCCGTATTGACCTGCTGCGCGGCTGACCATGTTAGGCCTCCGTCTGTTGTGCGTGTGACAAGAATGACGGCCGGGAGATTTCCCGCTGTGAATTTCGTCCACGCCATGTATGTATTGCCGTAGAACGGACTGGTCGGTGTATCATCCGTCCCGATGAGGTTTTTGTCCGCATCACTTCCGCCTGCGTTTACAATCGGGATCGTGGGGGACCATGTTATGCCGCGGTCGGTCGAATAATTCATCCCCATTCCGGTGACTGCACCGAAATTCGTCGAGCTGTTGAGATGTCCGTAGATGAAATGTCCGTTCTTGTCGATGACTGGTGCGGGATCACCGCGTTGCGTGTTCGTGTTGTTGAGAGTGTCGCCTCCGTACCACGTGACTCCTCCATCCGTTGTAATGAAGGTGGCAACATTGATCCAACTCGTTCTGATATTATGTGATGCCCCGAACATGATATTCCGGTTGTGCGGATGCGATGCAATACCGACCTCGGACTGATGAAAGCCTGTGTTGGGACGCGGCCGTATGTTCGGTTCGACCGTCAATGTGCCGACCGGCGTGTGGAGAACTCGTGACGTTGTGCTTTGCCTGAAGTACGGATTGGGCTGGGGTGGAGGGGAGTCTGTTTCGACAGTAGGATTCAGAATCCAACGGGGATCATCCGGTTTCTGTTGAGAGATGCTCGTAGCGGCTAAGATGGTTGTCACGAGCAGAGCGGAGAATAGAGGACGCCGGAAAGGCATGTAGCCTCCTGCAATTAGTGATTGAATGGACGGTGCGGATCTACTGAAAAAAAGTGAAGCGAAAACACACAGGGGGAGGTACGCTTATGTGTTTCCACGATGGATGAATATTGCAATCATTCAGCAGAAGTTCAATCAGTTTCTCAGAAAA
>CAZBWR010000106.1:0-9574 GCA_964495695.1 uncultured Chitinophagales bacterium | reverse complement strand
GCGGCACGCTCCGCGTTGCTGCGGTGAAGGCTCCGGGATTCGGCGATCGCCGCAAGGCAATGCTCGAAGATATCGCCATCCTCACCGGCGGCACAGTGATCAGCGAAGAGCAGGGCTACAAGCTCGAGAACGCAACGATCAGCTACCTCGGCCGTGCGAAAAAAGTCACGATCGACAAGGACAACACCACGATCGTGGAAGGCGCCGGCAAGAAGGAAGACATCAAGAAGCGTATCAACGAGATCAAGGCACAGATCGAAAAGACCACATCCGACTACGACCGCGAAAAGCTGCAGGAGCGTCTTGCGAAGCTCAGCGGCGGCGTTGCCGTGCTGAAGATCGGTGCAGCGACTGAAGTCGAGATGAAGGAAAAGAAGGCACGCGTTGAGGATGCACTTCATGCAACCCGCGCAGCAGTCGAGGAAGGCATTGTTCCCGGCGGCGGCGTCGCGTACCTCCGGGCAGCTTCCAAGCTTGAAGGCATCAAGGTGCAGAACGAGGACCAGCAGACGGGTATCGAAATCGTCCGTCGTGCCCTCGAAGAGCCTATCCGTCAGATTGTGGCGAACGCAGGCCTCGAAGCTTCCGTTATCGTCAACAAGGTGAAGGAAGGAAAAGATGACTTCGGGTTTAACGCATACAACGAAGAGTACGAGAACCTGATCAAGTCCGGTGTCATCGACCCGACGAAGGTCAGCCGTACCGCTCTCGAAAATGCCGCATCGGTTGCAGCGTTGCTGCTCACCACCGAGGCGACCATCGTCGAGAAGCCCGAAGAGAAGAAAGCAATGCCGGCCATGCCTCCGGGCGGCGGCATGGGCGACATGTACTAATCGTTCCTGCTTTTTACAAGCAGTCAAACCCCGGCCGCAAAGCCGGGGTTTTGTTTTTGCGGACCAAGGCGGTGACTCCGAGCACACATCCTTCCCGCCATCATCCGGCTATTGATTCTTCCTCGTGTTGTAAATATACTGATTTATCAAACGGGGGGATTCGCTTTTCCCTTGGCACAAGCCTGTGCCGGATTCACTGATTCTTATTTTCTTATGCGCCATTGCGTTTTGATGGGCTTTTTGCTCGCGACGGTGTTGTGCCCGACATCCGCGCAATACGTCTTCGACAGCTGGACGACTGACAACGGCCTGCCACAAAACGGTGTCCGGAACATTGCGCAGACATCCGATGGCTATCTCTGGTTTACGACACTTGACGGACTTGTCCGCTTCGACGGCGTACACTTCACCATATTCGACAAGGGAAACACGGAGGGCATCGCTACGAATCGATTCAGCAGTCTTGCTGTCGATCACAAGGGAACCCTCTGGTTGGGAACGGAAGAGCGCGGGATTACCATCCGCAGGAATGGAACGTTCACATCCTATTCCCCCGATCAACTTCCCGGCACGTTTGACAACGAATTCTCTCAGGATTCTTCCGGCGAAATGCGCATCCGGTTTCACACTGCACAATCACCGTCGGGGGCATGGTACGTGTTTCGCAACGGGGAGTTTGTTCTTTTCCAAGATACTCCGCGTCCGGACAAGCAGATCACGTTTCGCGGAAGAGAGGGAACCGAGTGGACGCTCCGCCTTGACGGCGTCACCCAAGAGAAAGATGGAGTTGTTCGGTCGTTCAGTTATCGACGAACGACCTTTGGTTTCTCATTGCTTGAAGATTTTTCCGGGAATTTCTGGATCGGGGGCTACGGCCTCCACCTGCTGAGCGATGGCGCCCTCAAGCAGCTCTCGGGGACAAGCGGCCTCCCTGCAATCATGAACTACCATTCGTTCTGGCAGGAGAGTGACTCAAGCGTCTGGTTCGCCACCGGAGACCACTCCCCGGGTATCGGCATGGTGCAGTACAAGAACGGAGACTTCCGCGTCTGGGGGAGCAATGCCGGACTTACAAACAACCACATTTACGATGTTTTCCGGGACCGGGAAGGGAATGTCTGGCTGGCAACGAACAAGGGCCTGAACTCCTTGCGCAGGCAAACCGTCACAAGTCTTGCCGGCAAGGATGGTCTGACGGATGAAGAAGTTTACCCGATCTATCAGGAAGGGAATGGAGACATATGGATAGGGGGCGCAAAGCTCTGGCGATATCGCAAAGGCAGCATTGAGACTGTAATCAGCAGAGGATTGCACGGGAACCCTTTAGCTGTGCAATCACTCTTCAAGGATCGCAATGGTGTGCTGTGGATTGGGGTCATCGGCGGACTGTATCGGTACGAAAACAACAGACTGACCGATGTCCCCCGGCTCGATCGGAGTACCTGCAACGCAATCATCGAAGATAGAAACGGAGACATCTGGGTTGCTTCCACAGAAAGTGGCGTGAGGCAATTCCGCGGCAACGACATCCGGGCGCACTATACAACGTCAAACGGACTTCCGGCTAATGACGTGAAGGCAATACTCGAAGACCGCAACGGAGTGCTCTGGTTCGGGACGTATGGCGGTCTGGTCCGTTTTGCGGAAGGCAAGTTCACGGCGTTCACAACAAATGAGGGGCTCGCGAGCAACCGGGTGCGTTCTCTCTACGAAGACACGAGCGGAGTTCTCTGGATAGGAACGTATGATGGCGGACTCTCGAGATTGAAAGATGGAAAGGTCTTCAGCTACACCACCAAACAGGGCTTGTTTAACAATGGTGTCTTCGCAACGCTTGAAGATCACCGCGGCAATTTCTGGATCAGCTGTAACCGGGGCATCTATCGAGTGAAGAAGAGCGAGCTTGATGATGTTGCCGACGGCAAATTGGAATCGGTTGTTTCGGTGGCGTACGGGAAAAACGACGGACTTCTCAACACCGAGTGCAACGGCGGAAGGCAGCCGGCCGGAATTGTCTCGCAAGACGGCAGACTCTGGTTCCCGACACAACACGGGATTGCCATCATCGATCCCCGTGAAGTCCGGCAGAACACGGTTCCTCCGGAGGTAGTCATTGAGGATGTACTTGTCGACAAGAATTCAGTGAACGCGGAAAAGGGCGTTGAGCTCTCTCCCGGTAACTCCTATCTCGAGATAAACTATACGGCGCCAAGTTTTATCAACACGCAGCAAATCCGTTTCAAGTACCGGCTGGAGGGATACGACAATGACTGGGTTGATGCGGGGACACGACGTACGGCATACTATTCGCATGTCCCGCACGGGGATTACAGGTTTACCGTGCTCGCTGCCAACAGCGACGGCGTATGGAACACCACGGGCGCGCAGCTTGCGGTTGTCATTCATCCCGCATTCTATCAAACGTGGTGGTTTATGATATGCGGCCTCTTGATGATTGGCGGAATTGGTCCTGCGATATACTTCAGGCGCATTGCGCAATTGAAGCGCGAAAGTCTCCAACAACAGGAGTATGCACGCCGCATTCTTGAAACGCAGGAAACGGAGCGGAAGCGCATTGCCGGTGAACTGCACGACAGTCTCGGGCAGAATCTCCTCGTCATTAAAAACCGGGCGTTGCTTGCTTCGAGAGTTGCACAAGATACGTCGAAAGTGATGCACCACCTGAATGAGGTTGAGGCGACCATCACAGAAGCAATTGCCGAAGTTCGTAATATTGCCCAAAATCTTCATCCCTACCAGCTTGAGGCCATCGGGCTGTCAGCGGCGATCCGCTCGATGCTTGCCAAAGTTGCCGGATCATCAACCATCAGGATTGCAGGCGAGATTGATGAGATCGATGGTCTCGTGGCAAAAAAGGATGAAATCAATCTGTATCGTATCGTGCAGGAAGGTTTGAATAATGTGATCAAGCATGCCGCGGCGACGGAGGTCTCGGTCATCATCCGCCGGGATGCCACCCGACTTCTTGTGCAAGTAGCCGACAACGGGCGCGGCTTTGCCGTCTCGCCGCTAAATCACTTTTCAGGGATGGGGCTGCGCGACATTGCCGAGCGGGTTCATCTCCAGGGGGGCAGTCTCAGGATCGACTCATCTCCGGGTAACGGGACATCATTGCACATCAGTTTGCCAATCGTTTCGCATGGCGCATAGCGTTATCATAGCAGACGATCATCCCCTGATCCGTAAAGGATTGAAGGAAATGATAGAGGAGTCCGACGGCTTCGTTGTTGTGGGCGAGGCGAGCGATGGCGAGGCGGCCCTGAGCCTGACAGAACGCCTCCGTCCCGCCATTCTCATTCTCGACCACAATATGCCGAAGAAAGATGGCGTGACAGTTGCGAAAGAAGTTCGTCAAAAATTCCCCTCGGTTCGAACCATTATGCTCACCATGTACAAAGAGCGGGAAGCATTCAACGCCGCAATGGATGCAGGTGTGCTCGGCTTTGTGCTGAAGGATAACGCCCTCACCGATATCACAACCTGCTTGTCGATGACCATCGAAGGAAAGCCATTCATTAGTCCTTTAGTCTCCGAATTTCTTCTCCAGCGCGCCATGCCCTCTGCCGCGGACTCGCTCGGATTGACGGAGTTGACCGCTGCCGAACGTACAGTGTTGTCACTCATCGCACAAAACAAATCAACGAAAGAGATAGCAGATCAACTCTACGTTAGCGCGCGGACGGTGGAAAATCATCGTGCAAAGATCTGCAGCAAGCTCGGCCTGCGCGGGCCTAACGCGCTTCTCCGGTTCGTCATCCAGCATAAGCAAGACCTCGTCTGAGCGTCACCCCGGTCTGTTCCTCGCAATTCATTGCGCCGCCCTCGCAGTACTTCATCTGAGTAATCATACCCAGAAGAAATGAATGGAGTTACTCATTCATTTGTTCTGCACCTCCGGTAGATTTTCCGCAGCTCTTTAACTCCACTCTCGAAATCATCTCATGACAATTATGATCGTCGATGACAATCTTCGCATGCGGAATGTCATCAGATCCCTTTTTGAAGGTTCCGGCGCTCTCGTTGTAGAATGCTCCAGCGGCGACGAGGCGGTCCGGCGCTACCAAACAGATTTGCCCGACTGGGTATTGATGGACGTCAGGATGGAGGGGTTGGACGGAATTGCCGCCACCCGCAGCATCATGATGCGGCACCCCGATGCAAAGGTTATCATCGTCACAGAGTACGCCGATCCGGCGCTGCGAGAGGCGGCAGCCTTGGCAGGCGTCAGGGATTTCGTTGAAAAGGAAAACCTGCTCAGCCTCCGGAGCATAGTCAACGTGTGATCAGCCTTGTCAAAACGGAAGAGACATTCGGACTTGATACGAAACAACTCATCTACATACACCAACAAGGGGTAAAACTATGTTACACCTAGCGGAACGCAAAACCTGGTTTGCATTCATAGCGGCACTGTTGCTCTCGGCCGTTCTTGTGCCGGGTGCGCTTGCCCAGACATCAACCCGTGTTCCGAGAGAGGAGTTCAACGGAGCTGTGCTGGAACGCAAGCAGCTTGTGCCTATACAGCTGACGGAGAGGGCTATTGCGACCTCCAGAGGCGCAGCGGGCACAGCCCCGCAAATGAGCCTTGGAAGCAGCAGAAGACCCGAACCCTACGGATCAAACGGGACTGATGCGGCGGTGCTGCCAACAGCCGAGGCTTTGCACTTTGATGGAGCAGATGATTATGTGACCGCATCACTAGCTGCCGCTCCGCAAGGGACAAGCGCACGCACAGTCGAATGTTGGGTAAGGACAACAGCCAGCACGCCATCGCAGACTCTTGTGAGCTATGGACCCATCGTGACCAACCAACGGTTCGCGGTGCTGGTATCTTTCGGGAACATCTTTGTTGCAGGGCACAATAATGACTTCACAACGGGTGTCTCAGTGAATGATGGCGCATGGCATCATATTGCGGTGACGTACGACGGCTCGACGACCAGAGTGTATAAGGATGGTGTCTTGGTCGACAGTCAGCCAAAGACCTATGCGACGACCGGCACGAACGTTGAGATCGGGGCTAACTGGCGCGGCTCATCGTACGGAGAGTTCCTCAGCGGATCACTCGACGAAGTCAGGATATGGAACGTTGCCCGCACGCAGTCTGAGATTCAGGCGAACATGTACGCCGAGCTTACCTCCGGAACCGGCTTGCTTGCCGCATACAGTTTCAATCAGGGCCTTCCCGCGGGCAGTAACAGCGGAGTCACAACTCTGCTTGACGCTTTTGCGGCAGCAAATGGAACACTCAACAATTTTGCATTGAACGGCTCGACGTCAAATTGGGTATCGGGAGTTCCTTCACTCTGGACGGTCCTCGGCAACCAGGCAGGTGGCCTATTGCTCACGGGCGTCTGGTTTACCGATCCCAACAACGGTTGGTTCGTAGGCCCTGCGACGACCTTTTATCGAACTACTGATGGTGGAGTGCATTGGGCCGGATTTACGTTCAACGATCCCAAAGACTTCAAAAGTGTTGCGTTCGCAAACGCCATCACCGGAGTTATTGTGGGTTCAGACATTATAGTAAACACCACCGATGGAGGCGCCACGTGGGGGGGCAAGTACTACGGGTCGTCATATGATTTTGAAGATGTTTCTTTTGGTACCAGCACAGTGGCATTTGCGGTCGGGCATGATGAATATGTCCTGCGAACGACGAACGGCGGAATGAACTGGCATGATGCCTCCCCCCTCACGTGGACTGCGGACTTCTACGGAGTCTCCTGCACTGACGCCAATACCGCCACGGCCGTCGGAACCTCAGGTACCATCCGCAGGACTTCAAACGGTGGGCTGACGTGGACAACCCAGTCGAGTGGTACATCGCAACAGTTGAACAGTGTCTCATTCGTTAACTCGATCACCGGAACTGCAGTTGGGAATGCAGGAACGATCCTGCGCACCACGAATGGCGGTGTAGCATGGACGTCTCAAACCAGTGGAACCTCCCAAAATCTTCGAAGCGTTCGTTTCACGGATGCCAATACCGGAACAGCCGTGGGTGATGGAGGGGTAATCCTTCGAACAACCAATGGCGGCGCAACGTGGATCAATCAGTCAACTGTTCTGACTTCTGCCCTCCATGATGTGTTCTTCACAAGTTCAACGAGCGGGATGGCTGTCGGTGCAAATTTTACTCTTCTTCAGGCGCCGGGACTGCCGTTGAATGTGTGGACGGGCGCTGCGAACAGCAACTGGAACACGTCCGCAAACTGGGTTAGAGGCTGGGTTCCCTCGGCCACGGACGATGTCTCTCTTGCATCAATTGGCGCGACGAGTGAAGTAACCATTTCATCGCCGGTGACCGTGAACAACCTCTGGCTCGGCACGAACCTTTCGATCACGCTCAATGCCGGCGGGAGTTTGACTGTCAACGGCGTACTCACCATGAACGGCGGCAACATCACGCTCAATAACCAGAATCTGACACTCGGCCCATCCGCTGTTGTCGTAGGCGCAGCAGCAACAAAGGCCATCGTCACGAACGGGACGGGAACTGTTAATCGATCCATCGCAGCAAACGCCAGCTTCCAGTTTCCCATAGCTCCCACGGCAACAACATACAATCCTGTGACGGTGACGCTCGGAGCCGGCGACTCGACGGAGACATTCAGCGCAAGCGTGAAAGGTTCGTTTGATGTTGCAGTACATGACCCAACGCATGTTCTCACGCGGCAATGGACGGTGAACGAGGGAACACCCGGCGGCAACAACGCGACGCTCACATTCCAATACGCGGCATCCGATCCGAGCGGCGCATCGTTTCAGCCCGCAGGGTCGTCAAAGTTTGTAGGTCGGCACACAGGCAGCCAATGGGTGACAACAAGCGGAACGCATTCCGGTTCAGATCCGTACAATGTCACCGCTGCCGGGTTCACTGCATTTTCGCCCTTTGCTATCTCCGAAACAAGCACAGCACTTCCTCTGCTGCCGGCTGCTGAGGCATTGCACTTCGATGGTGTAAATGATCGAATTCTTGCCACCCTTGCAGCTGCGCCACAAGGGACAAGCGCGCGCACAGTCGAGTGCTGGGTAAAAACCACCGCAAGCACGCCATCGCAGACTCTTGTAAGCTATGGTCCCATCGTGAATAACCAGCGGTTCGCCGTGTTGGTGGCCTCAGGCAACATTTATATCGCCGGACACAATAACGATTTCAATACAAATGTGTCAGTCAATGACGGCGTATGGCATCATGTTGCGGCAACGTATGATGGAACAACTGTCCGTGTCTACAAGGACGGGATACTTGTCGGCAGCCAGGCGAAGACGTATACAACGACAGGCACGAACGTCGAGATCGGGGCCAACTGGCGTGGGACGTTCTATGGTGAGTTTCTCAACGGCACACTCGATGAAGTCCGTATATGGAATACTGCACGGACGCAGGCAGAGATTCAGATGAATATGTTTGTCGAGCTTTCTTCAGGCAGCGGCTTGCTGGCCGCATACAATTTTAATCAAGGCAATGTCGGTGCTAACAATAGCGGTGTAACAACACTACTCGATGCTCTCGGGACATCGAACGGGACGCTCTACAACTTTGCCCTGACGGGTCCGACTTCTAATTGGGTTGGATCGGGCTTTCCGTTGAGCAAGATCTGGACAGGCGCGGTGAGCAACAACTGGGACAACGCGGCAAACTGGTCGGGGGGTGTTGTGCCCGATTCAACCGACAATGTCACTCTCCCGTCAACAAGTGTAACCAACGAGGTCGCAATCACATCTCCGATCACACTTGCGAGTCTCTCGATGGGCACAGGCCGCACGGTCACGCTAAATGCCGGGGGGAACCTGACGATCAATGGCGGACTGTTCATGAACGGCAGCAATATTACTCTGAACAACCAGAACCTGACTTTCGGCTCGTCCGCAACTGTCTCGAATGCAGCGGCAACGAGGGCTGTTGTTACGAACGGAACGGGCTCTGTGAGCAGATCGATTGCAGCGAGCGGGAGTTTTCAGTTTCCCGTCGCCCCTACTGCAACATCTTACAACCCTGTAACGGTGACACTTGGCGCTGGCAATCCTACGGAGACGTTCAGCGTCAGCGTGAAAAGCACGTTCGACAATCCGCCGAATGATCCGACCCTTGTCCTGAACCGGCAGTGGACGGTGAACGAAGGAACTCCCGGCGGCAACAACGTAACCCTTGCGTTTCAATATTCGTCCTCCGATCCCATGGGTGCATCGTTCCAGCCTGCTGCACCGGAGAAGTTCATCGGTCGGTACACCGGCAGTCAATGGAACCCCACAACCGCCACGCTCTCAGGCTCGGATCCGTATGTCGTTACGGCCAGCGGGTTCACTGCGTTCTCGCCGTTCGCAATCTCAGGAACCGCGGCCGCATTGCCAGTCCAGCTCGCGTCGTTTACGGGCGTGTTCGTGAACAACTCGGTACGTCTGCACTGGAGAACGATCAGTGAAATCAACAACTACGGCTTCTACGTCCAGCGGAAACTGCAAACAGACTCACTCTGGACGGAACTTCCGAACAGCTTCGTCGCCGGACATGGTACGACGAGCGAACCTCATGAGTATGCGTTTGTTGACGAGTCGGCTCCGCGCGCGAATCTCGAATATCGTCTCCGCCAAGTTGATCTGGACGGCACGGTGCATTACACCGATCCAATCAGCGTGAGCGGCGTGACAAGCGTGGGAGAGAAGGAGATCCCCAAAGAATACTCGCTCAGCCAGAACTATCCGAATCCGTTCAA
>CAZBWR010000105.1:1298-9601 GCA_964495695.1 uncultured Chitinophagales bacterium | reverse complement strand
CCCCCGACCTACGGATTATGATTCCGACGCTCTAACCAGCTGAGCTATCCCGCCATTGCGCCCGAGTTGTATGTTCAAGCAGGCAAAATATACGGCTAATGCGGACAAATGGCAAGATATTGCGGTAACGTGACTTCCGCCAGGCGAATTGATACTTCACGCATGAATGGATATATTTTCGCAGAACATTTGACTGCAAAAGGAACAGACTCTGACCACAAAAGATAAACTCCTTCTCCAAAATGCCCGCTTCTACGAAGCGTTTGAACTCGGCGACCTTGACGAAATGGAAGCGGTCTGGAGCATGACAGGTGATGTAAAGTGCATTCATCCCGGCTGGCTTGTCATTGAAGGCTGGGATGCTGTGCGGGAGAGTTGGGAGAAAATTTTTGCTGCCGACGCAGACCTGAAAGTTTCCCTGCGCAATGTTTCGGCAACTGTCATTGGCCGGCTTGGAGTTGTGACACTTGTCGAAGAATTGACGTACTCGACAGAAGCGTCCTCGCGCACCGGCTCAATCATGGCAACGAACATCTTCCGGAACGTGAATGGTGAATGGAAGATGATCCATCATCACGGCTCGCCGCTGATGGTTGCGGAGGAGGACGATGTTGATCAGAACTTCCGTTATAATTAACCCTCGCGATGATCTCTACTGCAGAGGCATTTGAAGAGTGTGAGCGACTTGCCCGTACCCACTACGAGAATTTTCCTGTAGCTTCTTTTTTTCTCCCGAAGGATATCCGCCCGCACGTGGCCGCCATCTATGCGTTTGCGCGGACGGCGGATGATTTCGCCGATGAGGGCGAACACGCGCCCGCGTGGCGGCTGAAAGCGTTGGATGATTGGGGGGAGCAATTGCGTGCGTGCTACGAAGGGAGGGCGGAAACTCCGGTGTTTGTGGCGCTGCAGGAAACCGTGAGGGTAAAGGGGATACCCCGGCAATTGCTCGATGATCTGCTCACCGCCTTCCGGATGGATGTGACCACAAAGCGTCACAGGACGTTTAACGATGTGCTGTTCTACTGCAGGCACTCGGCAAACCCGGTCGGCCGGCTCGTCCTCTATCTATTCGGGGATGTGGATGAGCAAAAACTGGGGCTTTCCGATAACATCTGTACAGCCCTGCAACTGGCGAACTTTTGGCAGGATATCGCCGTTGATTTGCGTAAGGATAGAGTATATCTCCCGCTTGAAGAAATTGAGCGTTTTGGCTATACTGAACAACAACTTCTCGGGCAGCAACCCGACGGTTCTTTCGTGGAGTTGCTGAGGTTTCAGGTTGAAAGAACACGAAATTACTTCGACGCCGGAAAACCCCTGATCGACATTGTCGTTCCCAAGTTGCGATTCGAGCTGGCGTTGACATGGCTCGGCGGCGTCACGATACTCGACAAGATAGAACATGCGGGATACGATGTGTTCAACAATCGTCCGGTAATCGGTACGGCCGACAAATTAACAATCTTTCTCAAAGCACTCACACGACGGTTTCGATGATCATCGGTGCGGATGAAATAACGCGCAACAGTAATACGAGTTTCTACTACTCGTTTGCTGTATTGCCGAAGCACAAGCGGGATGCCATTCAAGCCGTTTACGCCTTCTGTCGCTACACCGATGATATCGTAGACGAGGGTCCTGATGATTCGCGCAAGACCGTCCTCTTGCGCTCGTGGCGCATGGAGCTGGGCAGGGCGATGCAGGGGAGTTCCGGATACCCGATGCTGAACCAGCTTGCTGCCGTTGCATTCCGTTTCAACATTCCCGTCGAACACTTTTACGAGCTCATCCGCGGCGTTGAGATGGACCTTTCGAAGAAGCGGTACAGTAACTTCGATGAACTCCGCGAGTATTGCTATCTCGTGGCTTCGACTGTAGGTTTGATGTGCCGGCAGATCTTCGGCTACCGGAACGAATCCACGCGTGATTATGCAATCAACCTCGGTATTGCGCTGCAGTTGACGAATATCCTGCGTGATGTAAAGGACGATGCGAAGCGAGGACGGATCTACCTGCCGCTGGAAGATATGCGCCGGTTCGGGGTGACTGAGGAAGACATCCTGCAGAATCGCTATACCCGGAATTTCGCCGACCTTATGCGGTATGAATGCAACCGTGCCCGCGAGTACTTTGACCTTGCCCGTGCCGCTTTGAAAGACGAGGACAAGCATTACTTCTTCGCCGCCCGCATCATGTGGTCGATCTACGCACACACGCTCCGCCGCATTGAGAAGAATAACTACAACGTTTTCACACGGCGCATTGGCATCTCCAAACCACTCAAGATGCTGATTGCGCTTCGATACTGGCTGAGCCATCAGTTGCAGTATGCGCGTGAACCCCGCGCACCGCGGCATGCCCTCTCCAACTCCTGATACTCCCGTAATCATTGTCGGTGCAGGACTCAGCGGCATTGCCGCTGCAGTCGAGCTTTCGTCGCGCAGCATTCCCGTTCTGCTGCTTGAGCAACGGCAAAAGGCGGGCGGACGCGCATACTCGTTCACGGACGAAAAAACAGGCGACGTCATTGACAATGGCCAGCATGTTCTCATCGCCGGATATCATCACACAATGGAATTGCTCGAGCGGATTGGCACAAAGCATCTTCTGACAATCCAGGCACGGCCGGTGTTGCATTTCCATCATCCCCAAAGAGGGTTCTGTACGTTTTCACTTCCCTCGTTACCGAGTCCGTTGCATCTTCTTGCCGGAGTACTTGCTTCCGACCTCTTTGCGTTTCGGGACAAACTGCGGTTGCTGTGGGCCGGGGTCCGTTTGCGGTGGCATGATTCATCTTCCGCCGGCAAGACGATCGACGGGTGGCTGGATCACGCGTGGCAATCTGCGGAACTCAAACGCTCGTTCTGGGAGCCTCTCGCAATCGCCATTATGAACGAACACATTGGCAAAGCGTCGGCAACAGTCTTTTTGAACGCGCTGCGTCAGGCATTTCTTGCAGACAGGAGGAATTCGGCGCTTGTGCTTCCCCGTGTCGGTTTGAGTGAATTATATGTGAATGATGCCATTGCTTTCGTTGAATCGCGCGGAGGGACGATCCGGTATGGCGCCGATGTGACAGACTTGATCGAAGTGGAGGGACGCGTGACCGGAGTCCAATTGCGCAGCGGTGTGAAGGTCGCCGGATCGGCAGTGATTCTCTCGGTCCCGCATTACCGTCTCCCTGCATTGCTTCCGCCGCGCCTCACAGCAGTCTATGCGGAAGCTGCAGCGCTTGAATCAACTCCTATCGTTTCAATCCACCTCTGGTTCCCCGATGATTTCATGCCTCAGGATTTTATAGGATTGGTAAGTCGCCGGGTGCAATGGGTTTTTAACAAGCGGCGCATAAATCAAGAGCGGGGAAAGGGAGGGCATCTTTCATGTGTGATCAGCGAAGCCGCAGACTTCGTTGATCTCTCAAATGAGGAACTTATTAACATCGCTGTCGAAGATCTGAGGGGTATCTTCGGAGATATGGTCGCTTCACCCTCGCACTCGGTTGTCATCAGGGAGAAGCGGGCGACCTTCTCGTGCACGCCAACTGCTCAACGTCCGGGATACGCCACCTGGATGCCGAATTTCTTCATCGCCGGTGATTGGACGGATACCGGGCTTCCCGCCACTATAGAAGGAGCGATCATCAGCGGAAAGCGTTGCGCCGAGTTGGCAGAACGCTTTCTAAACGGGTGATTTGCTCTCCCCTACAGTTAAAAGAGTTTCATTTTCATTTAATTGCATATCTCTGTCAATTCTGCCATATTGACTGCCACAATTTTCACTTTCCCCTGGTCACTGGATGATAAAAGACAAGCTGGTACTCATTGTAGATGATGAGCCTGCGATGCTGGTTGCAACCCAAGCCGGGTTGACACAGCGCGGGTTCAAGGTGGAGGCAGCCGAGGGTGCCGATGCGGCCATGAAGGCCATTCACAAACTGAAGCCGAGCATTGTGGTTTCAGACCTTGTTATGCCGGGGACGAACGGGTTTGAGTTGTTCCAGCAGGTAAGGAAGGAAGAGGCATTTCAACAACTTCCTTTTGTGTTCCTGACGGGTGTAGATGACTACTACGCAAAGAAGTTCGGGAAGGAGATCGGCGGAGCTGCATACGTCACAAAGCCGGTCGATTTGGACGAGCTGGAGCAGATAATCAGGGAAAAAATCAACGAACCTCTTATTTAGGAATAGCGGCGACATCAGGTTCCGCCGCACGATGGGCTGATGGATTCAGAAAGAAAACGCATACTGTTTCTTGACTTCATGAGGGGCTTTGCCGTCATCTTCATGGTGATAGGGCACAGCATTGATTCCGTTCTCTCGCTGGAGATTCGGAGCAGCGCAGGGTTTCAGGTGTACAACACTATCCGTGGATTTACCGCCCCTGTCTTCCTCTTTGTGTCGGGTTATGCGTACATGGTTGCGACCGGGAAGAACTGGAGTGAATATCAGCGTATCGGTTCCCGATCCCTCAAACGCTTGATGAGAATCGGGCTTCTATTCCTCATCGGGTATATGCTGCATGTCCCGTATCTCTCGTTCGAAAAGAGCTTTTATCATTCCACTCCGCAGCAGATTCAGAATTTCTTTCAGGCTGATGTTCTCCAGTGTGTAGCCGCTACGCTCTTGATTCTGCAATTGTTGATTTTTATTACGCCGAATCGACGGACATTCGCTTACGCTACGGCGGGCGTTGCGGGTTTCTTTGTGTTGAGCGCCCCGGTTGTGTGGAGCATTGACTTTGCCCCGATTGTCGGGCCGTTTTTCTCCCCGTATTTCAACCAGATGCAGCCCTCCCAGTTTCCACTCTTTCCGTTCACCGGATTCATGCTGATGGGAGTGGTTGTCGGGCAGTTCTTTATGGAAGCCCGTGAGCAGCAGCGTGATGCAAGGTTCGCTCCACTGCTCGCTATGGTTGCCGTTTTGACGGTTGCCTCGGCGATGGTGTTTGATCGGTTGCCCGTTGATGTCTATCCTGCGCACGACTATTGGAAATCCAGCCCGAACTGGTTCCTTGTCAGGCTTGGCATCGTTATGCTGCTCTCGGCAGGGTTCTATTATATACGAAGCCTTCCTGCGATCTTCGAAAAGAACCTGAGCGTGTTGGGGCAGGCATCGCTTTTTGTCTACACTGTTCACCTGATGATTGTCTATGGTTCCGCCGCCAACAAAGGGTTATTCCAGAACATCGGGCAGACACTTGCAGCCCACCAGGCGGTTGCTGTTGCGTTTGGTGTGCTTGCAGTAATGCTTGCCATGACGTATGCTTGGAACTACCTCCGCAAGCAACACTTCGTACCGGCGAGGCTCATTCAGGCGGGACTTGCAACAACGCTGTTCTATATGTTCTTCACCCGTCCATTCTGACTTGTCTCCCGGACTTTCCACCGGCAATTGTTCAGTGACCTCGCATGAGTGACTCAGCCGGCCTTTCCACTCCGCCAAAATCCAAACGTCTCGAGTTCATTGACCTTCTTCGCGGTTGGGCCGTGATTGTCATGATTGAGACACATGTCGTGAATGCAACCCTTGCGCCGGAGCTGACATCGGCGGCATGGTTTCAGTGGGTGAAGTTTGTGAACGGACTTGTCGCCCCGTCGTTTCTCTTTGCGTCAGGGCTTGCGTATGCTGTGACCACCCGCAGAAAAATCGGCGATTATCTCTCGTTCGGTCCTCCGCTCTTCAAGCAAATACGGCGTCTGTTATTTGTGGTGATGATCGGATACCTGATGCACCTTCCCAAGTTCAATTTCTTGCAGATCATTAACGAGACGACGGAAGGGGATTGGCGGACGTTCTTTCAGGCGGACGTACTTCAATGCATCGGCGTGAGCTTGCTGCTCATTCAAGGACTGTTGTTGGTCTTGAAAGAGGAACGTCGTCTTTACTTCACCGTCCTCGGGCTGTCGGTCGTAATCATCTTTGTCACACCGGTGATGTGGGGGATTGACTTCCACCAGATTTTGCCATGGTGGATTGCGGGCTATATGAACGGCATTCATTTCAAGCATTTCCCCGGTTTCCCGCTATTTCCGTGGGTTGCATTTCTTTTTGCGGGCGCCGTGTTCGGATACTTTTACCTAAAGTCCCGGGATAGCTCCGCATCAGGTTCACGATACAGTGAACCTGTCATGATGCGACGCTCGCTCCTGGTTGCGCCGCTTATGCTCGGGTTTGCTGTGCTGATTGAACCTGTTGCTGCGCGGCTGTATCCTGTGTACGACTATTGGCTGTTCAGTCCCACCTTTGTGCTCCTCAGGCTTGCCATCGTTATCGTGCTATGTGCGCTGATGTTTTTCTATGAGAGACGCTTCGGCGTATCTGGCCGCTCTGCGGTTACGCTCATCGGGCGCGAGTCTCTGCTCGTATATGCCGTGCATTTGTTTTTGATCTACGGAAATTTTGGACCGTTCAATTTTTCGAAAAGTGTGCGGCAGTCCTTCGGGTATGTTGAAGCAGCGGTCGCATCGGTTATACTGATCGTGCTGATGTACGGCTTGGCGCTGTTCTGGGATCATTTGCGCAAACAACAATTCGTGTGGAAGCGCCGAGTGGAACTTGTCGTGCTCGTTTCCTTTCTTGCCGTATTCTTCTTCGGGCCGGGCGAGTAATCGCCTGTTTTTGTTGAGCCTCTCTCACCAAATCCCTACATTACCAAAGTTATATTCAACTCATCATCCCTCAATCATCCGGTGAACGATGAAGGCCCTTCTCATTTTTCTTTCTGTCATCATGGTCTCACATACACACGCACAAGGTAATCGCATATCGCTTGACGGCGAGTGGCTCTTCAAAGTGGATAAGAACAAATCCGGTGAAGAACAACGCTGGTACGACGTGTCTCTCGACAGGAAAGACTGGCAAACTGTCCAGACGCCGAAATTCTGGGAAGGATACCCGGGCTTGGCAACATACGATGGCTGGGGATGGTTTGCACGAACAATTGAGATTGAGACGACCGGGGAGCCGATGAGCCTCCATTTTGCGGGTGTTGATGACGATGCTGTTGTCTGGGTGAACGGTGTCGAGGTCGGGAGTCACACGGGGTATGCAGATCCCTTTGCCGTACATCCCGGTTCAGCATTGAAGAAAGGGAAGAACCTCATCGTGGTGCTGGTCAAGGACTACGGCGGAGGTGGCGGCATCTATAAGCCGATTACATTGATCGAGACGCGTCACATCGATGAGTTGCTGAAATCGGAATTTCACGGAAAGCCGGCACGGAAGAGTGCCGATTGGGTCAAAAATGCCCGCATCTACTCGGTCTATCTTCGTTCATTCTCAACGGAAGGGACATTTGCCGGACTGCAGAAGCGAATCCCCGAGTTGAAAGATCTTGGTGTGAACGTTCTATGGCTTATGCCCATTCATCCGGTTGGCGAGAAGAAGCGGAAGGGAAGGCTGGGCTCTCCCTACGCGGTCAAAGATTTCTACGGCGTGAATCCTGAGTTCGGGACGATGAAAGATTTCAAGAACCTTCTGGGGACGGTGCACAAGAACGGCATGAAGTTGATTATTGATCTTGTTGCCAATCACACGGCATGGGACAATCCGCTTATCACGAAACACCCTGATTGGTACACAAAGGACGAAAAGGGAACCATCATCCCCCCCAATGAAGATTGGAGTGATGTTGCAGACCTTGACTATTCGAACGCTGCGCTCCGCAAGTATATGATCGATATGATGCGCTGGTGGGTGAAGGATGTGGGGATAGACGGGTTCCGTTGCGACGTCGCCGAGCTTGTGCCGACGGATTTTTGGAACGCCGCCCGCAAGGAACTGGACAAGGTGAAGCCGGTGATGATGTTGAGTGAAGGGACTCTGCCCGAGCATCATATGGAGGCGTTCGACGTCACGTACTCCTGGACGACATACGACGTTCTTGATGTCCTGTTACAAGGGAAACGGCCTGTTACACTTCTTGATGAAATCTTCAAGAACGAAGCGCTGCAGTTCCCCGACGGCGCATTGCGAATGCGCTTCACAACAAATCACGACAAGAACGCCTGGGATTCTCCCGCGGTTACGAAGTTTGGTGTAGAGGGACTGAAGCTGGCAACAATTCTCATGAACACAATTCCCGGAGTACCGCTCATTTATACAGGTGAAGAAGTAGCAAACGACAGGCGGCTGGATTTATTCGAGAAGGTGGACGTTGATTGGTCGCGGCCGCGGGAGTTGGGTGAAATCTATAAGAAGCTCTTCCATCTGCGTATCGAGAATCCGGCTCTTGTCTCCGGGACGATGATCCGGTTAAAGACGCAGTTTGACAACGACGTTTACGCCTTTGCCCGGAGTTCGG
>CAZBWR010000105.1:0-1198 GCA_964495695.1 uncultured Chitinophagales bacterium | reverse complement strand
CGTGCCGCTTTCTTTATGTCGGCTGCGATTTCCTCCGGCGTCCACTCATTGCCGACATAGTTTTTCACAATCCGGCCTTCGGTATCGAGTACGATTGTGCGGAGATTGTGTGCAATCAGTCCTCCCTCATCATTCTCGTACGTTAACCCGAGCCCGTCGGCGAGACGCATCACGGTAGTACCGTTTGTATCGGGATCAGTAATATAGTCCCAGGTCGAAAAATCTGACTTGTAGCTAGCGCCATATTGCTTCATTACCTTCGGCGTATCGAATTTTGGATCGAAGCTCACGGTCACGAGTTGCCATTTGCCCAGCAACCCCGATTCTTTTTGCAGCAACTTTTGTACTTTGCTGAAGTTGTTGCTCATCAGAATGCAATAATCGGGCAGCGGGCATCTGCTGTAGATGAACGTTATGCCGACGGCTTTCCCCCGATAGTCACTGAAACGAACCTTCTTTGCTTCTTGATTCAGGTACACATCGTCGGGAAGTTTATCACCCTCTCTCAGAACTTTTGCCAGGAGTTGTCCCTCAACCCATTTTTGATCGGGGGCTTCACCTTTTCCAACCACAGTGATTGTTTCGAGCCAGCTCTCTGTCCGGGAAACCGCGAGGATTGCTTGAATAGTATCCCCCACCGAAAGCTCCCTAAGTAAATTGGCGTCCTTGACTTTGAAGGGCATTGTCATGGCTGCCATGTAGTCGGGGATTTCTTCATGGGCTACCATGACCCGGTTCTTAGTCGTGTCGATCTCCACGACCTCCCCTCGCAGGGGGAAGGTTACCAGGTCTATTCGCTTTTCCTCCTTTTTGCCGCAACCGGCGAGGATGACGACCCCCAGAAGGCAGGCTGCTACCAGCGGTCTTGAAATTCTAACATAATTGTAAGGCATAGGGCAGTCCGGAATATTGGGCATCGAAACGCTCAAAGATAGAAAAATCGGGGCTAATTGTGAAAGAAAACAGACCCCTTTTTGGCAAGTCGAAAAAGGGTGCTACCAGAATGAAATGAACAAAATTTCATCTCCCGGGATGCTACAAAATCCATACCCGTAGATTGACTCTGAGGCATTATTTGTTATATTAACGTGCTCAGTTCTTACCTCAAATTGGTGAAGTATTTCCCATTTTGGTTGTGCCTGATGCTGGCGTAGCTCAGTTGGTAGAGCAGCTGACTTGTAATCAGCAGGTCACCAGT
>CAZBWR010000104.1:0-9852 GCA_964495695.1 uncultured Chitinophagales bacterium | reverse complement strand
GCGATTGCCCGGCCGTCCCCGGGCCGCTCCCATGCCCGCCCGCGATGTCCGAGCCAAATGCCGCGAATACGATTTCCCTGAAGCTCATCGCTTGTTGAACTTTGCCTTCAGATCATCAATGGTGAAGCGATGCCCGGAGTGTGATTCCTGCCGTGGCCCTTTTGCCTTCTCCTTTCCCGATTTCCCCTTGCCGCGAGACTTTTCCGATTTGGGTTTCGGGCCATGGGCATCAGGAGACTTCATTGACAGGCTGATGCGTTTAAGAGACTCGTTCACTTCCAAGACCCGCACCTTCACAATCTGCCCTACCTTCACCACTTTTCTCGGGTCCTCAACATATCTATTGGCGAGCTGCGAAACATGCACAAGGCCATCTTGATGCACGCCTACATCCACAAATGCACCGAAGTCCGCAACGTTCGTGACAACACCCTCAAGCATCATTCCGGGACGGACATCCTTAAGCTCTTTCACGCCTTCCTGGAAGTGAGCATACTTGAATTCCGCCCGCGGATCGCGGCCCGGCTTCTGCAATTCGTTGATGATGTCGCGCAGTGTCGGCTCACCGACCGTCCCGGTGATATATTGTTTGAGATCGAGGGAGCGAAGCTTGTCGGCAACCTGGGGTACTTTGTCGATCGGCACACCGAGGTCATTCAATATCCTGGCGGCGACATCATAGCTTTCCGGATGAACAGCAGAATTATCAAGGGGGTTATCACCATTACGTATACGCAGGAAACCAGCGGCTTGCTCGAAAGCCTTCGGGCCGAACTTCGGGACTTCCAACAGTTCATTCCGGTTACGGAATGCTCCATGATCTTCCCGATATTTTATGATGTTTTTCGACACAGTTCTGTTGAGGCCCGAAACGTAACTCAGCAACTCAGCTGAAGCCGTGTTAAGGTCAACTCCCACGTAGTTCACGCAGCTCTCAACAGTCTCTTCCAACTTTCTTTTCAGGAGCTTCTGGTCAACGTCATGCTGATACTGACCCACGCCGATTGACTTCGGGTCAATTTTCACCAACTCAGCAAGAGGATCCTGCAACCTCCGCCCAATGCTGATTGCTCCCCTGACCGTCAAGTCGAGATCCGGAAATTCTTCTTTTGCAACCGGGCTTGCCGAGTAGACTGATGCTCCAGACTCATTGACAATGACGTTTATCGGCGGCTTGTCGAGCATCTTGATCACCTCGTCGATAAACTCCGACGTCTCGCGCCCTGCAGTCCCGTTACCGACGGCAATCAGTTCGACGCTGTAATTCTTTATGAGTTCTACAACAATTTGCCCCGCCTTGAGCCGTTGCTCTGCGGACTGATGCGGGAAGATCGTCACGTAATGGAGAAACTTGCCTGTTTCACTGATGATCGCAACCTTGCAGCCCGTCCTGAAGCCCGGATCAACGGCCATCGTTGGTTTCATGCCGGCGGGACTTGAGAGGAGGAGTTCACGCAGGTTTTCTTCAAAAGTCCGGATGGATTCGTGATCGGCGATCATCTTTTTCTCTACACGCACGTCTGTCTCCAGCGAGATGCGCATCAGCCGGTCGAACGCATCCTTCAGCATGGCCTTGTAGAATCCGGCAACCTCCGGATCGCGTAAGTAAATTTCCTTTTCTTCAAGGTAACTCTGGACAACACTCTCATCGAATTGCATCTCAAACGACAGGACTCCCTCGTGCTCGCCGCGTCGAAGTGCCAGCATGTTGTGCGGATGAATGTCCTTAACGGGCACCTTGTAATCTCTATACATCTCGAACTTGGTGGTGCCGGCAGCAAATTCATCTTTGATTTTTGAAACGAAGAGCGCGTCTTTAAGGAAATACTCACGCA
Source organism: uncultured Chitinophagales bacterium (assembly GCA_964495695.1). Classification (GTDB taxonomy): domain Bacteria; phylum Bacteroidota; class Ignavibacteria; order UBA10030; family UBA6906; genus CAADGV01. The sequence goes on along the minus strand of CAZBWR010000104.1, from coordinate 8,017 downwards.
AGTGTGCACGTAGCTCAGCCTTCTCGGAGACCTCCTCGGCAAGAATGTCGGAAGCGCCGGCAAGTGCTTCATCCGCCGTGGTTACCCCCTTCTCAGCCGAAATGTACTTGGCCGCCTCGTCGGTCAACGATGCCAGGGGTGAATGAGTAACATTCAAACCCTTGATGAACTCGGCCAGAGGTTCGAGCCCCCGTTCTCTCGCCACAGTTGCCCGGGTACGTTTTTTGGGTTTGTACGGAAGATAGAGGTCTTCTAGTTCTGTCTTTTCGAGAGTGGCTTCGATCTTTGAGCGCAGATCATCCGTCAGTTTTCCCTGCTCATCAATTGATTTGAGAACCGTGGCCTTTCGCTCTTCGAGTTCGGTCAGATACGAAAAGCGGTCGAACAGGGATCGGAGCTGCGTCTCATCCATTTCGCCTGTGCGCTCCTTGCGGTAGCGGGCAATGAAAGGGATGGTCCCTCCTTCGGCATGCAGTTGGAGTGCTGCTTCAACATAGACCAGCTGTAATGAGAGTTCCTGTGAGAGTAGTTCGGGGATTTTCAACATTGTGTCATACTATCGATGAGTGAATCATAGGGCAAGGCAATGTACGTAAAAAAATGCGTTTGATTCAATGTAGAATTCCGAGCCCCCCACAAATCTCTCATTTGTGAGCCCTGCAGTTTTTCCGTATCTTTTTCCGCCGCTGAACACCGGCGCGAAGGTAGTATGTCGTACATTTGTCGATCACAAGAACGCTAAATGGGTATTAAGGAAGAAATACAGAAGAGACGGACATTCGCAATCATCTCCCACCCTGACGCCGGCAAGACAACGCTGACGGAGAAATTCTTGCTGTATGGCGGTGCTGTGCAACTCGCCGGATCCGTAACTGCAAAGAAGCAGCAACGACAAACCACCAGTGACTGGATGGAGCTTGAGCGCAAGCGAGGGATTTCGATAAGCTCTACGGTGCTGCAGTTCGAGTACGACGGGTATAAAGTGAACCTGCTGGACACTCCTGGTCACCAGGATTTCTCCGAGGACACCTATCGCGTGTTGACCGCCGTAGACGGCGTGGTTATGGTGATTGATGCGGGCAAGGGAATTGAAAGCCAGACGAAGAAGTTGTTTGAAGTATGCCGCCGGAGGCACATCCCCATCTTCACGTTCATGAACAAATGTGACCGCCCGACTCTTGACCCCCTCGCATTGATCGACGAGCTTGAAGAGGTACTTGGCATCGGCGCGTTTGCGATGAATTATCCCCTCGGGACGGGGGAAGAATTCCGCGGCGTGTACGACAGACAGACCAAAGAAGTCCACTTCTACGAAAAGACCGTAGGGGGCATGTACCGGGCACCCGAGGCAATCGCATCGCTGAACGATCCGGAAGTGAAGGACCGATTGAGCGACCAGACCCATGCGCGCCTTATGGAAGAAATCGAGATGCTCGATATCGCCGGGTCGGAGTATGATTCCACGGCCGTTCTCAACGGAAAGATAACCCCTGTCTTCTTCGGCAGCGCACGCAATAACTTCGGCGTGCAACTGCTGCTTGATGGATTCCTGGCACATGCCGCCCCGCCTGCTCCTCATGTTTCGGGCGAGCGGTTCATATCCCCCGACCATGAGGCGTTTTCCGGCTTCATTTTCAAGATTCAAGCGAACATGGATCCCCGCCACCGCGACAGAATAGCTTTCCTCCGCGTTTGCTCGGGACGATTCGCGCGAGATATGTATGTTACGCACGTCCGGACAGGCAAGAAGGTCCGTCTTTCGAACTCACAAAAGATGTTCGGTCAATCGCGTGAGACAGTTGACGAGGCATATGCAGGCGACATTGTGGGCTTCATCGGCCAATCCGAATTCACGATTGGCGATACTCTTACCGAGGATCCAACGATCGTGTATGATGAGATCCCCCGTTTCCCTCCTGAACATTTTGTGATGCTCCACAATCCAAGCCCGGCGAATTACAAGAAATTCCGTGACGGCGTTGATCAACTCACGCAGGAGGGTGTCGTGCAGGTATTCTACCGGCTGAATTCGGGGGCCCGCGTCCCTATTCTGGCGGCAGTCGGCCCCCTGCAATTCGAAGTGGTACAGTACCGATTGGAAAGTGAGTACGGTGCTCCATCTCGAATGGAACAGACGGAATGGAAGTTCCTGCGCTGGCTTTCGCCCGAAATTCCGGAGGAAAAGATCAAGTCACTCGTCATCCCGACCGGCGCTGCCCTGGCGGAAGACTCCCACGGACAGTTGTCGATTCTGTTCCCCGGTGATTGGGCATTGAACTACTTCAGAGACAAGAATGAAGGGATTGAACTAAGCGAGCTTCCCTTCAAACTCGTGGCTGAAGCGAAGTAACCGGCCTACAACAGCGTCCCGCGCAAAATCAGAAATGCCACGCTGAAATAAATAACCAGCCCGGTCACGTCAACGAGTGTCGCAACAAAGGGCGCAGAGGAGGTGGCAGGATCGGCGCCAAAACGCTTCAGGATCAACGGCATCATCGAGCCCGTCAGCGAGCCCCAAAGCACCACGCCGAGCAAGCTGAATCCGACAGTGAGCCCCAGCAGAACAGAATGCTCGCCGTAAGAACCGTAGAATATCCCCGCCCCCGCGATTCGTGTAAACCCAAGGGTGCCGAGAATCGCACCAAGCATGAAACCTGCAACAATCTCCCTTTTCATCACCTTCCACCATGAATGAAGCTTCACTTCCCCTAAAGCCATCGCCCGGATAATCAAGGTCGCTGCCTGTGAGCCGGTATTTCCCCCACTCGAAATAATGAGGGGTACGAACAACGCAAGCACAACGGCCTTCGCAATCTCATCCTCGAAAAAGCCCATCGCCGTAGCTGTCAACATTTCGCCGACGAACAGAATCACCAGCCAACCAGCCCGCTTGCGAATCATCTGCGGAAGCGAAATATCCAAATATGGTTCTTCAAACGCCTGGGTGCCTCCGATTTTCTGGATATCTTCCGTGGTTTCCTCTTCCGCCACCTCCATCACATCATCAACAGTCACAATCCCCACGAGATGATGCTCGGAATCAACAACCGGAAGAGCCATCCTGTCATATCGTTGAAACAATTCGACCGCCGCCTCTCTGTCTTCGTACACCGTCAGGGCGACAAAATTCTCGTCCATCATTTCACTGACTCTCTTGTCGAGCGGGGCCAGCAAAAATTCCCTGATGCGGAGATCATCTATCAGTTTCCCCTTCTCATCCACGATATAAATAACGTTCAGCGTTTCCTTGTCCGCCCCATTGTTCCTGATGTAGTCAAGCACTTCTTGCACGGTCCAGTGTGTACGGACGGCGATGTAATCGGGCGTCATCAAACGGCCGATACTTTCTTCCGGGTAATTGAGCAGAGTCTGCGCCACAACGCGCTCGGAAGGGCTCAGGAGTTGCACAAGTTGCTTGACTGCCGCACCCGGCAGATCTTCGAGAAACGCCGTCCGGTCATCCGGTGCCATGTCATTCAGAATCTGCGCGACCTCTTCCTGTCCCATGGCGCGAATGAGAGCTGTCTGGCTTTCGAAGTCGAGATATTCGAAGGTTTCCGTTGCAATGTGCCGTGGCAGCAATCTGAAGATTACCGCCTGATCTGTTTCCGGGAGGTCGGTAATCAACTCCGCCAAATCAACGGGATTCCAATCCTCAAAGATCTCCTTCAGCATGCCGAAGTCCCGGCCTGCGATGAGGGATTGGATTTCGGGTAGAATGGATTTTCCGATCATGTGAGATGCCAGTAATTCGTGAAGGTACTTGTGTTGAAAATGAAGATAGAGAGAGGGGCCGAGAAAGTCACCTTAAATCCGGTTCATCACCACCTTCTCAGAAGGCGTAGCCGAATCCACCGCTGACGAACACGCCTTCTTTTGAGGAAGCCACAGAGACACTGAGCGTCATCTCACGCGCCACAGGCGCGAGGGAAAGACCGCCACCGGCATCCGCGTGCCATCCGGCGGGGGAGTTGTTGTTGACATAAACGCGTCCGGCTTCACCAAACACGAATACGCCGACAGTTGTCGGAACGATGAGCTTCAACTTGCCAAGTTCGAAACGCATTTCCGCCATACCCACAACCGACGCGTCACCGGCAAAGCGGTTGAGATTGTATCCCCGAAGGCTCGAGGGTCCGCCAAGGAACGCTGATTCGTAGAAGGGGAAATCGCCTTCAAGCTTCTCCCCTGCGGCGCGCAGCGCAAGGGTTGCCGGTCCCGCACTCATGTACCCACGAAGATCTGCCGAGTAACGCTGATGGGGCTTGTGGTTTTTGAACGGGTCGGGGTAGTTCCATGCCGCAACGCCAACATACACGCCATTACGGGTTGCGACCGGAGCATCCATATATGCAAGTTGAAACTCGATTCCGGCCCCCAATACGGATCTGCTTCGCCCTAACGAGTCCAGGTACGCACGCGTAAGAAATCGGTTCGTTCTATGTCTTATATCGAAGTGCTTGAAGGATGCACCGAGGTTGATTCCTGCGAACTGCCCCAGTCTGAACTTCACTACCGGCCGGACAAAATACTGTCTTGACGCCACACGGTAGAAATCGTTTCGCTCAAGTGTCTTGTCCCGAACCGTATTATTGCCGAAGCCGTAGAAGTTCCTCACCTCAAGTTCCGACGCGTACGCAAGAATATCCAATGCCACATGCTTGGATAAATCAGGAAAGCCGGCAGTATACATGAGCTTGAATCGTCCGGTTTTCAGCGTAAGTCCCCCGACCAACTCCATCCGGTAGACATAAGGAAAGGTGCGGAAACCGAATTTATAGACAATGGCCCCGGGCCCTACCAGCACGCCATCCTCGGGAGTGATCCCGAAAATCGAACCCAGTCTCCAATCCGTTCCATAATCCCGGTAAGGTTGGTACTTTGCCCTCTCCTCATCTTCCTCTGACTGCGAGAATGACGCTGTCGGATTCAGCAAGCACGCTAGAAGTATCAAGAGCAGGTTTGTTCGGACGAGCAGACTCACGGGGCTAATGTTCCTGACTGACTGATGATGAACTCCTTCTTCCCTCCCCCCATATCTATGCGGTCACCGGATGACGCATCGTAGAACCTCACATGGACCTGGTGAGTATCGAAAATGAGCTGCGCAAAGCCGCCATGCGATTCACCCTTTTTCTCGGGCCGGGATGCAGTGAACTCATTCGGCGGCGAGGGGAATTTGACACGGGATGTCTTTGCCCCCGCGCCCGAAACGATGTGAACACGCGGGCATACACCGCAGGCATGATCGTCATCCGGATAGGAAAGCAGCTGCAATGAGTGATCATGCCCTGTTAATGTAAACTGAACCTTTGCACCGGTCGAATGCAATACGGAACGAAGAGAATCAATCAAGGCCTGATACTTGTCTGCGCAGATGTCCTCCGGGTCAACCGTGTTCATGAACCAGTTCACAACGTTCGAATCTTTATCGCAATTCGGAAGGTATGCGACCTTACGTTCCACATCATCCCACACGGAATACCCGCCATGCTCTCCAACCGAATACCACGGATGATGCTGGGCAAGGACCCGCCAGACAATCCGGGGATTTTCTGCCGATGATGATACCATCCGACGAAGGCTGTCGAGTGCGGGCGTCCATGTAGACGGATCGGTTCGAAGCGGCAACGCCGAATCAAAGAGAATAAACTGAACACTGTCGGGCGAGCCTGGCCGAATCGGATAGACAACAGATGCGGGCATATTGTAATAATATGTCCACCACTCGATCGCCTTAGCCCGCTCATTTCCGCGATCACTTATACCTATCGGACCGGCTATGATGTTGACGAGACCGAACAACAAAGACTTGTCGATTACATTGCGGGAATAATAGTCGTGATTTCCCGCAACTGCATGGACGTTTGAACGGCCAAGTCCTTCGAACGCGGGACGGAATGGACCGAGCACTGCTTTGACAGTCGATCGTACGTCATCCACCGGAATATTCAGACCTATCGGGTAGAAATTATCCCCGAGAAAGATCATGGCATCAGGTTTACCCGCGTCGTGACTCCCGTTGTGCATATCATTGATGTACCGCGCATTCCCCCGGAGAATGCTCCCGCGATCTCCCGCATCGCCAATGGCAATGACTGTCAGGGTTTTTTGGGGTGAGTCATGCTTGGTGCCTTCCCGTGAAGAACAACCGGCAACGACGATCCCGAGGGTTGTAACGATACTTATTAACAAATGCTTCATTGTTTTCATATCAGTATTGTGTAAGTCCCGGCGGTGGGGGCTCGTATGGCCGCTCATCAACGATCGTAGACGGGCCGGCAGCAAATACATTCTTTCCTCTGTCATCATAGAACATTGTCATCCGCTTGGATTGCTTGATGAAGGGAATAAATCCCCACAGCCAACCCCGCACGCGTGACTCATCAACGAATTCATCGTCACCTCCTCCACCTATGACTCGAACCGTAATGCTCCCGGCAACATCACCTTTGACTACGCATTTGTCATCCCCCCCATGAAGATAGAGGCGGATCTCCTCCGTTTCGGCGCAGTGGAACGTCCGGCGATAGAGTTCTTTTCCAGACTTGCGCTTAAAGGCTGCCACCTCGACACGTTCATCATCCAGCCTCGTCACATTGACTAACTCGTCTTTGTCACTGAAGTGTACGTCGACATAGTCCGAGAGCAGTTCGTAATAGCGTTCAGCCGCTTTTACGAGTCCCTGCCTCCGGTTCTTAAGCGCTTGCTCAAGCCACTCTCCGCGTAGGGTATAGAATTCGAGGGGAAGCCTGCGTACAGCTGCTTCAATAACGTTGTCTGTCAGTTTCATTTGAACATCCGCCGCCACACGGAGGAACTCCTCCCTGTCGAGCGAGACAAGCAATCGCCTGTCTATAAATCTCCCGGAAAACGTCAGGCTCGTAATATCGTTGATCGTTTCGTCAAAATGTTCGAATTGTGTGATGGCTTTGGCGCTGATGTTCGGCAGCAATCCGTCGAAACGGGCAAAAGCCTGATCGCGGTCACGCGGGATCGGGTACCACACATCCCTCGCATCTTCCTCGAAACGCGCCCATCGCCACTGATCGACATGGCGATCCCAGTCACCCACAAACATATCGAGCAAACGCGCTGTAAGCAACGCCTCCGGGTTGACAACATTGTCATTGTCCTTTTCCAGACGCTCGAACAGGCTGATGGTGCTGACAATTTTCTTCGAGCCGGCAAATCCTGCCGAACCGTCGGGTCCGTCCGCCGGATAATCTTCAATGATGCCCAGGATTCCGGCAAACGTTTCACGATACTCTCCAAGACGTTCATCATCCGGAAGAAGCACCATCTGCGGTTTCGGATGCAAAACGCCGAGCGCGTCGGCCAGCACATCAACGACAAGAACACCGGCAGGGTTCGATGAACTGATCTGATCCTGCACAACGTCGGCGGCAAATGTCTCCTGCAACTCAAGCGGCAGAACCTTTTTAGGGTCCTTGTTAGCCGACCTGAATGCATACAGTCTTCCGTCGGCCCCCTTCAACCGTAATGATTTTGTCTGATATCCGCCTCCCTGTTTAACCGGGGTCAGCCCGCCTGCAAATGTGTTCATGTTCAAAACCGGAACACGCGTCGGAGCTGTCCACAAATCACGATAATGCTTGCCGAACAAGACGGAGTGAAGCCACCCCGCTTTGTACTCGGGGCCGGGTATAACCGTGACGGAATCCGGAAGCGTTCCGTCCGGCGGTCCATCCACGACATACGTCTTGCTGATGCCCCCTGTGTATGACATGCCGCAGCCCGCAAGCAGGACAGTCGCAAGGAAAGCAGGAAGGAGAAGCGGAGATGTTGGTTTCATTGATGAACGGAACGAACAGTGAACCTGGAAAAAAAGTACGGAATAAAGTAGAGAATAGATTTGAGAAGCGCAAAGGTGCGGGTGTACTACAAACACAACTCCCCCCGGGTCTGAACCGGGGGGAGTTTTGGAGTGTAGCGTGGCGCTGTGACGGGGCGTTACTTCAACAGGATGAGTTTCTTCAAGCTGTTGAACTTCGTG
>CAZBWR010000103.1:0-10235 GCA_964495695.1 uncultured Chitinophagales bacterium | reverse complement strand
TCCCGATAGCGGCAATCTTTCCGTCCCGGATACCGATATCAGCGGCAAATGCCTCAGACCCCGTGCCGTCGAGCACTGACCCTTTTCTGATGATGATATCAAATCTCGGACGCGGGGCAGCAACACTCCCCCCGCAGCCGAGCAACGCTGCTCCGAGTCCTGATGTCGCCAGGACCTTTAGAAACTCCCGCCGGTGAACCGGATGATTACCGGATTGCTTCATCAGAAAATTCTGCTCATGGGATTACGGTGATTTGTCTGTCGACCCCGAAACACTTCTGCCCTGGCAATAACCGGAGTAACCTGGTGATTGCTGTTCATGGCTGCAATAGGAACATTATCCTTGTGGGAGGGGTTTGCCTGACTGCCTCTTCCGACACACTACCGCGGCTGTATCGCGCAGGGTCATTCGCTCCGGTATCATCTGTCCACAAAGCGAAACAGTCAACACAATGGCCCGATCTTCCTTGTGAGACTCCTTGGATCGTGAAAGGAATCCGGAACAGAGGGACAATTAGCTACTGCACAAGATAATGGAACGGGGGGCGAAGCTCAAGTACTAGCGGGACAGCGATGGGCTACGGTAGAAGGTTGGCCGGGGATATGCAAAACCGCCGGCCCGGATGCTGCTGACATGGTCCATTCAGCGGGGGTACCTTCCGGACAGGCGGCCTTCCTAAAAAATCAAATCTTTGTCAGCTGATATCGGCGATGATCGCCTCCGGAGCGTTGCGCATCACTGAGGCAATTCCGTTGTTCATTGCCGAAGCGGACGAATACAACTCGCTCTTGCCGATAACTTCGGAGTTGCCTGCCTTCAATGTGAAAAAGGGCTGTCCGTTGGTTGCGACCTTGCGATCGAAATTCGTTGCGCTATTTGCATTCCGCCGCACACTCTCAATGCCGTTCATTGCGCCGCCTTTGTCCTCATACGCTTGACTGGTGAGAATCACCTGGCCGTTCGCCGCTTTCAAATTGAAGAGGAACTTCCCCGACGCAATCTTTTTCAATTCATATCGTGCAGCCATATAGTTACTCCTGTATAAATATTTGATATTGATGTACGAAAACACAAATCTTCGTTTTCGAAATAAGACATCTTGCCCACATACTTTCTTCCGGGCCTATCTTCGGTCACGGTATTGACATTTCCCAGGGTCGAACCCGTCAACCACCGGAGAACGCAGCGAGCAAGATGCTTGAGATTGTCCGCACATTCCACCCACGCACTGTGAGGGCCTATCTCCCTCACGTTCACCATATGTAATTCCATTTCCGTGCCACGATTCAGAAAACATGGAAAAGCAGCCGTAACATGTTATTAATTATGACGTTATGAAAATCGAAAGCCGGACACAGAAGGCTCATCGAAGTGAAAACGCCCGTGAAATATCACGGCCACCACGATATGTCACGGGTTAAAATGGGGGCAGATGGTGAGAGTTGAGCCTTGAGAGGGCAATTTATCTGTAGGGGCGATGGATACCGAGACGCTTCATCCGACTGCGGAGTGTTGAGGGATTGATGCCGAGACGGGCAGCGGCACCCATATCGCCCTCAATTTGGCCACTGCAGCTTTTGAGCGCCGCAAGAATGTGCTCGCGCTCTGCTGCCTTCAACGAACCGTGGGCCTTTCTCGTTTTAGGAGGGGTGATTGCGACATCCTTGAGTTCGTTCTCATTGCAAAGAATAACCGCACGCTCGATGACGGAGGAGAGTTCACGCACGTTGCCGGGCCAATCGTACCGCATGAGCGCATTCATTGCGCGGGTGGAGATCTTCGAAATACGTTTGTTCATCCGTTGAGTAAACACGACAAGGAAGTGCTTCGCAAGAAGCGGGATATCTTCTTTTCTCTCGCGAAGAGGGGGAATCCGTATCGGAAAGACGTTGATTCTGAAATACAAATCATCACGGAATGTCCCCGCACTCACAGCCTCTTCGAGATCCCTGTTCGTTGCAGCAATCACCCGCACATCAACTTTCACCGGTTCACTGCCACCAACGCGCTCGAACTCCCTCTCCTGCAACACGCGCAGCAACTTCACCTGGGTTTCGGGCGGCAACTCGCCGACCTCATCGAGAAGGAGCGAGCCCCCATTAGCAAACTCGAAACGTCCTATCCGTCGCGCAGTAGCGCCGGTAAAAGCCCCCTTTTCGTGTCCAAACAGTTCGCTCTCTACAACGGTGCTCTGGAATACGGCACAGTTCACTTTTACAAGCAAGCGGTCGCTCCGGCCGCTCAGCGTGTGGATTGCACGAGCAACCAGTTCCTTGCCCGTTCCGGTTTCACCCAACAATAGTACAGTCGAATCTGTTTTTGCCACCTGCTCAATTTGCCGGAACACGGCCTTCATTGCTGCGGAAGCTCCGACAATGCCGTGAAAGTGGAGGGCGTCGTCGACTTCCTCAAGCAAGTAGCTGCGCTCCGCCTTGAGCCTGCTGATCTCACGCTCCGCCTCTTTCTGTGTCCGCAAGTCGCGCAAAAGTAGAATGGCCATGGCGGGAAAGGTCTCATTTTCGGGAACGAAAGTCGCTGAGAGTCCGACAGGCAGCAGTTTGCCCTGTTTGCTTTTTGCAGTTGTTTCGGCGTTACGCACGTTTGCTTTGTAGCTCTCGCCGGGAATGGCCGGCAATACGCTCGTAATGTTCATCCCGATGAGTTCGCCGGGATGATATCCGAAAAGCGCGCTCGCCGCGTCATTTGCTATCCGTATCACCCCGACGGGATTGATAACGCAGAGCCCGTCCGCAAGAGCGTTGAAAACATGATCGAGAAAATTCCGGGTTGCGGTGACAGTCTGAAGCAGAAGAGCCGATTCATTGGTTTGCTGAAGAAGGGCTTGCTCATGTTGCGAACGTGTGGTCACATCGGAAAGGAGAAGGACAACACTTTCCTCCCATGGAGGGGGGCATGCCCGGAGTGCGATATCGAACGTCAGATCGGAATCACCTCCCGTACGGGATACGTTCCGGATGCTCCACTCGTTGACCTCGCCTTCGATTATCTTGCGGACACTATCTTCAGTACCGGTCATCTCGGGAAAGACAGCACGTATGTCTTCGCCACGATCAACCAGCTCACCATCGGCAGCAAAACGTCCGGCACCTGCTGAAGAGTCGATGAGCAGAAGATTGCGGTCGAGAACTATGTACTCGACTGATTCCCTTCCGGTGATCATGTCGGAAAGCTTCACGCTCATGCAGTCCTTGCCATTTCCCGTCCGAGCATCGTGAACAGTTCATTCACGCCGGTCCCTTCCCTTGCCGATGTGATAAGGGTGTGCAGAACGCCTGCATTGTTGATTTCTGACAGCCCAGCACTTGTCGAATCGGACAGAAGGTCTCCTTTGTTGCAGGCGACTACTACGTGGGCGGTGGGATTTTCTGCGAGGAATGCCTCAACATGCCGTGAGACATTGTTCATCGTATTTGACCGGCATACATCCGCAACGACGACAGCACCGCTTGCCCCTTTGAGATAGGACCGTGAATCCCCTGTAAAATTCTCACGCCCCTCCAGGTCCCACAGGATCATTTGTATCCTGCACACGTCGCCTCCTTCCCGTTCGAGGGTCACAAGTTTGCGGGATATCTTGACACCAATCGTCGTGAGGTATTGATCGCTAAACTGGTTATCGACATAGCGGCGGACGAGGCTTGTTTTGCCCACGGCAAAATCACCGAGCAGGCATATTTTTTTGTACAGTGAAGGTATCACGGCCCAGGAGATGATGCATGGAAAAAAGGTTCGAACCGCACGCATCTGTTTTCACCGCTTTCCGGCAATAGACCCGGTACGGGTTCACCCCCTCCTTCAGCCACGAGGCGGTCGGGGGAAATTCCAAAGCCAATCAGAGCCTCCCGCACAGCATTTGCCCTGGCAGTCGACAATGCGAGATTCATTGCCCTCCGCCCTGTTTCATCAAAATGACCTATGATGCGAAGCCGGAGTGCTGGATACTGGTTCATAATGCCGACAACGTGTTCCACTACCGGAACCTGATCAGCTTGTATATCAGCGCTTTCACGCTGGAAGAGAATTCGGTGATCAATCATCGATGGAGCATTGATCAGTCTGTCCTGCACGAACGAGATGCCCGGAAGTCGCTCGTATGTCTTGATGATATCTGCTTTTAGAGTCGGGTCAGCAACTGCGCCTGCAAGAGTCACAGTTCCTTTTGAGTACTCACAGGCGAAGCTCACTCCATCAAGCTCGTTGAATGCAGCAGCGATCTGTTGCACATCAACATCTACCAACGATGGATGTGCTGGCTGTTCCCGGAGCGTGATATGATTGACTACTTTCGCCTCCGGAACGGCGTTGAGAACTACTCCTTCGATCCGCCTCAAGAGCAGCTCATTCGGAAGCGTGCCGCTGAGGGTGATTTCTCTTCCGCTTGCATCGACTGTTACGGGTGAATGGTCAAATGGCATCGATGAAGCTACCGCTGATGAGACTTTACGGATTGTAGCGGAGTTCTGTTGAGAGTAATAGATATACCATGCAAGCGGCAGGCCTATGAGCAACAATAGCGCAATGACAAGTGGCCACTTGCTCGATCCGGGTTTCTTCAGCATCGGAGCGATCAACGTAATGTCCAGCAATTTGCCAAGTTGGGCAGTGACGCCCTCGGGAACCTGGACCGGGTCTCCGTCGAATGCCGCTATCTGTTTGTCCCAGCGGGCAACGATCTCAGCGAGTGTCGAGCGGACAGTTTTGACGAAATCCGGTGTCGGCTCACCTTCGATAACAACTGCGAGATAACAGTGACCGGCGGCCTCAATCATGATTTGTGACCGGCCGTATTCAATCGAATCCAATTCCGACACGCCTCCTGACCGCGCTATCCAATCATTCACAAAACTCCTGATGGCAGTGAGCATACCGGATACGAGATCGGCATCAAATGTCCTCCCGCTCCCCCCGTGCACTTGCGTGATGAGAATGCCGGATTCCTTTTGAATCAGAAATGCCGCCGTAACACTGTAGCCGAGCGAGTCACGGAGAAGCAACTCCGCCTCTGAGATGCCGAGCGCCTTCGCCTTTGCCCGTCGCATCAGACCTTTGATTGTGAAGGTCCGTTCAATCTTCCTGTTCGTACTATCGACCAGCTCGCGCATGGCCTCAGCCATGTATTTTGAGATGGTCGAACCGATGATCGGATAGAGAGCATCGACCATTGCATCGCGTTGCAGCCTCACCTGCTCCCGTATCGCCGCCCCCATTATCGGCGCAAGTTCTTCAGCAACTTCCTCGGGAAAATGTTCGTGACGTCTCTTCAGAGCACCGGCAACGCTCGGCGCAAGTGCCTTGACTATGGAGGCACGGTCCTCAGCGGTACGGGTCGCAAGCGCCTCATCCACTATCGATGCAATTGCCGTAGCGGCAGCGGTGTTCCCGGCTTCTACGCTCTTGCGCAACGCATCTGCTATGACAGGAACGAGAAGAGTGGTCAATTCCCCGGGCGATCGGAGCGTGCCGTCGATACGGCCCAGCGATTCCCTGAGTTCTTCGATAGCATGTTCGGCGGGAGATGTGATGAGGCGGCGCAACGACTGGAGGTCAGCCGTTCTCCGCTCTTCCCCTTGTGGTTCGATGGCAGGATAAGGCACGATTCTCAGTGTGACTGCTTTTTCGTTACGAGCTTCAGTTCGGCTTGTCGCTTTCCGGACTTCAATGTCGACCCGAGTTCCATAAGAAGCTCGGCAAGTCCTTCGCGCTCCACTCGGGAATCTGCAAGCTCGGCAAGTCGGGCGTCAAGGTCTGCATACAATTGTTCTTTTGACACATTCAGGTCCTGCTGCAATTTTGCAGTATCAGCTTTCGTGGAGCTCTCAAGTGCACCCAGGTTCTTTGATACCGAAAGAACATTTTGCTGAAGTGTATTCATCACCCGCGACTCAAGCTCGTGAACCAATTCACGTGTCGCGGCGCGATCAGCCTCTGCCTGACTTCCCTGGCCGGCAAGCCTTGCCTCGAGAGAAGCAATCGCCTCCTCCAGCCGGCGCATAATCGCATCAGAGGTTTCACGGATTGCGCGCGAAAGAGAGTCTTCCATTTCCTTCACCCGGTCTTCCAACATTGCCAGCCGCGTGTCAACCTCTTTCTTCTGCGGACCGAGGATGATATCGCGGATCTGATCAAGGTGCTCAGGACGGTCAGCCGGTTCTCTGTTTGTACTCATGAGGATTCCTGTAGATGGGAGATTCAGCGGTATAGGCGCGTGCTATGATGAATGTACCAAAGCACACCGTCAAATACAATTGCAAATGCGTATCGGCAGGTTATGGGTGGCTATGGAATGGAACTACGTGGAAGGCTAGAAGTGACTTTATTTGCCCAAAACAACACAGGGCGGATGAGGGAAACCACATCCGCCCTGGAATGCTCACTTATTGCTCTTTTGAGACTTGAATTTCTTCCTGTGTGATAGGTAGTTTCACAGTAAACGTGGTTCCCTTGCCCAGTTCACTGTTGACAGAGATCGTTCCACCGTGTTTTTGGACAATTGATGATGAAATCCACAACCCCAAGCCGGTTCCCTTACCCACAGGCTTCGTGGTGAAAAACGGGTCAAAGATGCGGCGGAGATTCTCAGGGGCTATGCCCGAACCCGTATCACCTATAGACAGGTACACGTATTTTTCATCCGCCCGGGTGGAAATTGTGATCGTGCCGCGATCGACAATGGCGTGCGCAGCATTCACCAGCAGATTGACAATGACCTGCTTAATCTCACCGGCATTGCATGTTACCGGCGGCAACTCGTCGAGTTCCTTTTTCAAATCAGCCTTGTACTTCAACTCGTTCCACACAATCAAGAGGGTGTCGTCGATAGCGTTGTTGAGTTGTACCTGGTTGACGTCGTCCTGCGACATGTGGGCAAAACCGCGCAGACCCTCGACGATCTTCTTGATTCTACCGGCCCCTTCATGAATGCTCTCCATCATACGGGGAAAATCTTCGAGCAAGAAGGGGAGATCTATTTGTTCAGCATACTCGTTGATTTCCTTGAGCTGTGCCGCCCCCTCCGGAGTTGCCTGAAGTGAGTTGCTCAGCGCGCGCCACTTCGCCAGAAGTTCTACGATATCGGCAAAGTACTCCTGAATACGGTTGAGGTTACTGGAAACGAACGCAAGCGGGTTATTTATCTCATGCGCTATACCCGCTGTCAGTTGTCCGACGGAGGCCATCTTTTCCGACTGAACGAGGGAGTTCTGCATCAGCTTGAGATCGGCAACCATCTTCTCAAGTTCGGCATTGCGCTTGCGCAACTCTTCCTCCAGCTTCCATTTGATTTCTTCCTGCGCAACGCGCTCCGTAATATCTTCCTTGATCGCAAGAAAATGAGTGATCTCGCCCCTGTCGTTCTTGATGGGACAAATCAGAGCTTGCTCCCAAAAAAAGTCACCCGATTTTCGCTTGTTATGGAACCTTCCTTTCCACTCTTTCCCCGTGGTGATGGTTGTCCATAGCGCCTCGTACTCAGAGGGGGTCTTCTCGCCGGATTTCAGAATGCGTGGAGTTTTGCCGGCGGCTTCCTCGATGGAATATCCCGTGACCTCACAGAACTTTCTGTTCACGTACTGAATTGTTCCAGAGGTATCGGTAATGACAATGGATGCGGGACTTTGGTCGACGGCGCGGTGCAACACATTCACTTCATCAGTGAGTGTCTTGATAGATTGCCGGATACGCATACCAATGCTGACCCGCGCCAGGAGTTCACGCGAGCGGAACGGCTTTGTCAGATAATCGTCGGCCCCCGCCTCGATGCCTTCGATGCGTGATTGCTCATCAGCCATGCCCGTGAGAAGAATCAGGTAGATATCCGCAGTGTCGTGATGGCTGCGCAACTCGCGAATGATCTCAGGTCCGGTCATCCCGGGCATATTCCAATCCAGAATTGCAAGGTCCGGAGACGTTGAGCGTATGACGTCGAACGCCTCTTTCCCGTTCTGGACTGCTACTGTTGAATAGCCTGCGCGCTCAAGCGGTGCAAGGACGATTTCCAACTGTTCCGGTTCATCTTCAGCAATAACGATTAGCGCCCCCATGAATTCCTTTCCTTCGATTGTTGGTACGTTCTGCTAAGCATGTTTGGCTGTCCCGCTTCCGTCGGTTTCCAGCACGCGTCTGATTTTGGTGAGGAGATCAATAAACTGATATGGTTTCTGCATAACCTCGTTCGCTCCGGCTTCATACAAAGCCGCCCGCTCGTCCAGACCGATGAAGCCACTTGAGAGGATGAAGCCGGTCGCGGCGTGATCCTTCTTTATGTGAGTCAGCAGATCGAGCCCTCCCATATTCGGCATACTCATATCCGAAATGACCAAACTTATCCTATCCTTATTATCGGCAAAAACCTTCAATCCCTGAAGTCCGTCTTCCGCGACCAATACCGTATATCCTTGTCCCTCAAGCAGTTTTGAGAATGTGGTACGCAAAAGATCCTCATCTTCGACCAGTAGAATGGTCTCCGTGCCCCTCAGCGTGCCCCCGCCGTGCCTGACCTGACCTTGAACCTTCGTTTCCAGACCGTCAGTAGCCGGAAAATACATCATAAATGCTGCCCCCTTTCCGACCTCACTTTCGAGGTCGATGAATGCATCATGACTCTTTACCACGCCGTACACAACCGCCAAACCCAGACCGGTCCCCTTTCCGGCCGGTTTTGTTGTATAGAACGGATCGAACATGCGTAACCGGACCTCATCAGAAATGCCCATGCCGGTATCGCGGACCGTAACACGGACGTATTTTCCTGCAGTGGTAGCGGGAAAACGCTCCAGAATATCCTGGCGAGAGATAAGTGCGCTCTCCAAGGTAATCGAGCCATAACCACCGCTTTCAACCTTCCCCAAAACTGCGTCCCGAGCATTCACGCACAGGTTCAGCAGAGCCTGATGGAACTGGGTACCATCGAGCGTCAACACCGGTAGATTGTTTTCTAACATGAGCCGTATTTCCACGCTCTGCGGAAAAGTGCTGCGAAGCAATGACGCCATCTCGGTCAACGTGGCATTCATGTGCACGGGACTTAGTTCCACTTCGGTTTTTCTGGCAAAGGTCAAGATCTGCTTTACAAGACCGGCGCCGCGTTCAACAGAGGTGATAACTGAATCAATGCTCTTTTGAATCGCAGCCCTGTCATCGAGAGTTTCGAGCAGTGATACATTGCCGAGAATAATCCCCAGGATATTGTTAAAATCATGGGCTATGCCGCTTGCAAGCGTTCCCAGCGATTCCATTTTCTGGGACTGGCGCAACTGGAGTTCAAGACTCCGAAGTTCGACCTTTGCTTGACGCTCAGTTGTGATGTCTTCCTTGATCGCCAGGTAATGTCGTGTCTTTCCATCACTCCCCTTTACCGGGGATATGAACACGCTTTCCCAATACTCCTCGCCATTTTTCCGTTTGTTGCAGAATTCCCCTTGCCACGGCATGCCACTGCTGACGGTTCGCCACATCTCCTCGTACACGTGCCGTTCCGTCTTTCCTGACTGCAGTATCCGTGGATTCCTCCCGATCAACTCGGGGTAGGAATAACCGGTTGTTTTGAGGAGGCTCGGATTTGCATACTCTATGTTCCCGTCTACGTCAGTCAACAGCAGCATGGCGGGGCTTTGCTCAACCGCCTGAATCATGACTCGCAGTTGTTCCTGCTGCTTCCTCATCTCACTGACATCCTCATAGATGCGCAAGAATCCTTCAACAACGTCGCCTCTGCCGTATAGGGGTGCTTTCGAAAGACGAAGGAAGATTCTCCTGCCGGTCTTGTCTTGACGCTCGACTTCTCTCCCTTGCACCAGCTCGCCCTTTGCCGCTTGTGCGCTAAGATCGAGAAGCTCCTGTTCCTTCTCGAGCGGAACAACCGGTATTCTCTTCCGCAGAATTTCCTCCGAACTCCATCCGAATAGCTTCTCAGCAGCTCTGTTCCAGAGCGTGACATTGAATTCGGGATCAGTGGCAACAATTGCCAATGGTGACGATTCGATGATCACCTGAAGTTGCTGCAATGCAGACCTGAGACGCTCCTCCATGTCGTACCGTACAGTCACATCCGTTATGGTGCCGATCATATGACAAAAACCACCCTCAGCATCAGGGAAACACTTCCCCCTATCAAGAATCAATCGCCAAACACCGGATGCGTGCTTCAGGCGGTACTCCACCCTGAAATGTTGGGTTGCTCCCCGCACATGAGCATCAATAACCTCTGCACCTCGGG
>CAZBWR010000102.1:0-10742 GCA_964495695.1 uncultured Chitinophagales bacterium | reverse complement strand
GAGACGATATCCGTCACGGGCGCATCGACTCGATATTGATTGCGAGCAAACTTCTGAAGCGGAGCCATCCGGTCTTCGTCTATCTCCCTGCCGAATACAAGAAACTCTCCCGCAAGCGATATCCGGTTATGTTTGTTACGGATGGTGGCGAATATATGACACTGGCGCTCATGCCCAACATTCTTGATAACCTCATCGCCGACGGTCGTATTGAGCCTGTCATCGCCGTATTCGTTGACCCCCGCACGGATGTCAAGGACGCTTCAACAAGCAAGCGGATGTTCGACTACACGATGAACGACACGTTCGTGAATTTCATGATAACGGAAGTACGTGAGCGCGTCATGCGAAAGTACCGGATAGACAAGCGCCCTGAACAAACAGGCATCATGGGTGCTTCGCTTGGAGGACTTGTCGCGACTTATGCAGCGTTCACTCATCCCGACGTGTTCGGGCTCTGCGCTGCACAATCACCTTCGTACTGGTGGAGAAATGCTTCGATTATCTCGCTGGTAGATTCTGCAGACAGCAGTCCCGTTCGTTTCTACATCGACACGGGAACTATCAGGGATGCACAGGAACACGCCTCTAAAATGTATGATGTTCTTCGACGAAAGGGCTATGATGTGTTCTACCGTGAATATCCCGAGGGACACAATTGGGTGAACTGGCGCGCCCGAATTGATGATATACTTCTACATTTTTGGGGTAAGAAATGAGGAACCGGCTCTTCTGGTGTACAGTCATTATCTGCAGCATTGCAACTTCCTCTGCGAGCCAAACATCGCTCGATAGTCTTGCTATTAACGTTGCGGGGGCTTCGCGAGAATACTCCTACACCAACAAAGAAACAGCGTTTTATTACGGAGAAACCAACTCTTCCAACAAAACAAGCTGGCGAGGTTTCAACGTCTTCGGACACGAGTTTCTGGACGACTATGAGATACGTGTAAACGGAATGACCCTTAATAGAGCCATGGCGCTGGCAACAGTCTTCCCAGATTTCCTCCGAAGAACCTATCCGGGTGGAATCGTCGAAGAACTCCGCCTGGCGGACAGTCTCGCTGCATTCTCTGTTACCGTCATCACCCCGCGGCCATCAACCGTCATTATCTCTCCGTTTTTCTCCAACGCACGCTCTCCGGATAACTTTACTCTCGAGCTCAAGTCCGAGATTGCCCTCGTAGCGAGAAAGAACCATCTCCTGAGAACCCCACAACACAACTATCCTGTATGGCTCGGCATTCATGGAAAAGGCATCCTCCCCACGAGTCAAAAAGTGGTGGACAAAGGATCTTTTTCACCCGTGAACCTTTCCTCGTCAGGAATCAGAGTTCACCGTTTTTTCTTTGCAGTCGGCGACTCTAAGGAGGAGGCCATCTTCACGGCGCGTTACTATCAGGCGAACGCGCAGCAGATTGCGCAGCGCCGCCGTGAACGAATGGAAAGGCTCTTGAATCAAACATTTGTCGAATCAGACAATGCGCGGTTCGACAAGGCGCTGGCATGGGCAAAGATCTCGCTTGATGCGCTGGTCATGAATCAAGTGACGAAAGGGATCTTTGCCGGACTACCATGGTTCAACAATTACTGGGGTCGGGATACGTTCATCTCGCTTCCGGGCGCAACACTTGTGCAAGGACATTTCATGGAGGCACGTAGTATTCTCCGGAGCTTTGCAACGTTCCAGCAGCGTGATTCACTTTCGACTGACTGGGGTAGGATTCCTAACATTGTCACCACGACGGACAAGGCTTACAATACTGCCGACGGTACGCCCCGCTTTGTGATGATGGCGAAGGAGTACATTGAACGCTCCGGGGACACATCGTTTATCAAGGAAGTCTATCCCGTCATCCTGCGCTCCATCGAGGGAGCCCTCAAGTATCACACAGATTCGCTCGGATTCCTCACACACGCCGACGCTGAAACGTGGATGGATGCAGTAGGGCCTAATGGACCGTGGAGTCCACGGGGAAACAGAGCAAATGACATTCAGGCACTCTGGGCACAGCAACTTGAGGCGGGTGTCTGGTTTGCAAGTGAACTCGGCGATGCACTCTCCTCCCATCGATGGAATACCACACTAGACAAGCTGCGAAGGAACTTCCCCACCTTCTTTGTGCGTGGCAATCGGGTGATTGATCACCTTAACACGGACGGCTCAGCGGACGGGCAACTACGACCGAACCAGATATTCACATCCTTCCTCCTCGATGAACTGACACGAGCGGCAATTACTGCGACTGTGGCGGAATCACTGACATATAAATATGGTGTCGCTTCCCTTTCTCAGGACGATGAGAACTTTCATCCCTTCCATCAGTTTGAGCCTCTCTATCCCAAAGATGCAGCATACCATAACGGCATTGTCTGGACGTGGGTGCAGGGCGCCCTCATATCCGAACTGTGTTACTTTGGACGTGAAGATCTCGCATGGCAAGTAACATCCAACACAGTGTATCAAATCCTCGAACGCGGTGCCGTTGGGACACAGTCCGAGCTGCTTGATGCCATTGCCAGACAGGGAGAAAACGAACCAAGACTGTCCGGCACATTCTCACAAGCATGGAACCTTGCCGAATTTATAAGAAATTTCTACGATGATTACTTGGGAGCACGACCAAGCCTACTCCGACATCATCTCGTGCTCCGCCCACGGCTCCCGAAAGGTGTAACGCGGGTCAGGGCAAACATCAATCTTAACGGAAGAGCACTTCCTATAGAATATCTGCGGCAGAATAGCTCTATGCAAGTCAGTATCGATGGATCCAATCTTCGAAAAGGTGGAACGGCCAAAGTGATTCTTCTTGACCCGCATTCCGGGTTTGAGCACACATACGAACTCACCCTGCCTCCGGGAAAGAGAATCTTAGCCACTTTTTCTTACGAAGGCCAACCTATTATAAATCAAGAGGTTAACGCTATTTTGATCAAGCATACATCTCGTAGACTCCTCGGGCATGAATTCTTGGTAAACACGAAGCTCGCCCAGCCTTTTCTTAAGCCTAAGCTTAAATCTTTGAGAGGGCCTGATCACCCTCTCATCCCGCATGCCGTACTGAAGGCAAAGTCGTCGCCCGTTATTACAACCGTTGTTTCCGCCATCGATTCTATCGGTGATGACAGAGGTTTGGGAGCATCTGCTGGGAGATTTACCTATCCTGCCAATCCTGCCTTTGTGCCGGGAGCATTGGACATTGCATCGTTCTCTGTCCTTAAGGGGGATTCTCTCGCTTACTTCCGTTTGAAGTTCAAGGCTTTATCAAACCCGGGCTGGCATCCCGAGTATGGTTTCCAACTAACGTACGTAGCCATTGCTATAGATAAGGATGGAAAAAGCGGAATGGGCAAGCAGTCGGTTGGCCATAACTCAAATTACCACTTGGCAGACGGAAAGGGCTTCGAACGCCTAATTCTGATTGGTGGTGGTGTTCAAGTCGAAGACGATGCCGGTAAGATTCTTTGTGCGTATGTCCCCTCGCCCGAAGACGTCTCTGACCCTCTTGGAGACGCGTCATCGGGAACGATATCATTTGCAATCCCCCTCCGCTTTCTCGGAGGCGACCTCTCTTCGGAATGGAATTGGACTATCCTCGTAGGGGGACAGGATGATCATGGTGGGGCTGGATTGGGTGAGTTCCGCAGTGTGAATAAGGAGCGGAGTGAGTGGAATGGCGGCGGAAAATTCTCACCCGATGCCTCGAACGTCTACGACGAATTGTTGATCGGCGGGCGGCCCTAGCCCTTTACACTGCCAAGTGTCAACCCGGAAACAAGGTACTTGCTCAACGCGAGGAAAAGCACCACAACCGGCACTGTAACTATCAGTGATGAAGCACCGTAGAGTCCCCACTCTGTGCTCATGTTGGACTCGAAGGACTTCAGTCCGAGTGGCAAGGTCCACAGTTTTGAGTCTTGAAGGATCTGCGCGGCAACGATATACTCGGCCCATGCCGTCATAAACGAGAAGAGCGCTGTGATCACCAATGCAGGGGCCGCGAGAGGGAGAATCACTTTGTAGAATGCCTGGAATTGGTTGCACCCGTCGATGCGGGCCGCTTCTTCCAAAGAGGTCGGAATCGTATCGTAATACCCCTTCATCGTCCATATTGTGAACGGCAACGCCGTTGCGGAATAAATGATGATTACCCCAAGGTACGTATTGATCAATCCCAGCTTGATGAGCATGATGTAGAGTGGCAGCAACAACATTGTTGCCGGAAACATCTGTGTTGTCAACAGGCTTAGCAAACCGAACTTCTTTCCGATAAACTGATAGCGGGAAAACGCGTACCCCGTCATCGATGCCAGCACAACCCCCGTTAGAGTGACGACAGCCGAAACGAGGATGCTGTTCCACATCCAGAGCAGAAAGGGTTGATCTGTGAACAGCCGCACGTAGTTGTCAAACGTCGCATTCTCGGGGATGATCTCCAGAGAAGTCGAAAGCAGCCTGTCCGAGGGGCGAAGCGAAATCGTGACTACCTGCGATATCGGGTAGAGTGAAATCACACAAAAGAGCAGCAGGACAAGATAGCTCGCCGCAACTCTCAGAATTTTCTTTGCTCTTGCACTCATTTGTTTCATCTCCAGAACTAGTAAGCGGCTTCCGTTGCCCTCGTCTTCCGCATGAAGACAAGACTGAACACAAGCAGGATCACAAATATCACCATTGATAGCGCCGCAGCGTACCCGTACCGGTACAAGTTGAACGCTGCCTTGTAGACGAACGATACGAGGATATGAGTTTGATCCGATGGCTCGCCGGCGTTACTCACAAGCCAGACAATGTTCAAGTTATTGAACGTCCAAACGGTTCCAAGTGTAATCGCGGGGATCATCACGGGGCGGATGAGAGGGATCGTGATCTGCCAGAGCTTGTGCCACCACGAAGCCCCGTCAATGTCTGCTGCCTCGTACAACTCACCCGGAATGCTCTGCAGCGCGCCGAGAGCAATCACCATCATGAATGGGAACCCGAGCCACACGTTTGTCAGAATACACGCAATGAACGCCTCCGTCGGACTCTTCAGCCACTCAACCGCAGGAAGACTGAGGTACTTCGTCAAAATCAGATTCAGCGAACCGTATTCATAGTTGAACATTCCGCGCCAGGTTAATGCAACGATATACTGGGGAATCGCCCACGGGAGTATCAGAAGCGTGCGAAAAACAGGTTTCCCCTTTATCTCCTTCTGGTTGATGATGAGCGCCAGAAATACGCCTATCACGACATGAAACGTGAGATTCACCACCGTCCAGATAATCGTTTTGAAGAAGACAGTGTAGAAATCGGGCTGGGTCGGCTCAGTAAATACCTTGATATATTGCTGGGGACCGATGATCGACCAATCCTTGATGCGGGTCAGGCTCATGTTCGAAAACGAGATGACCACGTTATACACAAACGGATAGAAGACGACCGCAAAAAGGATCAAGAATGAGGGTATTACAAAGAAGGCAATGAAGAGCTTGTGCTGGAAGCGATTCATGAGTGAGCCTACTCGTTCAGTTCTTTTATTTTCCGTATGGCCAGAGCCTGCATGTCTTTTGCAGCAACTTCCGGCGTTTTTGCACCACCCAACACCGCCTGATATGCCGGCCTCATTGAATCCCAGATTGCCCGCAGTTCAGGAACGACGGGCATCGGGCGTCCACGTTCAATCTGTAATGCGGAGTTCCGAAGAATATCGTCGTTCTGCACGAATGCGGATTGAACGACTTCAACCCTTGTCGGCATAGTAAAGAGGGCCTTCGCCGTTTCAAACTGTTGCTCGGGTTCCATCAAGAAACGCAACAGTTTGACTACAAGTGGCCGCTTCTCCCGCGCAACATTGGCATTCAATGAGTATCCCTTCGGCGAAATCATCGGAGCGCACCAGAGACCCGTGCTCATGATTTTCGGCAATGGCGCAACGCCGATATTGATGCCAGCTTTCATGTAGCCTGCCCATGACCAGTCACCGTTGATGATCATGGCACTTTTCCCATCCTTGAACAAAGCATCAGCGATGTTGTAATCCGCCTCTCCGGGAATAATCTTGTGCTTGTCACGCAAGTCCCTGATGAACTTCAAACCTTGAATTGTACCCGGTGAGTCGAGTGTCGGGACACCCTCATCCGTCATAACCCATCCACCGAAGCCGGTCATGAAGGGAATGAAAAAGAACGGCTCCGTATAATTCCAACAGAGTCCGTATTGATCAATCCTCCCATCATTATTCTTGTCGACTGTCAGCTGCTTCCCCAGGGCAATCAGTTCCTCGTCAGTCTGGGGGGGAGTTGTAATGATATCCTTGTTATAGACGAGTGTGAGATGATTGCCGAGCTTATCAGCAATCTGATACAATTTCCCCTTGTAGTACGTCAGTCCCTTCGGGATGAACTTGTCGAGGTATTCCTGCTCGAACAATGAATCGAGGGGTTCGATAATCTCCATCACTTCGAAGGGTCCCACCTGATCTGACGGCCCGTACACGAGGTCGGGCCCCTGGCCTGCTATCGCAGCGACGATGAAGCCTGAGCGTAGTTCTTCGGTCTCCTTATAGATCGCTTCGGCTGTTACTCCGGGGTTGGCTTCCATAAAGCGTTTGAGCTGCGCCTCAAGGATGACCCTTTCATCAACACGCATCTGGTGCCAGATGATGACATGATTCGGATTCTGCGGCTGTTTGCAGCCGGCCATCACGGCGAGGAATACGAGGAAAAACGGCAGGGATCTGCTCATGAAAACTCAGAATTCAAAAATGATACACTGTCCCGGTTGCAGTTTAACGGCCAGACGGTTGTCCTTGATGGCAAATTTACGTGCCGAGAGAAGGTCGGCAACGGCTCTCTTGTTGGTGTCCAGTCTGAACGCCACTTCTTGTTGAGAAACATAGTCAGTGTTTGTCACAACTGCAATCCGCTTGCTTCCCCTGTCGGCCTCGCGGGCATACGCAAGGATTCTGTCGTTTTCACTTTCCAGTACTTTGAACGTGAGCGAGTCGGGATTAGCAACAATATCCTTGTACTTCTTTCTGAGGGCAAGAACCTTCTTGACCCATGTAGTCATCTGCGCCTTGTTCAGCCAGTTATATGCATACTCACTGAACAAGGGGAGCTTTTCTGACGGAAGAAGCTTCAATTCATCACTTGAGAAGTCGAGACCTGTATTGATGGGATAAGTCTCGCACAATTCATATCCCGAGTGAATGAAAGGAATGCCCGGAAGAAATGCATTGAAGACAATCGCCCAACGTGCGTATTCAAGTCCGCCTGGTCGCGCAGCGGCACGCGGCGTATTATGACTTTCGGGCGTTGCGAAAAATGGAATCGGAAACCCCTCGCCTGCCGCACGCCTGATGAACTGTCGCATGCGTGATGGATGGTGTTCATCCACCCATAGAAACCCGAAGACGGCGTTGTACCCCTCTTCCCTGCTCCGGTGCGTGATGGCAAAGTTCTCATCCCAGAAAGCAAAGTCAGGATCGTTCTTGCGGGCGGTGGAGACCATTTCCTGTTTCAATTGCATTGGCAGAGCGTGGCCCATATCGATCATGACACCGTCAATGCTGAACTCCCGTTGGTAATACGGAATGATGCCAACAATTCTGTCCCACAATGGCCTGTTGATATGAGGCGTTTGTGCAAGACGGGCATCATACATGCGAATTGTGTTGTACGCAATGTAGTTGAAATCATGATGCTCGTACATCCGAAGATAGGTTACATCACCCCACGGCGGCTGATTGTCATCCGGCGGCCAGTCGGCAAACGCTCCCGGAATTTTCACCCGCTGCCCGTCGGGGAGCGTGCCGATGTATCTGCCATCCTCCTTTTTTACAAACTCAGGATGGGGTGGCGGCGTGAAAAATTTTCTGTAGATCTCATGCGGCGGAATCAGGTTATCGAAACGGTGTTCACGCACTTGATGATGTATGTGCTCGAGTTCTTCCCGGGAGAAGATTGGCGAGCCGTATCGTGACTCATCAAGGTGGGATGGATCACGCAATTGGATCTCTTCCCTGATCCAGTACATCCACTCAGGGTGTTCCTTCACCCAATCCGAGTCCTTCGCTGCAGTCCTGAATACAAACTCTACAACCACCCTGAAACCCATGCGGTGTGCAGCTTCTACAAATGCTTTGAATTCCGTTTTTGCATCGAGGCCGAGCGCCGGCTCGGACTGGTTCTCGTCAAGCTCATAGGGATTCCGGATGGCGTATGGGGAACCAAGAGTTCCTTTATTGCCGTCGTGACCAATGGCTGTTATGGGAAGCAGGTGGATCGTGTTCGCTCCCAGCCTCTTGATATACGGGAGAAGCGCAATACTCTTCAGAAATGTGCCGGTTTCCCGGAAACCCTCGCCATTTACAGGAAGATCGAGTTTTCCGTTGTTGTTATGGTCAAACGCCGTTGTCGTTCTCACAAACATATTGTAAATAACGGCGTCCTTGCTCCACTCTCCCCCCGATGCCTTCGGCTTTGAGGCAGTCTTTGCACGCTTCGCAGCAAGCACAGCGTCGAGATAGTATTCGAAAGGATTCACCTTGATCCGCTTCGGCGATCCTTTTTCCTGAGTCCAGAGGGACGGGACAGTATAGTTGAATTTCTTTCTTGCAGATTCCCGTTTCTTCTTCTTGAGAACTTCCTCCAACACCTCCAATGCGCTCACGGGTTTGTACGCCTTCGCCATGGCCTATTTTTTTCCGAATGTATCCTTGATGGTGATGACTTCACGGGATGACGCTTTAAGCGTCATCGTCCGGTGTTCGTTGGGGAATTCTTCCCCCGGCACCCACGAGCCACGCTTCCCGCTGTTTGTAAATTTGTATTGTATTTGAATACCTACGGGAATTTCAAGCTCAGCAGACCAAATCCCGTCGTTTGCGACCTTGTCGCCGTTTGTCCCATCATCATACATACGAACGAGATTCGGGGTCCATTCCCCCAGGGCACCCACGTTTCCGACGATGTAGATCGCTTCGGTGACCCGTTCCTTGAACGCATCCACAGTAAACAGAACCCTCTGCGTTTCTGTACGGCTCTGAGCCATAACTCCCTGTCCCCCGCCCCGTTCATCAACGATAATCGGCGCAAAACCGGGCGACGTGATTTTTGCTCCCGCCTGGTTTGCAAATTTGTAGACATTGTTCAGGTGTGTTCTGAATGCGACGTCGAAGGGTTTATCCCCGGCGGGTGCCGACTGGTCATCTCCGTACCACCAGAACCAATCGGAGCCTTCTGCCGCATACATCGCCTCATATGCCATGTATGCATACCACGCTTTTGTATTTTTCTTCGGAGGATTCGAGGAGGGATCGGGCTGTTTCAGCCCGCTCTTTTCGAGATCCTGCCGGGCACGAAGAAGGTATTCCCATGCAATGTTCTCTTCATTCTCGCCGATCCAGGTATCATAGTTTGCATTGATCCACGAACCGGGCCAGAGGTTCGTCATGCCGGGCAACGCCTCAATCGGATGTGGATTGATGCCGCGGGTCGGATTTCCATGAATGTACTCCGACATCGTCGTGGTGATGATCTGCTTCGTACTATACAGCTTGCTTAGCTTCCGGTAGAAGGCGTTGAGAAATTCCTTTGCGTCGATATCTTTCCTGTACCATTCCCATGCATTCTCCCCGTCCAAAATCACGGTGATCATGACATCGGGCTCCCCCTCTTTCGGCGCCATTTTCAACACTGAGCGGACAAAATCCTCGGCGGCTTCTTCACCTTTGTAGTTCTGGTACTTGAAGCCGATCCGGTCGGAAAGGTCAGTATCTCTGAATACGATTGCGATTGACTGCGGCTTTCCCGCCGCATCGATACCCGCATCGAACCGGTACGGAGTTGTGTTCGGACGGTTTGCCGGGGTCGAGCGCTCAAGAACTTTCACATCGGTTGCAGCCCAGAGAATACCGTTGTTCCGGAGAATTCCCAGTACAGGCTGAGCGACGGAGCCCTCGGCGGGCCACATGCCAGTCGGGGCAACCCCGAATGTTTCTTTGTAGAACTTCACCGCCTTCACTACCTGTGCGTTTGCATCCTGAGGATAAGAGAATCTCGGAGGCAACGTATCATCAGGCTGGCAGATCCGGGCAAGATCACTATCATAAATCAACGGAAGAATGGGGTGGTAATAGGGCGTCGTGATGACGTCGATCTGACCTGTATAGTTCTTCGGGTTGTACATCAGCGCCTTGTGGATAGGAATCACGTTCGCCATCACCTTATACGCTTCTACGACGATGCGCTGGCAGTCTGCTTCGGTGATAATTTTTCGAAGGTAGTATTTCTGCTCGTCCGTCCTGAATTCAACATAATCGCTCACATCGCAGACTGAACCGTCGGGCAATCTGACGGCCCCGTTGAGAAAATCAGGATCGAAGTGGGCAAGATAAAAAAAGAACTTGATGTCCCGTTTCTCCTGCTCTGTATAGTTCACATCGCGCCCAGTCCGCTCGACCCAACGGTTCTTCAGGGCCTCATACTGCGGGAAACGGGCAATCTGCACTTCGCTAATGCCGAAAGCATTCCATGTGTTGCGCAGAAGAACATCAAGATCTGCGTTCCCGAACTGCGAAGTCGGCTTGAGCATCAGATCAATCCAGGGATCCGTCTTCCCCTTATGTGCCCGCAGAAAATTCCTGACGTTAATGGTGTTCTTACGCGTGTCAACGTACGGCTTCAGACGGTTTACATAATACTCCTGTAATTGGAATAACAGTGATGACGTGAGGTTCACATTGCAGTGAATG
>CAZBWR010000101.1:559-10842 GCA_964495695.1 uncultured Chitinophagales bacterium | reverse complement strand
GCTATGCCCCTGCTCAGGGAACTGATCCAAAGCTCGTAACCGCCCTGAATGGTTCTCACTTCGATGTCGCTGATTTGTGCATGCGGCAATCCGCCGGTTAAGCGCTGGGGGTATATGCCGAAGTTCGTTCCGTCGTACCATCCCAGGCCGTACACCGAGGTTGTTGTGCTCTGGAAATTCGTAAACCATACTCTGCCGTCCGGGGTCACCGCAAGAGGCATGATATTGTCCCCGGGAATGAGTGAGTTGCCGGGCGAGAAGAACTGGTAGCTGCCGGTCTCGGCATTCACCCTGAACAGACCTTTGTTACTTCCGACCCACGCCACGCCGTTCACATCAGCAGCAACAGTTGTGAGCAAATCGCTCTGAGGATTCAACTCGGGGAAATCAGTATTGCTTCGCGAGAAGCGATATGTACCGTCTGTTCTCAGCACTTGAACACCGGAGCTTGCCCAGACTGTCCCGGGTCGTGTCGGATCTTTACATATCCTCGCTCCCCATCCGGAAAACGGAACTGCAGTCCACGTATTGTTGGCATAATACTTCAGGTGGTAGTACTCCCCCAAGCTCCACAACCTGTTGTGGGAATCTTCTACAAGGCCCTTGGAACGATCATGCTGATAATTGAGTGATGAGAAATTGCTTCCATTCCAGGCATGAAGGTAGTTAAACATCGGGTTGACAACTACACTTCCGTTGGATGGCCGCCAATAAATTGCATCTGCGTTATCCGTCTGGAAAGGAAAGTCATGTCCCAAACCGTAGGTGTACCCATTGAACCCAGTCCATCTGACTCCGTCAAACTTCTGCATCCCCCCGAAGCCCGAACCGGCGTTTCCAGTCAGCCAGACATTGCCATGACTGTCCAGCGAGATATCCCGTACGAAGTAGTCAATCTGACTTGAGTTGGTAATCCGATAGCGTTGCCACATGCCGGTTTGTGCATTCCGTTTTGCTGCGCCTCCAGTACCCGAGGCCCAGACGTTTCCCTGATTATCGATAGCGACACAGGAAGAGAATGCTCCATCTTTCCACGCTCCGAGATTTTGCCAGGAGCTTCCGTTGAATTGCCACACAACGCTATTCGGATCTACGACCAACGCTTTGCCATTACCGTATGCTTTGAATGCCCAGATGTCATAATACAGGTTCTGAATCGGCGGCTGCGGCGGTCTGACCCAGACCCCAGCCTCTGTGAGATAGTCCAAGGAGTACGTTGAAGGGGTCAAATATCTCACGGCCCAAAGCGTGTTCGATTCATCAACACAGTCTCTTCCCGGAAGGGACAACACATTCCCAGGGGCTCCGTTGCCCGGAAGACGGGTGAATAATTGCGTATCACTGTCGAAGACAATCATCACGGAAATGTACTGCGCCCAAACACGATAGCCGCCATTGGGTTTCTTCTGAATGGAAACATGTTCAGCGTACGGAATGTCAGCCGGCCAATTGTTTGCTGAGGTTCCGTACCCCCAATAGCGCCAGATGTTCGTACGGGGATTGTACTGAACCAAACCGCCATTTCCCCACACGACTGAAACAACCGCCCCCCAGACCGAACCATCAGGCGCAATCGCAAGGTCTCTGGTTCTTCCCCCCGGATGCGGCGAATTACCTACCCCCCAAAACTGCAGTGAGCTGGCGCCGGCGGAAGGATTGAACTTCAACAATCCACGCCATGTAGCCATCCACAGAATTCCATCTGCATCTTCTTCAATATCACTGATTCGTGAAGCCCCAACATCGCTAATGCTGCCGATGACCGGATAGTCGAGATTGGAATAGTTTATCCATCGGTTCTCCGCCTGGATCAATTTTGCAAATCCGCCCTCCTCCCACCCGGGAGTGTAACCCGCGATGTACGGATCTCCGTCATGGTCAATCCAAACTGCATCTACATAGTCACCCTGAATCCCGGTGTTGCCCGTAGTATAATAGCGCCATGTCGAATTCTGTTGAGCATAAGCGCAATCGAGCATCACGTTGGTGCCAACCAGAGCAATGAGGAGGAGGGCTGCCGTTGTTTTCATACTGGCCTTTCGAGTTAAGAGCTTGTGCCGCCTATCCTCCGAAGCTGGAAGAGTACAGGAGGGAGTTCTGTATGTGACCGGATTGTACCCCGAGGCCACCGATGATTCGTCCCAAGTCACTTCGCAACGACCGGCATGCCGCTCTCTGCCGGGCTTTACATTGAGATTTCAGGGTTCGCGAGGTAGGTATTGACATGCAGGGAAGTGAAGACCGGGGGATACGGACACATCATGCGGTACAACCTCGGAATTGTGGCTTCAGAGAGAACAAACGGGGGACGCATTGTCCGTAAGCTGAATATATCTTGGGGGGATATCATAAGCAACAGACTGCGGGAATTCAATTACTGAGGAAGCGTGTAGTGCGAAACTCAGGTCACGAATCGCCAAGGCGGCGCCCGAACTCTATCCCGATTTGTCGGGATCCCCCGAGTAGTATCCCGACATCGTCGGGACGCTGAAGGGCTTCACTGCCGCCTGTCCGCCGAAGACTCTTCCAAGTCATAGGCGGAAGTTCGGAACGACAGAGATCGGGTGTAACACCTCCGCGGTAATGGGATCATTGATAGCGAGTATCAAATGATACCGGAAAAAAAGCGATACTATTTCAACAGCAGCATCTTCTTCGTCTCCATGGAACTTGCACCGTTGATGCCGCGTGCTTCCATCTTGTAGAAATACACGCCACTTGCGACGGAAGCAGCGTTCCAGGTTATTTCGTGACGACCGGCCGGCCGTTCCTCGTCAACTAATCTGGCAACTTCCTGCCCGAGCTGGTTATACACGACCAGCTTCACCTGACTGTTTTGCGGCAAGGCAAACTTGATCAGCGTTGACGGGTTGAACGGGTTGGGGTAGTTCTGGGCGAGGTTGTATTCCGTGGGAATCTGCAACGACCCGCGATCATCTACATCAACGGTATTGTTGACAAAGATCGTATCGTCAATCGTTCCGTTGTTGCCGAGGTCGATGTAAATGGGGATTGGCAGCCCGAGGTTGTTCCAGTTCGGGACGATGGTATGTGTCGAGTTGGCCTCGAGGGCTATAGAGGAGTTCTCAAACAGTCGCTGATTGACTCTTGATCTCGTGTCCAATGCCAGGTCGTATGTTTTTCCCGTGCCGTAGTTCTTGAGCATGAGATCACTCTGGCTCATCTCTTTCACATACAGCGAATCGTTCTGCCTCAGTCGCGTGTTCCGAATGAAGAAGATTCTCTCACTGCTGTCGAGGCGAGCTATGACATGCATGGAGATCTGTTTTTGTGATGTGTCCGGTGAGGCAACAGAAAAGCCACTGCCAAAATGTAGCCTATCTGTCAACAGCGAGTCGTTGTTTGCACGCGTATAGCGATATACGACATCGTCTTTAAGAACCGTGACATGCGCTCCCCCAGACGAATCTTTGACATTTGTCAGGGCCGCGGAGTATGTGCCATCGGGGATGTAGTATCCGATCGGCTTTGATGGCCTCCCGGTCCTGTTGAAAATGGCGATGCCATCCTGCAGTTCATCAACGACGGTACCGTTTACAAAGCCGATCCGGTTACCGTTGGATGCCGTATAGACTACATCAGCGTTGGCGTTATTGTAGAACTCGATGTTGTTCAACCCTCTGGGCGAATAGCCGGAAGGCGGTCTTCCCATCACCGGTGTAGTAAGATGGCTTGAAACGGGAATCCCCAGATAGCAATGTGTGGAACTCGGTCCCCATCCCAGACCGGAAAAATCTGTCCAGGTATTGGCCAACGAATCAATGAGAATGTAGGGTGTGCTCACGCCGGGGTTGTTGCTGTCGTACAGGTTCACACGATATCGCGAAGGCCCTGAACCATCAACGGTAACACTTATGGGTGCCATCGTGTGAGCACCACCTAATATGCCAAGATTGTAAATGAGGATGGGGCGGATGTCTACGCTGTCACCCCGGAACATATTCCTGATTTCCTGAAGGGTTGTCCGCGGGTCCTTTGCCTGGCCAACAACATCGTAGTCCATCGCCGGTTTTCCATATTGGTGAGCATAGTAGAAGTTGATGGTGCTCTGAACCGTGTTGGTGAGAGGAACCCTGAAAAGGCTGTCGACATTCGGAATGCCATGGCGCGGGAAGAACTGGCTCGGGTAGTTGAAGGCAAGGAAACTTGAAATTGCAAATCCTTCACATGATCCGCTGTGAGGGAGGATGTTTCCACTCGCCCATTTTGTCTGTGCAGTTCCATTATAGCTACCCGGGAATGCAGTGGACCAGTAGCACGCACTTGTTGAAAACACGCTCACCCAAAGAAGCGGCCAATCGACGAAGGTTGAAGGGACCGAAGATTGAAACGCCACCGGGTAGGGGGCTCCGGTGTTCGGATCAGACCCGGTTGAATATTGAAACTGATTCCACCATGTTGAAGGCCATAACGTACCGTTCAAGTAGCTCCAGCCATGCTTCCGTGGAGAAAATGCTTCGTAGTGGCCAATGGCATTCATTCGGGTAAGAACATCCCACTTAATCTTGAATGTATCGCTCACTGCAGTATCCGGGGGGGCTGTAATTGTGCGGACTCGTATCTTTGCACGGGTAGTGAGCAGGTTGGCCGGGATACTCCAGATCAGCGAATCTGCGAGGAGACTTGAGGTGATATTCGTGTATGTACTCCCGCTGTCCGTGCTGTAATCCACCGCAACAAATTGTCCAAGCTGCCTTCCGCTCAACCTTATGGTATCCTGCCCGCCGGCGATCCAGCGGTCGCCCGCGAGTGGCCGTGTAATATGCAACTGTGAGTATTTTATCGTGGCAAAATCAAAGTTGTTCGGGCTCCCTCCCCAACTCCTCCCGGTCACATACACATTCCCATAGTGATCAACAACTAATGCAGATGCTCCGTCACTATTGTTCGCGGGACCGTTGTATCGGGTAACCCAACGTTGGTCACCTGCCGTGGTGTACTTAATTGTCACGTAATCGAGACTAGTGCCCACCCCTGGGCTTGACCCGGCCACATAGACACTTCCTTGTTCATCAAGAGCAAGTGCAGAAAAACCATCGCCAGAGTTTGCTGGCCCATTGTATTTTCTGAACCATTGCTGGTTGCCCGCGGAGTTGTATTTGATTGTGACAATATCAAGAATGCTCAGGGTCGGTTGATAGCTGCTGCTGACGAATACATTCCCTGATTGATCTACTACAAGCTTTGGAATAGGTGCAGTCTGGACTTGAGATGAATCAAATGCGACCGCCCACTGCTGGACTCCATCAGAGTCGTACTTCACTGTAGCAACACTGTATCGTGAAGTGCCGGGATCCTGCAATTGAGTAGAGCCTGTAACGTACACATTCCCAACCTGATCAAGCTCTACAGACGTTGGAATATCACCATAATCAAAACTAGAGGCGTTATATCTCCTCACCCATTGTTGGACACCTGATGAGTTGTATTTAATGGTCAAGAACTCAGGTGCACCACCGCCGAACTCATCGGGACTGCTCTGACATATCACATACACGTTACCTTGCGCATCAACCGCCAGAGACACTCCGGATTCTCGGTATGTCGGCCCACGGTCGTATTGGGCTATCCACAGTTGAACACCTGCAGGACTGTACTTTATTGTGACGGGATTTGATCCCTGATTCCCGGAAGTCATAACGCCCCCAGTAACATATACATTGCCGTCCTGATCAACTACAACTGCAGTAATGTCATCGCCACTATTTCCCGGAATACCTGGTCCGGCATATCGCCTGTTCCACAACAGGACACCTGTGGAGTCATATTTATTAAGGCTGTAATCACGATCACCGAATGGTGGAATATCTCGCAGAACACTCCCCCCCACATACACATTCCCGCGTTGGTCAATTGTCATCGCACGTGGGATCATCTCTGAGTTATGTGTGACAGCCCATTGTTGTCCACCAGCTGAACTGTACTTGATGATCGCTATTTGATGTCCAGTGGAGACTATAACTCCCGTGGTACCAACCACGTAGACATTCCCATGCTCATCAACTGCCACAGCTGTTCCTGCATCCTGAGGTCCACTGTGGTACCTGGCAGCCCACTCTTCTTGTACCTGCGCTGCGCAGAGTCCGGTTTTGAGAAGTGCCATCAGAGCAATCAAACAAATCTTCATAGTATCCTGTGTGAATTGGGTTGAATAGGTGTGGATGCGGTTATTACCCCTGGTCAAAATACACGCTAAGCGGCATCGCCACAATTACGCAAATGCGTGTATTGCCGGATGAGGATGCGTTGTACTCGTTCTGGAGAAATTTACAGCAGGTTTTCCTTGAGGGCTTTTGCCACTGCGCCGCTGCGGGAGTGGACCTGCAACTTGGTGTAAATGCTGCGCATGTGCATATCGATGGTGTGGAAACTGAGGAAAAGCTTGTCGGCAATTTGTTTCTTCGGGAGGCCATCCACAAGGGTTTGCAGTATCTCCACCTCGCGCCGGGTCAAACCATAGTCCCCTTTTGTAGTGGCAAGCCGGGAGAACATGTCCACCACCTTGCGTGCGATCTGGGCGTTCATCGGGGCGCCGCCGTTAAGCACATCCTGCAACGAGGAGATGATCTTTTCCGTCGATTCGCTCTTGAGCAAATATCCCGAAGCCCCTGCGCAAATCGCCTTAAAAATCATGTCGTTCTCGTCGAACACGGTCAGCATAACTACCAGCGTTTCCGGTGAGATCGCCTTCACCCGCTTTACCCCCTCGATGCCGCTCATCCCGGGCAACCCGATGTCCATAAGTATGATATCGGGGAACTCGGCGTCATGAAGCTCTGCGAGCGCATCCTCACAACATGGAAACGCATGCTCGAATCGCAGCAAGGGCGTTTGACGGACGAGTTCGGAAACATTTTCCCTGAACGACGCATTGTCTTCCACAATCCATACGGAAAGCGGGCCTGTATGAGAGGATTGAAGCTTCATGGAATCAACAATAGCCATTTCGTCGGCACCCGGCAATTACGCATTTACGTTATTCTCGCTTTCAGGCTCATCCTCGTCCCCCCGGCCGGGCCGACCGAAACGTCGACTGCGGCATCCAGAAGTCCAGCCCGCTCCCGGATGTTCTTTAGCCCGTTCCCGCGCCGGACGGTCTGGAGATCGAGCCCTTTTCCATCATCATGAATTTCGACGAGGAGTTGGTCCTTTTCCACCTGGACATCCACCCGGACATTGGCTGCCTGCGCATGTTTCAAGATGTTCGTCAGAGTTTCCTTGTAGATGAAATACAGGTTGCGCTTCCATTCAAGGTTCACGCGCTTGCCGTTTGCCGCTGCCGGAAAGTTCAGGGTTAAATGATGCCCTTCGAGCAGCGATGCCGCAGTGTCTTTCATACGGAGGAACAAATCATCCAGGGAGTCGTTGCCGGGATCGATCAGCCAGACGATGTCCTTCATGTCTTTCACGGTGTTCAGAGCAACCGATGAGATGTCCGAGAGCTTGCCCCGCTCGCGTTCACCGAATCCCGGATGGCGTCCGAGGAGATCGCTTGCCATGGCAATGCTGCTGAGGTTG
Organism: uncultured Chitinophagales bacterium; assembly: GCA_964495695.1. Classification (GTDB taxonomy): domain Bacteria; phylum Bacteroidota; class Ignavibacteria; order UBA10030; family UBA6906; genus CAADGV01. The sequence goes on along the minus strand of CAZBWR010000101.1, from coordinate 3,303 downwards.
CTGCCGATTTCATCATGCAGGTCGCGGGCAATGCGGGAACGCATGCGTTCCATCTCCAACAAGCGGCGGACACGTGCACGAACAGCATACGCGACAAGTGCTGCAGCCATGCCCGCACACAAAGCGATGAACCACCAAGTCATCCAGAACGGCGGACGAATGTTGATGTTCACGGCAATTTCGTTCTCATTCCATACACCACTGTTGTGCGACGCCTTCACGCGGAACACATAGCTCCCCGGCGACACATACGCATAATTGACAAGACGTCGCGGCCCCGCGTCTATCCAGTCTTCGTCAATCCCCTCCATCATGTATGCGTAGCGATTCTCCGACGGGTTCGAGAAGTTCAGAGCGACAAACTCAAACGAAAACACATTCTCGTCATGGTTAAAGTCCATAGAGGACACATCAGCAATATCGCGGTCAAAAAGGACTCTCTTGCCGAATCTCTCGAATCCCGTCAGGACAAGCGGAGGAACAACGGGGTTTTCCTGAACGCCGGACGGATGAAATCGTGTAACTCCGTTTGGTCCGCCAAACAGAAACTCCCCGTTGCGCAGCCGAACATAAGAACGACGGTTGAACTCGTTCCCGGCAATGCCATCGGCGTACGTGTAACTCTTGAATTTCTTCCCGTCGGGCATACGATCATCAAACTGCACGAGGCCGTAATTCGTGCTCATCCAAAGTCTCCCTTCATCGTCACGGAGAATTCCGTACACCCAGGAATTCGGGAATCCCTCTTGGGCGAAATATCTGGAACATTTCCCAGATTGCGTGTTGAGTCTGTTCAAGCCGTTGCTTGTGCCAATCCACAGGGTTCCGGATGTATCGTCAGGGTTTGAGAGAATTCCCCACACGTTGTTGTTGCTGAGACTTGCGGGATCGCCAGGGACATGGGCGTATGTTGTGACTATTCCAGTCCGTGGTTCCAACCGGAGCACACCGTTGCCCACCGACGCAAGCCAGACGATACCGTCTGCATCTTCGGTGATGTTGACAATAGCCTGGCCGGGGATTTGATACTTGCGACGCGTATGTCCTGAGGGGCTCACATTGAACAATTTGCCGTTGACCGGCATCCAGACTGACCCATCGCGCGATTCACACATCGACTCGATCCAGTAGATCTGTGAATCACGTTCCGTGCTCGAGAATACAACGGACATGTTCTCTGTCGCCGGATCATAAATGGTGACGCCGCGGGTCGTGCCAATCCAGATCCGTCCATCTCTAGCACAGAGCATTGAGCGGACATTGTTGCTGCGAAGGCTCTTCGGGTTGCGTGGATCATACCTCAAGTGCGTGAACGTTCCTGCCCGCTCTCCGGAACGATGAAGGATCGAAACGCCGGCAGCAAACGTTCCGAACCAGATGTTGCCGGTCCGGTCTTCCACAATCGGCATTACAAAATTGTCGCCAAGACTCCGGGGGTTGTCCGGAGAACTGCGATACACGGAGAACGCGGGTGAGAATTTGTCGAAGAGGCTAAGGCCGTTGTATGTTCCGATCCAGAGTGAGCCGGACAGATCCTCAAAAATTCCTGTTACAATATTGTGACGAAGCGTTGTGGAGACAGCCGGGTCGTGCCGGAAGACGGTCGCACTTGTTCCAAGAGAGTCGAGAGGATCAAATCGTACCAACCCATCCACCGTCCCCGCCCATATGGTTCCTTCGGAATCCTCTGTCAGAACCTGCGTCGAAAGTTTTCCGAGGAATTGTTGTCTGCCACCGCTGATCCGGATAACTCCCGTTGTGGTTCCGATCCAGGCAACATCCCGTTGTCGGCGACTGGGGAGGATGGCAATGACGTTTTTGTTTGTTTCGAATGATGACACGACAAGACCGCGTCGGATATCGATGCGATACACTGTTGTCGCAGTCGCGGCCCACAGATGACCATCGACTCCCTCGGCAAGAACGCTGAGTCCGCCCTCCTTGACTTCTGAGCCGTTCTTGAAATGAACAGATATCGAGTGGGTTGTCCCCGCGCGAGTATTAAATAGTGAAACGGGCTTCCCCGTCACCCAGAACGTTACCGCTGTGTCCGATTGAGAGAGGCATCCTATGTCCCCGGGTGCATTCGGAACGCGTACAAAGGACGCCGTTGCACGGTCAAACCGGTCGAGACCTCTTTCTGTCTTTACCCAGAGAGTGCCTGAGCGGTCTTCAAACAATGAGAAAATCCAGCTGCTGCTCAAGGAGGTGGTGTCATCGGTGTGGTGACGGAACACTTTGAATTCCGTCCCGTCAAAACGATTCAACCCATCATGCGTGCCGATCCAGAGAAAACCCTTGTGGTCTTGCAGAATGGCGTTTACGGATCCCTGCGAAAGACCGTCTTCTACCATGAAGTGCCGGAGGTTCAATTGAGTTTGCGCCAAGCCCGGCGGATTCACGCCGAGAAACCAGAGAAGCGCAATAAGTGATCGCATTCAGGATCAGAGGAGTGGAAAAAAGTAAAAGTCTAGAAGCAAGATAGAGAAGTGTGGAATTGCGAGCAAGTAAGTCGTCCCCCCCGACCCGGTAGAAGTACTCTCCGCTTGCGCGTCCGGTCGCATCCCAGGAGTCCGTGGGAAAAACAGCTAGACCAAGTCATTCCATGGAAAGTTGAGGGATGAGCTCCCCGCCAAGAAGGTACAAAACAAAAATCCCGCCTCATCCCGACAAAGTCGGGACAAGACGGGATTCACAATAAATCTGGCGACGTCCTACTCTCCCACACGGTCGCCCGAGTAGTA
>CAZBWR010000100.1:7958-12230 GCA_964495695.1 uncultured Chitinophagales bacterium | reverse complement strand
TTCAGCTGTGTTATGGTCTCGGGATGAAAAGTCCCCTCCCGAACCAACCAGACCGCCCGGAGCTTCTTGGCGGATGAAATGCCTCGTAGAGCCTTGAGCAGCTCTGTTTCAGAAGTGGAAAATGCATCCCGAGAGAATCCGGAGACGTCAAGAATTATCACCGCATTCGCAGCGAGTTTGCCGGCCGATTGCTTCGCCGCGTGCACCGCTTTCGGGAATGAACTACCCGTGAGGGAGACAGAGAATTTCACCTTTGCCTCGATGTCGCCATGCGACAGGTGAATTAGTCCCCCTTTGGGTCCGGCAAAGCGAACAAGATGAGGAAGAAGGTCATCAGAAAGTGAATCAGTCGCCACCGTGATGACGAAGTGGTCTCCCCCCTTCAACAAGCGAAGGGCATCGTTCAATGATGCAATGCCTGTTGCAATTGTTTCAGTTGTCATGAACTCAGAAAAATGTTATTACCATCCCCCGCTGGCGCCGCCGCCACCAAACGAGCCACCGCCTCCGGAGAATCCTCCGAAGCCACCACTACTCCCGCCGCCCCATCCGCTATGGGAACGCGGCAGCGGTGTTCCCCCGCCATAGAAGATCGGAAGCCCTCCTGCCCGTCGCATCCCCATTGATCGGCGCGAGTTTTTGATGATCATGAAGAGAAAGAAGAGCAAGATCAGAAAGAAAACCAGCGGCGGACCGTCGGATGACTCTTTCGGTTCGGCTTTGTATTCATTGCGCGAAGCCAGCATCAGCGCATCAATACCGGCCTTAATGCCCTCGTAGTACTCTCCCGAACGGAAATGCGGCGAAATCTCCCTCCGGATGATCTGACCTGCCAACCCGTCCGGAATCACGCCCTCAAGCCCGTACCCTACCTCAACGCGCATCTTCCTGTCATCTTTTACAATCAGTAGCAGGGCGCCGTTGTCTTTGCCTTTCCTTCCTATTGCGTTCAGCTCCGCCGTACGCAGAGCAAAGTCTTCCAGACTCTCGCCCCCAATAGTGGGAATCACAATCACAACAATCTGCGTTGACGTCGAATCCTCAAAGCGAGCAAGGTCACCTTCGAGAGCATTCAGTTCGTTCGCAGAAAGCGTGTTGGTGAAATCAGTAACCCGCTTTACTACCTTCGGCAGTTTCACGTCCTGTGCAGATGCGGGAACAAGTGCTGTCACCGCAAAAGCGACCAGAATGAATGTCAGCCACGAGTGCCTCATCAGAACTGCACAGCTGGAGGAGCCTCTGATCCCTCCTTCGCTTTGAAGTACTGCTTCTCACGAAAGCCTGTCATGCCGGCAATCATTGATGCAGGAAAGCGACGGAGAGTCGTATTGTACGATTGCACAACCTCGTTGAAACGTCGGCGCTCAACACTTATGCGGTTTTCGGTGCCAGCCAACTCGTTCTGCAGTGAAAGAAAGTTCTCGTTCGAACGCAGCACCGGATAGTTTTCCGCAACAGCGAGCAGCCGTGAGATTGCCGATGAGAACTGGTCTTGAGCCGCCTGAAATTTTGAGAAGAGATCGGGATTCTCCAATACTTCGGGTGTTACCTGGATCGCGGTAGCGCGGGCGCGCGCTTCGACTACCCCGGTCAGGACACGTTCTTCCTGTGCGGCAAACCCCTTCACGGTGCTGACCAGATTCGGGATGAGGTCGGCGCGGCGCTGATACTGATTTTCAACCTGACTCCACGCCGATTGCACACCCTGGTCCAGCGTGATAAGATTATTGTAAACGCCAATACCCCAGAAGATCAACAACACAACAAGCCCGACAATGCCGAGCAATATCATCGTTCCTTTTTTCATAGCCTTCCTCGATTAGTGAAAGATGGATTTGTTGAAGATCCGGGAGAGATTCCGGACAGTGCGTACGACGTGGTCACCCTCTTCGCCCTGCAACTCCGTCGCCGCCCATTTCCGGACGCCAACCGGAATTACTCTGTAGTGTCTTTGTTCCCCCGTCAGCATGATTTCAAATACGGCTGTGTCATAGGTATGCCGGCTATTTCCACCAAAGACGAGGTTCCCGAGTGAGTAAGCGATTACTCCATGCTTGTATACTTCAATCCCTTGCAATACATGAGGATGATGTCCGATAACCGCATCAGCACCCGCGTCAATCACGGCTCTTGCCATAATCTGTTGAGACTTATCCGGGACGGTGGCCTTTTCTGTCCCCCAATGAAACGTCACCACGATGTAATCAACATTCCGGCGTTTGAGTCCGGCAATATCTTCGCGGATAATGGGCAGGTTGCGAGGCGCCACACCCTCCCGTGTACGGGTTGCTGCAGGTGATTCCCCGGGACCATAGTAACCGAGGAATGCAATAGCCTTTCCCTTAGTGGTCACAACCACCGGAGTCCGGGCCTCAACATCATTTCTTCCGGCGCCAATTCGTTTCACACCGATCGAGTCGAGATATTCGATCGTGTCAAACAGTCCCTCTCTTCCAAAGTCGTAGATATGGTTATTGGCAAGCGTTACTATGTCAATTCCCGCCTTCGGCAATACAGGAAGAAATCGGGGGTGCATTCTGAACGTAAACGGCTTCACGCGTGGTTTCCCCCGTGTTGTGACGGGGTTCTCCAGGTTCACAAGAGTAATGTCATCATTCCTGAACAGATCGAATGCGGCAAACGCTCTGTGAACGTCATCTCCCACTCCCTCTTCATACCGTGCGCCCAGCAGCACGTCTCCACCGAAGCGCATGATAATCGCGGACGATGTATCCCCAGCCGATACACACTCCTGCCCGGCTGCTGATAGGAGTCCAACAAGCATCAGAAGATGAAAACGAAACAAGGAAGTCCTACGACTTCCTTGTTGCAGTCTTGCATGTTGTAAGCAATTCTGTTTCAAGAACTTCTGTGTCAATACGTAAATAGTGAGAATCCCAAATTCACGCTGAAACGGTTCTCCCGCATTGATGCTGTGGCCTTGGACGTCTTCCGATCAAGGGAGATGAACTGCAGGCCGAAATTGAGCAGTCCATAGTCTGAAATCTGCACTTTGATGCCGCCCCGTCCTCCGTACGCCAACCCGGAGACTGTTTCCGACCTTACGCTGGTTGCCGGAACGCCCGGAGGCGGATTCTGATTAACCGTCACGACCGTTACGTCAGCGGAGGAGAAACCGATCAGTCCCTCAATGAACGGCGTCACCACGCTCGTGCGAGAACTGATGTTCCACGATGGAGCGAGGAAGATTGCGAGATCGGTAGTTGAGTTTCCGCTTGGGGGCGAGACGATTGTGACAATCGGTCTGAGTCCTATTTCCAGCTGATTGACTGCAAAGAAGCCCACGTACGGCGAAATTGAGAAGATGCCGGTGGATTTTGAAGAATCCGAGAAACTGATGTTTGTGAAATCGATCGAGCCGCCAAGTTCTACATGCCCGCGTAATCCGAAACGCTCACCCGCCAGGGATGGCGCAGAAAGGAACATCATGCACAGAAGAAACTGTAGGGGCAAGGTCTTCATAGGCTCATCTCCTGAGAATTTAGTATATGCCCCCCTGAACACTTAGTACGGAATTAGTATATGAATTTCTCTAAAGCGTTGCAACATAGTCAAATGAAGGCGTCCCTTCAAATGCCACTATAATTTGTCAACTGCAAATAAAAAAGGGAAGCCGGAGCTTCCCTTTTGCTGACGACGTTATTTCTAGAATTACCGTCCGAAAATGTAGCCGATGCGGGCTGCAATGCTATTGGCATTGGAGACGCCAAGGAGGCGAACTGCAATGTCAAATGCACCGGCCTCAACGCCTACCTGCGGCTGGTATGAGAAGTCAGTCGTAGAGGTCGATGCTGATGATGCAGGCACGATAACCGTGGTGCCGATTTTGATCTCCGGGGTGTTAACTGTATATGAACCGAAAATCAATCCGAGATCAAGCCCTGCATAGAAGCGGGTGCCGCCTTCGGGTCCAAAGAAGTAGCGCCCACCGACGACTACGGGTACCATGTTCCACGAGCCAGCCTTGATCTTGGTGCCGCCGATGCTTGTGATCTCCTTGCCGCCGAATGTCATGTACCCGGCTGTTCCTGTCAAGGTGATCATGTTGTTGACGGGATAGTACACTTTTGCGGTGCCGCCAATACCAATATTCTGTGCATCTCCGAACGTACCGAGCGGGAGCCCTACATCAGCACCAACTCCGAACGAGATTTTGCCTTGAGCGAGTGCACCAGAAACAGAGAATGCAACCATTGCCAGCATCATAACTGCTACCAATAGTTTCTTCATATATGTACCCCTTGTATTGTG
>CAZBWR010000100.1:5900-7858 GCA_964495695.1 uncultured Chitinophagales bacterium | reverse complement strand
TAAGAGTTATGGGACTTCATACCGAATGCCGGGACGAATTACGATATTGAAATTCGTCGTCCCTGGGACCCCGGGAAATGGACTACTGACAAACACTGGACCGAGTGTCAGATCTGCCGAAACATAAAGATTCCGGGCAACGCCAAAACTTGCTCCGCCGCCAAAGGGAATAAATACATATGGCCCGCCAGTCTGGAAGATTAGTGCAAATCCTGCATGGGCGTATGGTTTGATGTTCGATCCCGGTATTGTAAAATAATATTTGAAATAGTTTGCCCAGGTAATCGGGGTCCCAGTTGCAGTTGTAATGTCGAATTCAGTCCCAACAGCTGGCCCTTTTCCAAACATCACTTCAGCCATGGGGCCGAACGTAAAGTCTGTCGAACTCGCTCCTCCGCCCGTTGTGATTGAAAGACCCATGTTACCACCAACAACCCACTTTACTTGCGACTGCCCGGGTGCTGAAGTCAGAAACAACAAGGCTGGGAAGACGAGAAGATAGCGTAGCTTCATGATAACCTCCATTATGGTGAGTGAATGTGCGTTGATTGTCCGACCCAATATTAATCTCTTAACAGGCCCCTGGAAATCACAATCCTCTGAATCTCAGACGTTCCTTCATAAATCTCCGTGATCTTGGAATCTCTTAGATACCGCTCTACAAGATACTCCTGAACATAACCATATCCCCCATGAATCTGAATTGCCTCAAGCGCCGATTGCACAGATATCTTCGAAGCAAATAGCTTTGCCATAGCCGCCTCGTGGCCGAACGGCTGTCCGGCATCCTTGAGAGCCGCCGCCTTGAGTATCATCATCCGAGCTGCGGCGATATTTGTTGCCATATCAGCGACCTTGAACTGAATGGCCTGCAACTCTGCTATGGGTCGGTCAAATGCCTTCCGCTGTTTCGAGTAACTGATCGATGCGTCAAGCGAAGCCTGTGCAATCCCCAACGCCTGCGCAGCAATTCCAATTCTTCCGCCATCAAGCGTCTTCATTGCAAAACGGAAGCCCTCCCCCTCTTCTCCAATCCTGTTGGCGACGGGAATCTTTACATCCTGGAACGCAAGCGATACTGTGTCTGAGCTCCGGATGCCGAGTTTCTTTTCCTTCTTTGCAACGGAGAATCCCGGCATATCTTTTTCGACGATAAACGTGCTGATCCCTTTTGCCCCTTTGCTTTTATCCGTCGCAGCCATTACCAACACAATATCAGCGGTGGAGCCGTTCGTGATCCAGTTTTTCGTGCCGTTGAGAATATAGTAATCTCCCTGCTTTTCGGCTACAGTCCGCTGGTTGGAAGCATCACTTCCTGCCTCGGGCTCCGACAACGCAAACGCTCCGAGTTTCTTTCCCGAGGCAAGATCACGAAGATAGCGGGTCTTCTGATCATCGGTTCCATATTTATGCAAGCCGTAACAAACCAGGGAATTATTAACAGACATGATGACTCCGCATGAGGCGTCAACACGGGAAATCTCTTCCATGGCCAACACATAACTGACTGTGTCAAATCCGGCTCCACCCCATTCCTCAGGAACCATCATTCCCATGAACCCCAATTCTCCCATTTCCTTAACGAGCTCATGGGGAAAAATCTCTTTTTCGTCGCGTTCAATACTTCCGGGTGCCACGCGCTCGTCCGCGAAGCTGCGGGCTGTGTCCCGGATCATCTTATGGGTTTCAGAAAGTTCAAAGTTCACGAGTTTCCCCTGGTGTCATTTCTTGTCGTAGGTGTAAAATCCCCGGCCAGTCTTCCGGCCAAGGTGACCGGCTGCGACCATCTTTTTGAGCAACGGACACGGCCGGTATTTCGTGTCCCCCAATCCTTCATGCAGCACATTCATGATCGAGAGACAAACGTCCAATCCGATGAAATCCGCAAGCGTCAGCGGCCCCATCGGATGGTTCATGCCCAATTTCATCACTGTGTCTATCGACTCCGGCGTTGCAAC
>CAZBWR010000100.1:0-5890 GCA_964495695.1 uncultured Chitinophagales bacterium | reverse complement strand
CATCACCGTATCGATTGATTCGGCGGTCGCGACCCCTTCCATCACGCAATACATTGCCTCATTGAGCATGGGAAGCAACACGCGATTTGATACGAAGCCCGGATAGTCGTTGACCTCAACCGGGACTTTCTCCAGGTTCGCTGAGAGCTCCTTTACCGCCGCGTACGTCTCATCCGAAGTTGCAAGACCTCTAATCACTTCCACCAGTTTCATCATCGGAACGGGATTCATGAAGTGCATTCCAATGACTTTTTCCGGCCGTTTTGTGACCGCTGCTATTTCGGTTATTGAGATTGACGAAGTGTTTGAGGCGAGGATTGCATGCGGCGGGGCGGCAGCGTCGATCGTTCTAAATATGTCGCTCTTGATTTTTTGATTCTCGGTCGCCGCTTCAATAACAATGTCTGATGCCGAAGCGCCGGACGCAAGATCAAGCTCCGGAGCGATGCGTGCCAGGGTTGCGGCTTTCGCCTCCTCGGTCAGAGTTCCTTTTTTGACCTGGCGGTCAAGGTTCCCGCTGATGGTGGCGATGCCTTTCTCGATCAACTCCTGCTTGATGTCGTTCAACCGGACAGAAAATCCATACTGGGCAAACACGTGGGCGATGCCGTTTCCCATCGTCCCCGACCCGATAACAGTCACATTTTTGATGGTCACGTTTTCACCGGATCAGATTCGTTCAACAATCACAGCTGATGATTCGCCCCCGCCGATGCAGATTGCAGCAAGTCCACGCTTCAGATTTCGCTGCTCAAGTGCATGAAGCAACGTCACAAGGATTCGTGCACCGCTTGCACCGAGCGGATGACCAAGGGCGATTGCTCCGCCATTCACATTTACCTTCTCCACATCAATACCTGCAATCTTGTTCACAGCCAGAGTCACAACCGCAAACGCCTCGTTGATCTCGAACAGGTCGATCTCTTTCAACGACATTCCTGCCTTCTTCAGTATCTTGTTGATAACATCGGCAGGGGCAGTTGTAAACCAGAGGGGATCTTTTGCCGAAGAAGCTTGAGCCACAATTCTCGCGAGTGGCTTCAATCCCCTTTTCTTTGCCTCTTCAGAAGAAGTGATAACAAGAGCTGCAGCGCCATCACTTATCTTCGAGGCGTTCGCAGCCGTCACGGTTCCTTCCTTTTGGAATGCGGGCTTTAACTTCGGGATCTTCTCGAAATTTGTATTGGCTGGATCTTCGTCGATCAGGACTTCAACAATTTCACCTTTTCTGCCGGCGACCGGTACACCGACGATTTCATTTTGGAACCTTCCGGTTTTTATCGATTCCTGCGCCCTCGTATAGCTGCGAATGGCAAACTCATCCTGTGCCTCACGTGGGACACCGCACTCGCGTGCACACAGCTCCGCCGCATTGCCCATCAGAGAATTATTATACACATCGAGCAGGCCATCTTTCATCATAGCGTCCACCATCTCGATGTTTCCCATCTTGTGGCCGCCGCGGACTTTGTCGAGAAGATAGGGAGCATTGCTCATGCTCTCCATGCCGCCAGCGACAATAACATTTGCATCACCCAGTGCTATCGCCTGTGCTGCAAGCATCGTTGCCTTCAGTCCCGAACCGCAGACCTTGTTAACAGTCATCGTCTCGACTGATGTCGGGAGGCCGGCAAATATCGCCGCCTGACGAGCGGGAGCCTGTCCGACACCGGCAGAAATGACATTGCCCATAATTACTTCGTCTATATCTTCAATACGAAGACCGGCTCGCTGGATTGCCGCCTTAATGGCGACGGCTCCGAGACGGGGTGCCGGTTCCGAACTGAGCGTGCCCCGAAACGCGCCGATTGGTGTCCGGCAAGCACTTGCGATTACAACGTCTTTCATTGTCTGCACCACATCATTAGCTGTTCATTGAACGGAGAAACTCTTTGTTCGATTTCGTGCCCCGCATTTTCTCCAGCAGGAATTCCATTGCCTCGATGGTATTGAAATCCGCGAGGAATTTGCGCAGCACCCACACGCGGTTCAGGTCGTCCGCATCCATGAGCAGTTCTTCCTTGCGTGTCCCCGAGCGGTTCACATCCATTGCCGGGAAGATACGCTTGTCGCTCAACTTGCGGTCGAGCACGATTTCCATATTGCCAGTGCCCTTGAACTCTTCAAAGATCACTTCATCCATGCGGCTTCCGGTCTCGATGAGGGCTGTGGCAATAATCGTGAGACTTCCGCCCTCTTCGATATTACGCGCTGCTCCGAAGAAGCGTTTAGGCTTATGCAGCGCGTTCGCATCCACACCGCCCGATAGGATCTTGCCTGAGTGGGGAACAACCGTGTTATGCGCACGGGCCAAACGGGTAATGCTATCGAGCAGAATAACCACGTCACGTCTCGTTTCGACAAGGCGCTTGGCCTTCTCCAGCACCATATCCGCAACCTGGACGTGCCGTTCCGGTGGCTCATCGAATGTAGAACTGACCACTTCGGCATTGACAGAGCGCTCCATATCTGTAACTTCTTCCGGACGCTCATCAATAAGAAGAACAATCAGCTTTACTTCCGGATGATTGCGTGAGATGCTGTTTGCTATTTTCTGCAACAGTATGGTTTTACCCGCTTTCGGCGGCGACACGATCATGCCGCGTTGCCCTTTACCGATCGGGGTCATCAAATCCATAATTCGCATTGAGTACTCACCCGGCGCAGTTTCGAGCTTCAATGTTGTGTTTGCATACAGCGGAGTGAGATTGTCGAACAGCACACGCTCGCGGATTTGTTCCGGGTTCTCGTCGTTCACAGCCTCCACACGCAACAGAGCGAAGAAGCGCTCCCCCTCTTTGGGAGGACGAACCTGACCGCTGACCGTGTCTCCAGTGCGAAGATTGAACTTCTTTATCTGGGACGGCGAAACATAAATGTCGTCAGGCGAAGGCAGGTAGTTGTAATCCACGCTCCGGAGGAAACCATAGCCATCAGGAAGGACTTCCAATACTCCCTTGCTGAAACTGAGCCCTCCTTGCTCGGTTTGGGCCTCCAGTATCTTGAATATCAACTCTTGCTTGCGGAGATCACTGTAGCCTGTAATGTTCAGGTCTTTAGCGATCTGATTGAGCTCTGCAATCTTCTTTGACTTGAGCTCTGCAATGTCCATTGCCATGGAACAACGATCCTTTGAAAATGAGTGCCCCTCATGCGTCTACCTCATGGCTCACAACTACAATGAACAACAGAACCGGGGAGAACGAATGAGAGAAATTGGTTGGATGAAAATAAACTGATGAGTTCGAACAGGTGGTGACTATAAGAAGTCGTTACATTCCTCTTTCACGCAAAATATAGGGGAATTGATTCTGATTGTCAAGTTTTGGTGTGACTTCACTCATTTTGACACTATATCGTCAAGTGATGCGAGCGCTTCCCCTACAACATAATGTGAGCCGGTAACAACAATTGGCCGCCCCTTTCTTGCGATCCTCATTGCCATGTTTATGCCATTGGCCACGCTTTTTCCGTTGAATGCCGCAATTCCAGCCGCCTTCATCTGCTGTACCAATCTTTGCAGCCCAAGTGCGCGAGGGTTTTCTGGTCGGACTGCTATGGCTAAATCCGTCAATCCGCCGATAATCCTGATCATTTCAGCAAATTCCTTGTCCGCCATAACGCCAAAAACGACTACGGGGTTCGATATTCCGTTGTGATGCAAGGAATTAGAGAGAATCCGCATTCCGTCAGGATTGTGCGCCACATCGAGGATGACTCTCCGGCCGGAGACAATTATTTGCTCAAACCGGCCGCGCAGATTGACGCTTCCTGTTACATGTTCAAGCCCCGATTTTATCCTGGTGTCACTAATCTGCTCGAACCTGCGTCGAAAGGTCCTATTTGTCAAAAGGACATCAAGGGTCGCACAAGCTGCCTGCGCATTAATCACTTGGTGCTCGCCCGACAATCCGGGAGTGACGTTCAAAGCACGTACACAGCGTCCGTTAAAATTGATTCGTCCGTTCCGGGCAACTCCCACCTTGACCCTTTCCGATGCACGAATCAAGCGGCTCCCCTTCTTGCGTGCAACCGACCGGAAGACATCAATCACTTCTTTCGTTGATGACGAGGTTATGACTGGAATGCCTCGCTTGATGATCCCTGCCTTTTCCCGTGCAATCTTCCTCAGTGTATTGCCGAGATACTCCATATGGTCGAATGCAATCGGCGTTATCACACTTGCGATCGGCCTTAACACGTTCGTCGAATCGAGCCGTCCCCCCAATCCCGTTTCAATGATTGCAATATCCACCTCATGGTCGGCAAAGTACTTGAACGCTATGCATGTTGTTGCCTCGAAGAATGTGGCGTTCACGTCGATAATCTCCGGTCGCAAAGAGGCGGTATATGCAACAAGCTCTTTTTCTGAGATCTCCTTACCGTTGATCTTTATCCGCTCTGTAAAGCGGACAAGATGCGGCGAAGTGTAGAGACCTGTCTTATATCCCGATTCCGCAAAGACGGATGCAAGGAATGCCGCAGTTGACCCCTTTCCATTTGTCCCGGCGATGTGTATCGACAAGAATCTCCTCTCAGGGTTATCTAAGGTTCTTAGGAGGGACCGCGTGTTCCGAAGGCCGAACTTCATACCCTTGCCCTGAAGTCCGTACAGAAACCGTAATGTCGATTGATATGTCGCCACGAATACGTGTGACGGAAAGTGAATTGTTATGGAGGATTTATGTAAGGGGGGTTACAGCCAGCTTGAGATTGCAGAGAACTCCGTTTTAGCATCGAGCGATCCCACGAGCTCCCCCGCATCCGCGATACTATGCTCCTTGCAAAAGGCCTCAATGCCGGCCGCTATCTTGATCCCGGCAGCCGGATCGATGTAGTTCGCCGTCCCGACTTCCACTGCACTCGCTCCCGCCATCAGAAATTCAATCGCATCTTGTGCATTCATGATGCCTCCAATGCCCACCACCGGAATCTTCACGGCACGTGACGTTTCATATACTTTCGCCAACGCGACGGGCTTGATTGCCGGACCAGACAAACCTCCTGTAACCGTTGCAAGTAGTGGTTTTCGCTTTCGGATATCAATCGCCATACCGATAAGTGTGTTGATGACAGATACGGCGTCAGCACCTGCTGCTTCCGCGGCCCGTCCGAATTCCGATATATGCGTCACATTCGGCGTCAACTTTATCATCAACATTTTTGATGTGCGGGCACGGAGCCGGCGAGTAATCTCTTCGACCAATGCCGGATTCGTACCGAAACTCAATCCCCCTTCCTTCACGTTCGGGCAAGAGACATTGATCTCGTAGCCATCGATACCCTCTTCTGTCTCCAGAATATCCAGCACCTGACAATACTCATCAATCGAGCTGGCGGCGATGTTTGCAATTACGGCTGTGTCAAGTGTCCGGAGAAACGGGAGCTTTTCACTCAAGAACCTTGCCACGCCGATGTTTGCAAGCCCGATGGAGTTAAGCATGCCGCTTGCCGTCTCGACGATGCGCGGCGGCGGGTTGCCATCGCGCGGTTTCAGGGAAAGTGATTTTGTGATCAAGCCTCCAAGCAAATTCACGTTCGCAAGGTCGAGGCAATCGTCGCCGTAACCGTATGTACCGGATGCAACCAGTACACGGTTCTTGAATTCGACTCCGGCAATTGTCACTGAGGTTTTTGTCACGACAGGATGATCTTTCGAATGTCAAATGTGGGCCCGTCTTTGCACATCAGAGCGTACTTCTTTTCCCCGCCCCGCAATTCAACGGGACATCCCTGACAGATGCCGAAGCCGCACGCCATAGGGCCCTCGAGTGAAACCTCACACGGGATGTCACGCTTTTCTGCGAAATCCGCAACAGCCTTCAGCATGCACGTAGGGCCGCACGCAAATATCTTTGGCCGATTGTTATGAAACGAGTGATACTCCCGT
>CAZBWR010000099.1:0-12323 GCA_964495695.1 uncultured Chitinophagales bacterium | reverse complement strand
CTGTAGCGCCTGATTGAGACCAGCAGAAAAATGATGACCGACACGTACGGAAAGACAATGAAGAAAAGTTGATCAAGGAAGAATGGCCCTGTGCTGATCATGATTCTACTCCTTCATGATTTTGTATCATCGTTGTGATCATCAGCTGCACGCTCACAAGGACATGCTCATACGGGTTTCCTTGCCCTGCAAACCCCTCCAGCATTTTTCCGACCGACTTGAGCACGCGGGATCGGAGGAACTCCCCCGCTTGCGGATCTTCCATTCTCCCGACAGCATGAAGGACGGAGGTCAGATGATCGGGCAGTTCGGATGACTCCTTGACACCGCACTGCCTAAGCACGTCGCGCATCTGCACAAGGAATGCCCCACGTTCATACGTTTCGCCATAGAGATGCCATCCGACCTCCAGGCTGCTCACCGGATTGATATCGAATGTCCGTGTGTAGAGTTCCTCCAGATCCGCTGTCGTCAGATCCTGTGTTGCTTTTGCAAAGACCGACAGCCTGCCCACAATTTCTTCCGAGTCGGCGTGTGCGGCGATGAACTGCAGACACTCTGCCAGATGGGATTTGTAATCTTTCCCCGGATAGCAGAGGATGTTGGCGAGCCCGTCCAATGCTTGCGTAAAGTGTGTCATTAAAGACCTCTCTTCGGCGGTTCCATAAATCCGAAGCCGACTGCAGTCTTGTGCTCTGCCGGATCCCGCATCATCTCGATCGCCTCCTCGCGATGCATAGGCGGAATGACAAAGCGATCCTCGAACGTACACAGTGACGTAAGATTGTAGATCGCTTCGGCTTGATCGACCGAGCAATCAGCTTCCCGTAGCATTCTCTCAGCAGCATCCATAGGGATATCGCCCACGGTCTTTGCGCGGCGGTACGTCCGGACAGCCTTTTGCTTCTTCAGCGCATAGACTACTTTTCCTTGATGTCCCGCGCCGAATAGATTCGCCATGAACTGCAGCGGCACGCGGGAATGTTCGATGTCGTGGAAGAATTCTTCCGAAACGCTGCTCACCGTATCATCGCCCCGGTTTGCCATAACGGGGGACATTGGCGGAACGTAGTACAGCATCGGCATCGTGCGGAATTCGATGTGCGGCGGCAATGCCAATTTCCATTCTTTCACAAATTTGTACACGGGCGAAGCTTGCGCCGATTCGATCACCGAGTCGTGAATGCCGTTCGCTTGCGCAGCCGCAACCACGGCAGGGTCGTGCGGATTCAGAACAAGCGAGCGGTGCCCGTCGATCAGTTGATCATCAGGCATCTTTGCGACTTCTTCGATCCGTTCGGCGTCATAGAGCATAACGCCGAGATAGCGGATACGCCCGACACATGAGTGGAAGCACGCCGGCGCCTGACCCGTTTCAAGCCGGGGATAGCACAGCACACACTTTTCTGATTTGCCGGTTGACCAGTTGTAGAAGGTTTTCTTGTATGGACACGCCGCAACACATGCACGCCAGCCGCGACATCGTTTCTGGTCGATCAACACAATCCCGTCTTCCCCGCGCTTGTACAGCGCACCCGAAGGACAGGCAGCCACACAACTCGGGTTCAGGCAGTGATTGCAGATGCGGGGGAAGTAAAAGAAGACGAGGCGTTCAATGGCGAACAGCTGCTGCCGCTGATCCTCGGAGAGTCCTCTCAGATTCGGATCACTTTCGGCGTAGACAGGCGAACCGCCAAGGTCATCATCCCAGTTCGGGCCGGACTCGACATTGATGTACTCACCCGTTACCATCGAAATCGGACGGGCAGTCGGTTGGTCGGAACCTTCAGGCGCGTTGAACAGCTCATCGTACTTATACGTCCACGGCTCATAGTAATCATCCATGCTCGGCATGGAAGGGTTGTGAAAGATGTTCGTGAGCGTCTTTGCCTTGCTTGTCGATTTCAGTTGGAGTTTTCCGTCTTTCAGTTCCCAACCGCCACGATATTTCTCCTGATCCTCCCACTTTGTCGGAAACCCTGTGCCGGGCTTTGTCTCGACGTTGTTCCACCACATGTATTCGGTACCCTTCCGGTCCGTCCAGATGTTCTTGCATGCGATGCTGCACGTGTGGCAACCGATACACTTGTCGAGATGAAACACCATCGAAATCTGTGAGCGTACGTTCATTGTCTGATCTCCTACCAGAGTAACTCGGGAAGTTTCCGCACAAGGATGTGCGTGTCTCGGTTGCAGCCTGTTGGTCCCCAATAATTGAAGTGAAACGTGAACTGTCCGTACCCACCCACCATCAGGTTGGGCTTCAGGCGCGTGCGTGTGAGGCTGTTGTGACCGCCGGCCCTCCGGTTGTTGCGCATCGGGGATTTCGGCACGGAGTAAGTTCTTTCCGGTGAGTGATAGATAATGCAGATACCACGGGGAATTCTGGCGCTCACCGCCGCCCGCGTGACAACAACGCCGTGATCGTTGTACACTTCAACCCAATCGTTATCATTGATGCCAATCTCTGCCGCATCTTTGTCATTCATCCAGAAAGGCTCGACACCCCGCGAGAGTGTTGTCATCCGTTGGTTATCGCCATACGTGGAATGAATATGCCATTTACCGTGCGGTGTCAGGTAATTCAGCATCTTCGTCTTGCCGCCGTTTGTCGAAAACTGCAGGTCCGAGTACTGTGTCGGCAGAGGCTTCGGTTTGTAGGTGGGAAGATGCTCTCCGAATTGAATGTACCCCGGATGATCGAGGTAGAAATGCTGGCGTCCGGTCAGTGTCCGCCATGGCACAAGCGCCTCGACATTGTATGTAAACGGAGAGTACGCACGTCCATTCTCCGTCAGGCCCGACCACATTGGACTGTTCAACAGCCGCATCGGCCTTCCCTGTAACTCACGATAACTGATGCGGACGCCTCGGCTCTTTTCGGCGAGATGGACAAGCGGCAAGCCTACCTTCTCTTCCATGTTCTTATACGATCTGTATGCCAACTCTCCGTTTGTGACGGTGGCAAGATGAAGAATCGCATCGCAGACATGGACATCTTTTTGGAGAGAGGGATACTTTTTCCCATCAAACGAGACCGTCGGCCCGGTGATCAACATTTGATCGTAGAAGTCATCCACGGCATACTTCGTGCCGTGTGCCCCGATACCGTTTGTCCTCACGTTCGGGCCGAGCGAAATGAACTGGTTGTAGACGTTCTTGTAATCCCGCGACACCACTGAAAGTGCCGGCATGGTCTTGCCCGGAATTGCCTCGATTTCTCCGCTTATCCAATCCTTCATCTCAGGTTGGGAGATCTCGGCAGCCGAATCATGAGCAAGCGGCGTGGCGACGATATCCTTCACCGATTCAGGAAAATGTCTGGCAGACAGTTCCGAGAACTTCTTCGCAATCGCCTTGAAAATATCCCAGTCACTTTTCGATTCCCAGCAAGGCGGCACCGCCGCCGACAGGGGATGAATGAAGCTGTGCATATCAGTGGAGTTTAGATCAGCTTTCTCATACCACGTCGCCGCCGGCAACACGATGTCGGAGTACAAGGCTGAAGTATCCATCCGGAAGTTTAGATCAACAACGAGGTCCATCTTGCCGTGAGGGACTTTGTCGTGCCATGTCACTTCTTTCACGGATTCCTTTGCCAGTTCGCCTGCGACAGCGTTATCGTGCGTGCCGAGATAATGGCGAAGGAAGTATTCATGTCCCTTGCTGCTTGCCATCAATGCGTTTCCCCGCCAGATGTACCAGACACGGGGCCAGTTTGCCTCGGCGTCGGGGTCTTCGACCGAGAATTTCAAGTCACGATTTTTCAGCCGCTTGACCGTTTCCTTGATCATTTCTTCGGGAGTTGCACAGCCGGCGGCTTCGAGTTCCTTTGCAAGCTCGATCGAGCTCTTGTCAAATTGAGGATAGAACGGCAGCCAGCCGTTGCGAACAGCTTTCACTTGCACATCCATCGTATGTCCCTTGGCAAGCGAGCCATCCCGTTGCTTCATCGGAACCGTGTGATAATCGGTGAATTCTTTTTCATATCGCCACTGGTCCGTGTGCACATAGTGCCAGCTCGGAGCGTTTTGCTGACGCGACGGGCCATACCAGTCTTTTGCAAATGCAATTGCGCCCCATGATTCGCCCGGTGCCAGCTTTTCCTGACCGACGTAGTGCGCCAGTCCACCACCGTTGACCCCGATGCAGCCGCTGAACATCAACGCGTGAATCGCCGCTCTGTACATCAGGTTCGCATGATACCAGTGATTGATACCTGCTCCGATAATTACCGTGCATTTCCCATTTGTGTGTTCGGCTGTACTCCCCCACTCCCTCGCAAACTTGATCAGATCTTTGCGCCCGATACCGGTGTATTTCTCGGACCATGCAGGGGTGTAGGGCTTGTCTTCATCGTCATAGCTCGAGGGATATTCTCCTGCAAGCCCGCGCGGCACGCCATACTGCGCCATCAGCAAATCGTACACAGTCGTGACGAGAATCTTCTTCCCATCTTTTCCTTTGATAGATTTGACCGGGACGTGACGTGTTAAGCTGTCTCCTTCACCAAAATTATCGAAACGGACGGGAACAGTTGATTCTGACTCGTTGAGGAACGTCAGCAGCGGATTGATGTCGGTGTTGTCCACGCCATCTTTCAGGAGCAGATTCCATTTCCCTTTTTCCGCACCCCATCGGAAGCCTGAGCTTCCCATCGGCATTTTCGGCCCCTTCGCATCTTCATCCCACATCAAGAACTTCCAGTCGCCGTTCTCGGTCTTCGCATACTTCTCAAGCCTGTTTGCCCGAAGCATCTGTCCTGCTTCATACATACCGCCATCCTCCGTCAGCTCAACGAGATACGGTGCGTCGGAATACTTCTTCGTGTAGTCGATGAAGTATGGAACCTGACGGTCGTGATGGAATTCCTTCAACAGAACATGATTGACGGCCATCCACCACGCACCATCTTGTCCTGCATTGAGCGACACCCAATGATCGGCATACTTCGCGACCTGGTTGAAGTCGGGTGAGAACACGTACATTTTCGTGCCGTTGTGGCGAGCCTCTGCTGCATAGTGGCAGTCAGGTGTACGGGTCATATTGAGATTGGAGCCCATCACGGCGAGCAATTTGGCATTGTACCAATCAGCCGACTCTTGAACGTCAGTCTGCTCGCCCCATGTCTCAGGCGAAGCGGATGGAAGGTCACAATACCAATCGTAGAACGAAAGTGAGATGCCGCCTATAAGCTGCATCAATCGCGCTCCTGCTGCATAACTCACCATCGACATTGCCGGAATCGGCGAGAAGCCCGCTATGCGATCCGGTCCATGTTCTTTGATAGTGTTGATATTCGCGGCAGCCATGATTTCGAGGACTTCGTCCCATCTTGCGCGCCGGAAGCCACCCTTGCCGCGAGCCCGCTGCCAACGCTGACGGCTCTCCGGATTGGATACGAGAAACCGCCATGCGTCAACGGGGTCCTCATACTCGGCGCGTGCCTTACGCCAGAGGTCGAGCAAAGCGCCGCGGATATATGGGTACTTCACGCGTAGCGGACTGTACAGGTACCACGAGAACGAAATGCCGCGTTGGCACCCGCGCGGCTCGTACGGTGGCAGGCCATGCTCAAGTGAAGGATAATCAAGTCCTTGCATCTCCCACGTCACGATTCCGTCCTTGACGTGAATCATCCATGTGCAGCTCCCGGTGCAATTCACTCCATGCGTACTCCGGACCACCTTGTCATGCTGCCAGCGGTTGCGATAAAATTCCTCCCAACTGCGCAGTTCGGCACTTGCTTCGTCTTTGATCCAGTTGATTTTATTATTGTTGCTCATGAACAGCCTCCAGACGTTTTTCTCGTACAAGTGCCCGGCGGACGGATCGGAGCCGGTTGTTCCAGATCAAATCGAACAAAGCAAGGACAAGTAGCGCCCCCGCAAGCCCGACCAGCACAAAATTGAGCCGGGCAGTTGAAGGATCCTCCGGGTTGCGTTGCAGCGTGTTCTGGAAATAGGCTACCAGCGGCAGCACTTCTTCCGGATCCAAGGGGTGTGACTTGAAGATGGATTGCATGGTTGGAGTCGCAGGCGCAGTCAACCATGTCGCAAGTGTCTTCCTCCCTCCGTACCGTTCCATCACTGTCGTCAGATCGGGGGCCAGTCCGCCGCCGCCGAAGCCGGATAAACCTTGAACGTTGTGACACGCATTGCAAGCAGGCCCGCCATTTTTCAACTTTGAGGTACCCACAAACAGCTTCTGCCCTGTCTCCACATCTTCGGAAGTGAGCGGACGTTCGCTCAACTTTATTCCCTGAAACTGTGATTTCTCCAACTTTGACTCCGCCTCAATCAAGTCAAGCAAGGCCTGAATTCGTTGTGGTGTCATCCCCGGCAACGTGGGCATGATGGCTCCGCGCGATTCCTCCTTCAATTGGCGGGCGTACGGGTCCCCGCTGTCAATCACAGCCTTGGGATCGACCATGAACTTAGCAAGCCACGTGCGATCCTTCCGTTGTGTCACGTCCTTCAGGTCAGGGCCAGTCAGTCGTCCTCCGCCGATTGTGTGGCAGCTCATGCAATTTTGCCGGTAATCATCAGCGGGAGACTGTCCGAATGCAGAAGTGGATATTCCCGCAAGCACGGCAAGAACTATCGACGTGTGACGTTTTAGGTGATGTTTGATCAATGATTGCATGGTTTATCCGTTACACATTGTAAATGTGTGAATACACGCAGAACCAAATCTTTGATAAAGGAGTTTTGTGCAACCTGACAATTACCCGCTCTTGCTCATATGGCTCTGATTATTGAGGATGCCGGTGAGGGAGCAAAAGCTCTTGCGGGGAACGAGTTGGTTGCAAAGAAAGAACAGGAAGAAGTCTAACTTAATATAATCAGATATTCAGACCTCTTACTCTGAATATACTCAACCGAACCAGACTTGTCAAGAGAAAACTTGCTCAAGACACCAAAAAAAATAGGGGCTAATGGCCGAGCACTTTTGCTATTTCCGATTCAAACTCCGGAAAATAACGGGAAATAACAGAAAGGTCGAACGAGGAGAGAATGCTGGTATTCGGCTCACGTTCAAGCAAGAATTCGAAGGAAAGCCGCACAAGATCGGCAGGGGTAACGCTCCCCATCGTGAGTTTCACATGATACTTGGGATCCACGGAAACCGTGTGCGTCGTTTCACGCTCCCCGCCTACTGTTACCTCAAACTTTCCTTCATCGAGTGTACGAATGGATATGTTCATACGCATTCCTATGTAGTCATCCTGTTTTTCGAAATTGCAGAAGATAGCCGGCAATCTCGGCTGTCCCGTTACGGAGATGCAAAGCCTCACGCCGGCGTGCCGCCTCCAAAGCAAGCGATGGTGACTCGAGAATTGTCCTCACAACAACCGGTAGATTGTCGACAGATGGCTCATAGATTCCGAGCTTTTCGTGCATCAGGAAATCCACATTCCCCTTTTCTTGCTCCCAAAGATAATCGGTCACGATCGGGATCTTTCCCAGCAATAACACCTCCATCATTGTAGAAGCGCCTGCTTTGGATATGACAAGGTCGGAAGATGCTATCAATTCGAAGATTTTGTCGGTGTACCCGAAGACATGAACAGGAACAGGTGCAGAGGATGCGATCGAGAGTGCAGCCGATTCGAGTTTCTTGTTCTTGCCGCACACAATGACAAGTTGCATGTGTAGCCCTGATTCCGCAAGTGTACGCAAAATCCGTTCGCCGCGAGGCAATCCGTCTCCACCCCCAACAAGAAGGACAGTCGGGAGCTGCGCATCCAACCCGAGGGTACTCTTGATTCCCGCAATATCGTCTGACGGAGGAGACGAAGAATAACGTGTTCCCAGAATCACCGGGTACACACTCACACGATCGGCAGCGATCCCCCCCTGAATACACTTCTTCCGCAACACATCGCTGTACACGATGAAGTGGAGGTTCTTATCCAAAAACCATAAAGGATGAGCGGTAAACGGATCCGTTACGATAACAACGACAGGAATATCCCACCCGAGTCCCCGGAGTGAATCGACAACGGGCTTGATGAGAAAAAAATGCAGAACAATAACTTTCTGCGGACGGATTGTCTCGAGTGCTTTGCGAACACCCGGCGACAGGACCCGGCTGACAAATGCTGCAAGCCTGCCTGCGAAAAACGGAATCTTGTTGAACACATACAAGAGTTCGTACAACCAGCGGGCCTGCGCCTGCAGAATCCGATATCCATCTTCAAGGATTCGGCGGGCGTAGCGTGGAGCGCGGTCAAGTCCATCCAGAAGTACAGGATTGACGTTGTCACCATGATGCGCCGTGTAGAATTCCG
This sequence comes from uncultured Chitinophagales bacterium, assembly GCA_964495695.1. GTDB lineage: Bacteria > Bacteroidota > Ignavibacteria > UBA10030 > UBA6906 > CAADGV01. Next base: position 4,030 of record CAZBWR010000099.1, on the reverse strand, counting down.
CTAATGCACGCGCCGGCGCACGGTGACCGCCGCCGGTATTCAAGTAGAAGAGAGCATATGTATCAGGATGCTTGTTCAAGTGTGAATTCAACGATGAAGAGGTGAGGTGTCGTGGACGAATTTACCCGTCTTCAGATATTCGACAATGGCGTACGTGCCGCGCTTGCGCGCCTTCAGGAAACCGGCCCAGGCAGCGTCTGCAAGGCGTCCTTTGCGGAGATAATCGAAAAGCCATTGATGCGCGTATGCCGGATCGTGCTGGCGGATACCCGCGCCCAGTTCCATCAACCATGCACGATTGAATTTCTCCTGCGATCCAATGGTGGGCGTCATAATAATCGAGATTCCGAGTCCGCAAAAGAATGAGAGTTCGCTCGGCTTCGTCCAGAGAACGTCTGTCTCCCGCATCAGGGCATTAAAGGTCCTAAAATACTCATCGAGTGTTTCCGCGTAATGCACGCGCAGCGCGTCCGCCGGGGCATCCACTGACTTCTGCACGTCAAAAAAATACTCCTGCACCGGCTTCCTGATTCCTGCGACAAGGTTCAAGCGTACAGACCCGTTTCGGAGCCTTTCGGCAAGACTTCTTGCGATGGCGCCACCGATCTCCTTCTGCGCCCCTGCCCCTCCAACAGCATAAGTAATTGTTACAGCCGAATCGGATGGCTTCTCACAGTTCTGTGCACCGAGAAAATGTTCCACGCTCTGCCGGTGGAGAGGCCAGAATCTGTTTGCGGGGTCGAGTCTCCGCAATCTCTTACCGAGATCGGGTTTAAGAATGGCAAGTTCGTCACCAAGCAGTTCGGGGGGAAGGGGAAACCCGGTAGTGGTGATACGATCTTGAGGAACTCCGTACGACATAAGCCGTTGGGCAGCCTTGCCGCAAGGGGCAAAATAGTGAATACGGCTCTCCGACGGCTCCCGCGCAACCCAAACCCGGTTCAAGTCAGCATCACAGATTATGCAAAAGATACGATCATATCCCGACATATCCGCCGCAATCGCCGGGGCATAGAACGACGTCAACAAGGGCAAATACTTCGTCCGGATGCGGCTCAAGACGCCGTCTCCCAGTCCTTTCTTGATGGTCGAAGCGAGAAGGTCGACCTGGAAAGTAGGCTGAGAGAGATTTCTGATCGGATAGAATGATGGGATGCGCAGCATACTGTCCAGCAGAAAGAAGAGAGGTTTACCGAACACAGGAATGCCCCGTGCTCGCGAGAACATTTCATACGCCCGCAAGACCCTCCGCAACTGGCGGCGCTCCCGCTCGGAGCTCACCCTGCTTTCCCCCATATTAATGATCCCGTCTTCTGCAATTTCCCGAAACGGATGAACAGCACGAAGATGCCCGTACCCCATGTCGGTGGAAACGACCCAGGCGGTGAATCCTGTGCCTACCCCTTTTACAGTTGCATTATCGGACATAACACATTGTTAACCGGATTATAACGCTCTCTCATCGGATATGTGACGACGCCCGGTTCGTTGCCGGGCGTCATCGGAATCAAAAGGTCAGCGGATTTTTTACTTCATCTTTTTCCATTCGGCAATAGCATCGTCATTGAACTTGACAAATTGCATGTTGCCGGCATCTTTTGCACGGGCCTTGCTGGTCTCTGCAGCGGCAATAGCACTCTTGTAATCCTTCAGAGCAGCGTGGATTTGAGATTTCAGGCGCCACATCCAGAAAGCATTCTTGTTGTGTTCAACAGCCTTGTTCACCCATTCAAGTGCTGTCTTCAGGTCCTTGCCGTTGTTGTAATAGTATGAGGCCGACTCATAGAACATGCCCGCTACACTACCGTAAGGATTATCCATTCCCCGCTTGATTGATGCCATAACCTTCGCATCAACATCAAACTCCATCTTGCACTTCACGACGGTGTTTTCCCAGGCGAGTTCCAGGTTTGCCGAGTTGGTTGTGATGTCGGAGACGTTGATCGTGAAGGTTTCGGTTGTCACGGGAGATTGCGAAGACTTGACTTTGAATGTCGCTGCATCTTCCTTTTCATCGCGGATGGCCTGACCGGTCGTCTTCTTGTTGAAAATGATCGTCCACTCCGATTCTCCCGGAATCGTATACAGTGAATATGTGCCTGCCGGCAAGTCGTTGCCTTCCACTTTGACAGGGTCGCTGAAACTCACCGTTGTCGGTTCGTTTGCGCCCGTACGCCACACTTCGCCATAGGGGACCAGTCCCCCGAAGATCTTTCTCCCTTTGATGCCGGGACGCGAGTAGTTGACGGTTACCGTCATGACGCCAACCTTCTGCTCGATTTTTCCTTTCGGACTTGGCGCGGGCGTTTCAAGCTGGGCCTTTCCGGCCGGAGCGAACAGCATCGCTGCCGCTGCGACCAATAGGGCGAAAGAGAGTCTTCTCATCTTGATATCCTCCAGTTATGAATTGTGATTGATTGATGTAACGGCCGTTACGGTTTGATGGGCCGGGGTTGCAATGTTGGTAGCCAAAGTTATGGGGCTGGGTGGAAAAACGCAACCCGCTTATTCATGTTCGTCGCAAAACCATGCCGGGTAGCTCCCCGGTCTGACGGTCGTTATCGACCACCGGAATGCCGTTGACCAGCACGCAGGGAATGCCTTCAGGATATTGGTGAGGATTCACAAAACTCGCCTTGTCCTGAATCTTCTCGTAATCGAACACGACAATGTCAGCCCAATTCCCTTCACGTAAAATACCCCGGTCGGCCAGTCCGATTTTGGCGGCAGGCAAAGATGTCATCTTTCTGATCATGTCAGGAAGAGTCGTGATGCTGCGTTCACGCTGATAATAGGCAATCGCACGGGGAAACGTTCCGTACGCGCGAGGATGGGGACGCGAAGGCGCCTCGGGCCATGATGCGCCGGCGTCGGACGACACAATTGTATTCTTCCACCGCAGCACCATCTCTGTTCCCTCTTCATTCATCCCGAAACCAACCATGCCTACGGCTCCCTCCTCTTTCAACATTAAATCAACTACAAACTCAAACGGATCTGCCGAAAATCCGGCAGCAAGGGATTCAACCGTCTTCCCCGGATACGTCTTGTGTTCTTCCATCCTCGTACTGGAGATCATCACGGAGTCCCATGAGCCAAGCCCCTCGACTTTGTTCAGCACTTCCGCACGAATGCTGTTCAGATCGTCGGGGCTTCTAAGCCGCCCCAGGAACTTCTCCGTTCCGCCGTCGCGGGACCAGAGCGGGAAGAGTGCTGCCAGCGTTGTGGCGTACGCAATGTACGGATAGCGGTCGGCATGGACTTCAATACCTTGGGCAATCGCCTCTTGCAACATTTGGAGAGCCCGCGCTTGTTTGTGCCAGTTGACACGGTACGATGCCTTGAGATGTGCCACCTGCAAACGTGCCCCGGAGTTCCGGCAAATGGAAATCGCCTCGTCAATTGCCTCCAGCAGCCTGTTATCTTCGTTACGGATATGTGTTGAATAGAGACGGGCCGATAGAGGAACGCTTCGCATCAGTTCAGTTATCTCATCCTGTGTGGCAAAGCTCCCCGGAGTGTACTCAAGCCCGGAGGAAACTCCCCAGCAGCCCTGCTCGATTGCAAGCTGCAATTCCTTCTTCATTTGATTCATCTCGTCGTGGGTTGCCGGACGATTATCCAACCCGACAACACACTCACGCACCGTCCCTAATCCGACGAGCGACAAGATATTCTGTGCGGAGCGCCGTTTCTCAAGCAAAGTGAGATAGCCATTCATCTCGCGAGGGCGCTCTATGCCGAACTCTTCTTTGAATGATCCGGAACCACGGACGCGCGCCGCCTCACTGATCGGTCCCCACGAGCCCCCATCCGCACCCACGACCTCTGTGGTCACTCCCTGCCGGACTTTGCTCTCCGAGTGCGGCCTGCGCAGGACATTATTATCAACGTGAGAGTGAATGTCCACAAAGCCCGGACACACTATCTTACCCGTAGCATCAATGAACCGTTCGGCTGAGACATCTGTTAGGCTCCCGATAGCGGCAATCTTTCCGTCCCGGATACCGATATCAGCGGCAAATGCCTC
>CAZBWR010000098.1:0-12440 GCA_964495695.1 uncultured Chitinophagales bacterium | reverse complement strand
CAACGGTGAAGACATCATCGTGAGAATTGCCGTTAAGCCTCCTTCCTCCATTGTGAAGGAGCAGGAAACCGTGACGGTGAAGAACAAGCGGGCGAAAATCTCGGTCGAGGGGCGGCATGACCCGTGCATATGTCCCCGCGTCGTACCTGTGGCCGAGTCGATGGTTGCGCTGACGCTTTTGGATCATATCACCCGTCAGGAAATTCTCCGCAAGAAGACGAAACTTCGTGCTCTCCGAGATGTGATTGATCTTGTGGATCACAACATCATGTTGCTGGTCGCCGAGCGCCAGAGTCTTGTCGAGCAAGTAGGTTTGCTCAAGAAGGCGCAAGGCCAGGAAATCTACGATCCCGCACGCGAGAAGGAGATTCTTGAAAAACAGCTAGCGATTGCACGCGAGTTGGGGATTGAGGCCGCCTTCACGAAGAAAATCTGCAATGCAATTTTTGATCTTGCCCGCACAACACAACAAAGGATGAACGAAGGGACGCTGAAGTGACCGTTGGTATAGTGGGGTACGGACGTTTCGGGAAGCTGGTGGCGGGATACATCGCCGGTCAGTCGCGTGTGCTGGTGTTCGATCAAGCGAAAAAGAGACTCTCCCCCTCACAGAGCAAGATCCGGCGGGCTTCGCTCCAGAAAGTTGCTGCTTGCCCGGTTGTTATTCTCGCCGTACCAATATCCAGTATGTACGAAGCCCTCATGCAGATTTCTCCCCATGTCCAGCCGGGGGCGCTGATTATCGACGTCTGTTCAGTGAAGATCGGACCCGTTAAATGGATGCGGGACATCTTGCCACGGAACACATATATTCTCGGAACTCATCCGTTATTTGGCCCGGATAGTGCGGGAGATTCCCTGGAAGGGCACCGCGTTGTGCTTTGTCCTGTGCGTTTGCCGCGGCCTTTGCTTGCAGGAATTGCCGGGTTGCTCCGCAAACGGGGACTGAATGTGAAGGTGATGTCCGCTGCCCGCCACGACAAGGAGATGGCGGATTCTCTTTTTCTGACGCAGCTCGTAGGGCGGTGGATTTCAGCTGCTGGCTTTGTCGAGCGTGAATATTCTACAAACTCCTACTCTGCGCTGATGAAGCTTGTAAGAATTGCCGATAACGATACCAGAGAACTGTTTCGTGATATGTACGTCCATAACCCTTATGCCGCCTCGACACTCAAGAAGCTCATGCGGGCGCAGAAACGTATCGTTAATGATCTGCGCTGACGCGGGGACATCCACATGGCAATGATCGAATTGCAGAACGTGACCAAGCGGTTCGGTTCGTTCACCGCGGTGGACGGCGTTTCACTGAAAATCGAGGCTGGGCAATTCTTCGGGTTCCTGGGACCGAACGGCGCCGGGAAAACGACCACCATAAAAATGCTCACCGGATTGTATGAACCCACCGCAGGGCATTGTTTCGTCAACGGCCACGACGTGCATTGGACTCCGCTTGAAGCGAAGCGGAGTTTTGGCTACGTACCCGATCAGCCCTACCTGTATGAGAAGTTGACGGGGAGGGAGTTTCTGCATTTCGTCGGAGGGTTGTTCGGGATGAGGTATGACGAGGTAAAGAAGAAGATTGATGATGTGAAGGATCTCTTCGAGATCAGTCCGTTCATGGATAAGCGTGCGGAGGAATACTCGCAAGGCATGCGTCAACGTATCGTGCTCACTGCCGGACTTCTTCACGACCCGAAGGTCCTGATCATCGACGAGCCGATTGTCGGGCTTGATCCCCGGAGTGCCCGTCTTGTGAAAGACACATTGAAGCACAAAACCCGGCAAGGGCTGACGGTTTTCATGTCCACACATCTTCTCGAAATCGTTGAAGAACTGTGCGACAGGATCGCCATCATCAAGAGCGGTAAAATTATCTACGAGGATACGCCAACAACGCGGAACGGCGAGCTTGAAGACATGTTCCTCGAGTTGACGAAATGAGGGAACTGCTCGTCGTCCTGAATACACGGGCGCAGAGCTTCTTGAAGCGGGCGTTCGAGCTTCGATGGCAGACTATTGTGCAGAATGTCGCATCGATGCTCATCTTCGGAGGGTTTGCGGTTGCCGTGTTCTTCGTCTCACGCTACACCACCGAGTATCTCATCAGGGAAGCGCATATCGGGATGTTTCTGTTCCACCGTTTCCTCTCGATGTTGTTGTACGTCTTCTTTGTTACCGTGAATCTCGGGAACATGATCGTGTCCTTCTCGACCCTCTACAAGTCGCAAGAGGTGCACTTCCTCATGTCGCTGCCGATTTCCCACGCCAAGATATTCCTTATCAAGTTTGTCGACAATTTCTTCTACAGTTCCAGCACGCTGACCCTTCTCGGGTTGGCAATGCTGCTTGGCTACGGGTCCTTTTTCGAGATGCCGTGGTATTTTTATTTTTTTGTAATGTTTTTCGTGCTGCTTCCGTTCATGCTGATTGCCGGGATTCTTGCTATCACATCTCTCATGCTGCTGATCAAGCTCGGGACGCGCATCGGCTTCAAGCTGTTGCTGGTGATGATCATCGCGGCGTATGCTGCCTGTGTCTACGCGTATTTCACGTTCACCAATCCGATGGCTCTGGTGGACGATGTGATGAAGCTCTGGCCCGACGTGAATGATTATCTCGGCTATCTTGACCCCCCGTTTGTGAAATTCCTGCCGAACCATTGGGTGGCAGAGTTTCTGTATTGGTCGATCAGTGGGGATTGGGGGAGAGCGATGCCGTACTTCTCGTTACTCTTTCTGACGATGCTGGGGCTGGTGGCACTTGCCGGACTTATGGCGAGACGGTTTTATTACGAGAGCTGGCTTGCCGTTTCGGATCTGCAGGCCGGCGGGAACACCGCGCGCAACATCCGGAGCACAATATTCTCACGAGGTTGGAAAGTTTTTTCCCCGCAATGGGATGCGCTGCTGCGGAGGGACATGGCTGCCTTCATCAGGGAGCCAAGCCAGTGGCTTCATCTTATGTTGATGTTCTTGCTCCTGGCGATGTTCCTCTTTTCGCTTGGCACGCTCAAGCTTGCGTTCGACCAGCCGGCAGTACAGACGGTTGCGTTCCTTGTGGTATTCATGTTCAACGGGTTTCTTATCGCTTCCATTGCACTCAGGTTCGTTTTTCCACTTATCAGCCTGGAGGGAGATGCATTCTGGTGCGTAAGAACATCGCCCGTCAACTTGAAGAAACTTTATTGGTACAAGCTGCTTACGGCATCCGCCGCGGTCATCCTCATCGCGGAGGGGCTTTCGCTTGCTTCGGTATACCTCTTTGATACGGATATGGCCCTTGCGCCGCTTGCCTCGGCCGCAATGTTCTTTATTGCGGTTGCACTGGTTGCGTTGAACGTTGGTGCCGGTGGATACTTTGCAATGTACCGTGAGCGGAATCCAATACGCATTGCCTCCTCCCAAGGGGCCTCTCTGACGTTCCTTGCCTCAATGGTCTATTTGACTCTTGTTGTCGGCGTGCTGGTCGTGCCACTGAACAAGTATTTTCATGCGTTGGATTTTCCGGGCATCAGTGGGATGGATTGGGCTTATCTCCCGTTGGGAGTGATCGGGGTCCTATCACTTGCGGTCATTGCCTTCTCGACCGGCGTCGGCATGGCCGCTTTGAAGCGCTCGGCTTAACGACATTTTCTTCCCTGATTCCGCGTAACAGATTGAAATCGACTGTTTTTTTCTTTTTCTTTCCCCCATGAATGAACTGCAACTGCATACGCTGCTCGATCAGGCGGCACGATATCAGGATGAAGGGAAAGTCCTGCATGCTCTTCAAATCCTGCGTGGGATCTTGAAAGCTGATCCATCGTGCGACAAGGCGTATGTGCAATTGGCTCAGCTGTACATGGAAATGAACAGGAGTGACCTCGCCGAGGAGACATTGCTGAGCGGCAGCACGGTCAACAAGCAGAATCTTGAATATGACTTTCTTCTCGGGACGCTGCATCTCCGGCAGGCGCGGTTCGATAAGGCGCTTTCGTACTTCGGCAATCTCAAACATCTGAATATTCCTCAGATTCACCAGAGCATCGGAATCATCCATCTCCACCAAAACAACCTGCTTGGCGCCGAAGAAGAGTTGCGCAGGGCGGTGGTGGGAGATCCTGATCTCCCGAAGGTCCACGAGCTGCTTGCCGAGGTTTTTCTCAAAGCCGGGAAATATCAGGATGCGGTGACCGTACTGCAATTTGCCCTCAGCAGAAACCCGTACAGCGGACACGCTCACAGGCTTCTCGGGCATGTGAATCTTGCGTTACAAGATTTCTCCAAGGCGCATGATTCTTTCGTCCAGGCAATCGATTGCGACCCGGAAGATGCCGATGCCTGGTGTTTGTGCGGGCGTGTCTTGATAAAGCTCGACCGTCATCTTGAGGCGCAAGCATATCTTGAGCATGCGTGCCAACTGAATCCCGGCAACGTAGATGCCTGGACAGCGCTCGCACGCGTACATATACTTCTCGGAGATACGGGCAAGGCCCAAGACATGCTGGCTGCAGCTCTTGCAGTCCAGCCCGACAACGCGGAAGCGTTGCAACTCAAACTCACCCTTACCAGTTGATATCAATGAAGGTGTTTGACCGTTTGCTTCGGGGGATGGCAGTGTACACGCTGCTCGTGGCGACAGTGTTTCCATTTGCCTCCACCGGCTACGGACAGTCAACGTCCGACAATGCGAAGGCGGTTGAAGAGAGGTTTGCTACAGCCGTGCGTCATTATGGCAAAGCGGAGTATAAGCCCGCGGCGCAGATTTTCGGGCAGATTGCGCGTGACGAACAGTTCAACCGGCGAACCACCGCCGCATATATCATGCTGGCGAAATCCCAACTCTACAGCGGCGACGGAGCCGGGGCTGAAAATACCGTTACAGAGTTTCTCCGCAAGTTTCCCTCGAGTTCGTATCTCGCCGATGCGCTCTATACCCTCGGGCTTGCAGCTCTCAAGCAGCGTAATCCTGAAGAGGGTGTGCGAGCGTTGCTCGACGCTATGGATGCTTCTCCTCCGCCGCTACTGGAAAAATCTATCTTTGCAGTTTTGGACGAAGCCATCAACAGCTCTCTTTCACTTCCGGCATTAAGGAGCCTTTCCAACCAGGGCGGGAGTGCTATTCGAAGGGAGTATCTTCATATCAAGCTTGCCGAAAAACTAACTCTTGCGAACGATTACACGGCTGCGGCGCAAGTCCTGCAGGAAATCCGATCACAATATCTCCGGCCTGCCTTCGGAGAGCGGCTCGATGCGCTGGAAAAAAAGCTGCGTGAGCCTCGTGATGTAAAGCTTGGCATCCTTCTTCCACTGATGCGGAATGCCGCTTCATCGAGCCGTGAAAGAGAGACGGGAACGGGCCTCTATGAGGGTGTGCTTCTTGCTCTGGATCAACACCCTGCATCGTCCACTGCGAAGATCACCCTTGATGTGCGAGACACTCAGCGGGACAATGCAATTGTCACTGCGGAGGTTAGGAAACTTGCCGCTGACCCCGGCGTTGTGGCAATCATCGGTCCTGCCTTCTCAACAGCCGCGTTTGCTGCTGCCGTCGTTGTCAACGAGTCCAAGCTTCCTCTTATCACTCCAACGGCAAATGCCACAGGCCTTGCGGCGACCGGGCCGTATGTCTTTCAAGCAAGTCCTGATCTTGAGACACGTGCGCGGGCGATGGCACAACATGCAGTAGAGATCCTGAACCTACGTACGCTTGCTGTGCTTTCGTCCAACGACCAATCCAGCAAGACTCTCGCTGGGGCATTCGCCGCAGAAGTTCGGGAACTCGGTGGTGAGATTGTTGCGATGGAGTGGTATGACAGGGGCATCACGGATCTTACGAAGCAACTGACAAACATCAGGAAGAAGGGGAACTCTGCTGTTAAAGAGCCTTTCCTCAATTTTGGTGATCGATTGCAGCCTGCGGATATAGCAAAGCTCTCCAGACTGGGTGTGTCCCGTTATGCGCTCGACACTCTGATTGCGACGCGGAGCGTTGTCAATGCAAAGTTCCTGCTTGGGGAATCAGCAAAGGACCGGCTTGAGGAGCATGGGATTCCTTATCTTAACGGTGATCCCCGGATTGACAGCGTGCAGAGGGTGGTTACTGCTGTGCAGGGGATCTACTGTCCCATTTCATCTCCTTCGGAAATCGGAGTCATTTCCTCGCAGATCGCCTACTTCAATTTGAAGACAAGGATTCTCGGGTCGGGGGAGTGGAACAACATTGCGGAACTCAATGCTAATCGATTGTATTGTCGGGGTGTGCAGTTCGAGGCGGATGCGTTTCTTGATTCGCAGTCACCGAGCTACGCAGAGTTTTCGACTATCTTCTACCGAAGATACAATCGTTTCCCGAACAAGCTCAATCTATACGGCTACAACGTAACTAAAGTCTTGCTCACAATGATCAGCCGGGGAGCAGTAACGCGAGAGCAACTGCGTGATGCCCTGGCAAACTTGCGGGAAAGGGAAACGACACACTCAAAATTCAACTTCACCGGGGGCAGGGTCAACTCCTGGCTGCATATTCTTGAATATAGTGACAATGCCATCAGGCATGTAACGGAGATCGATGTAGAATAAGGGTTACCGTCATGAACCGCTCTCAACCTGATTCCGTGAACGAACCCCAACACCACACAAAGATCAAGGACTGGCCTGCCGGCGAGCGTCCGCGGGAGAAGCTGCTTCAACGCGGGCCTAAAGCCCTTACTGACGCCGAGTTGCTGGCAATTATCATACGCGTCGGGTCGGGAAAGGCGACGGCTGTGGATTTGGCAAGGAGCATTCTCTCGCGAGAACGGAGTTTGCGGGCAGTGGCCTCCAAAACACCCCAGGAGCTCATGAGAATGAAGGGCATTGGCGAGGCAAAGGCGGTTGAATTGCTTGCAGCATTCGAGATCGGGAGAAGAGTCAACGCCGCAGCGCCGGATGAGCGTCCGGTTATAAGCTCCCCCGAGGATGTCGCATCGATGCTGGTGCCCCGGTTGCGGGAACGCAAAAACGAGTCTTTTTGGGTGCTGCTTCTCGACTCGAAAAACGGGCTGATGCATGAGGAAGAAGTAACGGTGGGAACGTTGAATGCCAGTCTCGTACACCCGAGGGAAGTGTTCAAGGTGGCGATCGACCGCCGCGCTGCTGCAGTGATAGTAGCCCATAATCACCCAAGCGGCAACCCCGAGCCCAGCAATGAGGACATTAACGTAACCCGTCAGCTTGCAGAGGCGGGGAAAATCATAGGGATACCGCTCCACGATCACCTCATCGTAGCGGGGGACTCATACACGAGTTTTGCCGAGCGCGGGTTGATCTAACGTCCTGAAATTGCACGAAATATCCGCATTCGTGTCGGTTTTCATTGACATGACAACCCTTTTTCATTATCATTCAAGCGGATTTGGAATTCACACAATACGGATGACGTTTCCAGAATCAATCCACCAAAACAACTAAGGAGTAGCAGCATGCAGAGAAACCACACCAAGCTTATGGCTCTCGCGACAGCACTCCTCTTTACGCTTTCGCTCGCGATGGTCGGATGCTCCAGCAGACCCGATGCAGAGCAGCTCAAGCAATTGAACGACCTTAAAGAGGAATATGCGTCGCTGCAGCGCGAAGTTGCCGCAAAAGAGCAAGCAAAGGCCAAGACCGAGCGGGAGATTGCGGAGAAAAACGCGCAGCTCAAAAAGTGCAACGACGATCAACAGATCGTCAAGCAACGTCTTGCAAAATAACCCATCAGAATAGGAGCATATCATGAACGTGAAACGTATTGGCTTGATTGCCGCCTCCTTGTTTCTGATCGGTGCAGTTGCAGTTGCACAGGAAATGAGCAAGGACGAGTGGCAGAAGGAAATGGCTCGTTATACACAGCTTCGCAATGAGATGCAGTCGAAGCTGAAGACCCTGACAGACGAAGTGAAGGGCCTCGAGTCACAATCTGCAAAACTCAGTGGGGATATTGATAAATGTTTAGATGATCTGTACGCTCTCGTCGGCTCGGATCGCCAGAAAGCAGCGGCATATCGTGAAGAAATTGCGGCTGCGGAGCGTAAGGCTGACGAATTGTTGCGTCTCTCCGATGTTGATCTCGCAGCCCGCGCTTCAGAGGTGAAAGCCCTTGAAGCAAAGGTGAAGGAACTCCGTGCAAACCGGCTTTCCATCATTCCGGAGTTCTCGACCCGCCTCGATGCCCTCGATGGCAAGGTGGCAAGCCTTCTGAAGGCGATTGGTGGCGAGAAATTCTACACAGTCGGCCGTTGGAGCACTGACCGCGACTGTTTGTGGAACATCGCAAAGAAAAAGGACATTTATGACAACGCATGGCTCTGGCCAAAAATCTGGCAGAGCAACACAGATAAGATTCGTAACCCCGACATTATCCGTCCGGGACAGAAGCTCAAAGTTCCAGCCGGAACAGAGCTTGATGCGAATGAAAAAGCGGCGGCACGCCGTTACTATGCAAACAAGCGCGCCGGAGCATAATCGTATCGTCAACAGCTGTACACATGCGAGCCCTCTTTCCTGCCACGGCAGGGAAGGGGGTTTTGTATTTGTAGGGAGGGAATAGAACATCTTGAACGGAAAAAGTGAAGCCGGTATCGAGAAGAAAATCAGGCTCGATGGGATAGATACTCTTGCGCTGCTCGGTCTGAATGATGCCAACCTTGCCGTACTCGAAAACAGATTTGACGCAAGCCTCTTTGTCAGAGGCGAAACACTGACTGTGCGCGGCACACAGGCGGAAGTTGAACAAATCGACCGCGTAGTGAAAGAGCTGATCTACATTCTGGGGAGGACCGGCACGCTGACCACCAACGATGTCGAAACAGTGATCGATCTGGTGTCGGCGAACGGCGAACCGGCCCTGCCCAAGACCATCACTTCCACGATGACACGCGAAGATCTCGATGCCGTTATCCTCTACACAAAAAGCCAGATCATACGTGCGAAAACTCCGGGCCAGCGCGATTACCTTAAGGCGATGAAGAAGAACGACATCGTCTTTGCTGTCGGTCCGGCGGGTACCGGCAAGACATATCTGGCGGTGGCACTCGCCGTTGCGAGCCTGAAGAATAACGAGATCACAAAAATTGTTCTGACAAGACCTGCTGTCGAAGCGGGGGAGAGTCTCGGCTTCCTGCCGGGTGATCTGAAAGAGAAGATCGATCCGTACCTTCGGCCGCTGTACGATGCTCTCGACGACATGATTCCGGGAGAGAAGTTGCGGGGCTATCTTGAAAAACGCGTCATTGAAATCGCTCCACTCGCATACATGCGCGGACGCACGCTGAATAATGCCTTTGTTATTCTTGACGAGGCGCAGAATGCTTCGGCGATGCAAATGAAGATGTTTCTGACGCGCCTCGGTCCGAACTCGCGTGCAATTGTCACAGGAGATATAACACAGATCGATCTGCCGCAGCGCTCGGCGTCAGGGCTCGTGCAAATTCAGGATGTGCTGCGCGGGGTCGAAGGGATTGCATTTGTGTACTTTGACAAGAATGACGTCGTGCGTCATCGGCTGGTGAAGGACATCATTGATGCGTACGACAAGTATCACAACGGGGACAAGAAGGCCGGCTAAACTCTCCGTGCCTTTGCTTCATTCCAAAGGGCATCCATTTCTTCCAACGTCGAGGCATGGATGTCCTTGCTTTGTTTCTTCAGCTCTTGCTCGATATACTGGAACCTCCGGGTGAACTTTTCGACCGTCAAACGAAGGGCCGTTTCAGGCTCGACCTGCATGAAGCGTGAATAATTGACGAGTGCGAACAAATAGTCGCCGAACTCTTCGGTTTTCTTGCCGGCATCACCTGATTGAAGAGCATCTTTCAATTCATCGGCTTCTTCGACCACTTTCTTCCAGACATCCTCGCCGGTAGGCCAGTCGAATCCGACTTTTGCGGCACGTTCCTGCACCCGCAAGGCACGTTGGAGTGCCGGCAGACCTTTCGGTATTCCGTCAAGCAACGAAGTACGCCCCTCGCTCATTTTCAGCCGTTCCCAGTTTTGCTTCACCTGTTGGGCGGTTCCCGCTTCACTGTCGCCGAACACATGAGGATGCCGCCGGATCAACTTGTCCGTAATTGATTCGATGACCTCCTTCATCGTAAACTCCTTCGCTTGCTCGGACATCGTGGCGTGCATGACGATGTGAAGCAACAAATCTCCCAACTCGACTTTCAATTCGTCGAGATTCTCACCGTCGAGGGCCTCAATGACTTCGTATGTTTCCTCAATCAGGCTGTGCCGGATGGACTGATGCGTTTGTTCACGGTCCCACGGACACTCTGCTCTCAACCGGCGGACGATTTCAACAAACCGGGTAAACTCTTCGGAAGGAACAGACGGATACTCTGATGATGTCAACGTGCAGCCTTTCAGATCATGATTTATGGCAACCAACGTAGGCAAAACACGCTTTAGTTGCAACGCATCGGAGCAATCTCTATATTCAGTCACGCACAGCAGCACCCGCCGCAAATGTTCAACCAATTGCACCGCCGAGTATGAAAACCCGAAACGTTATTTTCGCAGGCCTCCTCGTCTTTGCAGGAGTGTACACGTTGTATTATTTCCTCCAGCAAAAAACGGCGACGCTGATTCTCTATAACGCAAACGTGTACACCGTCGACCCGCATCGCCCGACTGCACAAGCCATCGCCATCAGAGGGAATACGATTGTCGGAGTCGGAACGACCGAGGAAATCCGCGGCGGCTTCCGCGGCGCGCGTGAAATTGATTTGAAGGGCAAACCGGTCTTTCCGGGCTTCACCGATGCTCACGCTCACCTCGAAAGTCTCGGGGCGCTGCTCGTGAATCTCAATCTCGACGGGACCAAGTCTGTAGAAGAGATCAGAGCGCTGGTGGCCGGACGCGTTGCCGAACTTCCAGAAGGTGCATGGCTTCGCGGGCGTTCGTGGGATCAGAATGATTGGCCGGAAAATGCCTTCCCTACTCATCACATGCTTGATGACCTGACGGGGGATCATCCCGCGTATCTTGTTCGTGTTGACGGGCATGCTGCCTGGGTGAACAAGAAAGCCCTCGATCTGGCAAAAATCACGCGTGAGACCTCTGATCCTCCCGGCGGCTCAATAATTCGCGATGCTTCCGGAAACCCGACAGGCGTACTTGTTGATAATGCTATGGACCTTGTCTCTGCTATCGTTCCGTCACCTTCGCGTGAGGAGAGGTCGGAGGCGGTCAAGACAGCTATTGAGGAATGCCTCAGCGTCGGACTTACATCCGTCCATGATATGGGAGTGGACGAAGATTTGATTGACATCTACAAATCATTAATTGAACAAGGGGCGTTTCCGTTCCGTGTCTATGCGGCAATCGGGGGAACGGGCTCGTTGTGGCGTCGTTATCTTCAAAGTGGTCCGGAGGTGGGGCTTGGCAATGGAAGGCTGACCGTTCGTGCATTGAAACTCTATGCCGACGGCGCACTAGGTTCCCGCGGTGCCGCATTGATCGCTCCGTACGATGATGATCCCGGAAACAGGGGCTTAACGGTTACATCAGCGGACACGCTCAAAGCTGCTGCAGCTGCTGCCCTGCGGCGAGGATTTCAAGTTTGCACCCACGCTATCGGCGACCGGGCCAATCACATCGTTCTGAATGTGTATGATGACGTCTTTAGAAGGAACCCCGACGGAAAGAGTGCGCGCTTCAGGGTCGAGCATGCACAGTTGCTTGACAAGGCAGACATCGGAAGATTCAAGCCGCTCGGCGTTCTTCCCTCGATGCAGCCGACGCATTGTACTTCGGATATGTACTGGGCGGAAAAGCGAGTTGGTCCCGAACGCATCAAAGGTGCGTACGCATGGCGTTCATTGTTGAATGCAGGGAACATCATTCCTGGCGGCTCGGACTTTCCTGTTGAAGCTCCGCCTCCGTTGTACGGATTCTATGCAGCTATCACCCGACAGGATCACGATCGATGGCCGGAAGGGGGCTGGTACCCGGCGGAACAGATGACGAGGGAAGAAGCCTTGAAGGCATTCACCATTTGGGCGGCATATGCTGCCTTCGAGGAGAGGGTCCGTGGGACGATTGCAGTCGGGAAACTTGCGGACATCGTTGTCCTCTCCACCGACATCATGACCTGCGAACCGATGGAGATTCTCTCGACGAAAGTGCTGTACACACTGGTGGATGGCGAGATAGCGTACTCTTCTGGAGAAGCAGATAAGCGTTAGGAGAATATGGAGAGTTCCTCGCCGACCGTTGCGCGTCGGAACTTTGTGCTGAATTTTGCTGAGGGTGCCCTGTACGCAGCCTCGGGTGCTCTCATCTCACCTCAAACAGTGCTTCCCGCTCATGTCAGCAAACTCGGGGGCGACAATATTGCGGTTGGCGCCGTCAGTGTAATTGCGTGGGTCGGATTGTTTCTTCCCCAGATCTTTGCTTCCCGAATCGTTGAATCCCATCCGTGGAAAAAGCCCTGGGCAATAC
>CAZBWR010000097.1:0-12841 GCA_964495695.1 uncultured Chitinophagales bacterium | reverse complement strand
GTCGGGAAGGCCGCAAGATTCGACCTCTTGTTTCTCCCCCTCAATGAGCCTATCTTGTGGGGCATTCCAATTCAAATCCCAATTGTGTAATCAGGAACATCCCATGAAACTCATTCTTACGCTTATGGCTTTTCTCGTCCTGTTGCCGGCATGCGCGCCGCAGAAACCTGCCCCCCCGGCAATCGAGCCGGACGTCCACTCGTTCGCCCGTCCGGATGAAGCGGCGGTAAAACATCTCGATCTGGACATTGCCGTGGACTTCAACGCAAAGAGCATCAGGGGTAAGGCGTCTCTGCAAATCGAGAACAAAACCGGAACCGACCGCCTCGTGCTCGACATTCGTGACATGGATATCGAGAAAGTCACAATGGGAGATGGCGAGGAGCCGACCGCGTTTACAACGGGGGGCGTCGAGCCGCACATGGGACAGCCATTGATGATCACCATCAAGCCAAACACATCGGTTGTGCATGTCTATTATGCCACCCGCCCCGAAGCGGCGGCGGTGCAATGGCTTTCGCCGGCTCAGACGGCGGGGAAGCAAAAGCCCTTCCTCTTCACACAATCGCAGGCGATTCTCGCCCGGTCGTGGGTGCCGTGTCAGGATCACCTCGGCATACGCATGACGTACAACGCACGGGTCACCGTCCCCGCCGGCATGATGGCGCTGATGAGCGCGGAGAACCCGACGACAATGAACCCGGATGGCGTCTACACCTTCCGCATGCCGCAGCCGATTCCCGCCTATTTGCTGGCCCTTGCCGCCGGCGACCTGGAGTTCAGAAGTCTTGGCGAGCGGAGCGGCGTATACGCCGAGCCGTCGGTGGTCGAGAAAGCGGTGTATGAATTCGCCGACACAGAGAAGATGATGGAAGCCGCAGAAGGCATTTACGGCGCGTACCGTTGGGGACGCTATGACATTCTCGTGCTGCCGCCGAGTTTTCCGTTCGGGGGAATGGAAAACCCGCGCCTCACGTTCGCCACTCCGACGATACTTGCCGGGGACCGGTCGCTTGTTGCGCTCATCGCACACGAGCTTGCACATTCATGGTCGGGCAACCTTGTCACCAACGCAACGTGGGGTGACTTCTGGCTGAATGAAGGGTTCACGACCTACTTCGAGCGGCGCATTGTTGAGGCGTTGTATGGCACCGACTATATGAAGATGCAGGCTCTTCTCGGCTATCAGGACCTGCAGGCCACGCTGGATGAGCTGGGGCGGACAAGCGCCATGACGAAGCTGCATCTCGATCTGAAAGGGATGGATCCCGACGAGGCGATGTCCGACATTGCGTACGAGAAAGGCGCGGCGTTCCTGACGCTTCTCGAACAAACGGTCGGCCGGGAAAAATGGGATGTGTTTCTGAAAACATACTTCGATACGTTCGCCTTCAAGACAATGACGACCCCGAGTTTCGTAGCGTACTTGCGCGAGAATCTTATCAAGGGAGACCAGGAACTTGAGCGCAAGCTGAAGATCGACGAGTGGATTGAGGGAGTAGGTCTGCCGGACAATTGTCCCGTCCCGGCCTCCGCCGCGTTCACGAACGTGGAAGCAGAGGCAAGCAAGTGGCTGGCGGGGACCGACGCAAAGCAACTGGCAACTTCCGGCTGGACGACACACGAGTGGCTCCACTTCCTGAGGAATCTTCCCAAAACTCTCACGCGTCAGCAAATGGCGTCCCTCGACGGAGTATTCGGCTTCACGAAAAGCGGCAACTCGGAGATTCAGGCGGAGTGGTTCATGCACGTCATCCGCAACAACTATGCGCCCGCATATCCCGCCCTTGAGCAGTTCCTTGTGAACGTCGGACGCCGCAAGTTCCTCAAACCTCTTTACACAGAGATGGCGGCAACACCCGCGGGCATGCAGCGGGCACGCGCCATCTATGCAAAAGCCCGGGACGGGTATCATCCCGTTTCACAAAAAACCATGGACGATATTCTGAAGTGGAGTGACGTGAAGGGGAGTTGACGAGAAAACAAACACTGCTCAAAGGGGGCTTCAGGGCCCCCTTTCTTTTTGTTGATTTGCTTTTACTGCAGGAATTTCTATTTTCAAGTAGCACACCTGTTCATCATCCTGACATCGCTTCATTCGTCAAGGAGCAACACATGATACCTTACGTTCCCCTCTCCGGCCCGCTCTCCTTCCGGCCTGTCAAGAAAATCCCGACACTGATAACATCAACTGCGTGAACTTTGCGGTTCATGCGCCACCATTCATCATTCAAAGGAGGCCCCCCTCATGAAACGACTTATACTGCTTGCAGGCATCATGCTATTTCCGGTGATGCTCTTCGCCGGCGTGTTTGCCTCGGGAATACACTTTACCAATCCCGACAGCACGGCATTTGATGGCAGCGTGACAGACGGGACGGGGTTGAGGATCAATTACGTGCTGAGCGATACCGCATCAGCGGTTGAAATTAAAATCCAGAACGCATCGACCAATGCCGTCATTCACACGATCAATCTCGTGAATCAGATTGAAGGATGGCAGAACATCATTTGGGCGGGAACGGGAGCTCCGGCGGGATCCGCGTCGTACTACGTGACCATCACCGCAACGCGCAACGCCCGCTCGGCGACGCAGTACAAGCTCGGCAGGTTTATTCTCACATCGTCATCAGGATTTGCGATCTTCTCACGCGGGGTCGACATCGTCCGAAACCAGTCGAGCCCGAATTTCGGATTTGCATACACCAGCAACGCGGGAGGATCCATAGGCAGAGGGATTGCCCGTTACACAGCAACCGGCTACCCGGCGGGAACCAGGTATCCGAATCCGTTTCTGACACAATCCGACACGAACAATGTGGGCAACGGCTGGAGCGCCGATGTCTCGTCCCCCAATCATTGCACGGTGGATGACCTTGGCCGCGTCTATGCTTCCGATTTTCTACGGGGAGAAGTATGGCGCATGGACAACAACAGCGCACGCCCGAAGGTTGTAATTCGTGTGCCGGAGCCGAAAGGACTTGCGATCGTCGGGACAGGAGCAAACCGGAAAGTTTACATTTGCTCGGCAGGAAATGTCGTTCGTGCCAACATCGGCGATAGCGACACGCTGACGACCCCGCTCGAAACGATTGCCGTCCTCGGCGGCACTGTCCGTGACGTGATTTTTGACGACGACGGGAAGATGTTTGTCAACAGACGGTCGGGCACGGGATTCGACGGAACAGCAGGAGGAAAAACGTACAGGTTCAACATCACCGGAACCCTTCCGGTGGGCGAATTCGATGCGCTGATGGTTTCGGACTGGACCGGCTTCCCGATCGGGTTGGGACATTGGGGGGGCACGAACAGGACGTCCGCCGATGATGACGTAATTTTTGTCTCACACCGGGCGGGGGGAACAACGGACTTGCCGGGCGTTCACCGGTTCTACGACCTGAACGGCTTCTCCCCCATTCGTGAGCATTTCTTCCGTCCCAGTGATGTCCCCGGCGGCGGGGGCGGCGACATCAGTTCCCGAGCCGACCTGACGGTCGACCCGACGGGAAACATCGTGTTCTTTGAGAACGGAAATGAAGAGATCATCTATATAGAACCACCCTCGACGACCCCGGTATCGTACAGCACGAAAAGTGCCGTCACGTTCTCGCTGGGAGCAACGTCCGTCGAGGAACTCGGCGGCAGCCCGACCCGATTTGCTCTGAAACAAAACTATCCGAATCCCTTCAACCCGGCGACGACGATCGAGTTCTCGCTTCCTTCATCAGGCCGTATGAGCCTGCGGGTGTATGACATGCTCGGCCGTGAAGTGGCGATGTTGCTGGACGAGGAACGTGGGGCCGGAAACTACCGCGCAACATTCGATGCGCGTTCACTTCCGAGCGGCACGTATCTGTACGTGTTGCGCAGCGGAGGATTCTCGCAGGCAAAGCGGATGCTGCTAATCAAGTAATCTCTCAAGCATATTTTGAGATGCCGGACAACGCGCGTTGTCCGGCTTTTTTTTTGTGAGAACCGGCCAATATGTCCCGCAATCGTCAACAACGGATAATCAGCTTGACATTCTCCTCTGTGATGATAGGTTAATGAGTTACTAGATGTTGTTGCTTTTCACGACTGTCTGACACGGATGTCTATTCCCAGCACAGATACGACCAGCCGTTATAACCGCTTCGATTGCCGCGCAATCCCTCCCTGAAGTCCTTACTTAACAGTTCATGTTCCATCATCAAAACAGGAGGCATCATGATGAAAGCTCTGTTCTTTGCACTACTCATCGGGGGAACATTGAATCTGGCATCGGCACAACCGGTGATCACCAATACTGACCTTCTCGGCCTCATCGGAAATGTCCGGACTTTGGAGTCCGATACGCGAATGAGTTTCGGGGTGAATGTCGGGACGGCAGGCGCTAACCGGACGTGGGACTACAGTTCCAGTTCCATACCCTCTCCACTGAGAATATCTTACGAACTCATAGCTCCGTCGGGCACTCCGTTCGACTCGGACTTTCCCCAGGCTAATCTCGTCCAGCATATCATTGACACGGTCAATGCGTACGAACTGTACAACTACTACCAGGTCACTCCCACGGGATTTGCCAACCTTGGTTCGGGGAGCATTCTCGGCCCGCCAATCGACACGATGTTTGTCGAACACAAACGGAACTCCATCTCCCCGCTTCCGCTGATGTACGGAAGCAGGTGGACGACGATAGAGAACGATACCAGCGGATCGTTTCCGGCCTTTGCAAACGTCTCGATCGATACCGCGCGCAACCGCGTGGATGCGTGGGGGGCCGTTATCCTCCCGACGGGGAGCTTCCAGTGCCTGAGAATCAGGTCGGACTTCAAGTACATCAACCATCTCATCATCGGCGGCAATATCTTCTCGACATCCACGGAAACCGGAATTCAGTATAACTGGGTATCACGCAACGCGTTCACCGTGTTGAATATCCAGAGTCTTGACGGCGCAACAGACTCGAATTTCACGATGGCACGGGGACTGACATGGCTTTCGTCTTCGCCAAGCTCTGTGGGACGTGTTGATGGCCTTATCCCGGAAACGTTTGCGCTCCGGCAGAACTATCCGAACCCGTTCAATCCATCAACCGTCATTGAGTTCTCCCTTCCGCGTTCGGGCAAAGTGGAGCTCGCCGTCTTTGACCTGCTCGGCCGGAAGATCGCCACACTGGCGGAAGGAATATATGATCCCGGCACATACCGGGCAGCCTTTGCGCCGGACGCACTGGCAAGCGGCACGTACATCTACACGCTGCGAACCGAAGAGGGAACGCTGACGCAAAGAATGCTCCTTCTGAAGTAATTCCCGCAATCATCCCAAATGAGGAAGACTATGAAACCACTGATAATTGCAATAAGCCTTCTCTTTGTCCCCGTCCTCGTCGCTGCACAGATCGACCTGGGCAAGATTGTCAAAAAGAAGGTGGAGAAAAAGGCGAAAGAGAAGACCGAGGAAGCAGTCGACAAGACACTGGAGGGGGCTGAGGATGCGGTAACAGGAAAGAACAATGAAGCAGAAGGAAAATCCAAAACGGATGATGGAGGCAAATCAACTCCGGAGGAAGCCGCAGACAGCAGTGAAGACTTCAAGGCGTGGTCACGGTATGACTTCGTGCCGGGCGACAAGGTGATCTTTGCAGATGACCTGCAGGGGGAATTGAACGGCGAGTTTCCATCGCGCTGGGACCTTCTCGGGGGAAATGCCGAGAACGCCATGTTCGGACCCGACAAGGTTATCGCATTCCAGCAGAGCCGGACTGCCATCACGCCGTTGATGAAAACGAAAACGTATCTGCCGGACGTGTTTACGATCGAGTTCGATCTGTATTTCCATCTGAAAGGAAACGAGTCATACGAACTCCGGTTTGACAAAAAGAACACTGTCACGATCCGCAACTACACCGTGATGATGGGGAAATTCAAGGGATCGCCGGAGAAGGCACTCCAATCTCCGGGCTGGAGGCACATCGCCATTTCATTCAACAAGCGCGCATTGAAGGTGTACTTTGACCAGGATCGTGTCCTGAACATTCCGAACCTCGGCACGAAGCCCGAACAGTTCTCGATCGAGGCGTTGAGCCACAGCGCACATAAAGGGATGCCGGCTATGATCAAGAACATCCGCGTCGCGGAAGGTGGCGTGAAACTGTACGACAGGGTATTGAGTGAAGGACGGTTCGTCACGCGGGGCATCCATTTCGCATCGGGGAAGGCGGTCGTCAAACCGGAATCTCACGGCGTGTTGAACGAGATTGCGGAGATGATGAAGGCGCATCCCGATCTGCGCTTCCGGATCGACGGGCACACGGACAGCGATGGCGACGACGGTTTTAACAAGGACTTGTCGGAGCAACGCGCCCGGGCAGTCAAGCTGGCCCTGGCGGAAAAAGGGATCGACGAATCCCGGTTCGAGACGCAAGGGTTGGGAGAGAGCAAACCTGTTGATACCAACAACACGCCCGAAGGGAAGGCGAACAACCGGCGCGTGGAATTTGTGAAATTGTAGAGCCCGATGAGGCGGCCCCGGTACTTCGCCGGGGTCAGCCTTTCCGCCAGTAGCTTTCCCATCGCTCATCCACCCGCTTCACGATCTCTTCTTTCATGCGGAGGGGTTTGGGGTATCCTTCTTTCCACGTCGCATCGATGCCCATCGCCCCTTTATAAATCGGACTGATGCCCATCAGCTTCTGCTCCGTGAAAATCACATCACGCTCGCAGTCGAAGCGGGTGAAAACTCCCCAGATGTAGTTCTCCTTATCGTGCAGATTTACATCTTCACTCACCGCGGCAATCAGTGGAATGCCGGAGAGATCGGGGTGAACGACAAGTTTCTTGATCACGTCCATCCCTGCACCGGAGAGAACCGGTGCGGCGTGAGTGTTCGACGCGGCCTGCTGCATATTCGCAAGCGCCGACTCCACTTTCACGAGAAGAAGCGTGTCATGAACAAAATGAGCGTCAAGTATTCTTCTGTCAACCGCACGCAAGGCGTCACGGCCGGGGATGCTTCGCTGCTCGCGGTCCTTCGGCTCCCGCGGCTTGCGTGTCGCGTCGATAATCATCTTGCTGCCAAGATTCATCTTGAAGCTGGTGAAGTCGAGGGTATCGAGCGGGACTTTGGGGATCATGACAAAATCGTAATGGGGATCGAAGTTGTCACGAACACTCTTCATCACCTCATCGAAGTTCCTGACGTTCACTTCCCCGGAAACCAGGATGATGCACTTCGTGAGGGAGAGCTGCGACGTGCCCATCAGTCCGAGAGCAGTCTTCATCGCCTCTTTCTGATACCGCTGGTCAACCGCGACGACAAGCAGGTTGTGGAAACCCGCTTCGTAGTACGCCCACAGGGATGAGATTTCGGAGTGAATCAACTTGGCGAGCGGCCCCAGAATTTGCTGTGTTGCATCCCCCATCCACTTATCCTCCATCGGCGGAATGCCGACGACCGTCGCCGGATAGACGGCGTTCTTGCGATGGGTGACTGTCTTGATGTGAAAGACGGGGAACTCGGAAGCATGCGAGTAATGTCCGAAGTGATCGCCGAATGGGCCTTCCATCCGCCGCTCGCGTGCGGGGACAATTCCTTCGAAAACAAATTCGGCGTTTGCCGGGACACTGATCGACAGAGACTTTGCCTTCACGAACTCCGTCCGCTTGCCGCGCAGGAAACCGGCAAACATCGCTTCATCGATCCCCTCCGGAAGGGCTGCAATGGTTGCGAGCAACAGCGCCGGATCAGTGCCGAGGGCGACGGCGAGTTCGAGATCCTTGCCGAGTTTCTCTGCTTGAAAATAATGGAAGCCCCCTCCCTTCTGAATTTGCCAGTGCATGCCGGTGGATTGTTTGTCGAAAACCTGCATACGGTACATACCCATGTTGCGCTTGCCGTTACGCGGGTCGTAGGTGATCACCTGCGGCAGGGTGAAGAAGCGTCCCCCGTCATCCGGCCAACTTGTGAGTATGGGAAGCATATCAAGGTCCGGCACACCGGCAACCTCCTGCACGATGCCTGATGAGACGTTTTTCACGGGAGCCTTGAGGAAGCGCTTTGCAAGCGCTTTGTGTTTGAGAACGATGGAAGGCTTCGGCGGCAGCGCGTCGAGCATGAAGCTGATGAGTTCTTCGCCGAGCCGTTCGGGATGCTTGTTGAGCGCAAGTTCGCAGCGATGTTCGCTTGCCAGCGTGTTGATGACGAGCGGAACGCGGGAGCCTTTGACGTTCTCGAACAGCAACGCCGGCCTCCGCTCCTTGATGGCGCGGGTCGCTATCTCGGTGATTTCGAGATATGAATCGACTTCTGCTTTTACTCTGTGGAGTTCGCCGACCTTTTCGAGGTAGCGGGCGAAATCGCCAAGGCTTTGATAGTTCATAACGGAAAGAAGTTCAGGTAGTTGGATCAGGAATACAATATCACTCGAACTCTTCTGAGCGCCATCCTTTGGCGGTCCGGATGCCGAGCTGCCCCATCACTTTGTCGGTAAACGCCGACACATATTCGTCAACGGACTTCGGAACAAAATAGAGCGGCGAAGAGATCGGCATGATAATCGCTCCGTAGCCCGAGAGTTTTGCGCATTGCTCGAGCGACAACGTTGACATTGGCGTTTCACGGACGCAGATGATGAGTTTGTAACGCTCTTTCAGGCAGACTTGCGCCGTGCGGGTAATGAGCGTATCGCCGATGCCCGAAGCGATTTTGCCCAATGTGGACGTTGAAGCCGGAAGAATGACGAACGCGTCGAAATAATTCGAACCCGATGCCATCGGGGCCGTAAGATCATCATCCGAGAACTGGCGCTTGATGTACGGCTTCAGGTCTTTGTCGCTCATGTTCAGTTCGTCGCGCAACAAAACCTTGCCCCACGAACTCACAACGAGGTACTTGTCAACCGGACACCTCTTGAGAAAATCAAGGGCATACACTGCGCCGGATGATCCGGTGATACCGAGGACGATTTTCATAGCAATGATTCCTGGTCGAGCTCCGAGAGCATAGTTTCAACACGTGTTTGAATTTCGGGCAAACGTTTCTTTACAACTTTCCACACGATTTCAAGATCAATTCCAAAGTATGAATGTGCTATTCTATCTCTCATTCCGGCCATTTCTTTCCACGGAATGTCAGGATGCCTCCGCCGGAGATGTTGGGGGATGTTCTTCGAAGCTTCTCCAATGATTTGAAGCTTCCATACCACAGCGCTACTGCTCTTCTCGTCATCAGCAAAACCGTCGTAATCCAGTCCGGCGACAAATTGGTCAATAGACCTCATGGCAGCCAAGATATCCCTTAGATAGAGCCTGTAATCCCGTTTCATACAAAAATGGCTTCCTTGAGGACCATCTCTTTGATCTCTCCTCTTAAGGCGGCAGTTCGTACAAGATCAACCCTACGGTGCAGAATCGCCTCCAGTTCATCTGCAAGTTTTACGAATGTCAGAAGGTCGGGCGTGTCGTGGAAGTCTACAAGGATATCAACATCGCTATTCACCTTCTGGTCTCCTCTTGCATGCGATCCAAACACTCCAAGAGCCTTCAGGGAGTAAGTCTTTGTAAATGCGCTCCGATGCCTCTTGAGAGTTGAGAGTACACTCCGTGAGGAATAACGCTTCCGCACATCGCTACGCCCTGTTCGTTTCTTTGTTCGGGTCATACATACACTCCGACCAAAACCATGGCAAACACGCAGACTCCTGCAACCGCATTGATCTTGAAAAACGCCAGCTCGACATCCTCCGCTTTCTTTTGCTCGAGATACAGGAGATACCCCGTGAGGAGAAGCAAAGGCAATGCGAGTAATGAAAATGGCGAGTAGAAAAACAATGCCGCAAGAAACCCGAACGCAATCAGGTGAAACAATGCCGAGTAACGCAGCGCTTTCTTCCGGCCGAATCTCGACGGGAACGAATAGAGCGATTCCTTCTTGTCGAATTCCTCATCCAATGTGGCGTAGATGATATCGAAGCCCGCCACCCAGAAAAGCGTGAACAGCGACAACAGCGCGGGCGCCAGCAGGTTATCGAAAGAGGGAGAAATAGCAAACCATCCTCCCAACGGACCCATCGCCAGTCCGAGTCCCACCCCGAAATGCGCGAGTGGCGTGTAGCGCTTCATTGTGGGGTAGATGACGAACACTGCCAACGGAATCGGAGACATGTAGAAACAGAACTCGGAGATGTAATACGCCGACCCGAAATACAATGCAAGGCCCGCAACCATTACCCAACTCGCTTCCCACAGGGTCATTTTTCCGCTGGGAAGCTCCCTGATGGCAGTCCGTGGGTTACGACCGTCAATCTTTCTGTCAATCATCCTGTTCAGTGCAAAAGCAACAGTCCGCGCCCCCGTTGCCGCAGTCAATACGAGTATCAGAATCTGCAATGGAGGAATAGTGTTACGGGACGCCAGCATCACGCCGCTATAAATGAGGGGAAGCGAAAAGAGTGTATGTTCAATTTTTACAAAAGAAAAGAACTTCTTCACAAGAGGATATCCGTGTGTTTGACATCAAAAAGTGTTTCAATATACCTAATTTGTCAAGGATTCTCCAACGTATTACCGGTTTCTAACGCCGAGCTCAGGCGCGAAGTTCACCACCAGTTGATACGGCGGTCGACAGAGGCATCGACGTTCGTGTTGACACGCCAGCTCAACTTTCCTACATTGCTCACAGCCCTCGCCCCGCTCTGGCATGTTCCTTCAGCCTATCCACAACATCGGATACTCCCATGTACTCACTCATACCGCAGTTTCTTCAGGACATTAAAAGTGCCCTTGATATTCAGCTGTTTGTCATCGGTGAAAACACTTTCACGCTCTGGTCCGTAGTGTATATACTTTTTTTGGCGCTTCTCCTTTTTTACATTAGTAGCTTGCTCCGGAAGGTGCTTGTTGACCGGCTGTTGCAGAAGCGGGGTATAGAGCTCGGGGTGCGTGTCGCCATGGGAACAATTGTCCGCTATATTGTCGTGTTTTTCGGGCTGCTGATTATTCTGCAAACGGCGGGCATTGATTTGAGTTCGGTAACGGTGCTGGCGGGGGCATTGGGCATCGGTGTCGGATTCGGGTTGCAGAATATTGCCAGTGACTTTGTCAGCGGAATGATCATCATGGTAGCGCGGCCCATCAAGGTCGGCGACCGCGTCGAGGTTGGCGGCATTACGGGGGACGTGATTTCCATTTCCGCACGCTCAACATCCATTTCCACAAACGACAACATCTCGATGATCGTCCCGAACTCCGAGTTCATCCGGTCTCCGGTAACGAACTGGAGCCATACCGACCGGAACGTCCGCCTCCACCTCCCCGTCGGCGTCTCGTATAACGCCGACCCGGACGAGGTACGCAAAATCCTGCTTGAAGTGGCGGCTGCCCACAAGGGTGTGCTTGAAACTCCGAAACCGGACGTGATTTTCCTGGGCTTCGGCGACAGCTCCATCGATTTCGAACTCAGGTTCTGGACCAGCGAATTCATCAACCGGCCGTTCAATATAAAGAGCGACCTGTACTTCGATACCTGGTATGCTTTCAAGCGTGCCGGCATTGAAATCCCCTTCCCGCAACGGGATATCCACATCAGAAGCGGATCCGTATCAGCTTCGTAAACTATTCACTCATCAAAGGAACAATATGAAACGCATTGTCATCATTACGCTCATTGCCGTTCTTTCCCCTCTTACAAATGTCCGTGCAGATGAACCGCTCTATCAAGAAATGAAGAAGAGTCTCAAACGAGAATATTTCAGCGTCGGGGCGTTGCTGCAAGTGGTAGGAGACTACCAGCACACACGTACAATGGGAGGGAACAATGGATTCAGCGTGGCGAACTTCCGTATGAATATCGGTGGAACGATCGACGGCGGATTTTCGTACTTTCTGCAAACGAGTTTTACACGCTCGCCCGCCATTCTCGATGCACGAATGGGGCTGAAGTTCTCGCACGCATTTGCCATCGACGCGGGTTTGTTCAAAGCACCGTTCAGTAAAGAGTTTCTGACGGGCGCGGCCAGCATTGACTTCGTCAACAGATCACAAGCGGTTGCGGCTCTTCGACCGGGAAGGCAGATCGGGGTCCAGTTTCGTGGCAGTGACAAGAGCGGTGTCTTCCGCTACGCCGCAGGTGTGTTCAATGGAAACGGCTTCTCCGGGAGCAATGACAACAACAAGTTCATGTATGTCGGACGATTGACATTCTTGCCGCAAATCGGGAGCGAAAGCAGGCCCGATGATAAGCTGGAGATCGGCGTTAACGGGGCATTCAGTGAAGATAATACGGTGTCACTCGGTGGAGTTCCGTTCGCAGGCAAGAGAACGCTGGGGGGCGTTGATGCCCGTCTGACCGTGGATAAGTTTCTTCTCAGCGGGGAGGCTATCTTTGGCAAATTGGATTTTGCCGCGGGACCACAAGTCAAGCCGTATGGTTACCACGCAACGATAGGCTATATGGTCACAGGAAACGTCCAGCTGCTTGCGCGGTGGGACAGCTTCAGGCCTGATGGCATCGCGCCAAACTCAGACATGGCTGTACTGGGATTCAACCTCTGGCCAACAGCGTTGACCGAGTTGCAGGTAAATTACATCATCCCGCGACAGACTTCGGCGTTCAAGCATCATCAGGTGTTGGTCAACACGCAGGTCGCCTTCTGATCTATTCCCATTCGATGGTGGCGGGGGGTTTCGAACTGATGTCGTAGACAACACGGTTGATCCCCCGCACTTCGTTTGTAATACGTGATGAAATCGACGCCAGCACCTCATGCGGCATGCGGTACCAATCCGCTGTCATTCCATCAACGCTCGTAACGCACCGGACTGCACACGTGTACTCGTAGGTCCTTCCATCCCCCATCACTCCC
>CAZBWR010000096.1:7610-13117 GCA_964495695.1 uncultured Chitinophagales bacterium | reverse complement strand
GACCCGCTTCTCCCCCGCATCCTGAACCTCGTCCACCAACGTCGCAACTTCGCGGCCAAGAAGATCGAACACCTTGAGTGTTACGTGGTTGATGCCTTCGCCCCCAGGCTGCCCGTTAGCCAAAGATAGGTCGGGGACGTTGTACCTGATCATAGTTGTTGGATTGAACGGGTTGGGATAGTTTTGTGAAAGCAAAGCATTTGCCGGAATTCCTTCTGCATGAGGCACGCTCGTAATGCTGGCCGGATAGCTGACTCGCAAATGGTCTATCAGAATAACACCACTATTGACCTGCCCCAACACACGGGCTCCACCAAGCTGGATCTCAATACGCTTCAGTCTGACCGGAAAATTAAAACTCCCCGTCCCGACCGGGAAGAATCTGGTTTTCACGGAATCAAATCCCGTTCCTGCGGTTATGAAACGTGTTGAAGAGATCTTGAATTCCTCCCCGTTGTCATCAGTGATGTAGTAGAAAAGGCGATGATTGCTGCTGTCCGCCTTCACATCAAGGATGATGGAGTCAGGCACTCCAAACACGGGCAACACGGCATCCAGATGAATGTAATTGAGAACAGACGGATCACCGATGAATCTGTAGTATATGCGGAAGGAGTGGGAACCCAATGTCGAGGTCCCCGTCTGAAGTGTCAACCGGGATGCTGAAGTGTCTATGTTTCTTCCTGATAAGATCCACCCCGCAAGTGATTCAAGTGAGTCAATTGTCACGCGTCCTGCACCGATCTCGACTCGCACACGTGCAGTGTCGGAGATGTTATCAAAAGCGGCACGCACCAGTGTCTGTCCCGTAGCCCGCCCCCTGAACATGCCCGTGGTATCGATTCGCCCGACTGTGGTATCCAGGCTCTGCCAAGAGTACCTGCCAGCCGGATAGAATTTCTCAATGCCGTCGCTGTCATACGCACGAGCAGTAAACTGCACAGCCCGAAGAGTATCCGTCACAACATTCCCGGGTGTGAGTACCACTCGCGAAATAGTCTTGAGGGTAACATATGCGGAATCACGGAACTGGCCGTACCGGACATAAAGATATCCGCTATCGGGAATATCCGCTGCGGTGAAAAGGCCTGAAGAGTCAATCGTCCCGAGTCCGGGCCTGACATTGAATTGGATCAACGAAGGATTCAGTGTCCGGGGATTACCGTACCGGTCAAAACCGCGGACTTGAAACCTGTACGATTCTCCGCGGAATATCCTGCGCGCTTTCGGCGCCATAATAATTGTCGACAACGTGTCGAGGGGGGCACTGGAAACCGCCAGCAACGCATTGGAAACGGCACGCTCCGTCCCGCCGTCCGAGGGGGAATTCACAACACTCCCCCGGACAACCATAGCTGTGGATCCCCCTCCATCGAAGTTGATACCCCATGCAATCCCCCTCGTCAGCATGAAGTTCGCAAGTTCGTGCAGCGTCATGCCGGCACTTGTTGACTGCCTGCCATCGACCGTTATCAAGAACAGGCGTGAACTGTCTGCTGTGAAGCCCGCCCCCGTCCGGGGATGGCGTTCATACGTGTGCGAAGGACCGTTCTCATCAATGTATCCCTGATCGACGTAGTTGGCTCCATTCGCGACAATTTTGGGAAACCCGCCAATGAGTTCTTTTAGGCGAGGAATACCCGGATTAACCCTCTGGTATAACTTGACGGTGTCACGCGTCCGGAGGGACGACAAGATCCAGCTCTGGGACGTGCCGTGTCCAGAAAGAACTGCCTTCCCCGCAGATATACTCATGTTGCCGACTCCGCTAACAATAGTGTCCACGACACACAGCATCGTATCGTTTGCGACCCACCCACCCAACGGACGAATGACTGCTTCGGCTCCAAAGACGTTCGTCCCCGTAGCCGGGCCCATATACCTGTTGTAGAGAATCAGCTGGTCGGTGTTTCTCGCCGCATTCACGTTATTGACAACACGCGTGCCTGCCGGGGTTCGGACAGTAATGCCGAGATCGACTCTTTGCAGCATCATCCTGCCGGTGGTGTCGAAGCCAAGCGTTGATTTGTCAATCGGCGAGCGGAGAACCTCCCCTTGAGCCACCTGGATACTTATGGGAACCCCCGTTCCGCCATAGAAGTCACCATTCACAGCACCAACAACTACGTGGCCCGGATAGCTCTTCCTGTTTGCCATCGATGATGGACGCTCATATCCGGCAAGTCGATCGTTTGCCTTCGCGGTCTCCATTTTTATAAACGGGTTACGCATGTCGATCTCGAGCACATTGATCACCCACGGAACAAGCGGTGCATGAAGCGTCGTATGAACGACCCCGGGCCCGACCGGGAATGAGGATAGTGTGTCATAATGTGCTTGAGAGGCGGCTGTCTCGGTAAGGATGACGAGAAGAAGAAAGAAAGAAAGTCTCATGATGCGCTCCAGTGTGGAGATAAGGTAAGAATTTGTATCGACAATCCCTTACCACAGGTTTCTGATGCGTCGACTCACAAAGGGTACCGAAAGAGGTATGAGGATGGCCGCTGCCCTGCAAACCATGCGTCTGCAGAACGTATGGCTCATAACGAGTTTATGCTCAAGACCGCACTTGGTTCGTTGCGGGCAACAGCCCATCCTGGGGGGATATTATCGCTGTACGCGACCGGATCCGCTGCCTTTAACAAGTTCATCCACTTCAGCAACGGAAACATGATTGAAGTCGCCTGGGATGGTATGCTTCAAACATGAGGCTGCAACGGCAAACTCAAGCGCATCACGGCTTGGTCGGCCGCTGAGTAGACCGTAAATCAGACCGGCCCCGAACGAATCGCCGCCGCCGACACGGTCAACGATGCGCACACTGTACTTTTTGCTGTGATGAAATTCTACGCCATCAAAGAACACCGCCGACCAGTTGTTGTCGGAAGCAGAAAGACTCTCGCGTAGCGTGATGGCGACTTTTTTTACTGAAGGAAATCGCTTGATGAGTTGCTCGGCCACGTTCCTGTACTTTGCAATGTCCAACTCGCCCGCCTCGACATCGGACTCACCAGCCTTGATGCCGAACACCATTTCTGCATCTTCTTCGTTGGCGATCACCACATCAACATGTTGTACGACCTGGCTCATCGTCTTTTCAGCTTTCTCACGGGACCAGAGCTTCTTGCGAAAGTTCAGATCACAACTCACCGTAAGACCCATAGAACGTGCAGTTGACACGGCTTCGACCGTGGCGGCTGCAGCCGTGTCGCTCAGCGCGGGTGTAATGCCGGTAACGTGAAACCAGGATGCTCCATCGAAGACGTGCTTCCAGTTGACCATGCCGGGGGCGACCTCGGCTATCGAAGAGCCCGATCGATCGTAAATGACTTTCGATGCGCGCTGCGAAGCACCCGTTTCAAGAAAATAGATCCCTACGCGGTCACCGCCACGCAGGATATGACGCGTATCGACTCCATACCGTTGTACGGCATTCAATGCAGCTTCGCCGATTTCGTGTTTAGGAAGTCGGGTGACGAACCTCGCATCGACCCCGAATTGCGCGAGGGACACCGCCACGTTCGCTTCTCCACCTCCGTAGCAAACATCAAATCCCTGCGCCTGAACAAACCGCTGATAGCCCGGAGTGGAGAGACGAAGCATAATTTCACCAAAAGTGACAACGCTGTTCTTTGACATAGATTTCCTCAATTGTTGCGGGCCGATTGCACGTTGCGGACGAGAAGTTCAGCCCTTCTTCTCAGACCGTCAAAATCACCTGAGTCGATCATTTTCTTGTCGAGCAAATCAGTGCCGATACCGACGGCAACGGCTCCGGCTTTGATCCACTCTCCCGCATTCTCGACACTAACGCCCCCTGTGGGCATGAGTTTGATGTCGGGAAGCGGTCCCCGAACGTCCTTGAAGTATTTCGGCCCGAGAGAAGTAGCGGGAAACACCTTGATGATGTCGGCACCAGCACGCCAGCCGGCAAGGATTTCGGTAGGTGTATAACAGCCGGGCATAACAGCAACGCCCCGCCGCTTTGCCGTTTCTATCACTGGCATACTCAACACCGGGCCAACAACAAAGGTGGCTCCGGCATCAATCACGGCATCTGCCGTGGCGCCATCAATAACCGTCCCGGCACCGACAAGCACACCCGGAGGAACAGCCGGGGCTACCTCAGCGATAATCTGGATAGCGTTCGGAACCGTCATTGTAATCTCAATGCCTCTCACTCCACCTGCGCTGATTGCCGCGATAACATCCTTAAGTCGTCCGGCATCTGTCATACGAATAACGGCGATTACGCCATTCTCGATTAGCTGTGACACAGTCTTATCGGAACTCATTTCTCATCTCCATAATGTCATAGATTCACGCACTAACCCGATCCGCACGTTTGCCGCCGGATACCGGGATATGCAATTACCGCTTGCCTTTCGGACCTGAGGATCGCCGGAGTGCTTGATATCGCTTGATTGCTTCAAGAAAATAGTAATCCCCGTAAATCAGTGATACGTCTATCTCGGTCTTGGACGGCCAGTTCCCCGTTGCATGATTCAGGATCCCCATTGACTGTGAGCCGAGTGCAAGATAGGGCGGCTTGCACAGCACCGCAAGTATCTCTTTCGCCCCGTTCAGGAATTCACGCTTGTAGGCTTTATTGTTTGTCAACGTGCCAAGCTCGAATAGTGCAGAGGCAACAATCGCCGCAGCCGATGCATCCCGCGGCTCATCGGGGATATTCGGAGCGTTGAAATCCCAGTATGGAACTTTGTCTGACGGGAGATGTCTGAGAAACCACAGCGCCGCGCGTTCTGCAATCTGCAGGAATTTTCGATCACGCGATTCCCGGTATGCCATCGTAAAGCCGTAAATAGCCCAGGCCTGTCCTCGCGCCCACACGGTTTCATGAGCATAACCCTGGTGC
Organism: uncultured Chitinophagales bacterium; assembly: GCA_964495695.1. GTDB lineage: Bacteria > Bacteroidota > Ignavibacteria > UBA10030 > UBA6906 > CAADGV01. The sequence goes on along the minus strand of CAZBWR010000096.1, from coordinate 8,241 downwards.
GTCTCCCTTATGAGGAGCGAGCCGTTCGTGGAATCGTAACTCGCGACGTGATACGTGCTTGCGTCTTTCCGGAAGTGATCCCTCAGTGTCGTTTTTGCATGAGTGACAGCAATATCATGAAAAGCTTGGCTCCCGCCATTCTTTGAAGCCCAAAAAAGCAACTCAAGGTTCATCATGTTATCGACAATCACGGGAAAGGGCCACTTCCGGTTATCCCATGAGCGGATTGCACCGACTTTTTCACTGAAGCGGGTGGATAGAGACAGTGCTGCCGTAAGCAACGCTTCTTTATCTCCTGCTTCCGGAGCGAGCCGTATTCCATTGCCAAAACTGCAATACATAATGAACCCGACATCATGAGTACGGGTGTTGAGTTTCTGTTCCTCAAGGCGGACAGTCCAGGCTCTCGCCCTCTCCTTGAAAGAAGCGTCACCTGTCAACTCATATGCATACCAGAGCGAGCCCGGAAAGAAGCCGCTCGTCCAATCATTGGGCTTGACCGATTTCCAAACACCATTCTCGACAGTGCTGCGGGGAAACAGTGAGTCCTCGTACATTGTTGCCGTCTTCGCAAGCTGCTCACCCGAAAATGCCACGGCACGATGAACAAGAGAATCGAGTGATTGGCTCC
>CAZBWR010000096.1:0-7510 GCA_964495695.1 uncultured Chitinophagales bacterium | reverse complement strand
TTGTACACGTAGTATGCGTCCTTTGGCTTCCCCGCAATGTCGCAGAGCCCCTTCTGATTGACATAGGGGATGGGGTTCTCGGGTCGCAACGGTGTTCCGAAATCCTTGAATATCCATTGGGCATTTCCGGTGAGCGAGTCCAACTGTTCCGAGACCATCAAATGCCAGTCGAACAGATCAACCATGTAGCTTTCACTCCAGTCCCCCAATCCGGCGACGGGCAGCATTTTTTTCTCGCCCTCTTTTGTCGGGAGCATTCCGTTGCCTCCTATGCGCTCTTCCGTATGCCGGCCGACATGACTGTCGCCGCCGTACTCGGCGTGGATAAACCTCTTGAACTTCTTTCGCGCGGTTTCAATCGCCGTTTCATAGTTTTTGTAGCCGAACGATGCAGAGTACCAACCCATCCAAATCGAAGGCGAGTGCACGTCGACAAGGTCTGCAGCTTCACTAAAGCGACGGGTAGCGGTTTTGCGCGAAGGGTCGAGGCGGTGAGCAATCGAGTTCAACTCCGTCAGCATGGCGCGCAGGGAGTCCATATTGTCGCCGCCGGGAAAATCCGGAAGCCAGTCAAGTTCATTGCCCAGCGACCAAATGATGACACTCGGGCGATTGAAGTTCTGATGGATCATTTCTTCGAGAAGGCGACGCGTATTGTTCTTCCACTCTTCGCCCCCCATACCGCCCCGGCACCACGGTAACTCATCCCACACCAGCAGCCCGAGCTCATCGCATGCGCGATAAACTTCCGGTGCCTGTGGATAATGACCAAGACGGACGAAATTCGCCCCCATTCCTTTTATCAACTCCATTTCACGACGATGAAGGCTATCCGGTAGTGCGTTACCAAACCCCGACCACTCTTCGTGTCTGTGCGTTCCGCGCAGCAGAAGCCGTTCCCCGTTCAGGTAAAAAGGTCCGTGCTCTTTGAACTCAAACCACCTGTAACCAAACCTGTCCGTCCATCGATCAACATCCTTGCCTTCGACTCGCAGACGCACCTCGGCGGTGTAGAGGACGGGTCTTGCGGGTGACCAGAGTTCGGGATTGTTGACGGCAGGTAGGTTCAATGTCGCAGTAGCTCCGTCTTCCATCAACTCAACCGGTTGAACAACTCTTGAAACTTCCGCCCCTTGAGAGTTCTTGATGACGGCTTGAATCTCCCCTTGTGCTATTCTGCGTTCAGCATTCTTCAACTCCACGTGCAGGGATGTTGAAGCCTGCTCTTTACTGACTGTCGGTGTCGAGATTCTTGCGGTGCGGATGTAGCGTTGCGGCACGATCTTCAGCCATACATTCCGCGTAATCCCGCCATAGAGAAAGAAATCAGATTTTTGTGAGGGAATGAGATTCGGATCGATCCCGTTATCGGCTTTCACCAGGATGACGTTCCTTTTTCCCGGAGTCACAAACGGTGTGATATCAATCTCAAAGCCAATATAACCGCCGACATGACCGCCTGCTCTCCGGCCGTCGACAAATACATCACATTTCATGTTCACGCCCTCGAAATGCAGGATGAATCTCTTCCCCTTGTCAGTTGCGGGAATTACAAGATGTTTACGATACCAGCCTATTCCCCGCTTGTAACCCGGCTCGATGTCCAGCACATCATCCCTGTTCCAGGTGTGTGGCAGGTTCACCGGCTGCCACAGCATGCCGGCCTTCTTCATCTCCTGCACATCAACGATCTCCTCGTTGAGGAAATGCCAGTCGGCGTTGAGCGGAAGCACTTTTCGAAGATTGTTTGCCATCGACAAGGCTACGGTCGTAGCCGTAAACAGCAAAAGCACCACAACACATGACGTTATGTGACATGTTCGAAAAATCATAGCCATCCCTTGTCGGTTTCTCATGAGAGTACAAAGTCGTTTCGGCAAAGATCACTCATCGCAAGACCAGCATTCGTTTTGCTATCGATCTCCCCTCCCACGTCAGGCGATAGAGATATACACCGCTTGCAAGGCGCGAGGCGTCGATGGTCGTTTGATACCAGCCTGCATTCAGCTCCCCTCCAACAAGCGAAACTACTTCTCTCCCGAGCATATCATAAAGCAATAACGAAGTGAAACCCGGCTTCGGGATATGAAAGGCTATCTGGCTCGTCGGATTGAAGGGATTAGGATAGTTTTGCATCAATCCAAGGCCGGAAGGATTGGTTGAAGCATCGCCCCGTTCATCCACAGCTGTTGTCCCCAGCCTCTCCGCTAACTGAGCCAGGTACAACGAGCGGGGATGGAGCCCGGCGTTGTTTGTCCCTTCGATGTATCCCTGTGGCTCGACGAACGGGGCGGGTGGAGTCATGCCTGTGATGGTGCCGCGTGAGCCAATGGAATAGTTTTGTGCGGTCGGGGGACGTTGAATCAGAACTGTTCTTCCACCTGCATCACAATTCCATGCAACGGAGTGGGCAATGGCCCATCCATGACTCGTTCCGTAGTGCCCCCTGTTGTACAGAGCCAACACACTTGTCGTGTTGGGTGATGAGAACACAACATTGTCATACAGGAATCCGGTCGTCCACCGGCGATGCCCTTCGCTTGCGGCATACGTGCGCTCACTTGTGCAGTTCAGAAACACACAGCCGGATGTCCAGCTTGTACCATTGGAAACATAGTCATGTCTGCCGTTTGTTGTGCGGCAGTTGCTCACCAGAATCTGCTGTGAAGCGTTGTACATGTTGAAATTGTATCGCCTCTCGCCTGTGATCACACTGACCGGATCCAACGCCTGACAACTGTCGATCGTGATGCGGGACGCGGTTGATGTTATGACGCCCGCATGGCCGAAGTGTAACATGGTACACTTCTTTATCCATGCATTCTCGATCTGGGTCAAGGCGATGGCATTCCAAGCGTGATTCTCATCCGTGCCGCCAGCAGTTTCTATTTCTATGCGAAGATGTTCGATACCGATTTCGGTACGTATTCCGTTTCGTGCATACTTGTAGATATATGATTGCGAGAGGCTGCGGACCAGATGATTGAACACCGGAACATCAACCGTAATCGTGTCACCACTGATACGGGTGATATAGCGGTTGTACACAATCGGCTGGCTGCCCACTGCCCAGGGAAGGTCGACGCCGGGTTCGGCACCGGGTTCGCGGTAATGCGTCCCGCCTGAATCGATTGCAGTAAGCCATTCCCCCGTGCAGGGATGATAGATGATGATGTTGTCCCCGACTGTGAACCGCGACGGATTCTGCACCCGAAATGAGCGAGAACCGACAAAAACTGTATCGTCCAGTATATTTGTCCTTGTTCCCGAAACTGAATCGCGCCACAATGTAGAGCTGCCTCCGCCGGCAGTCAGCAATGTCCGTTGGTGCGGAGAATTCCCTCTCGCCACGATGATTGTGTTCGCCGCAGGATCGGCACCGTCCCCTGTGCCGCGCAGCACAACGCCACTCACGTTCATCCGCAAAACTCCGTGAACATCGTATCTCCCTGCCAAGAGGAGCAATGCCCCACGGATTCCGTGCTGGTTCAGGGGTAACGCTCCGACCGAATCGATTGCCGCTTGAATGCGGGCCGTGTTGTCACCTGTCACAGGCCCAATCGTCCTCACAGTGGGCACGACCGGCAGAGGAATTCCGCCGCCTCTGTATCCCGCATGACTGAAATCGGGGATCCGGTTCCCGTTGGCATCCTGGGCATAGTTTAAACGGCCATCTGTTCCATAATTGACAAGCAGTGATTGCCAAGTTTGGCCGACACTTGAAGTCGAGATGAAGACTGAGACAAGAATTGTGAGTATCATTCGCAAATACATCAATTCAATCCCTGACGAATATCGAACTCCGGTTGCACGATGTTGTGTTTTTGAAGGAACGCGCCGATCGCCTGAAGTATCCTGATGTTTTCGTGTTTCTCAAATCTCCCGTGTTTGCCTCCGGGAATTGTGAGAAGTTCATTCGCTACACCTTTTTCGCTGAGTGCAGCATGTAGGAGGACTGCGTGTTCGTATGGAACGGTCGGATCTTGATCACCATGAACAGTGAAAATGGGGGGAAGGTCTTCGCGAACATATGACATCGGCGATACATCGCGGGCGATTTTCTCTTTGTCGGGACCGTCGCCGAGCCATTTGACGGCATATCCCCTTTTGTTAGCCCTATCCATCAAATCGGAGACGTCGGTGATGCCGTAGAAATTGACTATTGCCGCCGCTTTTCCCTTGCTGCGTCCGCCGCATTGAAGATCATATGGTGTATCATTTGGCAGCATACCCGTAATCAATGCAAGGTGTCCCCCCGCCGACGTGCCGCTCAGAACAATTCTGTCGACATCGACCTTAAATGAATCGGCGCGATTGACGATCCAGTGAAGCGCACAGCGACAGTCGACGACAGCAGCCGGAGCGAGTGCTTGCGGCGTCAGACGATAATCAACGTTGAATACTGCCCAACCCGCTTCCAGATAGGGGACCAGTTGTCCGGAAACCGAATCCTTGCTGAGCCGACCCCATCCTCCCCCGTGAAACCACACAAGAGCGGGGCGGGGTGATACAGCATCTTTGGGAATGTAATAATCGAGTTTCAGATCAAAACTGTCGACGCGGCCATACACCACGTCAATGTGCGCTTCGTAACGATCTTTCAGCCCGCGTTCCCAGCGGGAGGACTTCCAGAGTTGGGCTTCCGCCGCATGAGTGATGCAAACGAGAAGAGCAACAACGGTGAACCTGTCAATCCGCTTCATCATTCACACCTCACCGCACATTCGGACCGACGTCCCGCCCGGTCAGCGGACGATTGATCCGCTTGCCGGACGAGAGCTCAAAAGCCCCGACATCTTTTTTGTCAAGCTGGCGCCTTCCCTCGATATCACGTGTGACCGAGGGAAAATCTCCTTGCGCAGCGTCAATAACTGACGAGGATTTGCCGGCCTGCCAGATATCTCCCTTCTTCTTGAGTCGGGGATTTTTCACCGTTACGCCTTCAATCGGCCCCCGAGAGAGAACGGCCCCTTTATGAGGATACGCAATATTGCCAAGCCAGTTAGAATTTATCGGTTGATCGAACAGTTTAATGAGCGTGTCGGAGGAGCCCACAATGAGATTGTTGGCGATTGTCAAACCCTCCGGTGGACGACGCCACCAATTCCCCTGAAATCCCTCGCCATCATAGCCAATTTCGATCCCGCTCCGGTTATTGACGAACGTATTGAACGCAATGAGGGCATACCGTATGCGATAGTGCTTCGTGAGAGGCTGGCCGTCTCCGTAGTCCGCGTTGCCATTGGTAACCGCAAGCGGCGCGTCCCACTTGCTCCCCGTCAATCCTTCAAAATAATTGTTGATGATCACCATGCTGTCGCCGTAAAATCGCACCCCGCCCGTGCCGAGTGTCCAGGTCTTCCCGGTACTATCGGTAAATGTTCCGGTCCGTCCGTTCCCGAGTACGAAGTTTCCTTCAACGACATTCCGGTTGCCATGTCGCAATGAAAGGGACCCCAGGCACTCCCGAAAAGTATTGTGCCGAATGATGTTATCGCAAGACTTGATCGATATGTATTCCGGATCGCCGTCGCAACGTTCGAAGAGGTTTTTCTCCAGGACAGTATACCCGCTGGAAAGAGAGAAATCCGAGCTGCCGATCCGGATGGCTTCGAGCACATTCTCAACACGAGGACCGATATCGCGGAAGTGATTCAGGTCGATCGTGTCATGTTGTGAAACATGATATCCATCGTGGAACGAACCTTCGATCGTAATGAAATTTCCAAGCTGACTCTTGTTCTCGAACAGGTTGCGATCAATCCGGTTTTGACGACTCAGAACATGAGGGTTCTTTTTGCTTCCGGTGATAAAGACCCAGTTTGAACGCGTCTGCTCCCGTAAATGGAACACGTTCCTTGTCACCCGCACATTGTTGCAACCGCGCAACTCAATGGCGGGCCCGACGGTGGACTGGAAGTCAAAACCATCGATGATGACATATGACGCCGTTTCGAGCACCAATTTTGAATCGCCGATAAACACGGCGTTACCTCTGTTGTCAGATTTGAGCACAAGAGACTGCCCCGGTTTCCCGCTTGCCGATATTGAGAGTGTCCCGACGTTGTACGAACCATCCGCCACAAGAATTGTGTCACCAGGTTGCGCGCTTTTAAGCACTGACCGGATTTCAGCGGCTGTCGAAACAGTTGTCGTTGCACCAAAGTTCGTGCCGTTCAGAACAATAACGGAAACTACTGTGAGAAGGTATGTTGGTTTCATTTTACCAGTTCCAATGCATGAGGTTTACTTTATCTGTTTTGCCGCGTTCACCGGCAGCTTTGACACCCGCGTCAATATACTTCTTGTCACCATATTTGGCCGAGGCCAGCAGCAGAACCGGATAGAACGCTTCCCGCTTGTAGGGATCGATTTGCTTTTGTGCCCACTCCAACTCGCCCGTGTAATAGGGAAAGAACCAGTCCAACGCCTTCCGCATTGACCGCCCGTCGGGTGATTCATAATTCCAGAGGTCGATACCGACTTTTTCCGCCAGCAATGCAAGGTTTGCCATCGCATCAAGATTGAAAGCGACGTAATGCATCGACCGTGTGCGGGCGAGTTCGCGGGGTTGTGAGCCGTCCGGCTCAATTTGCTTCGCGATGCGCTTCGTACGCACATCCGACAACACCGAGCGGGCAAGTTTCATATCGCCGATGAACAACGCGATCGATGCCTGCTGCACATCGAACCAGATGCTGTGATTGTTTCCTGTCTGTGATTCCTTGATGGCGATCTCGGCCGTCTGCAGCCAGTTCGAATACTCTGTGAACCACGCGACGAGCGCCTTTTGATCCTCGGCGGTCCACGATTTGGAGCCGGCAATCAGCCCGACGCCATCCACCAACATGGCCATGCCGCGGAGATCAATCAGGCCTGAAGGACGCCCGACATCTTTTCCCCTGACCATCTGAGCGTAGTTCAGGTTCGGATTCATCTTCGTTTCAGGATTCAGGAACCAGGTACGGAGAAACTTTGCAGCGTGCTCCGCATATTTTTCCTGGACAGTGAAGAAATAGGTGAGCCCAAGCGTATGCACGGACTTTGCCAGGAGCTGGAAGTTCTGATGGTCGCCTGCTTCGGCTGCTTCAGGATTTGACTCACCATCTCGGTTGATATACGGCAGCCCGTCGGGCTTGCTGGGGTCGGGCCAGAAGTAGCGCCCATAACTGATATAATCATGCTTGTCACCGCTCGGACCGATGCCCTTCTTGTCCATCACCGAAACAGGTTTGATCGCAAGGATTTTGTCTGCATCGTTCTGCAAACGCTTCAAGCACGCTAGCGCCACCTTGTTCCGGCTTACAACCTCGCGCTGCGCCTTGAGAAGATTGTCGGGGTTGATCGAAAACACCCTGACAAGCCCGCTCTGCGCCGCAAGCTGAGCAGGACCAAGTATCACGAGAGCGATCAGGACATTCAACAGCGGCTTTGCCCGTGTGAGGCTGATAGATTCAATCATTGCTTTCTCCAGTCTGGATATTAACCTGAGGTGTCTTAACGCATCAAA
>CAZBWR010000095.1:0-13143 GCA_964495695.1 uncultured Chitinophagales bacterium | reverse complement strand
CACGTGCATCACGGAGTTGGAAGTACGCCTTTCCTTTCCTCGTGAACCGGACGTCGAATCCGAGGAACGCTGCACAGGCGATGTAGAAAGCCCGGAGCGTCTTCACGGCTTCGCCTCGTCGGCAACCTTCGCCTTTGCCACGTTGGCCCAGAGGCCGGCGCCGGTTATTACTGCGACTTGACTCCCGACTGCGATGATTGGACCCGCCTCCTTCAGCTCGAGCACAAGCACAATCGCCGTGAACGCCGAGAGGCCAAGAGTCATCATCAGCACCTTCCGCCATCCAAAGATATATCCCTTCATTGCATCAACCCTCTCTTACTTTTGTTGAAGTATCTGGTCCGGACATATTGCCCGAACTCGGTAATGAACGGCAGGTGCTTCTCGAGTTCCTCCGGGTATTTGTCCTGCATGAATTCGGCGTACATACTCATTCCCAGCAGGGCGTTCCCCGGTTCATCCACCTCCTTGTAAAGCTCGCGTGCGGATTTGACGAGCTTCTTGAGTGCATCAATCTCCTTCGCATCGATCACGCCGGAGAGAGCGATCTCGTTAAACTTGTCCGACACGATCTTCAGCGTTTGCTTGTATGCGCTGAAGCTTGTCAGGTGCAATGCTTCCCGCTCGTGATCCCAGCTATCCTCCTTGGCCCAGCGGTACAGCGTTTTCTCGTCAATGTACTTGCCGTTGATAGGCGTCTTGGCGATCTCTCCGACGCTCTTTCCCTCTTCGCAGTAGAGCTGCTTCGCTTTGAGCCTTTCTATCTTGTGTGCCATGGATGACTCCTTAGAGGATTTCGTCGAGAGCTGCTGAAGCAATGGTTACCGACGCACCACAAATCACGGCACAGACAATGACTCCGATGAATGATGCCGTTGGGCTCTCTCCGTGCTCGATTGAGAGAAGGATGCCGCAGAAGGCCGCAACCGCAGCCACCGCCGAAACAACAAATGCTACTCGAGTCCTCACTTCGTTGTACCGCAAAAAAAAGCCGGGCAAAAACCATGCGGCCTGGTCAACGCATGATTCTGCCCGGCTTCGTGTTATTGAATTACCGGTATTTTGATTTCAGTTACGGCTTGTCGATCTCGACCTTCCTACGTTCGCCCAGCAGGGCGTACTCCTCGGCACTCAACGTGAGGCGCTCAAAGGAAGCGTGGAAATTCTCACCGTCGTAGTCAAGAACAAGCTTGGTTTTCCTTTTGTGCCGCGACACCTCCCTGATGAGTTTGACAATCTCATCAACCTTCAGCGCCATAGCCTACCCCCCAGACCATGGTGTATAGAAAATATCGCGCTGGCGCGTCCAATGGTCCCCGAAGGAAACCACCACCGCCGCGAGGGCGATGACGCCAGCGCGAATAACGCTGGTCGCACCGCCAAACAAGGCGGTGGCTGCTTTGGGATTCTGGACACGCTAATGTAGTAATTCGGCTTAGATGTTTCAACCGTTATTGTCATTTCGGGTTATTAGTTTCTTTGTTACATGATACCGCGCAACTTCCTGGTGGCGCCCGCTCTTGCGGCGATAACGCGAAATGGTTCCGATGTTCTTCCGAAGGCAATCACACGGGCAACGGGAGTGTTGTATGTGGAGTCATGCTCGCGCTCGAAAGGTATTCCCATCTCACGCAAGAGCACGGCTGTTGCCGTTGCTCCTGAAAATCTCCCCGAAACACACGAGGTGTTGTTAGGGTAGATAATGATCTCAAATTTTCTGCCGGGCTTCATAATGCTCCTTCACGTGCGTCGTGTGCGTCCGGCATCTCGCACAATCCGTGGAGTTGTTCAACATCAAAGTGCGGCCCGAAGATAGCTTTGCCTTTGTAGAGGAACTTCTCTCTCGCCTCATGTTCCTCGGCCGTCACGATGCACTTGAATGCCGTTTGAACAATCTCGCTCTTGGTCATGTGGGGCGAGAGGAGCCACTTGCGTGTTGTCCACACGCGGCCGTCTTCTGTGAACCGGGCGTGCAGCCGGCCATGCCCGTAGCCGTCGATCAGCGTGCAGATAATCACCCAGTCCTTGTAGGCGACTGGTGCGAGCGCCTCGGTGTATCTCTCGGCCGCTCTCTGGGTTTGATCTTGCGTTGAGGCCAACGCGGCGTGATTCCACTCTAACTTCATAGTGTCCCCCCTGATGTGTGTTTGGATGCAACCCGCCATGCCCTGACGATGTTGCCGGTTGATTTACAAACTCTCTTTTTCGGCGTTGCCGGGACGAGATAGCCGAGTTCCCGCAGACGGAACGTCCGGCCGGTCACCCAGTTCACGGCCCAGCCAAGCGAATCCGCTACTTCCTGGTTCGTGGCGTCCGGGACATTGCTAAACTCGTTGAAGACGATCCGTTCCTTCTCGGCAAGAAGAGTCGGGTCGAAGGAGAGGGAGGTATGGGCGAGTTTGCGGGTGTCAGTGCCGATTTCAACGGCCCGTGGCGCCCGCTCAATGATGTGCTGAAGACGCTTTGAACGGCGTTTTTTCCCCTGGTCGAACAGCGGCAGTCCCGCCGTCGGATCATCTCTTAGAGCCCGCTCGACGAGCTCGTTGCGTTTGTACATCTTTCCCCCCTATATCTCTATTCTTCTGAAGCCATCGTTCCTTGATTTTCACTTGACGATATACTTACCTTATCGCAGAACAACCAAGGAAGGTATCCCCGATGCCAGATTCTATCGCGAAAGCACTACGGCTTGTTGCATTGGCTATTCTCATTCATGCCGTCGTCTACTTTGTCTCCCATTTCCGGGTCCACGAATATGAAGGCTGGCGCTCTTCCGGAGCTATGACCACCGCCATCAAGATCAATAGACTTACGGGTAGCTCTGAGATCGTCCGGTTTTATGGTACGGGTCCGGTTGAACAGCCTAATAGCAAATACCCCCGAACCTTTTAGCTCTAGATTTTGCCAATCTCTCTCGTCTTCTTGAGGACAGTCGCTTTCGACCCAAGCCGTTTAACACCCAGGAGCTCCTCCGCCTTGCGGCGGAGGAGCTCAAACGTTGGCTGGAAATCCGTTCCCCCCAACGTTCCTCTAATTCCGTTCACACGTTCCTCGGTTCACGTTTGCGACGCCCTCTTGCATTCGCAAGTCGGATTTTCTTTTGGAGTTCGATTCTCGTGCTATTTGATCCTGGGAACATTCCACCAATCATCTGCGCAACTTTAAGACGTATCTGATATTTCTTCATATTCCCCCCCATCCCATCTTGTTCAATTTTTCCTGTCCGCTGAAGGCTAGACCCTTCACCGCTTGCATACCCTCATCCGTCAGCACGATTGAGTTCAGCATCTTTCCGTTCATCAGCTTTCTTATGTATCCCATCTGCTGCAAATCATCGATTGAAATGAACATCAGCCGGATGATCTCACCACAATCGAAGGTCGAGTGCAGATGGTAGAGTTGAAGTGCGCATGCGAAGCAAATGCTCCAGAGCCGCTGGAACGTGAGTCGCGGTTCATATCCCTCGAGGATTCTCTGTTGAAGCGCATAGAGCAGCGCGTCTGAGAATGTTGCAATCTGAACGACCGTCATCGTATCGGCCCCCATATCGTTGAGAAAATATCCCGCGGGTAGCAGACCCGCTTGGTACGCTTCGCTCTCTCTGGCCGCGGCAGCCTTTCGAACTCCGTGGCCTTCGCTTTTACACGCCGCACGCAGAATCCGCAGTACCCCGTGCCGCGCACGAGCCAACTCTTTTTGCGCTTTCCGCATCGGGCACACATCAGGGTATGACCCATGCGAACGCTACAGTCACGGCCCAGCCGAGCCAGTTCGGCCAGCAGTATCGCACCGCCCCCCAAAAGTCTTTTTGCCACATCTCAGCGGGCGGAAACCAATCACGCGTGGCTCCCATGCTCTTGTGCGTGTGCCGGTCCAGATACAGATGCAGGGCGTACGCAACGGCAAATGCGATCGTCGCGTTGATCACCGTAATGCCCTGCCAGTGCAGAACAGCATAGGCAAACATTGCAATGGTTGCCCACCACACCGCTTCCCACTTGTGGCTGGCCGCGTACCAGTTCCACAGCGAGCGGTCACGCTTGATAATCCGCTCTGCTTCTCCATTGACATCTGCGTCGATTCCACCGATTGCTCCGGCAACGTACACGCCAACCGGAACCGTCCCGCCGGCCATTGCATCAATCACAGCTGCAACCAGCAGACCGTGTACTCCGTGCTGAATTGTGTCCATGTTACCTCCTCTTCACAAATGCAACCGAGTCCGGCATCAGCGGATAATAGGTGATGAACAGCCTCAGCTTTGCCTGAGTCTTGGTGATGTTGGTGCACCAGACGTTGAGTTGTTTGTTGAGCCGGGCATATTGGAACGCCCGTTTCGATCCGGCGAACAGCCAGGCGTCGGTGACCAGTGTCGTATCCTGCGCCCCGATCTGCCTGAACTGAAAGCGCACGGCATCCGAGGGGACAAGCGAATCGACGCGCATGTGGAACGATCCGGTTCCGACGTTGACGAACGCCGTGCGCCGTGTGCCGGAACGCGTGAATGTGATCACCGTGTCCGGGGCGTGTTCGTCAATGTGTGCCTGCAGTATTGCCGCAAGGCCATCCACGTTGGTGCTGACCGTCGTGGTCGGGAGATTCTGCGGCCGTGCGACGTTGTACACCACCACCCACAGCAATATGAGCAGCAGGATCGGCCAGTTTATCCGACGTTCACCCATTGTTACCTCCTATGATTTTAAGTGCCTCGCCGATCCCCACCGGGTCGGCGTGTGATTTGACTTCCGACTTCTGACCTCTGACCTCTGACTTCTGACTTCCGACTTCTGACTTCTGACCTCTCACTTCCGCTTTCTGCTTTTCCTTCTCCGCTCTCTTCAGGATCTGCGAGAGCCTCAATCCGGCATCCACGTTGTTCATCTTCAGCTCCTTCACCTTGCCCGTTGCCAGTGCCCGCTCATACTTTTGCTTTGCATACTTGTCGGCCAGCCGGCACCAGTTGCCGACCTGCTTCTTCCAGCCCCTTGCCGTCTTCGGCCGCCGTTCAGGATTTTCCAGCAGCCAGTTCTCCAGCGCCACCATTTCATCCCGGAAGCTCCTAATGTGGATGTACCGCTGGCGCATATCCTGATAGTGCTCGTCGTACAGGACCAGTCCGGGCAGACGTCGTGATTGCCACTTCACGGTCATGACGCAAACCCGATCCCGAAAATTTTGACAAAAAATGTCATTGACTCTGTCTTCTAAACCGGTTGATTGATGTCGTGTCGGTTTTCATTAAGGAGGAAACCGACAATGCGTAAGAACCGTACAGCCCTTGAGTTCATAGAGATCTGTATTTTCCGATTATACTTCCTCTTCAAGGTTCTCAAGTTCATGCTGAACGACCTCCTCAGGTGATCGGGCCGCCGGCCTTCGTTGCCTTGAGCCATTGCCTTCCCCGTGGTGTTAACTGCCAAAGGTGGTAGCCTCTTATGGTTCTGCTTTGAACTAGTCCGGCCTTCCGGAGGTCCCTCATCACAGCACCGACTGCCCGCACGGTGGCGGACGTTTCATTCTCCTGCAGCATCGCGGCAATCTCCGCGCTGGAACACTCCTGGCAGGGTGGAGGAGTGAGCTGCTTGACTATCGAAAGGATCTCACGTCGCAGTGGCTGGACATGAAGGCTTTTGTCAACCACAGGCTCCCGGCGTCTTCGTATGCTGAACTTCACAGTCGGCATATCACTTCTCCTCGGCGATTCTCTGCTCGTTGATCTCATAGAAAAACTGGTTCTTCTTCTGCCGGATCCGCAGGCCGAGGCTGCGGAGTTTATCCTCGGAGAGTTCGAGTGCCTTTACGGCGTTCTTGATGATGGAGTACTTGACACTCACGCACTGGTCGTACCCCTTCTTCAGTAGCAACTTTGCGACGCTTTCCTGATTATGGCCTTTCGTGATTGCGACCTCCGGCGGGAAGTCCCGGTATCCGAGCGAACCGTAGGAGAGATCGAGGGATCGGAGTTTATTCGCGGGCAGGGCACGACTTGCCCAGTCCTCCAGTTCCGCCTCGAGCTGTCTCTTGCGGTCGAGTTTCGGCTGGAGTTTTTGTTCAACGGCGTGCTTCATCCTCTCGATTGCATCGTTAAGCACGATCTCCTCCTCCTTGAAGTCCCGGTTGATCCGCCCGATTGTGCGGAGCGCTTCGTCGGCTTGTGCTGTGGTGGTGATTGGCATTGTGTCCCCCCGATAAGTGGTTAGTGAGTTGGATGTGATTCCGTTTCAAACGCGCTGTAGAGATCGGCCTCGTGCTGGATCTCGGCGTTGATCAGCTTGTGCAGAAGAACGCAGTCCGTCAGCTGTTCATCATACGACTCGCCCTCCCGTTTCTTTCTCAGCATTAGGCGGTAGGTTCCGATATACATCGATTGCAAAGCCTCGAGGCGTGGGATCATTTTGTATAGCGTGTCGGCAGTGTTGATGAGTTGTCTCTCCCGGTCCCGGTCGTTACGTTCTTCCCGCCTGCTTTTGGCTTGAGCGATCACAAAGCCGGCAAGGGCCGTCAAGAAGATTGCAAGTGTAATCGCTGGCGTCATATTTCTGCTCCGGTGTGGCGACGTGTGTGGAGGCGGAAAGCGGTGAGCTCGCTCTCCGGGAGCGTTCTCTTTCCGCTGGCCTGGTTTTGCTCGATCATTGCGACCATTGCCGTTATCAGTGCGCGCAGCTCCGCAGCGTTGCAGCGCCGGGTGTTGTTGTGGCCTGTCAGGCGCTTGCACAGCTTGGCCGTTTGGGACCAGTCCCAGCCGAGCAGGTCCATGAGCCGGGCGATCATTCTGTGCTGTGCAAGATTCCCTCGCCCCGGCGCCGACGGTACATGCGCGTTGACGGCCGCCCCAGGCTTCAACGTTCGTTGTAACCGCCGGAACGCCACCAGGACGAGTTCAAGGTCTTGCAGGGAGAGATCGCCGCACGATTCCTTCCCGCAGCTGCTTGCGTTGCGGACTACTTCCCGGTATTGTTCCTCGTCGAGACGGAGATCCCGGTACGCAATCGTGTGAATCTGTTTTATGTAGCCGTTGCGTGTCATTCGTCGAGATATGTTCCAAGAATTCTGGCCGCGGCGTCAACGAGCATGGTGCCTCGTGCCTCTTCGCCGTTGCCGAAAAGTTTGCGGGCCGCTTCAACCACTTCGGTTGCCTCATTCAGGATCGCATCTGCCCGGAGCCATTTCCGTTCCAACGCGTCACGCTCCTTCTGCAGCTGCTCACGTGTAGGCTTGCTCACGGCTGGGCCTCCTTGCTCACCACGTACTGCAGCCACCAGCTGACGGTCATCATTGCGTGGCGGATGAGAGAAGGGAGGGTCGTGCTTGCTGCGTCGTAAGTACGCTCGCGCAGGTTCTCCCCGGTTTCGGTTTCCTCGGTGTAACGTATGGTGATACTGTTGAGCATGAACTTCATAATAGTCGTTCCCTTTTGGACAAAATCTTCCGGCCAGTGGAGGCGATACCTACGGCTGGCCGGCCCCATAGTTAGGATTCGCCCGCAGCGCCGTACCATCATCAACGCAGTGAACGCTGGCGGACACCCTCGCTCGCCCCTTCACGTCCCGCAGTGCGGGATCCGGGCCAGATGAAGCATCACTGCGTCGGGTCACAGTAGAGCCTTCGCCGCTTCGATGAGGTCGGAGTCGATCTCTTCTTTTTCATGAGCCTGCATCAAGTCGTAACTGTTCATCATCAGGTTCGCCAACGCACGGATCCCGCCGCGCGTCCGCGAATACTTGTTCGCCCATCCGACCAGGTCACGCATCTCTGCACGTTCGAGGCAATGGGGGAACCGGTTGATCAGCTTGATAGCGTCGTGGTCTTCCAATTCAGGGACCCGCAGACGGAGGGAGATACGCGTATCGATATATCTGAGGTCGCGGTGTTGCTGCAGAACCGTTTCGAGCTTGCCGGTGCCAATCAGCACGATTGCGCAGCGCCCGTCGTTGTCTCCCCATATTGTTCTGATGGCGGAGAGAATTCTCGGCTTGATCTCGTCACATTCATCGACGAGAATCATGAGCGGCCTGTCTTGCCGCCGTTGCAGTGCCCGGATGATTGCCTCACGTCTGAATGAGGCTGCGCCCGACATTTGGTTCTCGATCTTCAGAGCCTTGGCCAGTGCATCGAAAAACTCCAGCACACGGCTTGTTGCATCGAGAGCGATGTAGGCTGTCTCGTCCGGGTGCTCGGCGCAGTATGCCTGGACGCTCGTTGTCTTCCCCCGGCCGTTGTCGCCGACGATGATGGCGATCCGGCGCTTCTTGTGTGCCCACGTGAGAATGTTATGGATGGCCTTCGTTGCTTCGGTCTGCAGGATCGACGTTTTGGCGATCCAGTTCAGGTAGAAGCGCACGAGCGCTGCATCGATCCTGTTCAAGTCCCCCTCATATTCTCCCCGCAAATGCTGGGAGAGGGTAGGAACCTTGAACGTGGTAAAGCGCTCGATGTCCTTGAGTGTGAATGTTCCCCGCTTCACTTCGGCGTTGATCTCCTGCTTGATGCGCTCGGGGTCGGACGCTCTTGGATCAAGCCGCTGTTCGAGGAGTTCGAGTTTCATTGCTGACGAATCTGCTGTCCTTGCCATTGTTCCCCCAATTGGTGATGAGTAATGCCCCTTTGGTGAATTCGTTGACTGTCATGACCGGGCCGGATACCCGGACACTTACTGCCGTACACCGGCACATATAGACTCCGTCGCGTGTGCCGGTCCGGACTCCGCTTCTGCACGCCCGGCATGCGATCATTCAGTTCCTCTGGTCCCTCTTCAAGCCGGGGATCTTCGGAACGAAGTCGTGGCGGACCGTGAGGTACGGATCGCTCGGATGCTTCGGCAGCTCGATGCAGAGAATCACGTCGCCGTGATCCGTCTCAAACCGTAGATGCTGCTCCGGCAGCACACGAATTGCGTTCGGCGGTGCGGTGGTTTTTGTCACGATTCCTCCTATCGGATGTTGTTCACGTTAATGAGGGAGAGAGGGGTCGACTTCTTCTTGCGCTTCTCCTCGTTCTCCTCACGTTTGATTTGCTCGTCAAGTTTCTCGTGGAACTCCTTGGCCTTGCTCTCGATGCCTGTCAAGTGAACGACAACAGGGGTGCGGCGTTGGAGCACCGCCGGATCAACCTCGGAGACGTTATTGATCTCCGCGTTGAAGAGAATTGCTTTCGCCTCTTCGAATGTCATGCCCTTGCGTATAGAGCGGATCTCCTCTGCGATCTCACGGTTGCGGCGGGCTCGCTCTTTCACAATCACGAGCCAGTCCCTCTCGCTCACGCCGAGCAGTTCCTTGTCGACGGCGAACGTCACGAATTCACCCTTCACGTACACGGCAACGCGTCCGATGTTCGCCGGATCATAGTAGAGCTGCGCTGATTGTCCGTTGTAGGAGTCCAGGTCCATGCTGAAGTACTCGCAGCCGAGCATCCGCACAAAGCCGCGCCGGATTCTCACACCCTCGCCCCGACCGCCATTCCATTTCATCTGGAGGAAGTTGAGTGATCGCTCATCGACGAACTTCATTTGTGACTGGTTGGCGAGATAGAACTGCAGCGGCGAGATGCCTCCGAGATCTTTGCGGGGCCTGTTGTTGATTGTGTTGACGGCGTTCTGGAACAACTTCCGGTACTCTTCTTCAGTCAGAAGCACGCCGGCCTTCACTTGCGTCGGGAACTCATCCGGTTTCTTGCCGTAGTTGCTTCCCTTGTAACCGGGGAGGTACTTCAGGATCGACTGTTGGATGATCTTGAACGTTCCCTCGACGGTTCCTTTTGCTTGCGGGTGTCGCCGGCCCGTGTGTTCAAGCTCGCACACAAGTCTTGCGGCGCTCCGTGCTTCATCGCTGAAGTCGATCCGCCCGACAGTCTGTCCCGTATATGCAGACTTGTAGTCCTTGCCGTTATCATACCGGAGTTTGTCCGGGGCGTCGACAAGATTTGCCGCAACGTATCCGTCACTCGTCCTGGCAAAGAGTTGAGTGCCAAGGCATGCCCTCTTGAACGCCAGCGCGATGGTGTTGCTGTTCGGGCGGTAGGCGAGCTCGTAACCTTTGATCAGTCCGGTGCGGAAGTCTACGAGCAGCGTGCACCATAAGGGCCCGACGCTTCCGTCGTTTCGGTACACGACGATGTTGTCCTCGGTGTGGTCGCCTTCGAGGAGCCCGCCGGGCCGGTATTCATCGTCGGGCCGTGACACATAGATCCTGTCCTGTGTGCGGGCAGCTCTGGTCATCCGGCTCCGGCGTAGTGCAACATCCTGCTTCAATTGCTTCCGGAGAAATCGGGAAACGGTGGATTCGCTCGGCAGCATACCCCCGTCGTTCACCACCTCGAGCGAATCCCCGTGTTCCCGCACAATCCTTCCCGACCTGAACTCATTCACCAGGGCCCGGTACACACTTGTCGCGTTCTGGTCAGGGAAGGCGTAAAGCTGTTTCAAATAGTTGTCGATGTTTACGTGCTCGCCCGTTCCCTTCACTACGCAGAGGCCTTTAGCTGAATTCATGGAGCCGGTGTTGCTGTTCTGCTTCCGTGTGAGAATGAAGGCGAGCGCTTGTCTGATTTGCGGATGTGCCGACAGATGATGCAACGGTGAACGGCTTGGCAGCTCGTACAGCTTTCGGAGTTGCGACTTCCACCGCGCCAGCGTGCCGCGCGGAATGCCGTGCTCTATCTCGATCTGCGATTCGAGCTCCGTGATACCCTCCGTTGTTCTGATCGATGCCATCATGATGTCGATCTTAGCGACGGTGTCCGGAGTGATCTTCGACTGCGGTAGCTCCGGAAGAGTAATCCGCGTAGGGATCGGCCGGGCAACAATCGGCAGCTGCCCGGATGTATCGAGCGTTGGCTGCGCCTCTATATGTGAGTCGTCGATGTTCACTATCACCTTGCCGTCATCGTTCTTTGATGCATGCAGCTCTTTTGTTCTGATCTTGCGCCACACGCTCCGCTCGCTTATGCGGAGCAGCTCTGCGGCGTCTTTGAGTAGATACCAGGTCATTGTTATTCGGGGCGGCTGTTGTGTGAATCAATCTGTGACGTGTCCGGACACAAACTTTTCAGCGTCGAACAGTGATACTACCTGAAGCAGATCGCTGACGAAGACTTTTGATCCGCCGCGTACCCACACCTCGAAGAACTCTGCGTTGTGCTTCACATAGAAATCTTCCCCGATCACTGCACTCGGCTTTCCGGTTGCGGTAGCTTGCTCCATCGTCCGTCGCAACATGTGCAGCATCGTATCGAACGCCTCGCGGCGTTGCCGGATGTTACGCACAGGTTCGCCGAGAAGTCTGCTCATCCGGTTTTCAACCTGATTGAGCGCCCGCCGTTTCAGTTGTTCGGGCGTAGTGTTGCGCAGCGCTTGGTGTGACATGGTGTCGCCTCCTGTTAAGGATGTTGTGAATTGGTAATGGGAAAGAGATTGCACAGGAACTTTCCCGATGCGGTTGTGTACACATTCACCGATCCGTCAGCTACCTGCACACAACGGACCGCGAAAAGATTCTTGAGGCCAGCATGACGGAACCTCTTGCCATTGAAACTCAACGAGCCGGTGTGCCGCTCTCTCGTGATGTTTCGTATCCCGATCCCCTCACAGTTCAGATGGCGGCATGAGTGTTCTCGGCCGCACACCGGACAGGTACAGCGGGGACGTTGCTTGATGTTGATGGCTCCACTTTTGATCAGCGCAAGGCGGATAGCTTTACGCCGGCGTCGGCCGATTACATGCCGTCGGCCAAGAATGAAGTTGGAAACATCCGGCAGCCCGACGCCCGCCAGACGCGCTATTGCCGCGGGTGTCGTTCCCGCCCGGATTAAGCTCTTTCCGAGGGGGGTCTGCATCCATAGGCGCGTGGCATGTTTAGAGATTTCAAACCCCGTTTCCGCTCGATTGCGACCCCTTCCTGAGGGTGTCTGCGGTTTTCCTGAGAAAGTTGTTTTCATGCGGCCTCCCGAAGGCCGTGGAGCTCCTCAAAGGCATCAAGGACGGCAACGATGATGGAAAGAGAATCGATGAGTTCAGTGGCACGATCGGAGTTGGAAGGGGCGTGTAACAGGTCTTCGATCAGTCCGTCACGGTCATGCCGGAGAGAGAGGTAGAGGTCGTTGTCCATATGAAGAACGGCGACCTGAGCGGGCGTCATCTTCTGGAGGTTGACATCTGTTATGTGCCGTGAAAGCATTGATTATTCCCCCTTTTTGCCGTAGACTATGCGCAAGCAGCTTGCGTAGGTGGCTTTCTTGTCATGACGTAGCGCTCGATCTTTGACCGGAGCGAAGGTAGACCGGGCGTGCGGAGTGCCATGCGAACTGCGGGATACGATTTGCCGAAGTGTGTCATGATCTGGTCGACTGTGATACCGCGCCGCTCCATCTCGTACCGTATCCGACGTCCCTGTTCGATGCGTTGCTGCCGTTCCTTCGGCGATAGCGCTTTAGCTGCCATGAGTAATGTTCCGCTACGATATTGAATGATAAGACTATTGTCTTAATACTGAAATGAATATAAGACAACCGTCTTGCATTGTCAAGCACAATCTTTTCTCTACAATCCTTTGAGCGATTACAGGCGATCCGTAGCCGAGCGGTTCACGCGCATTGTTGAACAAATGGGGGGAGTTACCGCCGCAGCGGCAAAGTTCGGGGTAAAGCCCCAGGGCCTCAGCCCGTATATGTCGGGCAGGCGGCTGCCCGGCAACAAGATGCGGAAGCGATTGCAGCAGCTTGGCTTCGATGATCACCTGTTGATGTACGGCCCCGTGGAGGAAACACAGAAGAAGTTTGAGAAGCATACCATGCAGGCATTGCGCAGCGCGTTCCCGGAGAAAGCGGCCATGCTTGACGCGTTGGAGGAAAACAAAATCAGAACGGCAGACGAATTGCAACGAATACTTGATGCCTACAACGCCATGAAGTCTGTGATGAAGGTACCGGAACCATCCAGCAAGAGGAGGAAACCGAAGTGACATTTGAGGACGTGAAGAAAAGTAAACTCGAAGAGACAATACAGTTTGTAGCCGGAGCCGTGCTGGTGCTCTCCGGTATTATCTGTCTGGGGCACATTGTCTCCGGGTGCGGCGACACTCACTCATACTCGAGCTCGAGGCAGCTCGAAGGTTGGCTTCAGATTGGCCGGGGGCTTGGTGTGTTCGCAGC
>CAZBWR010000094.1:0-13441 GCA_964495695.1 uncultured Chitinophagales bacterium | reverse complement strand
ATCTGGAGGCACTTCAAAAAAGCGGTACAATTAGGTCAATGAAGGGTTCGGCGTTCAAACTGCGTCCTAAACTGACAATTGCGCAAAAATCAGAACTGATTCGATCTGGTGAGAGACTTAAATATATCGAGATCGGCGACGTAACGAGGTATGGGCTAATTATGAACTACACCGTAGGTGCGTACGACAAGCTCCCATCGCGTGGTCAATACCGGGTCAAGTCCGGAGACATCCTTTTCGCAATCAACAACAGTTCCAGGGGAACTGTTGTGCTCGTCCCAGACGAATTTGATGGGGCGATCTGTACTTCAGGTTTCCTGGTCATTGTGCCGCGTAACGATAATGAAAGGTACCTTCTCTGGTACGCGCTTAGAAGTGAAAACTGTAGAATTCAAAGTTACTACCTTGCACAGACAGCCAGTCAGCCGGAACTCAAGCAACAGGCTTGGAGGTCCCTATTTCGCGTGCCAATTCCAATCAGTGCAGCCGCACGAAAAGCAATAGGGGAGTCTAGAGCGTTCCACGCGCACATCAGAGCATTGATAGACGCGGACAAGTATCGCTTTTCAGATCAGCACAAAACGTAGGCAAAGATTGTCTTATTTGAATCCTATCCCCACTTGACACGCGCACTTCAAACCATTATATTCTGTCCGTTACCCTGACATAAGATCTAACTAGCTCGTTACCTGACAACAAAGGGCGAGTTCTCTTCTAATGAGGAAGAGAGCTCGCCCTTTTTTCATTTCAGGCCCGCATCAGACTTCGGATCTGATGCCCAGGGTTCCGCCGCCCCAGCGAACAAGTTCACGACCATGTGAAAGTCCGGCCTTGACCCAAAAATTACACTCGGCGCTCCTCATCACCCTCGCCTTCGTTGTGTCCAACACAATCAGCTTCGGCGTCGGCCGGTATTTCATCAGCACGCCAAAACCAACTCCCGCAGTAGCCTCACAAGATCCTATCATCGACTCACTGATCTATTCGTGGGTGGAGGAACGGATGCACTTCGCCGAAATGGGCATGCTCGACAACTCCGGCGTTTTCGCCGTCGGCACGTTCCCGGACACGGTGCGAACATTGGCGGCCCGGCTTCAGGAGGCGTACCAGGTCCCGTCCGCCGTCACGCTTGCGCAGTTCGCGCTGGAGAGCCGCTTCGGGACCCGGCACATGAGTGCAAACAATTTTTTCGGTCACACATTTCCGGTTGCCGTCAAATACGCTCCGCCACCGCCACGCTCTGTAGCGCTCCCCACGAAAGAGTTCGTGAACGGCCGCGAGGTTATTCTCACCCGCAAGTTTGCGAAGTACAGAAACATCGAAGAGTGCTTCACGGTCCACGGCCGTCTGCTCTTCAACGGATACTCATCGGCACAGCAGTTCAGGGATGATCCCCCCGCGTACGCGCGGGCAATCGGGAGGCGCTACGCCACCGACCCGGATTACGCGTTGAAGCTGATCACAATCATGAAACGGTACAAACTCATTTAAGAGAGGCACTATGGCAGTCAGCAACCGGACTATCATGCTCGGACAACTGGAGGAGTTGAAGCAGCGTGAGTTCAAACTGCGTGTTCAAATGGACGGAGTGGTGAAGGTCATGCTGCAATCCTTCGGCCCGCTCGACCGGAACTTCCGGTATCTGGATGACATCGATCCGAAGCAGCTTGAGATCTATATGGAGGATCTCAAAAGGAAGAAGCTGGCATTGACCGGCGTCCTGGCGGAGATCGCAGACCTTCGTCGTGAACTCGGTGAGGAGGAGGAATGAAGCTGCTGCTGAACTTTACAGGGGTGGTGGCGACCGGCCTGTTCTTCAGCAATTTTGTCAGCGATGATTTTTTGAAGTACCTCGCCGTGGTTCTGCCGGCGGTGATCTCCATCGTCACATCATTGTTCACGGCACTTTCGAAGATCCGTAAGATGCTCGTGAGCGAGGTAACCGAGGCGGTATTGAGAAAATACGAGCAGAGCGAACAGGAGCAGACCCGGAAGATCGAAGAAAAGCTCAATACCTATCGTGACAAGATTGTTGCCGAGGTAGTTGATCAAGTGTGGTACAGAATCGATCTCATCAACGAATTGAAAAAGCGGGCTACGAATGAAGAACCTTTTGACCTTAAAGAACTTTCCTCCCCGAAATCTTGATTGCGCAATCGGCTTGCGCGCAATTACGCTCAGCGGTGCACAGGCGCCGACCGAGTTTCCCCTCTTGATGCCGGGAACGTGGAACGGGTACCTCCGTGAGGGGAAGCAGCGTTCCTTCACCATCACGATGGAGGATATTCAGGCCGCGGTGAATTATCACATGCGGAGGAAGCAGCGGAATCCAAAGCGCGACCTTGTGCTTGACTACGAGCACCAGACTCTCGCCGGGGGGGAAGCGCCGGCAGCCGCCTGGTTTGACATCGCCGTGCGCGACGGAGTGCTGTGGGCCGTGAACGTTCGTTGGACGGAGCGGGCGAAGACGATGGTGGAGGCCGGAGAGTACCGGTATGTAAGTCCGGTCTTCCAATTCGGAGTTCTGGATAAAGTGACCGGGGAAAAAATCCGGATGGGAGTGTTCAACGGGGCCCTGACGAACGAGCCGTTCCTTGATGAACTGCCTCCGCTGGTGGCAAAAGATACAGACGTACAGCTATACCTGTTCAATTCATCACATACAACAAAGGAGTACACAATGAATGAGATCTTGCAGTTCCTTCTGAGGTTCTTCGAACTTCCTGAGGACGCGTCCGAATCAACCATCCTTGACCGCCTCAAGGAGACGCTCGATGGCGTTGCGGCGAAGGACCTGGTCACGCTCAAAGCGGCACGGACCAACTACGCAATGGTTGCCAAGGCGCTCGGCCAGCCCGAAAACGCGCTGCCGGAAAGACTGACTGCTCTCATCGCAGCCAGGAGCGACACCTCACAGTACGTGTCGAGAGCGGATTACATTGCGTTGAAGTCGAGACTGAACGAGCGCGAGGCCGACGAGCTTCTTGCAAAGTACCCGCGCAAGATCACGCCGGCAATGCGTGAACACTTCCGGGCGCTCGCGTTGCGGGCAATTGAGGCGGGCGACACCAAGCAGTTCACAGACGTGGTGGAGAGCATGGTAGACGTCGTGCCTCTTGGCGCTCCGGCGGATCTCGACAAGAACGACCGCAACAGCAGCGGCAACGTGACGGAAACCGATCTGCTCATCGCCAAGAACCTCGGCGTCGATCCCGAAAAGCTCAAAGCGACGGCGAAGAGTCTGAATTAAACCCTGACGAGGAATGTCCCCGGATGCCCGGTCGCTGACGAGCGGGAAGCCGGCTCCGGGGACTGTGCATCCGGGAAACAAAAAACTTTCACATAAGGAGTATGCTCTATGTTTACAATCAACCTGATTATTGCGGCGCTGGGCCTTCTGTTGCTCTGGAAGTTCAAAGCGGTGCCATTCGCAATGGCGGCTCTGACGGAGGATCGGGACACGCATGAGCGTGACGGGAAGATCTTCAGCTATCCCGTCGCAGCTGCGAAGAAAATCTATGGGGGAGCGATCGTGGTGCTTGATTCGTCGGGGAACGCCGAACCCGGTACGACAGCAACAGGGAAGATCGCCGTCGGGCGATGCAACGAGTTCGTGGATAATTCTGCAGGCTCGGCCGGCGACGTTCGTGTCAGCGTAACGCAGGGTGTGTTCAAGTGGAACAACTCGAGCGCGGGTGATGCGATAACCAAAGCGGAGATTGGCGACGCGTGTTACATCGTAGATGATAACACGGTGGCCAAAACTGACGCCACCGGTACCCGGTCGAAGGCGGGCATCATCGTTGAAGTCGACGCCGACGGCGTGTGGGTGAAGACTGAGTTCGCCGGCGCCTAAGAAACAATTTCAAACACACTCATAAGGAGAGACGAAGTGAAAAGAAAAACAGTTGTGCAGTTAATGCTTGCCGTCGTGCTGACGGTGATGTGCGTTCTCCCGGCGTTTGCGTCGCAGGGTGAGCCGATGAGTCCGGGCGTGATTGGCGTCGGTGTCGGGCTTCTGGCGCTCGGCCTCGTTGTGAACCAGCAGGTACTGGAGGGCATGCGGAAGAACTTCCTCACGATCTTCAACGAGGCCCGGTCTGCGTATCAATCTCAATGGCAGAACGGAGCGATGGATATTCCCTCCACGACAAGTTTGAACACGTACGCGTGGCTTGAAGACTTTCCCAAGATGCGGGAGTGGATCGGCGAGCGCTATTTCAAGGCGCTGAAGTCGCAAGCGTACTCGATCACCAACAAGACGTTCGAGTCGTCCGTGCGGGTGCCTCGTGAAGCGATTGAGGACGATCAATATGCTATCTATTCGATCCGGTTCCGGGCAATGGGTGCGGCGGCAGAGGGATTGTGGGACGATCTCTTTTTCGATGTGCTGAACAATTCGTTCACGGGGAAGAGCTACGACGGGTTGGCGTTCTTTCACGCCGATCACAAATCCGGCTCGAACAAACTCTCCGGCGGTACGAGTGCGTTGAGCGTCACAAGCTACGAGAAAGGCCTTGCGCTTTTGCGCGGTCAGAAGGATAGCAAGGGCGATCCGCTCTTCAACGGCAGTGAAAAAATAAAACTATGGGTCCCGCCGGCGCTCGAGGGGACCGGGCGTCGCATTCTCAATGCGGATCTGGTTGCGGTGTCGGGAGGTGGCTCTGAGTCCAACGTGTGGAAGGGATCGTCGGAACTCGTAGTGGCTCCAAAGATCAAAACTGCGACAAACTGGTTCCTGACCGTCGAGTTCATGGGCCTGCAGCCGTTCATCGTGCAGAAGCGACGCTTGGCCGACTTCGTTGCACAAGAGAACCCCGCCGACCCGAGCGTATTCAACCGGAACGAGTACGAGTACGGTACTTCGGCCCGCGGCAACGCCGGCTACGGTTTGCACCAGCTGGCAGTAGGATCGGTCGGCGCATAAATAACCATGTGGGGACGTTCAATCGAGCGTCCCCACACCTGAAGGACAACAATGCCATACTCAACACAGTCGGATATACTGAAGCGGATCTCAAGCGACGAGCTGGCGCAGCTTTCGAGTGAAACAGACACGATTGATGCGGATGTCGTGACGGAGATGATTGCAACAGCAGATGCGGAGATAGACAGCTACGTTGCGGTGCGTTATGCCGTGCCTCTCCCGGCTCCTCCGAAATTCATATCGACTGTATCCGTTTCAATCGCCCTTTACCGGTTGTTTGAACGTCGTTCACAGCGTCTCGGCGGGATACCTCAAGCCGTGAAAGACGGCTACGAGAATGCGAAGAGCATACTCAAGCAAATCTCGCAGGGGCATTTGAGTGTCGGGGCCGATCCGCCACCCGGTCCGAGTAGTATGAGCGGCCGGGCCAGCTTCGAATCCGACAGCCGCGAGTACACGAAAGACACTTTGAAGGGCATGTGATGAGCGGGATCAAAGGGCTTGACATAGTAAATAAGAAGCTCGAGCGCATGCTTGCAATCGGCGGGCTGGATCGAGACGCATACCTGGAGCTCGCCAATATCCTCAAGACCGAGATGCAGGAAAACTTCCGCGTTGGCGGCCGCCCTCAGCCGTGGCCGATCTCCGGTCGGGTCCGGGCGTTCGGCGGACAAACGTTGAGGATGACCGGGAGGCTGATGAACTCGCTGACGCCGTTTGCTGATGAATCGGGCGGCGGTGTGTCGACAAATCTGAAGTACGCCCGCATTCACGCCACTGGCGGAACGATCCGGGCCAAGAACTCGGAGTTCCTGACCTTCCGGGTCCCTGCCGGATTGACGACGGCATCGAAGAGCGGGAAGCAGCTGAAGAAGCCGAGGAAGAATTTTTCCGTGGTACGCGTAAAGCAAGTAACCATCCCTCGACGGGACTTCCGCTACATCTCTCCCAAGGGGGCTGAGTTCATTGTATCGGCCGCCGGACGGAGGCTTATCATCGGAGGGACGCGTGGATAGGATCTCGATCATCGAGGACTTGCTTGTCGCTGAAGCGAAGGCTGTGCTGACGGGTGCGACAGTTGAGACCCGGACCGTTACGCTCACGGAAGACGCTCTTGATGAAATGGTCGGGCGGGCTCCCTTTTGTTACATCGAATATCTCCGTGGAATGCCCCATGCCTTTCATGAAGGCGGGGCCTCTTCGATGCGAAAACTGTTCTTCAACGTCTTCGTCGCATCAAAAAGTTTAAGGAGCAGAAAAGAGGGCCAACGCGGAAGTTACGAAATGCTGGAACAGCTCAGACTCAGAATCAACGGGAAGAGCTTCAGTGGCGGTGACCCGGTTACCTACGCCGGGCCGTTCACCTGGGAAGGGGAGGACGTGATGTATGACTCTCCAAACGGAGGAACGGTGTATATGCAGGTGTTTAGCACACTAGATCCAAATATCTAATCACAGGGGAGTAACCCAATGCCTTTAACAACTTCAATGAATCCGGATGCGATGGGAGCCGGTGGCTCCATCGTCGCGTACTTGCGCGAGGTGCAAAAGACCGGGGCAGATCTTGCAACACCGGACACGAATCATCGTGTTCCGATCATCAAAGAAAGCGAGCTCGATGACAACACCACTGTGTTGAAGCCACGCTCCGAAGATGGCGCCATCTACAACCAGCTCGACGATCAGCGTGACGTCATATTCAAATGGACTGTACAGCAGTCGGACAAGGCAACGTTCGACATGCTGAAAGAGATGCGGGGCAAATACTACCGGCTCTACAAGCAGACGGGCAAGCGCAATGGCAAGACGCAGGAGTGGATCTACGGCATCTGCAAGATCGTGCCCCGTTTGAATGCGAAGTGGGTGCCGGGTACGGTCACAGAAGTAGCGCTGGAGGTCACCGTACTGCGCAACGAAACGCAGA
Source organism: uncultured Chitinophagales bacterium (assembly GCA_964495695.1). Classification (GTDB taxonomy): domain Bacteria; phylum Bacteroidota; class Ignavibacteria; order UBA10030; family UBA6906; genus CAADGV01. Next base: position 6,590 of record CAZBWR010000094.1, on the reverse strand, counting down.
TCAGTATTGCTAACAGCGCACTGCCGAGCGAAAAGGCGACAGCGACTGATCCGGTGTTGATTCCCGCCGGTGAGTATTACGTTCTGCTGGAGACATAGGCAGTTTGATCTAGACACCATCCCTCCCGCCTCGGCGCGGGAGGGGGCTTTCTCAATCCAATGATGGAGACGTTTCATGAAGGAGAAATTTGAACTGCTGCAACGGGCGCTGACGAACAACGAAGCAAAAGCAAAACTCATTGCCGTTGCTGATCGCTACGAAGCGGTGTACGGTGGAAAGAAGATTCTCGGTCATAACTTCCTGGTCACACGCGGCGCGCTGGTAGGGGCTGCTTTTGAATGTGGTGAGAGTGCTGTCAGTGGGTTCTTTGACGGGTTCGATACGGTTGTGAACGGCAAGCGGGTGAGTGAGTGGATGGCCGTATACGCCAGCTTCGAGGTGAAGTAAGTGAGACAGCCTGTTATCGGGACAGAGCGAGAGCCGGCGAGGTTGTACCAAGTCGGCTCTTACGTCATGAAGCAGCGGCCGGGCGGGGAGTACACTCTGGCTGAGCAGGACCATGTGCTGGAGGTATTGCGTCTGCTGGGCATGACGGACACGAAGGCATTCGGCGAGCATACGTTCGTAACGTACTTTGACTCCCTCGACCGTGACGGCAGGATCAGAGAGGCCTGTTCGAGGCTTTTGGAGTTTCACGATCCGACACCTGCTCACAAACTGTGGCGCATTCTTCGAATGAAGATCCGGGGTGAGACAAGGGGCTCAGTGATCGAAAGGCTGAAACGGCGGGTGGCCGCACAGGTGGTTGCGGATTTTTTCGTTTTGAACTTCAGCTCGAAAGGGCAGTCCGGAGTTACGCAGAAGCAAACGGCATTGAGCTGAAGGGTGAAGGGAAGCCCGTATCGACAGAGGACATCGTGTTCCTTTTGGCGGGGGGTGATTCAACGCGGTACAGGCACGTGCTCACTCTGAAACGGGGCGAGGCGCTGCACTGGATGTTGCTCATGGCAAAGCAAGTCAAGAAAACAAAGGAGTAGTATATGACCAGAAAAATTATGCCGGGATTTTTGCCGGTCGACCAGGATCAGCGCCCGCTGCAGGTGGCGAGCAGGGTGCAGTTTCACGACGGCAGCCCGGAGCCACTCACGTCGCCTCTTGAGCTGTATCATGATGCCGGAGACGACAATTGGGTCTTGTTCAGAACTATCAAGATCCCCGAAAGTGCGGTCGGCTTTGTTGTTAAGCCCATGGGAATGCCTGTGAGGGTCGGCTTGACGGTTGAGGATGTGGTGGATAACGGTGTGCGGTACTGGGAAATAGCTGCCAACGAATCGGAAGCATTCGACTGCGCGGGAGTGCAGGAGTTTGTAGTCTATGACTTCGACGACTATCAAAATAGTATCCAATTCCAATTCATAATGGTGTGACTATGGGTTTCGGGATACGATCAGCTAGGGGGAGCAAAGGTGTTCAGGGTCCGCAGGGTCCGCAGGGTCTGCAAGGTTCACAAGGGCCGCAGGGCGCGGCTGGTGATGTTAATCATGTGTTGAAACATCAGCATGTAATGCGTCTGACGAGAAGCGGGGGCGTGACGACAATGCAGCAATTCATGAAGGGTGTTGGTGTGTCGGGCACGTTTTCGCCGAATCCGGTGGCGTCGGATTTGTCAACGGGCAAAGTGAAGTTGCGGTATGATCCGTCAAACTTTCCGTTACCTGCCAGGACTCGTGTAACGGGTTATGCGATGAACGGTGATACAACGGATAACTATGTGAGAGTGGATGGGATGTATCATTGGATAAGTGAGGGTCTGATTCTGTGGTTCAGAGATCCGGCAACGGGTGCGTTGACGGACACTTGGACACAAGCGTACATCATTTTTGAGTTTAGCTAAGGGTTAAAGAAGGGCATGCCCGCAGAATCCATAGGTCAAATACTTCTCCAGCTTGTTGTCGACAACAAGGCGTTCGCCGAGGGCTTAAAAAATTCTCTGCAACTGCTCCAAGTAGCGAACACGCAGTTCAAGGATCTGACGGACTTCAAGATTCCGGCGCCGGATCTTGAGGCGTTGGACTTGCAGCTCGAGCTGGGGGAGAAGCGCTTGCAGGACTTTACGGCTGCCGGGCAGGCTCTGAAGAGTGATCCACCGACCCTGCCGGCGGAAGTGCCGGAGAGCCACGACGAGCATACCAGAAAAGTGCAGGATGGCGAAAAGGCCCTGCGTCAGTTCTGGAGAGAGCAGAAGTTTCAGGATCGAGTCTCGCGTGATGCCCGTGAGGCGTTGCTCGGAGCAACAGGTGCGGTGGCCACGTTCACTGTCGGCAACTCGGTAGCAAGCAAGGCGGTCAAGCAGTTTGATGAATCTCTTCTCTCCGGGCTTGCAGCTCAGAATCAAATGGAGTTTGCACTTTTTTCTCTCGGACAGGTGGGATCGAAGTTGCCCGGTATGTTCGGCACAATTGCGACGAGCGTTGGGGCGATGGCCGGCCCTATTGCCATTACAGTGGGAGTAGGCGCATTGCTGATCAACTTCTTCCAGCGGTCGAACGAAGAGGCGAAGAAGGCCGCCGAGGAGGGGCTGAAGCAATACCGGGAGGAATTGGGGAAACTCTCGGAGCCGCAGCGGTTACAACTTGCGACGAACCTGAAGGCCGAGGTGGAAAAAATAAAGGCCCAGCTCGGGGAGATTGAGCTCGCCCGGCGGGCCATTGCGACGCCTTCGCCGGAGACCGGCGCCGTCGAGACCTCGAGGGCCCTAACGGCCAAAGAGGCGGAACTGAAACGAGCGCTTGAACAGCGATTAGGAATCCTCGAACAGATACAGGCTGCGACGGAGGTTGATCTTGAGATGGAGAAGGCCAGGCTGTCACTCCAGCGCGAGAGCGACACCGTGTTGCAGAATGTTCTGACAACGGTACAGGACCAGGACCTTGCAATAAAGCGGCTGAGGACGGAGATCGAGACGCGTGTGGATTTGGAGAAGCAAACTGCGCTGACTGTTGAACAAATCCGTGCCCGGACCGATGAGCTGAACCGCATTGAGCGGGAGCGGGCTGAGAACCTGAAGTCGAGTCTCGATCTCGCCAAGGATCTGGCAGTTCTTCGGGAGGCGGAGTTGCAACTTGGACGCACGAACGTTGATGGGGTGATCAACGCGCTTGTCGCCCAGAGGGCACTAACAACGGACAAGAAAGAGCAGGCTGACATCGATCTCAAAATTCTCCAACTGCAACAGCGGCAGGCGGCCGATGCCGTGGCGGTGGCTGAGGCACGCCGAAGACTTGGTGCGGGCTCAACCGAGGAGCTCCTCAAAGCGCTGGAGGCGGAGAAGGCCCTCAAGACTGAAACAAAGGAAAAGCTCGCCATTGAAGAGAGAATCCGTGCGGTTCGAGTTGAGCAGGTAGAGCAACGGACGGTTGAGGCAGAGCGGGCCCGTCGGCTGGGGGCGATCACCAGCGATCAGCTTATCGAACAATACCGTCGGCAACTTGCCATCACAACGGACGTCAGCAAACGGCACACCATCGAGGATAAGATCACGCAGGAGTTGCGGTCTCAAACGGATGAACTGGAGCGCCAAAGGCAGCTCAGGGAAGAGTTCAACCAAAAGCTGCAGGAGTTGACGCTTATCGGGATCAACAACGAGTTTGAGTCACGCCGGGTGGCAGAGCAGCAACGCTTCGAACGGGAGAAGAAGAGTATCGAAGAGAAGTATGCAATCATCGGTGTGTTTGAGGACGGCCAGACACGGCTCAGTGAGGAAGGGGAGAAACTCTTGTTCGAGCTCAAAAAATCCAACATGCGTGTGTTGCACCAGCTCGGTGTCGACCTGGACAGGGTCCGCCGTGAGATTCAACAGACGATTGATGGTGAGTCGGAGCAATCGCAGATCGCTGCCATCTATGACCGTTACGAACAGGAAGCGGCCCTTGCGAGACAAGTATACACCGACAAGAATGAGCTTGACGTCGTACTGACGGCACTGGAGAAGGCACGTGACCGAGAAGTCGCCAACCTGCAGCTTGCCAACACGCAGCGGGTGCTGGGCGCAGCACAAACGATTGTGGGCAACATCGTAAGCGTTGCCCGGAACCTGACGGAACCGGCTGAGGGCTTTCTGGCGAATCTGGAGAAAGCGCTCCAAGTGGCCCAGGCGATCGTTGCAACAGTGCAGGCGATTAACCTGATCGGGTCGATATTCGGATTCAGCCGCGGCGGCCCGGTTCCGGTGATGTTCGCAGCGACCGGGATGCAGATACCGGGTGGAAGTTATGTTGTACGAAAATCCGCAGTGGATGAGAACCGGCCGATCCTTGAGGCGCTTGGAGCGAAGGAAGTAACGGGAGGAATACCCGGAAAGGATTCGGTGCTCGCACGGGTAGACGGCGGAGGATTTGTCGCGATGATGCCCGGAGAAATGGTTGTGGCCCCGCAGTTCGCACCGATTGCGAAAGCAATCAACGAGGGCAAGCTGCGCATGAAGGCGTCGGGCGGCGTTGTCAGCGGTATGGAGGGTCTTGCCTCCATGCTACGTGAGTACCAGGAGCAGGGGCTGATCCCCGGAACTGTCCGGCTGCCGGCAAGTGTAGTCGAGGCTCTTCAGTTGAACCTTACGGGGGGTGTTTCGAGGAGCGAGTTCGCAGAGTTAGTCAACGAGGTGCGGAAGACAAACCAGAAGCTTGACGGCCTCACCGGTGAAACTGCCGGCCTTGCTAACAGGCTGAAGTTTCCAGATTCGATCCCGGCGATCATCGACCGGGAAGAGTTACGGCGAGGCATCAACGACATTGAGCGGTACGAATCTATCAAGAGGCTATGAGGTACGTTTTTCCACAACGGCGAACTCCGGCGGGGCCGGTCTTCGTCGAGTTGCTGAACGAGGCACCCGGCACGTATGATCTTCTTGCGGAGAAGTACTTCATCTCCATGACTTCGATCCGGGAGGAAATGGAAGACAAGCTCGGTGAGCTCCGGGTGGCGGATGTGACGATGCGGATCTTTGATGGAGACAGAAAGTTCCGAAACGAGATTCTCACGAACGGCGACGTGTTGGTCAAGGTGATGCTGGGAAGCCACCAGGATCAAGCGCTGTTCTACGGTTATGCGAACCGACCGGGGCGGAAGTCAAAAGACAAGGATGAACTGCTTGATCTCTCCGCATTCAGTCCGCTCAGTCTGCTGGCCGACGTCTCTGTGACAGACTTGTACACCTGGTTGAAGGATTATGGCTATGAGAAGATCAAGTACAAGCGATTCGATACATACCGCAACCAGCCGCAGAAGGCACTCCGGCTCCGTGACGTGTTGCACGGGATCGCCCGGCAGTGCGGTTGTGCCGATGTTATAGTGGAGCACTACTGGACGTTCAAGGATGCGCTCTATCCATCCATCACCGGAGGATTTGACCGGCTCTACATCTATACAGACTTTTATTGGTTTCCCGGTGATGTTCGGGGTGGGATGTTTAGCACGGATCTTGGGACGTTCCCCAACTCATTCGTTCGTTACGAGAACTGTAAAGCGCTGCTGAAGCACCTTTGCCAGATGTTTTTTGCAGTCGCTTTCGTGCAATACGATCCCCTCGAGGATAAGTCGTATCTCGTCTTCAAGCAGCGAGGGAGCTCCGATGTCGATGTTACCGCTGATGGCCGGCTGCTGGATCAGGAAACGGATTACGTGACAACAAAAGGGGTTGTCGTCAAGCACTTGCTGGGCCGGCCTGGGGCAACGTTCAATCCGGCGACGATGCAATCGCATTACGGTTCCTACAATGAGGACGATAGCCTCATGCTTGAGCTAGCCCTCAAAACTCATGAGACGCCCGACAGTTTTGGAAGCGGCACCGCCGATGGTGTGTACGCTTATCTCCACATCGAGCTTCCCGCGTCAGATCCGGACTATCCGCTCGGTTTGGATCTTGTCGGCTATGTTGTAGCCAACCGGTTTCCAACGTTCGGGCTCAATGCCCGGTGGCTGCATAAAGCTCTTGCCGAAAGCTACGGCCGCATGCACGTCGGGGAAAAGGAGCGGCTCACGAGAACGTATCATGGCATCAAGGCGTCGAAAGGGGGGATCTCGGCTGTGAAAAACTACCGGATCGGGGAAGTCCACTCCTTTATTCACGACGCTACGCTCCGGCGGATGGACATAACAGCCACCGAGATCAGTCCGTTCAAAAACACGAGCAAGATTGTGGGGTTGCCGAGATGAGCGTAGCGAACGGAATGGGAGCTCCGAGGCTGATCATTACGAAGGTTTCGGGGGAGGTTGTTACGCTCAATCTTCCCCTGCCGCAGATCGGGAGCGGCGAAGATCCGAATGAGGTGGCAACAGTTCATGATGCGTTTGATCGCGAATCGATAGTCGACTACGACGGGTACAAGCCACGCTTTGTTCTGAACTACAGCAACGGGCTCGATGGAGTTGACCTCATTGCACTTCACCACCTGTTGATCCGGAACAAGACGAAGATTGAACTCGTGCCCCACGTCGATTTGCCGCAAAGAAAGTTCGAAGTCAGGTTGCTTCGCTTTGGCTCAATTGAACGGGTTGGAAGCGACGGCCACCGGGGCGTGAGGCTCGAATTTGAG
>CAZBWR010000093.1:11815-13488 GCA_964495695.1 uncultured Chitinophagales bacterium | reverse complement strand
TTAACGGCTGAAGACTCCAGCACATCGTACGCGGAACATGATATTGGCGTGTAGTCCGGTTTCATGTCAATTCAGCTTCGCAAGTGCCGACTTGAGGGCATTGAACGAGTCGGACGTGCGGACGCTGTAGTTGAGATCGATGTAGGCAATCTTACCCGATTTGTCGATGACATATACCGTCCGCTTGTTGTATCCTGTTTCGGGGTTATAGCTGGCGAATGCCCGGGCAACATCATGATTATGGTCGCTCAGCAACGTGAACTGCAGATCCAGACTCTTTGCCCACTCTCTGTGCGAGTAGACATAATCTCCGCTTATCCCATAAATCTCTGCACCGAGCGTTGCAAGGTCGGAGAAGTTGTCTCGCATCGTGCACATTTCTTTGGTACAACCGCCGCTCCAATTGGCAGGGTAAAAAGCCAGAACTATGTGGTTATTACCAATGCGAGAAGAAAGGGAAAAGCCGTTGGCAACAATGGTATCTTTTGTCGCGTATGAGAGAGTAAAATCAGGGGCCTTCTCCCCGACGGCAAGTGGCGTTCCCGCCTGGACGAAGTGTACCGGAAATAACAGGACGCAGAATATAAGTGACTTCATGAAATGTCCTAATCAGATTCTAAAACAGAGTGGTCATTACAACAAAACGTTAGCATAAATGTACTTGAACACTGTAAGAGAAGCAACCTTGATAATCCTCGGACCTCTGGATATATTAAGCTTGTTAGTCATCCAATAAACATGTCGAGTAAATGAACACTTCGAAGAGGTTTCAGGGGCAAACGGTTATCATTACGGGGGGGACAGGTGGACTGGGGAGTGTTGTTGCCAGACGGTTTCTTGAGGCAGGGGCATCCGTGGCGCTTCCAGTCCGCAAGGTTGTTCCATCATCGGAGATACATACCGGACTTTCTGAGGCAGAATCACGTCTGCTTCTTCACAAAGCTGACCTGACTGTCGAAGCCGAAGTTCAGTCTTTCCTCGAGGTTACGCTTAAAAAGTTTTCCTCAGTGCACATACTCGCGAACATTGCGGGGGGATATGCAGGGGGAAACACTATTGACGAGATACCTCTGGAAGAATGGGAGGGAATGTTCGCGCTAAATTTGAAGACCACTTTCTTGATGTCACGGGCTTCGGTCAAGCCAATGCTCGAACAAAAATGGGGGCGCATCATCAATATCGGGGCACTCCCCGCATTTCGCTCAGGAGCTGGCAAAGGTGCATATGCAACCTCAAAGGCTGCCGTAGTAAAATTAACAGAGGTCATGTCTGACGAGGTCAAGGGAAAAGGCGTAACGGTGAACGCCATCGCTCCGGGGATGATATTGACGGATGAAGAGAAGCCTTCCGTTTCCGAAGCCGACCTGAAGAAGTATGTAAGCCCGGATCAGATTACTTCGGCAATAATGTTCCTGGCTTCTGAAGAAGCGTCAGGCGTGAATGGAACTGTCATGAAAATGTACGGAACAATGTGACCCATAACCAGAAGTGGGGTGGCCGTTTACTTTAATCCCATCATTCAAGCCAATCCTTATAGTCATACCCCGTTTGCAATGCAGGTGGGACATGCCGCCCCACGCTATTTACCGTACTCCGATCAGGTTGCTTCTCAGCGCCAAATCGAGTAATTTTGTTCGAAATTGAAGCGGAATTGTACGATTTGAGAACTCAAA
>CAZBWR010000093.1:0-11715 GCA_964495695.1 uncultured Chitinophagales bacterium | reverse complement strand
AAGGATTTGAATAATGCCACTTAAGGAAAAGATAAGCGAGGAAATCAAAGTAGCGATGAAAAGCGGCGATAAAACCCGGCTTGAAACGCTACGGACGCTCCGGGCTGTTTTGATGGAAAAGGAAATTGAATTGAGGGGAACCGGAAAACAAATGTCCACCGAGGATGAAATCTCCACTCTGGTTTCCGCGGCGAAGAAGCGGAAAGAGTCCATCGAGCAGTTTCAGGCCGCAGGCCGGACTGAACTTGTCGAACAGGAAGCGGCTGAGCTACGAATCATTGAGGAATACTTGCCAAAGCAGCTTGGCGAGGAAGATATCGCCAAGGTAATAGAATCAGTTGTAGCAGCGACGGGAGCATCTTCTGCCGCTGATTTTGGTAAGGTCATGCCCGTCGTGATGAAAGAGCTGAAAGGGAAAGCAGACGGCAAATTGATCCAACAACTCGTGAAGAAGCGTTTAGGGTAACGAAACTGCCTGCATGGGAAATTTTCAGAACGCATGTAATAAGCTAGAATTCGAGACTGTCCGGCAAAGGGTAATCCGGTACGCCTCGTCGCAGCTTGGGATGGAGTGGCTGCAAGCAATGTCTATCTCCGCTTCACTTGAGATCATTCGTCATGAGCTTATTTGTGTGAGTGAGTTAAAGCGTTTAATCGAACAAGAAGCTGAGATCCCTCTCGCCGGAATTCACCCCATACGCGAGGCAACTCAGAAAGCGTCGATAACGGGAACTGTGCTGCAGCCGAAAGAACTCTTGCAGATAAGTCAAACACTTCGGGCTTCACGTATCCTAAAAGCCTTCATAGCGAGAAACAGCACCCTTGCCCCACACATCTGGAGCATTGTCGAGCCCATTTATACCGACAAGGTCCTTGAATTCAATATCGACCAGGCAATTGATGAAGCTGGCGCCGTCCGCGCCAATGCTTCGAAGGAGCTTCAATCGATACGCCGGAACATTAGCGAGAAATACGAACAGCTCGAGAAGAGGCTCGCAGCCGTGCTGAAGAGTGTTTCTGAACAAGGGTTCACACAAGATGAGATCATCACAACCCGCGAAGGGCGGATGGTGATTCCGGTGAGGGCGGAACACAAAAACAGAGTTCATGGATTCATCCATAGTGCATCGGCGAGCGGAGCGACAGTCTTCATTGAGCCTTCGGAGACGCTCGACCTGAACAACGAGATCCGAAGCCTGCAGTTCCAGGAACAACGAGAGGTTGAGCGGATCTTACGCGAGCTGACCGAGCAAGTTGGGGCAGTAGGTGATGCGATTAGGTCTAACCTATTGATATTAGGTAGATTAGATGCTCTGCATGCAAAGGCTAAATACTCTATTGAGGTTATTGGTATCGAGCCGAAAGTCGTCGCAGCAGGGGCATTGAAGCTTGTCGATGCGCGTCATCCGATTCTCCTTCAGACTCACGGACGGAGCGGTACGACGCCACTTGATCTTGAATTGGGAGCATCATACAAAACGCTAATCATCAGTGGACCGAATGCCGGCGGCAAGAGCGTAGCAATGAAAACAGCTGGCCTCTTAACACTGATGGCACAAGCCGGCTTGCATATTCCTGCAAGCGAACAATCGGTCATCCGATGTTTTGACCGGATTGAAGTCGACATAGGCGACGAACAGTCGATTGAGAACGATCTTAGCACGTTTAGCTCACACTTGATGAACCTCAAACGTATTGACGAGACCGCGGATGCGAATACACTTGTCTTGATCGATGAAGTTGGTTCCGGTACTGATCCTGCTGAAGGGGGAGCCATAGCAGCATCGCTCCTTGAGTCACTCACTCGACGAGGGACGTTAACCATCGCCACAACGCATCATAGCGCGCTCAAGGTCTTCGCCCATAATACCGTCGACGTTGAGAATGGGGCAATGGAATTCAACCAAGACACCTTGAAGCCGACTTACAAGTTCAAGTCAGGAATAGCGGGAAGTAGTTACGCATTGGAGATGGCTCAACGGCTTGGTGTGCATGAAGATATCTTGAAGCGTTCACGTGAATTCATGGGTGATAAACATGTCCGTCTTGAGCAGCTCATCGCCGAACTCGAATCGTCTGCTCAGCGGTATCGTAGTGAACTTGATACGGTGAATGAAGAACGAACCCGCCTCCGGAAGCTCATGACCGAATATGAGGCTAAGCTCTCTGCTCAAGCAAACGAACTCAAGCAACTCAAGCTTAAGGCCGTAGAAGAGGCAGAAGACATTGTAAAGGGCGCCAACGCGGTGATAGAGCGGAGCATACGGGAAATTCGCGAACGTGCTGCTGAAAAGGAGGCAATCAAGCGGGCCCGCGTTGGCGTGGAACAGGTGAAGAGGTCGATCGAGGAGGTAAAATCCGATCTACCGGAAGATGAGACAGTACACAAAGAAGAATCGCTCTTAGTGGGTAGTTTCGCTAGTTTGGCAGGAGGGAATGAAACAGGAGAGATCATCTCCATTTCTCCGGATGGAAAGAGTGCTGTTGTTGTGTTTGGCAGCTTGAAGATGAAAGTTGCGATAAAGGATCTCGTTCCATCCAAGCGCAAGGCACGGCCGTTACGTCCGTCATCTCCCGTCGAGCAGGAAAAGCCTGCAGTAATCGAACGAGACATCGATTTAAGAGGATTGACAGGGGAGGAAGCGATTCCCTTGGTCGACAAGTTCCTGGATACTGCCATGCTCGCCGGGCTTCACCGCATAGATATCATCCACGGCAAGGGAACCGGAGCATTGAGAAAACGAATCACTGAATTCCTGACAAATCACCCGCGAGTAAAGTCATTCCGCCTTGGTGAATGGAACGAGGGAGGGACAGGCGCAACGGTGGTCGAATTGACGGAGAGTTGATGAAACGAACAATCAAAAAACTTCTTGTTGCCAACCGGGGTGAAATAGCAGTCCGCATCATCAGGGGATGCAAGGAGATGGGTATCGCCACGGTAGCCGTGTACTCCGATGCCGACCGCCGAAGTCCGCATGTGCAACTAGCCGACGAAGCATACAGGCTCGGTCCGGCGCCGTCGAGAGAGAGTTATCTCGTCATGGACAAAGTTCTTGGTGTTGCGAAGCAATGCCAAGCTGATGCCATTCATCCGGGATACGGGTTCCTGTCCGAGAATGCAGACTTTGCCCGCCGCGTTCTCGATGCGGGCATTATCTTCGTCGGACCAAAGCCGGAATCGATCACTGCCATGGGTGACAAGACCGCCGCCCGGAAGCTGGTCAGCCAGGCTGGAGTGCCGACTGTGCCCGGTACCCCTGATGCCGTTGAAGACGAAAATGTTGTCCGCACATTCGCTGAACAGTACGGGTTTCCAATCTTGATTAAAGCAGCTGCCGGAGGCGGAGGAAAAGGAATGCGCGTTGTGCATTCCGCAAAAGAACTATCAGCCTCATTTGCTTCGGCACAGTCCGAGGCTCTATCGGCGTTTGGCGATGGCCGGGTGTATGTCGAAAAGTACTTGGAAAAACCCCGCCATATCGAGTTTCAAATCCTGGCCGATAAATACGGCAACACGGTTCACCTTGGTGAACGGGAGTGTTCCATTCAGCGAAGACATCAAAAAGTCGTGGAGGAAACTCCGTCAGTGATCATCTCCGACGAACTTCGGCAAGAGATGGGGGCAATGGCTGTCGCTGCGGCAAAGGCATGCGCCTATGAAAATGCCGGAACGATTGAGTGCCTCGTCGACAAAGATCGGAATTACTATTTCCTTGAGATGAATACGCGTCTGCAAGTTGAACATCCAATAACGGAGATGCGTACGGGAATCGATCTCGTCCACCAGCAATTACGCATCGCCATGGGTGAGCCGCTCGGCTTCACCCAGGACGATGTGACATTTCGAGGTCACGCGATTGAATGCCGGATCTATGCAGAGGATCCTCTCAATAACTTCCTTCCCTCCACAGGAAAGATCCATCATCTCAAGCCGGCCCAGGGCTTTGGCGTGCGTGAAGATCGGGGTGTTGAAGAGGGGGGAGAGATTTCAGTGTATTATGACCCGATGATTTCGAAACTCGTGGCGCACGGACAGACTCGAGACGAGGCTATCCGCAAAATGCGCAGGGCTTTGCAAGAGTATGAAATTCTTGGTGTACGCGTCAATATCCCCTTCAATTTGTTCGTGCTGAATCACGAGACCTTCCTGTCGGGAGATTTTGATACACATTTCGTTGCGAATTACTTCAAACCCGAGCTGCTTGAAGCGGCTGACGCGACCACCAGCAAAGCGGCCGCTATACTCTCTGCATTGATTGAACATCGCAGGCAGAGTAATGCACTCGATGGAGCCTCTGATACAGGCTCCAGGACAAATAGATGGGTACAACAGCGAATTGACTTAATGAGGCAATGATATGCCGGCCTATTTTGTAACCGTTAACGGAGTCGACCACGAGGTCACGCTCACGCCTGATGGCTCTGTTGAATATGATGGTGCGCCAGTTACTCTTGATATGCAGGAAACTGGAGATGGCACATACTCCATACTCCTTGATGGAGTATCTGTGAAGGCAATTCTGCACGGAGCCAGTGGTGAATACGCCGTTTTTGCTAACGGACACCAACTAAATGTGACTGTTGAAAGTGAGAGAACTCGCTTACTGAAGAAGTTCGATTCCGTGGGGCGATCCGCCCATAAAAAGATGGAGATTCACGCTCCAATGCCGGCCCTCGTTGTCAAAATTGAAGTATCAGTAGGTGATGAGGTCCAACCGGGACAAGGATTGATTATTCTTGAAGCGATGAAAATGGAAAACGAAATCAAAGCGCATGACCACGGTAAGGTGAAGCAGATTCACGTCACGAAAGGCACTGCCGTTGAAAAAGGCGAACTACTTATGTTATTGGAATAGTGATGATCCAGACAAAAGCTGAACCCGTAGTAACAGAGGAACTGGCGCTCCAGCACGGATTGACTGCCGAGGAGTATCAACGGATACTGCAAATTCTCGTCCGAACCCCGACGTACACTGAACTTCTCGGTCATGTGGAGCGAACACTGCAGCTACAAGAACTCGATAGCCGTTCTCAAGACGCTGCCCCGGACCGGAGGAAGTCTGCTGGTGAGCGCTGGCGAAGAGAACGCAGGACTCGTTGACATCGGAGATGGACTTGCGGTGGCATTCAAGATTGAAAGCCATAACCATCCTTCAGCCGTTGAACCGTATCAAGGCGCAGCGACAGGTGTCGGAGGAATCATGCGGGACATATTTACAATGGGTGCCCGGCCGATTGCAGCGCTGAACTCTCTCAGGTTTGGTGATCTTGATAACGACAGAACACAACATCTCCTGAAAGGAGTTGTCAAGGGAATAGGGGACTATGGAAACAGTTTCGGGGTACCCACAGTTGCGGGTGAGGTGTATTTCGATCCTTGTTACCATGACAATCCGCTTGTGAATGCCATGTCAGTCGGTATTGTTAAGCACGGTGAATGGGCTCGTGCGATAGCCTCCGGCGCGGGTAATCCAGTGATGATCGTGGGATCCGCTACGGGCAGGGATGGAATTCATGGTGCAACATTTGCCTCAGAAGAGTTATCCGAGGCATCGGAAGCAAAACGTCCCTCGGTACAAGTCGGCGATCCCTTCACCGAGAAACTCCTTCTCGAAGCCTCGCTCGAAGCAATTCGCAGCGGGTACATCATCGGGATACAAGATATGGGAGCGGCCGGGATTACCTGTTCAACTTCCGAAATGAGCGCAAAAGGTAATGCCGGCATGCGGATAGATCTTGACAAAGTTCCTGCACGCGAAACTGGCATGACTGCATATGAACTTATGCTTTCTGAATCACAAGAACGCATGCTCGTTGTGGTAGAGAGGGGGCGTGAAGGTGAGGTCAAGGAAATTTTTGAGAAGTGGGATCTTCATGCAGAAATAATCGGAGAAGTAATTAACGAAAACCGGCTTCTTATTTCTTACCGTGGCGAGACTGTTGCCGACGTGCCCGCTGAATCATTGGTGCTTGGCGGCGGTGCTCCCGTTTACGTCAGGGAAGCACGCGAGCCTCAGTACTTGAAGCAAACGCGCAGTTTTGAGCCTGCCAGTCTTCCACAGCCAAGCGATCTGAATGAGTGCTTACTTACCATTTTAAGTTCACCATCGATAGCGAGCAAGCGATGGGTTTATGAGCAATACGACAGCATGGTCAGGACAAACAACCTCGTTTTGGATGAAGCAGACGCAGCTGTAGTGATTGTCAAAAATACACTAAAGGGCCTGGCTTTAAAGACTGACTGTAATGCCCGATATGTCTACCTCAATCCCAGACGAGGGGGAATGATAGCGGTGGCGGAGTCGGCACGGAATGTCGTTTGTACCGGGGCGAAGCCGTTGGCGATCACAAATTGTTTGAACTTTGGGAATCCGTATAAACCGGAAATCTATTGGCAATTCAAGGAGGCTGTGGCCGGGATAGGCGAAGCGTGCCGTGCGTTGAATACTCCAGTTACCGGTGGTAACGTAAGCTTCTACAACGAGGGGCCTACCGCTGCCGTGCATCCCACACCGGTTATAGGAATGCTTGGCTTGATCGAGGATGTTACGAAGGTTGTAACAAGTCCTTTCAAATCGGCAGGCGACGTAGTCTTCCTGCTGGGCCGGAAATCCGCGGGCCATATCGGGGGGTCCGAATACTTGTATCGGGTTCACAAGATTCTCGCAGGGGACGCGCCGGGCCTCGACCTTCATTATGAAGTCCGTCTCCATAACGCATTTCTGAACGCTGCCACCGCCGGTCTAGTCAAGTCAGCGCATGATTGTTCCGAGGGGGGAATTGCGGTTGCACTCGCAGAATGTCTTCTTCAGGGTAAAGCTTCATTGGGACTCGAGGCCTCGCTCGATGCTTTTGAAGGACGAGAGGATTTCCGTCAGTTTGGAGAGGATCAATCCAGAATACTCATTTCAACAAGCCGCAAGGATGTTGAGAGAATTCATGATATCGCAGAGAGCAATGGTGTTTCATTAGTTAGCATTGGAACGGTAAATGACACCGGAATGCTACAGATAGGGAAGGCTATCGAGCTTCCTGTATTGAAACTACGAGAGGCACATGATGTGATTGCAAGAACTATGCTGAAGTAATAGTACTTTACATAATATATATTATTTGGTACGTATCGGTCCGCTTATCCGCCAATAATTCGAATCCCTTGTGGGATGATCCGTGTATTTACAGACCGCACGCCCTCTCCGACTATCTCCCCATCTGCATGCACATAAAACGGCCGATCGGCATGTATCGTTAACCCCTCGACTCGGTGCATGGACACGTTTTGATCGTTGGTGTGTGTTCCTTTCATAACCTTTGGCATGATTGTGAGGATCTTCCTAATTGGAATCTCCCGAATCATGCATACATCAAGCAGTCCATCATCGATCAAAGCATCTGGTGTAAGATAGAAACCACCTCCAGCACATCGTCCGTTACCTATAGCTATAAGCAAGTTATGTGAGCAAAGCTCAAGTGAATCAAGTCTAATTGTAAACTTAGGCGATTTGTACGAACCAAGGGTCTGAAGAACTGCAACCAAGTATAGCAGCGTTCCGGTAAGATGTCTTATCGACTTCGTTCTATTAGCCACTGCAGCATCGAATCCAATACCTACACCATTAATAAAATGGCGACCTTGTCCGTCACATAAAACCTCACCAATATCGATCGATCTTACCCTGCCAGAGAGCAAAACGTTGAATGCCGTTTCCAACTCTTTTGGAATACTCAAGGATTTAATTAGATCATTCCCGGACCCGGCTGGAAGAATGCCAAGCACCTTGGGGCTTCCCATTATACCGTTAACACACTCATTGATAGTACCATCACCACCTATGGCGCAAACGTACTCAGAATCTGCTGAACGAGCGATTTCGATAGCGTGTCCGATATACTCCGTAAGGAAAATGCTCCCATCAATTCCCGAATCATGAATCAATTCTGCAAGGCGGTTGTGTAGTTTGGCCGCTCGTCCCTTACCGGCCTTCGGATTCAGCACAAATGTATATTTGCTCACGGTACATCGACTCCAAATTGAATTGGCAAGCCCGAAATCGAGCCTGTAACATCATCGAAAGCAAATACCCCATCGAAGATAATATAAGCACTACCCTCTAAGCTTATGTTGTGATAGGAATTAGCCATTTTATCAAAACAAACCTTAAGAAGTTCACCGCTCCTTACAAGAACATTAACCGGACTACGCAAACCATGAGTTTCGGACACAATGATCGCTGAAGCGACTGAGCCTGTTCCGCACGCGAGGGTCTCCTCCTCGACGCCCCGTTCGTAGGTTCTTATCATTATGGCATTCTTGCCTGGCATGATCTTGACAAAATTCACATTGCAGCCATCCGGCGAAAAAGCCTCGTTATATCGTAACTCTCTCCCTAGCCTGGGCACATCTAATTCGTCAAGTGCCGGCACTTCAACGACCGCGTGAGGAGATCCAGTGTCGATAAAATGGACCGAGAATCTGTTTGCGACTGTAGACCTTAAATGATTTAATATAAATGTAGTAACCGGCTTCATCTTCAGCTTTACTGATGATTCTACTACTTCTGCAGAATACAAATAATCGAGTGCCTCAAACGATAGGTTCGATCCCGAGATTCCTTTGTCGAAGGCAAATCGTGCAATACAACGGCCACCATTGCCACACATCCCTCCATAGCTACCATCTGCATTGTAATACCTCATGGTGAAATCAGCCTTGGTGCTTGGCTCAAGAATCAAGAGGCCGTCGGCGCCGACTCCGAACCTTCTGGAGCATGCCACCTTTGCGAGATTAGATTGGCTAACCTTGAGCCACGATTTCATGTTGTCAATAACAACGAAATCATTGCCTGCACCGCACATTTTGGTAAATGGGATTGAAAGGATCATCGGGGATATGGGTTTACGCTGGCTGAAACAAGAAAGCGCCCTCCGCAAAGGAAGGGCGCTCAAAGTGGAGATGGCGGGAGTCGAACCCGCGTCCGAAGAGGAGACCACCAGAACCACTACATACTTAGTTTGTCTTTTCCGCTTCATTCCCCTGTATCCGACAAACAGGACACTGAGGGAATCACCCCAAGGAGATCTGCTTGCGGCAGATTTCACGCAACTTGCTTGAGGAACTTATTGCGCTATCCCGCCTGAGTCGTCGCCTTATTGAAGTCCGGCAGGAAAAACCTCATAAGACGCGCTACTTAGTTTTTAATTAAGCAGCGAGTGCGTAATCGTAGTTAGCACTTATGGTTTTCCGCTTTATTATCGTGCTACGCGGAGAGCACGGTATGCGTTTCTGACCATCTCTCTCACCGTCGAATCCAAGTCATCCCCGCAGAGTCAATGTACGGCTTCACGATGGAAGAAGCAACTTTCGTCACTTCGTTGGGTAATTCCGGATCAGGTTCTCCTTGAGGTATTCGAACGCTTCTTTCGGCTCGTCAATAAAGCGAAAAAGGGACAAATCCTCTGCGGATATCATGCCAGAGCGAGCCATTTCTTCAAAATTGATGATCTTCTTCCAGTACTCCGATCCGTAGACAACTACGGTCATCTTCTTCTTGATTTTGTCCGTTTGCAGCAACGTGAGAAGTTCAATCAGTTCATCCATTGTGCCGAATCCACCCGGAAAAACGACAAGCGCTTTTGCAAGGTAGGCAAACCAAAATTTACGCATGAAGAAGTAGTGGAATTCGAAATTCAGTTCCTTCGAAATGTATCCGTTGCAGAACTGCTCGAAGGGAAGGCTGATATTCAGCCCGATAGACTTGCCACCGGCAAGATGCGCTCCACGATTGGCAGCTTCCATGATTCCAGGCCCACCACCCGAGCAGATCACAAACCGGTTTGAGTGATTCAGCTTTTTCGACCATTGCGTCAGAAGTCGGGAAAGCTCGACACACTCATCGTAATAGCGGGACATCTCCGTGGCGGTTTGGGCGGCCCTTAACTTCAACAACTGCTGTTTTGTAGGCTTCTTATTTCGAGCGATTTCCCTCTCCACCTCACGCAAATCCGATTTCGCTATCTTCCCTTCCTTTATGCGGGCACTTCCGAAGAACACGATCGTGTCCTTGATCTTCTCGCGACGAAACCGTGCCTGCGGTTCAACGAATTCTGACATGATTCGTAGGATTCTCGCATCGGCAGAGTTCAGAAATTCGCTGTTCTTGTATGCTTTCGCAGGCTTAGCTTGGACTCGTTTCATCGACGGTCCTTTCATACTCGTTTAGTGAATAAAACAATAGTATTTCCCAGTCTCCCCGTCGATGGCGACAAGAGGAGTGATGACCCCCTCGTTGATAAGTTTACCGATTGTCTGGTAAATCTCCCGCTTGCTCCAGCCGAAAACTTTGTGAATGGTTTCAATCGAGCTCATCAATTGGTTCTCAAAATACTTTTGGAGCAACTTGAAGCGAGCTTGTTCTTCCGTAATCCTCTTCGCCTTCCGAACCTCGCCGGGAAATATTTTCGTTACAGGGGCCCATACCGCACCAAACTGATGTCCGTTTCCGATGATACGCGTTATAAACATCTTTCTGTGGAGTTCCTCGATTCCCTTCTCCAGGCCCGTCCCTCCTTTCTTCCCTGGCCCGTACAAAGCTACCTTGAGCTCCTTTGTCGTTAGTGGAGATCGCTTCATAAGAACATCCATTACCTCGTTAGCAGACGCGGATAGCCGGCCCTCTGCGTGCTCGGTCCGATACTCTTCTTTAGATCCGGTGCGCTCGGCAAGCGCGTAGAAGTATGGAAGATACTCTTTCGAGATCAAACAGGGGCGGCGGCGAAACATCTTTCCATAAAAGATGCTGTTGTGGTTCGGGAGGACAGTCTGAATCTCCCAGGCATACGAGAGGTAGTACTTCCGGTCCGACGCAGAAGAACCAGTGCCGTTGGCGGTTTTGCTGCTTGCAAGGGCGTCCCAGAGATTAGGGAGCTCGATATCATCGGCTTTCGCAGCAAGGCAGAACCCGACACTGTTCACAAACGAAAGTACTTGCCGCTCGGTTCGGACAGCATGTGCCGGCGTGCGTCTATGCGACCTATCCCGCCATCGCTCAACGTCTTCCGTTGTATAGGACAGTTTCATGAATCCCCACTATGAAAATGAACAATCACTTACGATATTGGAAAAGGCCTTGCAACTCCGGGAATGTTTCCAGAAATAAAGACCCTGATAGAATCATCGGTAACAAAGGCAGCTTTCTTGAGAATAGCGATACAAGAATAGCTATTGTCGTAAGATACATCACTTACAGTTGTCAAGATGCCGATCTCCTCGCCCTCGTAAGTCACAGGATTTCCCGGCATTACTTCATCAGGTAGATCATCCACCAGCACTTGGCACATCTGCTTTTGGACTTTTCCGTACGTATCGAGGCGTGCAATCACCTCCTGGCCTATGTAGCATCCCTTCCTAAAACTCATTGCATGTAAGAGACCTGCCTCGTAAGGGTTAAAGTCTGCCGTCAGTTCA
Source organism: uncultured Chitinophagales bacterium (assembly GCA_964495695.1). GTDB lineage: Bacteria > Bacteroidota > Ignavibacteria > UBA10030 > UBA6906 > CAADGV01. The sequence goes on along the minus strand of CAZBWR010000093.1, from coordinate 248 downwards.
TGTCCTGCGGCCGGAATACCTTTGAGCGTACGCAGCTTTGTGTAGGCGTGTGACGAGAGCGATACGACGTTTTTTGATTGAAAATGATCTCTCAGAATAGCTTCTTTATCAGATGAGATCAGGAGAAGGGCGGATTGTAAGTTAAATTCCTCGAGGCAAATCACTTGAACGGGAATGCCGTCCATTTCTACTGCATTGATTTGATTTGTAGGAAGCTCCCGCCCGGAAAGAGAGTTAACAAAGTTGTA
>CAZBWR010000092.1:0-13757 GCA_964495695.1 uncultured Chitinophagales bacterium | reverse complement strand
TGCTGCGGATGGGGCGAGCACGTCCGTCCAACTATCTCCATTGTTCGTTGACCGGAATATCTTCGTATCACCCGATGCGAACAGTTCGCCAGCAGGGCCGACTGCCACAGAATTCATTATCGTGGTAGAAAGACCGGTGTTGATGGCGACCCAATTAGCACCCTCATCGGTTGACCGGAACACGCCATTTCCGTTGGTTGCCGTAAAGAGGTGTCCGTTCGTTGCATTCCTCGCAACCATTCTGATCGATGACGCACTCATCCCGTTGGTGTACAGTGAGAATGTCTGGCCGTTGTCTGTAGACCTGTAGAGGCCGCCAGAAAGCGCTCCGGCGAAGATATTGCCGTTCGGAAGAACGAGGAGTGTCGCAATAGTCCGGGTGTTCAGGCTGTTGACAATCCTTTGCCAGGTTGCACCACCGTCGGTTGATCGCATGAATCCCGGGTCAAGCCCAGCGAAGATATGTCCGGTACTGTTCACGGCAAGCGAGCGGACATCAACGACGTTTGTATCGTTGTATACTTGCACCCACAAGTCTCCGTTGTTGGTTGTCTTGAAAATACCGCCGAAGAGTGTTCCGGCATAGATGTTCCCACCGGCATCTTTTGCCAGTGACTGGATATACCCGCCGTAGGGGCCGACCTGATTCCAGGTCCCCTGCGCCCATGTCTGGGCAACAAGGAAAAACATGACTGCCATATTCAACTTCTTCATTGAAGCCTCCATGTGACATGGTTGAGGTGTTTCATTTCAACAGAACGAGTTTCTTGGTAGACATGAAGCCCCCGGCCCTGAGCCGGTAGAAGTACATCCCGCTCGCATATCCTGCCGCGTCCCACGTCACCTCGTAACTTCCCGGCTGTTTCACCTCATTCACCAGCGTTGCCACCTCCCGGCCGAGAATGTCAAACACCTTGATCGTTACGTGATTGGTGCTTGGCATTTGGTACTTGATAGTTGTACTTGGATTGAACGGGTTGGGATAGTTTTGACTCAGCATAAAACGCTCGGGCAATTCAGGTAGCGACCTGACTGATGTGATGAAGTCAACGCCGCGTGCGATACCGCGACCATTTGTCGCAAGCAGCCCTATATCGGAAAGACCGCCTTCCCGAGCAATGATGGTCGGGGTTACATTCAACGCAAGAAGGGGCTCAATCTCATAGTCTCGGAACAAGACCTCCTGCCAAGGATTTGGTCTATAGGCCAAGTAGAAGTACAGCGTCGTAACTGTAACCAGAAGCATCTTCTCAACTATGGTATGACTGATGGCCGGCCCAATCGTCAAGGGAACTAATGCCGGGTAGTGCCCCACGTGGACTATGTTGAGATCAGTGATCCCATTGTTGAAAGTGCTCCACGTGCCTGCCGTCATGTCCAGCGCAAACACGCCGCTTCCCCGGGTTCCACAAACGATTCTCGGAGACATCGTATCCCCTACCGAGACCGTGGTGACATTTAGATTGGTGAGTCCGTTGTTGAACTGCGCCCATGTCCCGCCATTATCAGTCGAGCGGAACACTCCTCTGCTTGTTCCAAACCCCGAACCAACGCCGGTCGCTACATACACGGTCTCTCCGGCGCAGGCGATGTCGGCGATTCTGTTGGGGGATGGGTCCAAACCCATGAACGACCACGAGGTTCCATTATCGGTCGAGCGATACATGCCCGCCCCGAGGCCGGAGAAAAGGTGCCCGTGCGAGTTCGAGGCCATCGCGGTCGCGCCCACAAAGTGCACTTGCTGCCAGCTCGCACCGTGGTCTGTCGAGCGGTACTTGGAGTTGTTCGTTGCTGCAAAGAGGTTGCCATTCACTCGATTGACAACAATGGCATTGATCCAGTCATACGGCAGTCCGTTGGAGGCACTTGACCAGGTAATGCCGGCATCGGTTGACTTGAAAATCCCGGCAAACCGTGTCCCTGCATAAAGAGAGCTATCCGTGCCTTCTTCAAGCACATATACGTGCGTGTTGTCCATACCGTTCACCCTGTGAACCCAGGCGCCTGATGATGCAGTGGTTGTGCCCGTGCTATAGACGCCCGGACCTCCCGTTCCGGCGAAGATCATCGTGCCGGATGTCAGAAGAGCAAAGTGTGGGACATTCGGCAGCCCGCTCTCTTGCGTCCAGCTGGTTCCCGAGTCTGTAGACCTGAAGACGCCACCTCCAACGGCATTGTTGATGCTCGATGCCGCAGCATACACATCGCCGTTTGAGGCAAAGGCGATGCTTGAATAGCCGGCAAGAGGAACTGGCTCCAACGGACTCCAATTATCGCCGTTGTTTGTTGAGCGATACACTTTTTGTGCTGCGGCAGCCCAGAGTTCAGTTCCTGACTTCACCGCCAGCCCGAAGACTGCCATATCGTTCACGGCAATCCCGGTGTTGATCGGCGACCAGTTGCCACCTCCGTTCGTCGAACGGAACACACCTCCTCCGTTCGTGGCTGCAAAAAGGTCACCGTTGGCATTTGCCGCAACGGCATGCACACTCGTATTGGTCAATCCCGTGTTGATGCCGAGGAACGAGTTGCCGTTGTTCGTCGAGCGGTACACGCCGCCGAATCTTGCCGCAATGATGTCGTTGTTGGGAAGGATCAATATCGAGGTTACCGTGGAAGAGAAGAGGATGCCGGTTAACCGGACCCAGGTGGTGCCGCCATTGGTCGACCGCTGAATGCCAAAACCGTCCGTACCGCCGAAGATGTCTCCGTTCGAGTTGATTGCTACGGAGCGAAAGTCTGCCTTCAGTGTATCGGCATACACCTGAACCCATGACGCACCGTTGTTCGTTGACTTGAAGATACCGCCAAGCAACGTTGCGGCATAGATGTTACCATTCGCATCCTTCGCAAGATTGCGGATATACCCGCCGTAGGGGCCAACCGGTTCCCATGAAGGTTGCGATCGAGCGTTCGGGACCATCAGCAGGATCAGAAGAATCATCACTCCGTAGCGCACCTTCATCGCGACCTCCTTGGAGAGTTGTGAAAAGAACGGTCAAAGGATGGTTGTGAACATCCTGTAATGTTGTTAAACGGATAAGCGGTGCGATTTTTGGGGGAGAAAGCCGGGAAGTGGAGGGTTTACCGCCCCTTTTCCAAGAGGTAGAATCCAGCCCAGTAAAACGGATGACTTTTTGATGCTTTGGACTCTGCCAGAAACGAACGTTGTGCCGAAGCAAGGGCGGTACCGAGTGGTTGGGAAGTCCCCGATGCTTTGAGCCGGGCCAAATGACGGTACAATGACTGCATCAGCCGTGAGGTGGACTCATCCTCAACCAGCCAGTGTGTCGCCATGACGGCACTCGCATCGGCAAAAAGGAATGCGTGGGGGAAACTCACAAGCTCATGCCCGTGCGCAACGTCCCCCATGGAACCGACGCCGTATCCGGACTCGCAGGCACTCAGCACCACAATGGAAAACTGCATGTTCATCTTGAAAATTCTATAGAGTTCCAGCGGACCATCGGAGAGCAGTATTGCGGAGAGAGTCGGATACCGGCGATTCACTTCGCCATGCGCGGCAAAATGAATGAACGTTGACCGGTGGTTGGCTGCGAGGAATTTCTCGCCGGTTGCATGTCTTCCAACCAGAAGGGTTTGGGTTGTGAAGAGGTGTTCCGGAAGATTCGCCACCTCTTTCCCGGTGAACGGTAGAGAGCTTTCATCGGGGACGAAAGCAATGAAATCCGTCGGCAGGCGATGTCTATCAACCGTACGGGCGTCGCCTATACTGCTAACGTAGCTGACGGTCACACGTTCAACCAGAAGTGTTCCTGACGAGTCGATGAGTATCGCAAAGGGAAGGTTTTGCAGCGGCCCTTGGGGACACAGTATCAATTCACTGACGCCGGCACCGCCGTGCAGATCCAGTGCCGGTTGAACCAACGTTCTGAAGAGAAACCGGGCAGGGCCTTTCCACAGCCTATCGTCCGGGAATACTCTTCCGCGGAGAATCAGCTCATGGAGCGCGCTTGACGCGGAGCGAATACTCTGTGTCACACCCGTCAGCTTGATCATCTCGCCCCGTTCCTCCGACACAGCGAGGATATATGCATCCGAGGCCCCGACAAAGTAGCCGAGCGCAAGCTGTCCCGGCCGCATTGCTTGCTGAACGTCCCGCATTCTCTTTGACTTCGACCGCTTCATCAGGTTGGCTGCACCGGCCATCCTCTCACTCCGTTCCACTGCTTGTGTATAAGCAGCACGGAATTGATCCATGAACAGGTCGATGCTGTCGGGAGACACGTCGATTGCTTCAATGGTCTGGAGATACCGATGCCACAAACTCCCGTCATTCTCGGCTCCACCAAACTCAAGTGCGGTGCTTACCGGCAACGCCTTGAATCTCTCCAGTGTCTCGAAAAGCAAGTCGCTTCCGTTTTGCGGCTCGATGCAGGTCAGAAGCATGTCAAACAGTGCATATCTCTTCTTTAGCAGCTGACCAAGACCTGCTCCGAACCAGGGGTTGGTTCGTCCCAGCTTGTCGGAATACTCTCCATCAAGGTGATGGAGTGCTTCGGAGAGAACGTGATACGCCGCTGCAGGATCCTTTCTCGCACGATGGGTCTGTGCCAGGAGCATGTCTGTATCATAGCGATTATCCGGGGCGATCGCGCGGAGGCGACGCACCGCGTCATAGGCGGCTTCAGTCTCGCCAAGGTGAATCAAGGCCTCGGCGTAAAGCGAGAGAGCGGCCTTCAGCCCCGTGGCATACCCTGTTGAGTCGCAGAGACGCACGGCACGTTCACGAAGGGCGGCCGCTTTGCCCCATTCACCCTTCCTCACATGGTTGGACGACTCCAGAAGAAGCCTGAGGATAACCCCTTCCGCCGACGCATGCCCCAATGCATCGAGGTCATCGGAAGAATACTGCAAAGAGTCGTATTGTACGAACAGCAGCTGTTCGAGTGCACGCAATGCCACTTCCTTTCCCCATGAGTAGCCAATGCGATCACTCAACTGCACGGACTTGCGATACAGCTTGAATGCCAGGTCCAGCCAACGGTCGCTTCTGCCGGGAGCGATAAAGTAATAACTGTCGGCAATCCCGATCTGATCGCCGATTTTCCTTCGCAGGGCGAATGCCTCGAGATAGTAGTGTTGCCCGCCACCTGCAAGCGCAACGTTATTGAGCGTTGTCGCTTCACCAATCTTGTCATTGATCTCCCGGTACAAGGAGAGCGCCGGCGCGTAGCATGCGAACCGGGCCGAATCATCCCTGCCTGCGTACCAATGCAATACCCCAAGTTGGCGCAAGGCGTCTGCTTCCTGCTGTTTTGCTGAACTCCGTCTGGCGAACGCCAGACTCAGCGTTTGAAGCGCCATGGCGGAATCGTAGCGTGCCCGGTTGAACGCCACGCGACCTGCCAGATTGAGCGCTGCTGCATGCAATGCGCCGGCATCGTCCGCAACATCCAGGACCCGGCGGGCGAGCATTTCTGTCGAATCGAGGTTGCCGAGGTAGTAATGGACGGTAGCGACTGAAAGCAGATGCTGCGGATGACCGGCATGATCGGTTCGCAGCAAAATCTCATATTCCCTGTGTGCGAGACGTAACTCTCCGCGTTTAAGCAAGCACTCGGCATACATCCGCCGGACGAGCACAGAATCGGGATATTGTGCTACCAGATCAGAAAGGACGGACTCTGCTCCGGAGAGATTCCAGCCGGAAAGCTTGTCCCCGGCGGATGCGAGGTCATCCTCATAAGAAGGAACCGTGGTGGGAAGGAAGACGAGTGTCGTTGCGGCTGCGGCAACGGCAACGAAGAGCAGAAAGAGCTTAGTCGGGCGGTTGGTACTTAAAGACATACAGTGCCGGACGTTCACGTGATTGATCTGCAAGGAGCGTTTCAACCTTCCAAAGATATGTCTTGCCCGACACAAGAACAACAGAGGGAGGGAGAGCAAGAGCCGTGTCACGTGTATCCGTTTTCCAGAGTGGACTGCCCCCTTCATCCATCAATGTAAACGTGTAGGCAGATGAAGGCGCAATGTTCGTCCACCGAAATGTCGGAGCAGAGTCAGTAATCAATGCGCCGTCGGGGGGGAACATGGTCAACGGCGCGGGAGGAAGATCTGTGGATCGATACTGTGATCGCTCCGGTGAAAACAGGAAGTATCCCAATGCGGCGACGCAAACGAGAGAAAGCGTGGCAAAAGAAACGCGAAGAGGGGAGAAGAAGAGTCTCCATCCGTTCGATGACATGCGACGGGGGACAATCTCAGATGCTCTTGTGATGAATGCCGTGACATCCGCCTCAACCGGGGTATCCTGTTCCAACAAGTGAGGCATCCTCGCCACTGTCGAGAACACATGAGCACAATGTTTGCACCGACCGACATGTGTCTCGACGCGCTCCCGTTCCGCCGGCAGAAGTTTGGCCTCAAGGTACAGTATGATGTCGGCTTCACTGACGTGCATTTGATCTCCTATCCTCCAATGTTAAACGGATAATCCGCCGGATGTTTTTGAATATGTCTGGAGCGCCCGCTCCCGCAGGCTGGAGAGCGCCTTTTGCAGCAGCGGATAGACTCGCTGCGTCGGTGAAATCCCCATAGCATCCGCAATTTCGGGTCCTGTCATGCCTTCCCAGAACCGTAGCCGGATAATCATCCGCTCCTGGTCGTTCAATTCGTCCATCCATCTGTCGAGCCATTCAAGCATTTCGTTGAAATCGGTTGTGTTTTCAGACATACCGACGGGCGAGTCATTCTCGTTGAATGGAAGAAAGACGGGCCGTCGATCCACTGTCGTCGATAGTCCGGCAATAACTTCTTCCACGCGTTGCAGGGATTCCATAATAGAAAGGCCATCGTGCTTAAACTTGTTGGACAATGTGTGCTCGATCTCCTCCCGCGAATAGCCCTTCCAATAGTAGAGCTGGAACACCTCACGGTCCAACGCCGGCAGACCCAGTACCGCCCGTGGGAACTGACGGCGCCCGTGGGAAGACCTGTACGCATCGACACACAGATTGTAGGTTACCGTACCCAACCACGTTGTGAATCGCGGTGGATTCGCGTGATGCTGCTGCGTAAATCGTCGGAGAATTGCAAAGTTACCGGCGGCAAGCTTGCTGCAGACGTAGAGATACTTTTCCATTACGCCATCATAGTCGTTGTCGAATTGCCATATGATCTTTAGCATCAGCCGGGTATGCTCGCGCAGGAATTGCTTCCAGTGAAGCTCAACATTCTCTCCACCGGCAAGAAGCCGCTCATGTGACTGTTCGATGTTCATCGTCGTAAGGGAAGGCAGTAGGTGGAAGATAGGAAAAGAAACATGAGAATCCTGCCGTGATTCAACAGCGTGACTTAGTGGCGTGGGGAAGTTCGGGCAGCATTGCTGCGCACGTGGAAGCGTGATGCTGCGTCATGCGCGGCATACTTCATCCATCCGTTGGATGATGGACAGATTTGTTGCCGGCGTGATGTTCAATGATCTCTTCGATGCGGATCTTGATCTGCATGCCGGACAGTTTCAGGTGCCCCGGGGAGTCATTCCGGAGCCGTTTCCCACATGGGATTACTGCGGTTTTCCTTCACTTCCTGCCAGTATACCCCCGTCAATAGTCAGTTCGATTCCGGTGACGTACTTGGATTCGGCTGATGCGAGGTACAACGCGCCGTAGGCCACATCCATCGGATCACCGAAGTGGCCGAGGGGGATGCCCGCCTCTACGGACTTGATGATGCGCTCACGCTGCTCTCCTTCTCCGAGCATGGCATCCCACATCGGCGTCATGATCGCGGCGGGGTGGATGCTGTTGCACCTGATGTTGTACTTCTTTTCCGCACAGTACAAGGCGACGCTTTTTGTGTGGTTCCGCACACCCGCCTTGCTCGATGCGTACGCAACGGCGCCGGGGATACCGACGATACCACTACGCGAAGAAATGTTGACAATACTGCCACCGCGATCCCTCATCAGCTTTATCGCGTATTTGCATCCGAGCATGACGCCCGTGAGGTTCACTTTGTGGACTTCCTCCCAGGTGGCAAGGTCGGCATGTTCAGCATCAAAAGGCCCCGATGTCTCAAGAAATCCGGTGATGCCCGCGTTGTTCACGAGCACGCCAAGTGCCCCGTATTGCTTCCGGACATGCTCTGCGGCATGCTCCCAATCCCGCTCAGAGCGGACATCAAGATGAAGATACTCAGAGCGTGTGCCGAGCGAACCCGCGACACGCGCTCCCTCTTCATCACGAATATCGGATACAATCACAGCGGCGCCTTCGCGGTGGAACAGGCGCGCAACGGCCTCACCGATGCCGCGCGCGGCGCCCGTTACAAGTGCGACAGTCTTTTCCAAACGTCCCATGCAATCTCCGAAGAAATGGAACAAAATGTTGGTTGCGTAATCGAATGTAGCCCGCAGGGAAACGGGAATCAAGAAGGTCGCTCAATCGTATAGAATTTCCATCCCTTTTTCTCTACCATTAGATACATGGTAAGCATAAGGGTGCATGTCCAAAACCGGTTTTCTCTTCTTTAATTTTGCCGATCCTGAACGGAGTGACCGTGCGGTGACGAAGTTGCACGAGATGTTCATCGCGTCCGGTTCAACGTATGCCGTCGAGGATTTCTCGAAGGCCCTTTCCGCATCCCTTGACCAGTCTCCTGATCCCGACCTTGCCGTAACAAATCTTGTCCGATTCGCCGAGGCTTCGCTCAATACAACATCTCTCTTCAATGACCTTGTCAAGCACAGCGTATTGCTGGATGTGCTGGTAAAAACCCTTTCATCATCACTCTATTTTGCAGATATCCTTGTCCGTGATCCGGAGCTGTTCCGGTGGCTGACAGCTTCTGACGCTCTCGTGCGTGCGAGACGCAAGGATTTTCTGGCGGAGGAATGTGCGCGGACGCTTCGCATGTTCCAGAAACCGGAAAAGCGGCTTGACGCGCTGAAGAGAATGTACCGCCGGGAGATTTTGCGCATTGGGGTGAGGGATCTGCTGGGGGAGGGAGACCTTTCCACATTGACAAAGGAGCTGGCCCATCTTGCAGATGCCATCGTTGATGCATGTTGTGCAGTTGCGCATCAACAGATGGAGTCACGATTTCCCAAACGTCCTGAAACACCCTATTCTGTTATCGGTCTGGGGAAGTTCGGCGGGGAGGAACTGAATTACAGCTCTGATATTGACATCATCTTCATCTATAGAGATGAGGGAGAACTTACGGATGCAGCAGGCAAGCAGAGAACGTTTCATGAATACTACAATGCCTTCGTAGAGAAGCTCGTGCAGAATCTGTCACAAACCACGGCCGAAGGGCATTTTTATAGAGTGGATACACGCTTGCGTCCTGAAAGCGGTGCAGGGCCGTTGGCACGGTCGATGCAAAGCTATCTTTTGTATTATGAGTCGAGGGGAGAACTGTGGGAGCGTCAGATGCTTATCAAGGCTCGGCCTGTTGCCGGCGATATCGCCTTCGGCGAGGAGTTTCTGCGACAGCTCGAGCCGTTCGTGTATCCGCGTACATTCATGGAGAATCCGCGCCAGTACATCGCCAGAATCAAATCCCGAATCGAAGCGGCAATTGCCGGTGAGGAGAATGTGAAATTGCGCGCAGGAGGGATCCGTGATATCGAATTCATCATTCAAGCCCTTCAATTAATTAACGGCGGCAAGAACAAAATCATCCGGTCACGCACATCGCTTGAAGCCCTCAACCAGCTTGAAGCAGCCGGGTTCCTGACGGCGGATGAGACGAAAACACTCGCTGAGGCGTATGTCTTCTTCCGGACAATCGAGCATCGCCTCCAAACTATGATGAATACGCAGACGCATGAAATGCCGAAGGATCCGCAGGAGCTGAATGTCCTCGCCCGGAAAGTGGGTCTTCCTGACAGGCTTGCGCTGCAAAAAGCAAGTGCTGAATATCTCGCCGTTGTGCGTCAGATTTTTAGAAGCGTGCTGGCAACTGATGCCGGAGAGCATGCCCACACAATTGAGACGATTATTGACGGTAATCCGGGAGCGGAAGCTGTCGCATCGGTTCTCTCCGGCTACAGCTTCAAGGATATCCGGAAGGCAGTCAAGAACATCGGCGTCATGATATCGGGGAGCAGCCTCATGACGACACGTGAACTGGATAGTCGTGCTCGCGAGGCATTCAGGGTCATAGCAAACGATTTATTGAAAGAGATCGCCTCTACCCCGACCCGGGACATGACACTGCATAATCTTGCCAATCTCGCCTCATCTCATCCGTTTCCCGAGCAATTCTACCGCCAAATGAGTGAGCCGAAATTCCGCCGTTTGGTCTTGAAAGTCTGTTCGGTGAGTCCCCGATTCGCCAAGGGTATTGCCCGGCAACCGATTGTACTCGAAATGATAACAGCCGACCCGTCGGGAGAAGCCGGAGGGTTTGGACCGGATGATGCAAAATCTCTTGCTGCATACAAAAACAGAAGCGAGCTCCTTGCAGGCATACGGTACGTTCTCGGTATCTCGGATCTGCGCAGGTTGACGAAAGACCTGAGCACGACTGCAAATCGCGTAGTCGAGCGGGCGCTTCAAGATGTTTGTGGCGAAGCAGGCATCAAACGTCCGTCGCTCGGGATTTTTGCTCTCGGGAAATTCGGTACGGACGAATTGACATTCGATGCGGACCTTGACGTGCTCTTTGTTGCAGAAGCGGAATCGGACAGGACGAAGCACAAACTGGAAAAAATTGCCATGTCTCTCGTTCAGCAACTCTCACGAGTGAGCGAGGAAGGAAAGCTCTACGATGTTGATGCCCGCTTGCGTCCCGAAGGACGAAACGCTCCGCTGGTGGTTGACAGGCAGGCGTATCTGAATTATCTTGCCAGACGCGCTTCGTTGTGGGAACGTCAATCGCTCACGCGTCTGCGGTTCGTTGCGGGCAACAGAACCCTGGGGCGGCGTGTGATGGAGGATGTGGGTGCATTTGTCTATCACTCATCATTCCCGGCCGGTTGGGCAGAGACTATTGTTGATATGAGGAGAAAGACGGAAACCCGCAGTCGTGCCGGTGCCGACTTGCTGGATTTTAAGCTTGGCCCGGGAGGAATGGTTGATATAGAATTCCTTGCACAGATGATGCAACTGAAGTACGGAGGCTCGCGTCCGGAAGTCCGTCATGCGGACACTGCAACCGCACTGGGCCTGACGCTTGATCGCAAAGCGGATACAGGTACCGTTGACTACTTGATCGATTCATATTTGTTCTACCGAACTCTTGAGACACATATCCGAATCACACTCGAGGAACGCGGCACGATACTGCCCGAGGGAGAAAAACTGGAAATCCTTGCAACGTGCGTGGAAGGCTCCCAGGGAGCGACTCTCAAGCAGCATGTCTCCGATACTATGCGAAATGTGCGCGAAGCGTTTCTTGCCATCTCTCAACAATTTTCCAATTGAGCCATGACGTTTGTCCGGAGAATAACTGGAAGCAAGCATGGGAGTGCAGCTCTCGTTTCCATCGTTGCGTTCCTTGTATACCTACGAACCCTTGCCCCGAGTGTAACATTCATTGATAGCGGTGAACTTGCCGCAGTCGCAATCACACTTGGCATTGCGCATCCTACCGGCTATCCGCTATTCACTCTCCTTGCGAGGGCGTTCGCATATCTTCCGGTAGCGACAGAGGAGATAGTCCGGCTTCATGTGCTTTCAGCGTTTCTCTGTGTTGCGGGAGTATACGTTTTCTATTTGCTCGTACATGAAGTGCTGAGTGGGATCGCCGCTAGAAGCTCCCTGTTCCGGCCGAAACAGAGAGAGTCTCTCGGCACCCAAGTACGCGTTGCGGCTGCCGCTGCTTCGCTCCTTCTTGCATTCTCCGAGACCTACTGGTCTCAGGCCGTGGCCATCGAAGTCTACTCATTGCATGTGCTTCTGGTGATCGTGACGATGTACTGTTTCTTCCGTGCTTCGTTTGGACATTTGTGGAATGAAGGCGATGGATCTCGGTCAGAGGGGTGGTGGTATGCATTTGCCTTCGTGCTCGGGCTCAGTTTCACAAATCATATGACGACGATTTTGCTTGCCCCCGGGCTTCTCTATCTCTACTTCGCCACGCAAGGATTCCGCCCCGGCTCATGGAAACGGATCGCGCTGATGGCGGTGCCGTTTCTTGCAGGGCTGTCGGTGTATGCCTACTTGCCGATCCGTGCCGCCGATTCTCCAGCACTCAACTGGGGGAATCCGGAAACCATCGAGCGGTTTCTCTGGCACTGGACCGGAAAGCAGTATCGGGTCTGGATATTTTCTTCAACGGAAGCAGCCGGACATCAGCTGAAATACTTTTTGAACTCTCTGCCGTTGGAGTTCGCGTATGCCGGTTTGTTGGTTGCGGTGGCCGGTGTGTTTGCACTCTGGCGCGGTTACAGAAAGATTGCCATCGGAGCGTTATTGCTTTTTGCTGGATGCGTGCTGTATGCAATCAACTATGATATTCATGATATCGATTCATACTTTTTGCTGGCATACATTTCGATCGCATTTACAGCAGCGGCCGGGTTCTCTGTCATCTGGCGTTTTTTGTCTGAGCGCCTCGGAAAGGGGGCGGCAAGTGTGGCTGTTGTGCTGATAGGGCTCATGCCCCTCGCTTTCCATTTCGAGAAGACGGACGAGTCGGGGAATTATATGGTCGAAGATTATACGATGAACATGTTCTCATCGCTCCAGCAGAATGCGCTTGTATTCTCGTATCAGTGGGACTATTGGGTGTCTGCATCATACTACTATCAGCTTGTAAGGAGCCATCGGCCTGATGTTGTAGTCGTGGACAAGGAGTTGCTGCGGCGTTCATGGTATTTTCTGCAGCTGGAAAGCCGGTATCCGTGGCTGATCAGAAATTCCCAAAGCGAGATAGACGCCTTCCTGAAAGAGCTCTACAAATTTGAACATGAATTGCCGTACGATCCGGCCGTCATACAGTCCCGCTTTGTTGAGATGATCAGAAGTATGAAGATCAACAACATGCATGAGCGTCCGGTGTATGTGACAACGGAGATTGAGCCGGAGTTTACTGCCGGTATGCAGCGTGTGCCGGAAGGATTGGCGCTGAGAGTGTACGCCGATTCGCTCCGCCATTCGATGCGACCGGTTGAATTCAATGTGCGTCCGTTTCCCCGAAGCGGCAGACTTGAGGATGCAATGAACAATTTGTATGCGACAGCTTCCGTTGCGCAGGGAGTGTACCACACTCAGAACGGCGAGATTGGGCGTGCTGTCGAAAAATTCAAGGAAGCTCTGCGGTACAATCCGGGCTCGATTGACGCGCTACGCTTGCTCAGACAAGTGGAGGCCTTGCAGCATTCTTTGGAACAACCATAAAGATGCAGCGGCCTTTGTTTTGAATCTGTGAATTTGCCTAAGAATTTCCTGAAGCTGAATAGAATAGGTGAATGAAAATTAATTGCCCCGTAGAATCAAAATGCTTGTTTCGCAATCCCCAAACTGCTATCTTTGTAGCCCAACTTCAAGTGAGATTGGTAAGGCAATTCGGGAGGGAAAAATAATTCTCCACCCGGTATTGACAAGAGAAGCGAAGTTGGCTATATTTAAAGCCCGATAATTCGGGGCTCGACATAACGAGTGTAGTTCTTTGAAAAATAGTGTGCATAGCCAAAGTCAATCTTAGCAGAGTTTCAAAACCTTGGCTAAGATACTTGTACCACAAGTAATTGAAGCCAAGCTTCAGACTCGAACTTGTAAGTTTGAAAAAATCTACAACGGAGAGTTTGATCCTGGCTCAGGACGAACGCTGGCGGCGTGCTT
>CAZBWR010000091.1:7476-13873 GCA_964495695.1 uncultured Chitinophagales bacterium | reverse complement strand
GAGTCGCGGTTCACACGCATCGAAGGAAATGAGCTGGAGCGCTTCTTCTCTCTTGTCGGTTTGACACCCGGGCAAATCAGGCCACTGAACGCAGCCGGAAACATTGACACCGAGATTCTTCAGTCCCGCTTCGGCGTTGAGCTGTGGAAGTATTTCGTTATGCTCGCCCTTCTATTTGCGCTCGCCGAGATGATCATCGGGCGCGAGGCGCGGACAAGGCCGGAGGGTCAGTAGAATATGCAGATGATAGAAACTGAAAAGAAAAAGGAACGGGCAATCCTTGTCGGACTTGCCTCCCGGGCAATCGCCGATTCGCTTACCGACCGTGAGCTCTCGGTGGACTTCGGGCTGGCAACGGATCGCAGCGCCCGCGCCAATGCTTTGCGGGCACGTTTAACCGAGTATCTCGAAGAACTTGAGCTGCTCGCCGACTCGGCCGGTGCGGATGTCGTCGGCACTATAGTCCAGGAACGCCAGACCGTTGATCCGGCATTCTTCATCGGCAGCGGCAAAGCGGAAGAGCTGGCCGATTTTGCAAAAAGCGAAAACATCAACATAGTCATCTTTGATGATGACCTGTCTCCGGTGCAAGTCCGCAACCTGGAGCGGGTCATCAAATGCAAAATCGTTGACCGGAGCGGCTTGATACTTGACATCTTTGCATCACGGGCCCGCACAAGCGAGGCGAAGACACAGGTAGAGCTTGCACAATTGCAGTACCTGATGCCCCGTCTGACCCGACAGTGGACCCACTTGTCCAAGCAGTTTGGCGGTATCGGTACAAAGGGACCCGGTGAAACACAAATCGAAACTGACCGTCGTGCCATACGCACACGCATCAGCCACCTGAGGGAAAAGCTGAAGCAAATCGCCAAAGAACGGGCTGAACAGCGAAAGGGTCGGAGCAAACTCCCGCGGGTAGCCCTTGTTGGATACACGAACGTCGGAAAGTCTACTCTCCTCAACTACTTCTCCGATGCTGGTGTTTTGGTGGAAGACAAGCTCTTTGCGACGCTTGATTCGACCGTCCGCCACGTCGAACTTTCGAGCGCACACAAGATACTTCTCTCAGATACAGTCGGCTTCATTCGCAAACTGCCGCATCATCTCGTAGCGTCTTTCAAGAGCACGCTTGAGGAAGTGACCGAGGCAGACATGCTGCTTCATGTTGTAGATGTAAGCCATCCGCTCTTTGAAGAACAAATCGAAGTTGTTGTCGACACACTCGAAGAACTGGGCGCACATGAAAAGCCGACGGTCCTGGTCTTCAACAAGATCGACAGACTGGAAGACCGGAGCATTATTTCATACCTCACGTCAAGGTATCCATCGTCGGTCTTTGTTTCCGCCGCACGGGGCATCAATATGGGAGGGATGGAAGAAAAGATCATCGGCATGCTTGATACGAACATCACGGAACAGACTCTCACCTTGACGCAGGGTGATTATCCCATCATCTCACAGATTCACGAAATGGCGGAGATCCTTGACAAGCAATACGACGGCGATGAGATAATCATCAGGTTCAGAATGAATAACATTCACGCAGACAGGCTGAAGAAGGTTCTCGCAAGAAAATCGAATTGACTTTTGTCCCTCTATCCGGACTGGTCTCCAGTCAGCATCACGAAGGGCGTTCGCATAATTGAACGCCCTTCCTTTTTTGTCTATCTTGAAAACCAACAGAAGTGAACTATCGGGAGATGTATGCTCAACGTCGCCATCGAAGCTGCCAAAGAGGCGGGGAAATACCTCAAGTACAATGTCGGCCGCGTCCGGAACATCGAGATGAAAAAGGGGGAAGAACGGAACCTCGTTTCTGAGATCGACAAGGGCTCGGAAGAAAAGATCATCAACATCATCAGGCGGCACTATCCAAACCATGCCATACTCGCCGAAGAGAGCGGTGCATCGGACACATCATCGGACTACAAGTGGGTTATCGATCCGCTGGACGGCACAACAAACTACCTGCACGGCCTGCCCGTATACTGCGTCACCATCGGCATAGAGTACAAAGGGGAAGTTGTGGGTGGCGTTGTGTATGATCCGAACCTTGACGAATTGTTCACAGCGGAAAAGGGCTCGGGGGCGTTTCTCAATGGCAGGCGGTTGCGCGTCACGGAAACCTCGACGCTCATCGAAAGCCTGCTCGTGACCGGTTTTCCCTACGACATCGCCGAAAACCCGGACAATGCCATTGGTCATTTTGTGAATTTCTTGGTCGAGGGTCAGGGATTAAGGCGGTTGGGATCGGCGGCACTGGATCTCGCGTATGTCGCTGCCGGGCGGTTCGACGGTTTCTGGGAAGTGAATCTGAACCCGTGGGATATGGCCGCAGGAGTCTTGTTCGTCCGGGAGGCCGGCGGACGCGTCACAGACTTCATCGGGGGCGAGTCAACAATCTACAAGAAACAGGTTCTCGCCTCGAACGGGCGCATCCATGATGCAATGCTTGCGGTGCTTGCCAGGGGGTTCGGCAGCGCGGCTAAAACATCTTGATCATATCCAGCAACAAGAACACAAACATTCCCGCCAGCACCAATCCGAAGAACGAGGCTATTCCCGCAAGTGTGAGACGTTCTCTTGTCTTCTCCCTGTCTACAAGACGCTTCGGGTGTGTCTTCACGACAACATCACCCATGACAGAAGTCTGACACGCAAGCCGCAGGTTTTTGTCAACTACTCTGGCAACAGCCAGGTTGCCAACGAGGGTTGCTTCTTCATCCTGCCCCCGGGGCGACACACCCTTGCCATCCACTATCTCGACGGCGCACGTACCGCAGAAGTTGTGTCCGCGGCAATTGGTCAGCATGTCGGTGCCGGAATAGGGAGACACATTTACCCTCAGCATAAACTCCCTGAGGTTGGTATTGGGCTCGACTTCAAATGAACGGTGTTCGTTGAAGAACGTTACAACGGGCATATGGTAACTCCTGAGCGGTGGGGACTAGCGTGAGTATTTCTTTTCAAAACCGGCGGGGACGTGAAACATATAGTTGTTCAGAAACTCGATCTTGTCGTCCTTTTCGTGGATATCCACCTGTAAAAGGTCACGGAGAGAAATCACTCCGACAAGCGTCCCCCCCTCGACGATAGGAAGATGCCGGCAGTTCGCCTGTTTCATTTTCTTCAGGCAATCCTCGTATGTCTCATCCGACTCGGCAACGACGAGGTTTGTCGTCATGACATTCTGGACAAGTGTGGCTTTTGGATCAAGTTCTTTAGCCACGACACGGTTAATGACGTCACGCTCCGAAAAAATGCCGACGACACGTGTTCCATCCATTACCGGCACCGCCCCGATGTTGTTGCGCGCCATGTATTCCGCTGCAGATTGCACCGTTCCGTCTTTTTCTACCGCAAACAATGGCCGGTTCTCAATCAAAGACTTTACTGACGTCATAGAAGACCCCTTTGGTTTGTTTGGTGAAAGTATAACCGCCGCACCATAAGGAATCGGTGCCTCATTGCCGGTAATATCTGGTAGTCTATATGGGGAAAGTTGTATCGCCTCACGCTCAGCACGCCGGGCTAGTCAACTCTTGTGGCGATGTGCTATGGGCAAAATAGCAGAGAATATCGAGAATGTCAACAACGGAAATGGGAGTGTGCCCGGATTCAATGACGTGTGACGCCTGTTCGATCCACAGTTGCGAGGATAAGCGGTGGTTGCTGCTGTTTTTCAGGGGCGATCTGGATGCAGTCGCGCAATCGAGATTCGATCGAATCAAGAACATGCGGTTTGTCCGTGTAAATTGTAGCCAGCAGGTCTCCGGCACCAACGGGGTCGCCGATCTTCTTTGAAACAATGATGCCCGCTTTGGGATCGATCACATCATCAACGCGGGTTCTGCCGGCACCAAGTTCGATTGCCAACAGCCCGACTTGCATTGTTTGGTAACCGGACACATAGCCGGACGAGGCACTTCGGACTTCAATAGTGTGTTTGGCAGCGGGGTACTTATCGGGATTGTCGAGGAACGTGACATCTCCCCCTTGTCGGTTGACGAGCTCGCAGAATTTACTGTACGCTTTCCCTGATGAGATCGCATCCTTGCATTTGGCTATGCCCTCTTCCATCGATCCGGCTTTCTTACCGAGCCAAAGCATGGCGCCACCAAGCTGGTAGGTTACCCCCATCAGATCGGGAATGTCCTTGCCCTTCAAACACTCAACAGATTCGACCACTTCGAGCCAGTTTCCGATCATGTGTCCGAGAGGTTGGTTCATATCCGTAATGAAACCAACGGTTTCCTTGCCCATGCTGTTGCCGATGGAGACAAGAGCATTCGCAAGTTCAACCGAATCCTCGTACCTCTGCATAAACGCGCCGTTGCCTGTTTTCACGTCGAGAACGAGAGCGTCGATTCCTTCGGCAAGTTTCTTGCTCATGATGCTTCCGGCAATCAAGGGGATGGACTCAACGGTCGCTGTTACATCGCGAAGCGCATACATCCGCTTGTCCGCCGGAGCGATTTCCTTCGTCTGGCCGATCAACACCAGTCCTGTCTCAGCGATCACCCGCTTGTACTCGTTTATGTCAAGGTCGGTGCGGAACCCGGGAATTGATTCGAGCTTGTCAAGCGTACCACCAGTGTGCCCGAGTCCCCTTCCCGATATCATCGGCACGGGCACGCCGCACGCCGCCACCATCGGCGCAAGAATCAGGGAGACTTTGTCCCCCACTCCCCCCGTCGAATGTTTGTCAACCTTCACACCGGGCACGGACGAAAGATCAACAACATCGCCCGAGTGAAGCATAACCTCTGTAAACGTCGCTCTCTCTTCAACCGACATGCCGTTGAAGTATACCGCCATCAAAAACGCCGACATCTGATAATCGGGCACGTCATTATTCACGAACCCGGAAATAAACCGGTGCAGCTCATCCCGGGAGAGGGTACCCCCGTTACGCTTTTTTCGAATGAGTTCTGCCGGTGTCATGATATCGTGTAGAGATGATTAGTCGGAACGCCGGCTATTTGCAGCACGTCCGTGAATGCGTCTACTATGTACTCGGGATCCAACTGCTGAAGCTGAACCCGGGTCAGGGCACCATATGTGACACCGCAGGTGGCAATGCCCGCGTTCTTCCCTGCAAGAATGTCATTATCCGTGTCGCCTACCATCAGCGTCTCAGCTTTGTGCCATCCTTGTTCGGTGATAATCTTGTTGAGAATAAACGGATCGGGCTTGAACGGCATGCCGTCACTTCCCTGCAACTGCGCAAACAAGCCGGTTATCCCGAAATGATCGGTCGCCCGCAGGATGCCGCTTCCCCGCTTGGTTGATGCTATTGCCAACCGCTTGCCATGCTCGACCAGAACTTGCAATACCTCTTCAACTCCGGGAAAAAGCATGGTTGTTTGAAGCGAGCGGGGACGGTAATACCCGGCGTACAATTCCGCCGCCTCCGGAATCCGGTCGTGTAGGCGTTCCGGAAGCATGCGTGCAAAGGAATCTTCCAGCGGCTTGCCGATGAACGGAAAGAAATCCTCTTTCGAGTACTTATCGACTCCAAGCTGTCGCATCGCCCACAACTGGGCACCTGCGATGTCGTGTTTGGAGTCGGAGAGTGTGCCGTCAAAATCAAAAATGATGTTGCGAAAACTCATATCAGCATTCCACCTTCACGACAAAGCGCTTCCGGCATTTGTTGCATTCCAGTTCAACCGTTACCCAATTATTTCTTTCGTAGTAAGAAATTTCCGCCAATTCGCCGCCGCACGATTGCACAATGCACGACTTGAGATCGATCCTATAGATACGATCGGCGGGATACTGTTCGTTCATTTGTTCCTCCGGGCGAGAAAGCGTTCTGCCAGCAACAGGCCGGCTATGGTTTTACTATCCTTGAGTTCGCCGTTTTCGACAAGACCAACTGCCTCTGCAAGCGGAAGCGTGTGAACGCTCATGGTGAGTTCGCCCTCTTCCCGCTTGTGGCCGTCTGGAGATTCACGCAGTCCGGTGGCAAGAAAAATGTGCAGCTCCTCGTCGCAAAACCCCGGGGTCGTATAAATGGAAGTCAGCAGCTGCAACCTGAGTGCCTTCCATCCGGTCTCCTCTTCGAGTTCCCTATGCGCAGCGAGAGCAGGATCCTCACCACTGTTCAGTTTGCCCGCGGGCAACTCGAGAATATGCTTTCCGAGGGGATAGCGCAACTGCTTCACCATCATCACAGAACCATCATCCAAAAGCGGCACCACGACTGCCCCGCCGGGATGATGGGCGATTTCCCTGACTCCTTTGTTTCCGGAAGGATACTCGACCTGATCCACGATGAGGTCAAATACTTTGCCCGAGTACAGCCTCTCCCTCTTCAGCAGCTTTAGTTCCATCACGATTCCTTCATATGCACCACCCGCTGCGGGAACGGGATTTCGATTCCTTCCTT
>CAZBWR010000091.1:0-7376 GCA_964495695.1 uncultured Chitinophagales bacterium | reverse complement strand
CCGAAATTGACCAGCCGCCCTTTCACAAGCTCGGCATTCGGAACGACGATCATATTGTTGTCGAAGTTCGCAAGGCGTGTCGAACGGAGCCCGATTTCCATTACATCACCGACCTGGCCGCTGGGCAATTCAATGCGATCCCCGACGCTGAACGGGCGATCGACAAGAATGACAAATCCCGCTATCATATTGGCAAGCGTGTCTTGAGCAGCCAATGCTACGGCAAGCGAACCGACGCCGAGTGAAACAAGCAGGCTGCCGATGTTCACGCCGAAGTGGTCAAGCACAATGACCAATGCCACCATCCCGACAAGAATGCTGACGATCTTGCTGGCGAGAGGAGCAAGAGTGAGCTTTAGTTGTCCGCTGTCCCCCTTCTCTATATCGTCGAGATACCAGTTGAGCATCACCCGGACGACACCGAGGAGAATCTTCACCACAACAATCACAAGAATAACGTAGAAGATCGCATCCAGATATCCCAGGATCTGCTGGATGTTCTCTTCTTCACTCGCCTCCGCCTTGCGTATCTCGCGCAACGCTAGATGCAGAGCTACAACCATCAAAAATAAACGGGCGTTCTTCCGTAATACATCAGCCAGCCGGTCATCCAGCGTCGTGTCGGTTTTGGAGAAGATCTTTGTCCCGATCCAACTCAATACCCCTTTGACGACAAACGAAAACAAAAAGAACACAACGAGGATGATCCCCGCTATCATGGCATGATACATCAGTTCATTCATCTTCGGAATTCCATCAGTTGATCTTACTCTAAGCCACCGGCCTGCTGCCGGGCTTTACCGCCGGGAGACCCTCATGGCAGAGCGGGCACGCTTCCGGTTGGTAGGTGACGACATCCATCTGCAACGTTGCAAACTGTCCTGCTTCAGCTTCGAACTTCACTTTGCCGCCGCTGCGATCAACAATGTAGCCGACACCGGCAATAATCCCCCCCAGCGACTTCACGATGTTGATGACTTCAAACACGGAACCTCCTGTCGTGACGACATCTTCGCACACCAGCAATCGTTCTCCCGGAGTGATTGCAAAACCGCGGCGCAGTTGCATTGCCCCGTCTTTTCGCTCCGTGAACATTGTCCGCACACCCAGCTGTCGTCCCACTTCCTGTCCGACGACTATTCCGCCAAGGGCCGGTGCGATCACGGCGTCGATTCTATTTTCCTTGAAACGGGCGGCCACTTCCCCGCACAGTGCCGAGGCGTGTTCGGGATATTGCAGCACTTTCGCACATTGGAAATACTGCCGGCTGTGCAGTCCCGACGTCAATTGGAAATGCCCTTCCAGCAGGGCGCCCGTCGTCTTGAAGATTTCGAGTACCTGGTTTTTGGTCATCAGATAATGGGATATGATCAGAGTCTGAATTGGAGCCCGACCCGGGCATGAACGAGCGCACTCACATTCCGGTCGTTGTGGACGAACACGCCTTTGATTTCGCCGCGTACCCCGACTGTCCGGCTCAACGATATCACAACACCGGTGCTTGTGCCGACAGCGAGCCGGGTTTTTCCGCCGACATCGTAATAGGTTTTCCGGAAGCCGCCAATCACCTCACGGAATACGGCTTGGGAGATCAGTTCAGCGCCGACCTGCAGGCTGATGAAGGGCCTGGTCTGAAATGTTGGGAGGAACATTACGGTTCCGTCAATGTAAATGTTGCCAAGGATAAGATTCTGCTTCTCATTGATCGTGACACCGGGATAACGCGCAGAGAACCCCCGTTCATCAAAATAAAGAAGTGAAAAATCCGCTCCTGCGCCTATCGCAAAATACTGATCGGTGAAAGCCTGAAAGTACACCGATCCCCCCGGGCCGGACAACCAGAACTCCCGCAGCCCGATACGGCCTTGCGGGGATGTGAGGCCGAATGTTGTTCCAACAATTGTAGGAGGTTTCATGATAGGACGGCTGTCCCTTCCAGACATTGGCTGGGGGTGGGATTCTCCCACAAGGAAAGCCATCATAAACAAAGGGATGAGGATCACTAAGAGTCTTTGCATGGGTTCCGTCATAAGTTATGGGTATGAATATACAAATGATGTTTATGTGATTCCACCCGTCCATAAACGCGGCAGAACCGGCACTGAAGATTCCCTCCACATTTTGTATATTGTGTGCCCATTAGCGGAAATACATAACAATGTCCAAACACTTCTTCATCACCGGCGGAACCGGGCTCGTCGGAAAGAACCTGATACCAAGGCTCCTCAGAAAATTTCCCGGCTCAACAGTCACATTGCTCGTCCGCGGAGAAGATCAGGACGAGGCCGACGAACGAACCCGGACTATCGCCGCTTCCATAGCAAACGAGTACAACATTACCGATGCTACTCAACGCATCGATGGCATTCTGGGGGATGTCGGGCTTGATCACTGCGGGCTATCCGCCGCCCAAATCCGCCGGGTTGTATCGGAAACGACTCACATCATTCATGGCGCAGCCACAATCCGTTTCGACCATCCAATTGACGAGGCGCGCAGTATCAACTGCGGCGGCACACGCCGGATGCTGGCGATTGCCCATATGTGCGCGGAGAGGGGAAAGCTTGAACGTTTCGTGTACATCGGAAGCTCTTCAGTGTCGGGACAACGCTCCGGCTACATCCGTGAAGACGAGTTGGAGATGGGGCAGCCGTTCTTCAATACCTACGAGCAATCCAAGAACGAATCCGAGAGGATAGTCCGGAACAATTTCGACAAAATTCCCTGCACCGTCTTCCGGCCGAGCATTATCATCGGGGATTCACGGACGGGAAAGACAAGCTCGTTCAATGTCATCTATATTCCTCTCCGGCTTGTTCAAAAGGGTATGCTCACGTACGTTCCCGGAACGCCCGACACGCTGATGGATCTCGTGCCGATTGACTGGGTGGATGATGCCATGGCGTACATCCTCTCGAAAGATGAGTCTGTAGGGAAAGTGCTTCACATTACTGCAGGAGAGAAGCGCGCTGCACGGCTCGATGAAGTGGTAGTTGCTGCGGTGAAGTATTTCGACAAGCACACCCCTCTGAAGCACCCGCGTGTGATGGAATTCATCACAAAGTTGGAATACGAAGAGCGGCGATTAAACATGAGGGGACGTGAAGAAGCGTTGATGTCACAGCTTGATACACTCCTCCCATATGTCACGGTCAACCGGCTGTTCGTTTCAACGAACACCGACGCCCTACTGGAAGGGAGCGGAATCGAATTTCCTCTCTTCAAAAACTACTCGGACAGAATCTTCGAGTACTGTGTGAAGACAAACTGGGGAAAGAACCTCGACTAGCGGTTCTTCATCGCTTTGAACTCAGAGCGCAGCACGATATGCCGGGAATCAATCGCCCTGTCGATTGCGAGCACGCCGTTTAAATGATCAATCTCGTGCTGCAACAACTCGGACATTGCGCCGGAGGCTTTTATCGTCTGAAGCTTCCCTGTTTCATCGGCAAAGCGGACTTCGATTGTCTTATGCCGTTTAACTTTGACGAGCAGGTCGGGAAAGCTGAAGCAATCGTCCCAGAGTGAAAACACTCCCTTGCTGCGTTCAACGATGACGGGATTTATGAGAGGGAGCGGCTCGTTGATGTGAATGAAGATGACCCGTTGCGCCACACCGATCTGCGGAGCGGCAATTCCCCGTCCGAATCCCTTTCGACTGCGGAAATCATAGAGCGTATCCCGCAAGTCGATAATGAGAGATTTAACTGCCGGTGCCTGAACATTCCGGACTGTTTTACATCGTTTGCGCAAGAGAGGGTCGCCAAGAAGACGTATGCGCTTGACTGACATATCACACAGTCTCCGCCCGTTGCACACGTCCCATCTTCTGCCCCAGGAAACGCTCGCCAACTTCAGTGAACTTGGCCGGAACGTCACTCACAAAGAACTGAAGGTGCGGCTTTAGTGACGAGGGGTTTCGCAAGCCCTTCTCATCCAGAATCCGCTCAACCTCCAAGGCAGTCGCCTCGCCTGAATCAATCAACGTTACGCCCGGACTCACCGCCCTCTGGATTGCATCCCGCAGAATCGGGTAGTGTGTACATCCCAGGATCAATGTATCGATCTTCTCAAGCTGCAGGGGGAAGAGATACTCTTTCGCAATCAGCTCCGTAGCTTTGTGCTCCGTCCAGCCTTCCTCAGCGAGAGGTACGAAAAGCGGACAAGGCCGGGCAAATACCTGCGCCTCCGAATCCAGCAGCCGGATTGCATTTGCGTATGCCTTGCTGTTGACCGTCGCTACCGTTCCGATGACGCCAATACGCTTCTTTGATGATGCCGCAACAGCAGCAGTCGCCCCCGGAATGATAACGCCAACAACCGGCACCTTCGCATGCTTCATTACCACATCGAGAGCAACACCTGAAACCGTGTTGCATGCTATAACAATCATCTTTACATCTTTGGAGATAAGAAAATCCACGTCCTGCGCGGCATATTCGCGGATTACTTGAGGGGACTTCGGCCCGTACGGTACTCGTGCTGTATCGCCGAAGTAGACAATGTTCTCGTGGGGCAGCCGTTTTGTAATGGAATGGACGACGGTCAACCCGCCGATACCACTGTCAAATACCCCGATAGGTTTGTTCTTCAAGTCATTTGTGCCGTTTAATTCGGTTTTCCTGATGCCGAGAGTTCCTGGCGTGAAATTCTTCTCACAATTTCAAGAATATCCTGGCGGATGGCCTGCTGCCGTTGCGAATCGGTAATGCGGTTCCCGGCGCGGTCAAGAACGTAGAACGCATCCACAATGCCGTCCACGCGGGTTGCAATCTTTGCAAAATAAATGTCGAGACCGAGCTTTGACATTGCCTCCGTAATACGGTACAGAAAGCCGAGCGAATCCGGAGCGTACACGTCAATGATGGTGTAACGGGGATTCTCCTCGAACTGCACGTCCGTCCGGATATTGGGGTTCTCCGGCTGCTTCTGCCGGCGCTTCCATTTTCGCTTGTGAGCTTCGAAGAGATGGGCTATGTCAACCTTCCCATCCATTACTTCATTCAAGTCACGCGCAATCTTTGCGCAAACGGCCTGAGACAATGCACCTTTCGTTGACGCATCGCTTACCCGGAAACGGTCGATAATAATCCCGTCCTCACGCGTGAAGATGTTCGCATCGAAGATGTTTGCATCGTTGGCGGCCAGCACAGCGCAGAATTTCGAAAGCGCAAAAGGAGCATCATCGGCGATGAGCGTGATTTCAGTGTGCCCCTCCTGCTGTGTGATGATGGTGGAAACAGTCTCGTCGCTGCCGCTCTTGTGAATATGCTCCTCGATCTCCTCATCGGAGAAAAGTGCAACATACGCCTCGTTGCCGATTCCGGTGATGTGGTCATTGATCCGTTCACGCGGTAGCGTATTGCTCAGCCTGTCAACAATCGCCTCAATCGCCTGCTCGTGTTTTGACTGCTTAAACTCATCGATCTGATCTCCTTTAAGGTTTCGCCTCAACACCTCGGAGGTGAGGTGATAAAGCTCCTCAAGAAGGGAGGATTTCCATTCCGTCCAGACGTTGATGTTGACAGCAGAAAGATCGGCGTAGGTCAGCAGATAGAGGTAGTCGAGCTGTTCGGGACGCTCAAATTTTTGAGCAAATTCTTTGATAGTTGCCGGATCGTGGATATTTCTGCGGAACGCTATTTGTTCCATGACCAGATGATTCCGGATCAGAAAGGCAACATCATTGAACACTTCCTGCATCCCGGTACGGTCGAGAACATCCCGGGCGACCTCTACGCCGGTAATCTCATGATCGGCAACACCGCGGGGCTTTGCAATGTCATGCAGCAGCAGGGCAAGATACAAGAGATCCTTCCGGCGGATGTTCCTGAATACCTCGCGCATAACGCCCCTGCTTTCGCGAAGCCGTTCGGCATTGCCGATGGCAATGATTGTGTGCTCATCGGCTGTATAGTAGTGATACATGTTGTGCTGAAAGAAAGCCACCAGCTCCGCCCATTCGGGGAGATACGCCGCCAGCACATCAAGCTCGTTCATTTCCCGCAACGTTGCGGCGACGTGCCGAGACTGCAGAATACGTCTGAAATAGGCCGCTGCCTCCGGGGACCGGCGTGCGTCATCATTGAAGTGATCGAGGCTCGCCGCTATAACGCGGCGGAGATCGGATGACAACTCGATTTCATGCTCGGCTGCGATGGCAAACGCCTCGAGGGCCTTGGGAGCGTCAGGAAGACGGTGCACGCCGGGTTCGACGGAAAGCAGGTCATCGACCCGGAAGAACATATCGTCCAGCTTCTCCGACCGAGGCGCTGACGTTCGGACCGGTTGTGACATTTCCCGAAAAGCGTGGGTCAGATTCTGGTGCAGTCTGTGGATCGTTCGTGTATGCAGGTAGTACTCCCGCATGAACACTTCCACCGAGCGGAGCTCGGCGCTGCCGCCGAAACCGAGTGCTTCCGCAACATCACGCTGTAGAGCATACTCAAGCGAATCACTCCCCGCCTTTCGCCGGAAGTGCATTTCATGCCGCGCACGAAAGAGAAACTGCAAAGCACGAAGTACCGATTCAGCTTCTTCCCCGTCTATGACATTGTTGGCGGCGAGAAGTTCGACAAAAGCACGTGACGCCGTTGTTCTCGGATCGATGGGAAAATGATACACGGGGAGATTTCCCCTGTACAGCCAAAACACCGCCTGAAAGTCACGCAATCCCCCCGCACTCTTCTTGATGTTCGGCTCCAGCAGTTTTACCGAATTGCCGAAACGCTCATGGCGCGAACGGACTTCCTCCAGAACTCCCTCGATGAACCACTTGTCTTTTCCGCGACCCGCCTTTCTCTTCATCATATCGAAGAACTCGTCCGCCAGCAGCCGGTTGCCGCAGACGAACCGTCCCTCGAGCATAGACGCCCACGAGTCGACAAGCTGTCCGTGAAGTGATTCAGCTTCGCGAATGGTACGCACGCTGTGCCCGACGTTCAAACCTGCATCCCAGAACGAGAGGAGCAAGGCTCGGGCAATGGATTCCGCCTCGTCCTTACTCTTGCCATCGTCTGCCAGAATCATGAGGTCGATATCGCTTCTCGGGCAGAGTTCACCGCGGCCGTATCCGCCGATGGCCAGCACGGCAATATGGTCCCGAAGGGAAGGAATGCTCTCGGCGGCATGTTGGATCGCCTCGTCCGTCATTACAGTGAGTGACGTACAGGTCGCAAATCCGCCCGCCCCGTCGCGGTGGCCCGAGGCAATCTCGTGTGTGCGGGTGGCAATAAAGTCTTTGATCGAAAAAGGGCTGGAATCCATGTGCAAATATATGGAGTGAGGAAAGAAATTCAAAAGCGCCGGGTGCCGGTGTGGCACCCGTTGCCTCATAATAAAATGTAACCATACGGGAGAAGAGAACAAGGTTTTTT
>CAZBWR010000090.1:0-14507 GCA_964495695.1 uncultured Chitinophagales bacterium | reverse complement strand
CGCGGCTCCGCATTTTCGTTGCATTTACCTTGTGCTTTCGATAGATTGACACCTACAATTCCCGGTCGTCCCCACGTCCAGTCAGTTATTCCATGATATTCCTTCTCCTTTGCCTGATGCTTGCAGCATCGGACAGTTTCGCACAAGCAACAACGTTCTCACGTGCCGACACTCTGCGCGGGACACTCTCCCCGCTCCGCACGTGTTATGACGTTCGCTACTACCATCTCGATATTCGCATTGATCCATCAGCAAAGTCAATTTCCGGCTCCAACCGGATTTTCTTTACCGCGACGTCTGACTTTGACCGCATGCAGGTGGACCTTTTTGCAAACATGAATGTTGATAAGATTGTTGATGAGCGCGGGACCCCTTTGCAGTACGAACGTGAGTTCAACGCGGTGTACGTTCAGTTTCCGAAACCGGTAAAGAGGGGAAAATCACACTCCATCACATTCCATTATTCCGGAATCCCTCAGGAGGCCAACCGTCCGCCTTGGGAAGGTGGGTTCACATGGACAACAGATTCTCTCGGGAATCCCTGGATAGCCGTAACGTGTCAGGGGACGGGTGCAAGCCTCTGGTGGCCGAACAAAGACCATCAGTCCGATGAGCCTGACAGCATGCTGATCAGCACAACCGTTCCCCCCGGACTTATGAACATCTCCAACGGCAAGCTTCGCCGGAAGGAGACGCTTCCGGACGGCTGGACGCGGTTCGATTGGTTCATCAGCTACCCGATTAACAACTACAATGTTACGGTCAACATCGGCAAGTATGCGCATTTCTCCGATTCATACGTGAGCAGCGGGCAGACCCTTGCGCTCGACTACTACGTCATGCCGTATAACATTGAGCGGGCGAAAGTCCAGTTTGCACAGGTCAAGCCGATGCTGGAGATTTTTGAAGATGCGTTCGGGCCTTACCCGTTTCCACGGGACGGGTATAAACTGGTGGAATGTCCGCATCTCGGCATGGAGCATCAGAGCGCGATTGCATACGGCAATTATTATTTGAACGGCTACCGCGGCGAGGCAAAGTCGGCTGTCGGCCCTTCTTCCCCCATAGGACTGGAATTCGACTTTATCATCATTCATGAGACAGCTCATGAATGGTGGGGGAACAGCGTCACATCGAACGACATCGCGGATATGTGGATTCACGAGAGTTTCGGAGCATACGCCGAGGCGGTGTACGTGGAGAGGCGCTGGGGGAAGGATGAGGCAATAAAGTATGTCAATGCAAAGCGGACGAGCATTCTGAACGACCGTCCTATCATCGGACCCTTTGGTGTGAACAAATCCGGGTCGAAGGACATGTACAACAAAGGGCAGATCGTTCTCAACACCCTGCGCAGCGTTATCGACAATGATACGTTGTGGTTCTCGATCTTGAAAGGACTGGCGACGACATTCAAGCACCGGAATATCGATGGTGATGATGTGTTTGCCTATATCAACAAGCGGACGGGGCGGGATTTGTCATACTTCTTCGATCAGTACTTCCGGCACGCACGGATACCGACGCTCGATGCATTTGTCAGCAAGAAAGGAAGTAGCGTAACGCTCAGATACCGGTGGCTTGCTGATGTCGAGGGGTTTCGTATGCCTGTGAAGGTGACCACTGCGCCCGGAGTCTATTCATTCATCGCCCCGACCACGTCATGGCAGACAATGGAGTTGGACGGGGTGGATCCGATGCAGTTCAAGGCGGCGGAAGATCTCTTCTACATCAACGTCCGGCTCGGGTGGACATACATCGATCCACGCAAACCCGATTAACCCCCACATTTACGGAAGGCATCACTTATGGATCTTTATCTTTTTGCTGTTGTCGCGTACGTTCTATTGATTCTCGGCATCGGGCTGTACAAGAGCCGGGCAGTCAAGACGCAGGACGACTTCATGGTGGCGGGAAGGAAAACCTCGACCTGGTTTCTTGTGATGACGCTTGTTGTTACATGGATCGGGTCGGGAAGTTTGTTCGGAGGGGCAGGACTCGCATTCCGGACCGGGCTGTCGTCATTATGGTTCAGCGCAGGAGCGTGGGTTGGTATTGTCGTGATCTATTTCCTGGCGCATCGTGTACGCCGCATTTCGCAATACACTCTCTCCGATCTGCTTGAGAAGCGCTACAACGCTGCAGCGCGACTTCTGGGAACTTCCGCAATTATCATCGCATACATCACGATTGCGGGATACCAGTTCCGCGGCGGCGGGAGACTGCTGAACATTCTGACCGGTCTTGACCCGGTTGTAGGAGGAGCGATCGTTTGCGGTATCGTCATCCTCTTTACTCTGACTGCGGGGATGGTATCAATCATCACTGTCGATATGCTGAACGGATTGATGATGACCCTCGGTTTGCTGCTTGCGTTGCCGCTGGTGCTTTCAGCTGTGGGAGGGTTTGAGGCAGTAGCGCAGCTTCCTCCTGATCATTTCAAGGCATTCGGGCAACATGATCCGGTGTGGGCTGTCGGACTGTTCCTTCCCACATTCTTCCTTCTTCTCAGCGAGAGCAGCATCTACCAGAAATTCTTCAGCGCCAAGGATGAGAATTCCGCCCGTAAGGGAGTCATTGGCATGGTGATCGGGGTTGTGATTCTCGAAACAGTCCTTGCGTTGACGGCAATGATCGGCGGAGCAAAGTACTTTACCCTCTCGCCCTTCGCCAATGCCGACGGCTCGCTGAACAAGGCAGCCACTGAGACAATCCTCCTGCACCTTGCCCGGTTTGATATACCGGTGTTTGCCGGTATCATCTTGATCTGTGCGGCTGTCGCAATCATCCTCTCAACGGCAAACTCTTTTTTAGTGATAGCCTCGACAAACGTCACTCGCGACATCTACCAACGCTTCATCAACCCTGACGTATCGCAGGAGCGCATTGTCTTCTTCCAGCGCGTATGGATTGTCATTATTGGCATCGTGGCGTTCATTGCCGCGGGTTTCTTTACCAGCATTCTTGATATGGCATTTACGGCGTATGCCATTGTCGGTGCAGGAATCACACCTCCGCTGCTTGCAGCGTTTCTCTGGAAGCGGGTCACGCCCCAAGGTGGTGTCGCATCGTTGATCGGCGCTATCGTGGTAACGATCGGTATCACCCTGATAAACAGGGTACTCGCGGAGCCGCTTCTTGAAACTGACTACATTATCATCCCCGCGGCGTCGGTGTCAATTTTTCTCCTTATTGCCGTGAGTTTGATGACGCCACCCTCTCCGGAAGAAAAGTGGCGCCCATTCATTCAACGATAATACTCTGTGTGAAGAGACCCCGCAACGTGCGGGGTCTTTTTTTTTGCAGGCCGACCAACTGTTACGATATTCAACACTTCGCAAATTTAGGAAACATCCCGCCCTCCCTTTTCACTCATCGGAATTCCGAAGCGCTAATTGATTGAAATAGAATCGGTTGCGCACATCATGACGTGGCACGGCTGTTGAACGCTTAATTGATGTCCAGAACAATTTTTAATGATGGAAACCGAAGTGACTACCCAGCGATCGAACCGGGTTTTCCGGACCGGAAGTCAGATGATTGCCGAGGGAGCGGTGCATGCCGGATGCCGGTTCTTTGCCGGGTATCCCATCACACCCGCCTCCGGTATTTACAAGCGTATGATCGAACTGTTGCAGCAACGCGGTGATCTTGCCGTGAGTGCCCCCGATGAGATCTCGGCGTTGGCATATTGTGTCGGGGCGTCGATGCGCGGGATGAAGGCAATGACTGCAACATCAGGGCCGGGCTGGGCTTTGATGATCGAAACCGTGCAGTATGCGCTCATGACAGAATCGCCCGTTGTCATCGCCATGGTACAAAGGCTTGGTCCCGCCACCGGGGGGGCTACACAAGGCGCGCAAGGGGATATTCTTCTTACAGAGTTTTGTACAAGCGGGGGATATACCATTCCCGTTCTATGCCCGTCGACCGCGGCTGAGTGCTATACGCTCTCCGTTACTGCGATGAACTGGGCTGAACAGTTGCGGTCACCGGTTATTCTCCTCACGGACAAAGAAGTCGCGATGACGAGCGAGACGATAGATGTGTCGGCACTGCTCGAACCTGCTCCGATCGACCGGATCTCTGCAGCGAGGGGGAATGGATGGAAAACGTATGGAATGAGAACACTGGCGGATGTCCCCCTGTTTTCCCCAGTGGGCGGGCCTTTGAAAGTGACCGCGACAGGTTCAGCGCACAATACATATGGCGATCTCAAAAAGAACGACCCCGAAACGCTGGAAGTGTTGAAACACCTGGAAGAGAAGATTGCCGCCCGCCGGAGCCATCTCGTGATGGTAAACGGCGACTATCAGGAAGGTGCAAAGACGTTGCTAGTGAGTTTTGGCGTTACGGCCCGGGCAATGCAAGCGGCAGTCAAGGCGGCGCGGCTGGCGGGGAACGCCGTCTCTTCAATCAATGTCATGTCGTTGTTTCCTGTCCCCGAAGATGCCTTGCGCGAAGCAGCAACCGGCGTTCAACGCGTCGTTGTGGCTGAAGAAAACATGAATGGCCAGTATCGCATGGTCATCAGCCATCTCTTCCCCCATGCGGAGATTGTCGGGATCAACGTCATCGGCAGAATGATAACACCCTCGGAGATACTCAATGCAATCATCTGAAGCGACTACATTCCTTGCGCCCGATTGTGTGATGCCTTTCTGCAAAGGCTGCGGGCACTCGCATGTCTTGCGCAAATTGAACGACGCATTGGTCAATCTTGCCCTTGACCCTTCGGATGTTTGTTTGGTGACTGACATTGGATGTATCGGGCTTGCGGACTCCCTGTTCGAAACTCCCCATTCAGTACACACGACGCACGGACGATCAACGGCCTTTGCCACGGGCATTGCGCTTGCCGACAGTGTCCTTGCATCGAAGAGACTCAAAACCATCGTACTGATTGGCGATGGCGGCTCGATGATCGGCCTCCTTCATCTCGTCAATGCAGCATTGCTGAATGCAGACGTCACAGTCATTGTCTGCAACAATTTTCTTTTCGGGATGACAGGGGGGCAGAATTCTGCAATGTCCCCGTTGGACTTTGTCACGCCCACAACCCCCGTCGGCAATATCATCCCTCCCCTCGACGTCTGCAAGGTTGTGGCAGATTGCCATGCAGGGTATGTGGCCCGGCACGTGGCGACAGACAAGGACTTGACTGAAACGCTCGCTGAAGCAATCCGGCGTCCCGGCTTCTCACTTGTTGAGATAGTGGAGTTGTGTACCGAGCACGGCACCACACGCAATGCCATTTCAGGCAAGAAGCTCGAAGAGATCGTGAAGGCACAGGGGCAGGAATTCGGTATTCTTGTTGACTCGCAGAGCAGGAAGGAATTCAGCGTTGTTTACGCCGACAAATTTCCAAGAAGAGTCGTTGAAACAGGGATTGATCAAGATGATACCTTCGAATCGCAGCCGCCGCAATTCGGCCGGCAGATCGGTATCGTGCTGGCGGGAAGTGCCGGAGAGAAGGTCCAGTCTGCGGCACACAAGTTCTGTCTCGCCATGATCAGTAAGGGGTTGTATTGCACTCAAAAAAGTGACAATCCCGTGACACAGGGTTCAGGCTTCTCGATCTCGGAAATCGTGGTTTCGTACGAGCCGGTCGTGTATACAGGTATTGAAACTCCCGACGCTGTTCTTGTGGTTTCGCCCGATGGCCTCAGAGAACTTGAGATGCAGCGCCTCTTCGTGCGCCTGACGGAATCATCCCTTCTTTTGCTGGACGACAGCCTGACTCCCCCGCAATGTAATGCCAGGGTGTTGCAGTTTCCGTTTAGGACCGGTGGAGAAAAGAACGCCGCTTCTGCGGCCCTCGAACGCTACTCAACCCTCGCGGGACTGGGCTGAATTCGCAGGGTAATCTTTTCCCTTGATGTTCACTCCTCGTTTTCTATTTTGGAGTAGCCCGTTCAACCATCAAGGACCCCAAATGAACCCGACGACATCCAATCTCAACAGAAGAAAGCGCATTGCGCTCGTCGCTCACGACCACAAGAAACAAGAAATGTTGGAATGGGCACAATTCAACAAAGGCTCGCTTTCAGAGCACAACATTTTCGCAACGGGAACGACGGGAGCTCTGCTTGAGAAGGAGATAGGCCTGAAAGTGACGCGATTGCAGAGCGGACCGTTGGGAGGTGATCAACAGATCGGAGCGATGATCGCGGAAGGGAACATCGACTTCCTCGTCTTCTTCTGGGATCCGCTTGCACCCCTGCCGCACGATCCTGATGTAAAAGCCCTCTTGCGCATCGCCGTTGTCTGGAATATTCCCGTCGCTTGTAACCGTACGTCCGCCGACTTCATCATTTCGTCCCCGCTCATGCGGGATGACTACGAGCGCCGCCTTCCCGACTACGAAGGTCACCTCTCGCGGCCCCTTCCCGGATCAAAGGAATAGGCCCTTGCAAGAGAATGATTGATTCTCACATTGCTTTGCTGTATCATGTCCCTGCCAATCAGCCTCACACAGCACTCAATCCCCAAGTATATTCACGGAGAATTAAATGACCGAATTCCTTGACCGTTTGTTGGAAATCAGTTCAGTTATGGCCGGCAATATCTGGTGGCCGTTTGTCATTCTGCTGCTTGCCGGGACAGGCATTTACATGTCGTATGTTACAGGATTCATCCAGGTGAGGAGGCTCGGTCTCGCGATTCGTTTGATGTTCAAGGGGAGAAGCAAAGCGGAAATGGAAGGACGAACGGGGGATATCACACCGTTCCAGGCCCTGATGACAGCGCTTGCTGCGACGGTGGGGAATGGAAACATCGCCGGCGTGGCGACAGCGATCGCCAGCGGCGGACCCGGTGCGCCGTTCTGGATGTGGATGACGGCGGTATTTGGCATGGCGACTAAATATGCCGAAGGAATGCTGGGGCTGAAGTACCGGATCAAGACCGCCGATGGCACATACAGCGGTGGAGCGATGTACTACCTTCGGGACGGACTCAAGAACAAGACTGTCGGGAAGGTTTTGGCCCTGTGGTTTTCGATAGCAGTGATTCTTATGGCTACGATGGGTAGCGGAAACATGGCGCAATCAAATTCGATCGCGCTTGCTCTTAATAGCGATTTCGGCGTTCCGTTTCTTGTGACGGGCGTCTTGCTTGCGTTACTTGTTGGTCTGGTAATCATCGGAGGAGTGAAGCGCATTGCCGCGGTTGCCGAGCGGCTTGTGCCGAGCATGATTGTCCTCTATATGGGAGCTGGCCTGTACGTTATTCTGACGAATCTGGTTGTAATTCCGGATGTAGTGATGATCGTGCTACGCTCGGCGCTCACCGACGAGGCAATGGTCGGCGGATTTCTGGGGCACACTGTGAAGGAGGCCATGCGGTTTGGCATTGCGCGGGGGACACTCTCGAACGAGTCCGGCATCGGGTCGTGTTCAATTCCTGCCGCTGCTGCCAAAGGCAACGAAGCCGCTGCTCAAGGCATGGTGGCGATGATGGGTACGTTCATCGATACGATAATCGTTTGCAGCATGACCACCTTCGTCATCCTCTCTTCCAACCTTCATCCTCATACTACAGGTCTGACCAGCACCGAGCTGACGAAATCGGCTTTCGCAGTCGGGCTCGGCACGGATCTGGGCGGGTGGATCGTGAGTTGTAGTAGCCTGTTATTCGGCTACACGACCCTCATAGGCTGGTCGTATTATGGAGAACAGGGGGCGAAGTACTTATGGGGTGTCAAGAGCGCAATGCCTTATAGATTGCTCTTCTGTGTCTTTGTCTTCTTTGGCGCTATTCTCCAGGGACATCATCTTGAGATTGTCTGGAACTTCGGTGACATCAGCAATGCCTTGATGGCGATCCCCAATCTTATCGGACTTCTTCTGCTCGGGGCAATAGTGCGCAAGGAGACACAAGATTATTTACGCCGTTGGGATAGCGGCCAAATTGTGAGGCCCTTCGGAGACTAGCATGGTCCCAGCCGGCCTTCCGGTCAATGAAGCTGAGCGGCTGGCTGCACTGCGGGCGTTCAACATTCTCGACACGCCCGCCGAGCAGGCGTTTGATGACATTACTCTTCTCGCGTCGCACGTCTGTGACACGCCGATAGCACTTATAACGCTGATTGACGAGAACCGCCAATGGTTCAAGTCCAGAATCGGCTTTGATATTGCCGAATCCTCCCGCAGTATTTCCTTTTGCGCTCACACGATTCTCCGGACTGATGATATTTTTGTAGTTCGGGATACGCTTGAAGATTCACGGTTTCACGACAACCCGTTCGTCGCATCGCCTCCGAACGTTCGCTTCTACGCCGGGGCGCCGCTGGTAACATCGGCTGGCGTGTCGCTGGGAACACTCTGTGTAATGGATCGGAAGCCTCGTGACCTGTCTCCGGACCAACTGGCTTCCTTGCGCGCCTTGCGGCGGGATGTTATCGCCGAACTCGAGCTTCGCAAAGCTGCTTCAGAATTGCGCGAATCCGAGGAGCGCTACAGGACTGTATTCGATAATGCGATGGATGTGATCTTTTCCCTCTCACTCGATGGCACGATCACCGCGGTAAACCCCGCATTCGAACGTGAATCGGGCTGGAGGGCAGAGGAGTGGGTCGGTCAGCACATCGTTCATCTGCTTCACCCGTCAGAAGTGCGGCGTGCCTTGCGGTTACTGAGGGATGTGAAGTTGAACCAGATCCCCCCGACGCAGGAGTTCCGTATTCGCGTAAAGGATGGAAGTTACTCGGTTGCCGAGTTCCGCACGACACCTTTAGTGCGCGACGGGAGTGTTGTGGGTTTTCTGGGCATTGCCCGCAACATCACGGAACGGAAGAAAGCTGAAAATGCCCTGAAGCAAGCGAATGAACAGTTGGAACAGAAGGTCTTGGAACGCACACAGGAGCTCCGGCTGCTTTCCGCCCGCGTGCAGGATGCCATCGAGGAAGAGCGTACGTCGATTGCGCGGGAAGTGCATGATGAACTTGGCGCGGCGCTTACGCGCCTGCAGATGGATCTCGGCTGGCTGGCAGCAAAGTTCACCGGGGACCCCGGTGTTGTGGCAGGCAGAATCGCCGAGATGCAGGAGCTTGTGGGACAGACGATTCAAAGTGTCCAGAAGATTTCCGCCGAATTGCGTCCGGCGATGCTCGATGATCTGGGACTCGGGGCCACCATTGAGTGGTACGTCAGGGAATTCGAACGTCACTCCGGAGTGCGATGCACGTTGACACTGCAATCTGAAACCCCCACCCTTACACGCACGCAGGCTACAGCGCTGTATCGAATTCTGCAAGAAGCATTGACGAATATCATGCGTCACGCCCGTGCGACCGAGGCACACATAGCACTGTTCGAAGACAGACAATGCGTGATTCTCCGGGTCAGCGACAACGGGCGCGGTATCCCGTCTTCCAGGGTCGCATCCATGCAGTCCATGGGATTGTTGGGAATGAAGGAGCGCGCCCGCATGATTGGTGGAGAGCTGCTCATCGTGACAGACAGGGACTCCGGCACCACGATCACCGTCAACGTCCTCAAGCCCTCCTCCGGCTGATATCGGGCGCTTTTGCCTCTCAATCAGATTCTTCCTATTCTATACTGTAGATTTCTGTCTCTCCAACCCTCAACGAGGCCTTCATGTCGTACCTCCCGATCGAGGATTACAATCTCATCGGCGATATGCACACGGCGGCGCTGGTTGGCAAGAACGGATCAATTGATTGGTTCTGCTATCCGCATTTCGACTCGCCAAGTGTGTTCGCCGCTATTCTGGACCACAAGAAGGGGGGGCATTTCCGCATCTCTCCCCGTCACAATACCGTCGCGTCGAAACAATTCTACTGGCCTGATACGAATGTTCTATTGACGCGCTTTCTCTCAAAAGATGGTGTGGCGGAGATTCTTGATTACATGCCGGTTGGACGCGCAGCCAGGAAGTACGGACGCCACAAACTGATCCGGCGGTTGACGATGGTGTGGGGAAGCATGCCGTTCCGCGTCGAGTGTTTTCCCTCCTTCAACTATGCACGTGACAAACACGAAACGGAAATGCGCGGGAACGGCGTCTGCTTCCATTCCGATTCCCTCAGTCTCGGACTAGTCTCGCATGTGCCGCTGGAGCCTCACGAGCGTGGGGTTGCGGCAGACTTTACTCTGAAAGAAGGGGAACGCGTCCTCTTCACGTTGGGGGGAATCGAGCGTGGGGAAGAACCGGGCGAGTTGCTTCCATGGGAGGAGGCAGAAGAGCGGTTCTCAATGACGGTTGACTACTGGCAGGAATGGATATCACGCTGCACGTACAAGGGTCGCTGGCGGGAAATGGTGCACCGGTCGGCTTTGGCGTTGAAGTTGATGACGTTCGAGCCGACGGGGGCGATTGTTGCCGCTCCGACATGCAGTCTCCCCGAACATATCGGCGGAGAACGCAACTGGGATTACCGCTACACCTGGATTCGTGATGCCGCCTTCACGCTCTACGCACTCTTGCGCATCGGATTCACACAAGAGGCGGAAAAGTTCATGGGCTGGCTGGACGGGATAGCGCATGATCTGAATCCCGGAGCGCCGCTGCAAGTCATGTACGGCATCGACGGCAGACATACACTCACTGAGGAAACACTTGACCATCTTGAGGGATACCGCGGCTCGCGCCCTGTCCGGATAGGCAACGGGGCGTTCGATCAGCTGCAACTCGACATTTACGGCGAGTTGATGGACTCGATCTACCTGTACAACAAGTACGGTTCGCCGATCTCATACGATTTGTGGACGAAGCTTCGCATCATCGTGAATTGGGTGTGCGACAATTGGCATCGGCGAGATACGGGCATCTGGGAAGTGAGAGGAGGAAGGCAGCACTTCGTCTATTCCAAACTCATGTGCTGGGTTGCTGTTGACCGGGGGCTCCGACTCGCGGCGAAGCGCTCATTTCCGGCGGACCATGAGCGCTGGATGCGCGTGCGCGACCAGATTTACACCGACATTATGAAGAACGGCTGGAACCCTGACCGCAAGGCGTTCGTCCAGTACTACGGAAGCAACACGCTGGATGCGGCGAACCTCATCATGCCGCTCGTCTTCTTCGTTTCACCGACCGACCCGCGGATGCTGAGCACGCTCAATGCCATCAATCGTACTCCCGGTTCGGGGGGACTGGTGACCAACGGTCTTGTCTATCGCTATAACCTTAATGAGTACGCCGACGGCCTTTCGGGTGAAGAGGGGACTTTCAACATGTGCACATTCTGGCTCGTCGAGGCCATGACGCGGGCCGGACACACGGACAAAGCCATGCTCGATTCTGCAAGGCTCATTTTTGAGAAGATGTTGGGGTATGCCAACAATCAGGGACTGTATGCCGAAGAAATCGGGCATCACGGAGAGGCTCTGGGGAATTTTCCTCAAGCTTTTACGCATCTTGCGCTGATCAGCGCCGCTGTCAATCTTGATCTTGCCCTCGACCGGAGGGCCTGAACACATCATCCCGATACATAACTCCAGAAAGAAAACAGGTGAGACAATGAACAAGAGAAAGAAGAACGGCAATGTTTCGATTACGTGGTACGGCCATTCGGCGTTTGCTCTGACATCCCCCGGCGGGAAAGTTATCCTGATTGATCCGTGGCTTGAGAACCCGAAAGCGCCGGCGGATGCAAAAGCCATTCCGTCTGTTGATCTCATTCTCGTGACGCACGGACATTCCGACCACGTGGGAAACACGGTCGAAATCGCACGGCGTACCGGCGCAATGGTCGTATGCATCTATGAACTGGCGCTGTTCCTCATGAGTGAGGGACTCGAGAAAGTAACGGGGATGAACAAGGGGGGAACCGTGGAGATCGGTGGAATCTCGATAACGATGGTGGATGCGCGCCACAGCTGCGACATTGACGTTGACGGCAAGGTCGTGGCCGCGGGGGGCGAGGCGGCGGGATTTGTGATACGCATGGAGAACGGCTACACCGTCTATCACTCAGGCGATACGTCGCTCTTCGGCGACATGAAGTTCATCGGCAAGCTGCATGAGCCGGATGTTGCCATTCTGCCGATCGGTGATTTGTACACGATGGGCCCGCGTGAAGCGGCGATGGCATGCGACCTTATCAAGCCCCGCATTATCATCGGTATGCATTACGGCACCTTCCCCCCCTTGACGGGAACGCCTGCACTCCTGAGGAAACATCTCCACACGAAATTCAAGAACCGCGTTGTGGAACTGACACCGGGTGTCCCCGCCGGGCTTTGAATCTATGTAGAACACTAACACCCCGCATTCATCACGCGGGGTTTGTTGTGAGTGTGCATGGTTTCGCTGTGCCGCCGGTCGTACAATGTCAAATTTGTGCTTGACAACCCCTTTACCGATGTTGTAAATTACCCGCAGTCAAAGAAGATGCTGTTCACTTGCCCACTACGTAGTTCTCTTGTTCTTTGATTGTGATGGGATGAGTTGATTGTGTAGCGAGCGGTACCCATCGATCTTCATCTTTGGCCCCCTAGAGGGAGGAAAGATATGACCATCAGTTCTATATTCTACGCAGTACTATTTGCCCTACTTGTTTCGGGTTCTGCTTCGTTAGCGCAGAATGCTGATCCATTGAGTTTCTTCCCGCACCACGTTGGAGATCGATGGGATTATGTGTATTCCGATGGGGGATTTCGCGGACCTCTCGTTCTCACTAGAGATTCCTTGGGATCAGATGGTAGCCATAATCTCATGTACAATGATGCTACCGACCCTAACTACCGCATTGACGCAACTCTGCGCGTGTACAAATACCCACAAGAACCCAACTACAACTATCTTCGCTATAGGCTCGGCGCTGATTCATGCGATTCTTGGGAGAATCCCGCATGGGGGGCAATTCGATGGGCATGGGTGGCCCGAGTTGAAAGCTCATATGTCTTTGGTCGCAGAACAGTTGTGAAGGTGTATCGTTATGGTCCTGGACCAGGGCCTTCTGGTTTGGAAGAAGACTGGCTTGCGAGCGGGTTTGGGCTCATCTACACGTATCGTCACCCGAATGAGATTTCATATCTACGCGGGTGTGTGATAGCCGGGGACACATTCGGGATTCTGACTTCCACGCCACGAGTAGAGCGAGCAGTGGCCAGAGAATATGTTCTTAAACAAAACTACCCGAACCCATTCAATCCCTCAACAACGGTCTTACTCTCGCTCCCTGAACGTTCAACTCTCTCTTTGAGAGTATTTGATTTGTTGGGAAAAGAAGTAGAGATGTTGGCGGAAGGAACCTACGATGGCGGAGTCCATAGGTTTTTGTGGAATGCATCTCACTTGCCCAGCGGCGTTTACTTTTGCAGGATGCAAGCAAAATGAAGTATTCGATCGATCAAGATGCTATTGACAAAATAGAAAAACGACAAACGACAGGTTGCGCTGTCGCTTCTCGCGTTACAACACAAATGCCGTCGAATGTCAACGACCAATCCACTGAAGGAGGTTGCGATGATGAACAGATTTTGCGTTTTGATAGGAGTCTATGTTGTGCTCGGAGTGAACACAATGGCACAGACACCCCAGAGTTTCTTCCCGCACCACGTGGGAGATCGATGGGATTATGTTGACTCCTACTCGGGTCATTTGTCTTCAGTAATTACGAGAGATTCGGTTGATTCGTCGGGGAGTCATCATATTTCCTATGGTCACTCATCCAATATTGCATACAAAATTGATACTGCACTTAATGTATACTGGTTACCTCAAGATCCTTTCATAAACTATCTACGCTACAAATTGGCTGCGGACTCGGGAGAAACTTGGCAAAGCGGAGGAATACCCTCATTAAGCTGGGCTCGGGTCGCGCGGATCGAGAGTATTTATGTCTTCGGAATCCGCACAGTCGTCAAGGTGTACCGTTACAATCCTGGACCAGGCCCAGGATGGCTGGAGGAACGGTGGCTGGCGAGCAGGTTCGGTCTCGTCTATACTTACGGCGAACCAGACTACGTTTCATATCTACGTGGGTGTGTGATTGCGGGAGATACATTTGGAATTCTGACGTCCGTTGCGCGAGAGAAACAGCCCATTCCCAAAAACTACATCCTTGGCCAGAACTATCCGAACCCTTTCAATCCAACTACCACAATCTCCCTCGAGATCCCAGAGCATGCAATTCTCTCCGTCAGAATTTTCGATCTCTTAGGAAGGGAAATTGAGGTCTTGGCGGAGGGAATTTATGCAAGAGGAGTCTACAAGTTTTCGTGGAACGCCTCTGCCTCTCCAAGCGGAGTCTACTTCTGCAGAATGCGGGCAAATGGAAATGTTCGAACTATCAAGATGCTTTTGAGTAAATGAAAAAACGACAAGCGACAGGTTGCGCTGCCGCTTGCCGCGTTCCAACACAAATGCCGCTGTCCACAGTCCAACGCGTTTGCGC
Source organism: uncultured Chitinophagales bacterium (assembly GCA_964495695.1). GTDB lineage: Bacteria > Bacteroidota > Ignavibacteria > UBA10030 > UBA6906 > CAADGV01. The sequence goes on along the minus strand of CAZBWR010000090.1, from coordinate 145 downwards.
AGCAGCGGCGCTTGTTTGCTAAATACAACACCCCGCATTCATCACGCGGGGTGTGTTGTACAACCTGTTCTTATGAACAGCTATGAAACGTCAGCCGGTTTTTCTTCTTCCTCTTCCGGCGCTTCGGGCTGGTCCGAAGTCACGG
>CAZBWR010000089.1:0-14583 GCA_964495695.1 uncultured Chitinophagales bacterium | reverse complement strand
TTTCCGGAATTTCCCATGCGTACCAGAATCCGGTGTTTTACCAAACCCCTTTCCAGCGGGATTACTCCATCTCGTAAACGCTGGCCATTCATCTCCACCCACGACACGCCGTGCTCGCACTTGTCCGGATTCTCGATTTGGATTTCGTAGATGGCTTCTCCATGGTGATAGCGCATGTGAAAGCCGTCCCACCATCCCGGGATGACAGGAGATATCTCGAGAGTCTCTCCCCTTATCTTTAATCCTAAAACCTCTTCAACCCAGGCCCGATACATCCACGCAGCGGAACCCGTGTACCATGACCAGCCACCTTGTCCGATCCGTCCGGGGAGTCGGTACACATCAGCCGCGATGACGTAAGGCTCCACACCATAACGCCATACTGCTTCAGAATCACGTGTGCGTTCAATCGGATTGAGAATGCGCAGCACTCTTGCCGCGCGTTCTCCATTCCCCTGGCGAGCCAGGGCCATCGCAAACCACAGAGCAGCGTGAGTGTACTGGCCACCGTTCTCGCGCACACCCGGAGGATACCCCTTGATATATCCGGGTGATGGCTCCGATGTGTCGAACGGTGGAGTAAAGAGAAGCACAAGCCCTTCATTCTCCCGCACAAGATTTTCCCATGCGGAGTCCATGGCAATATCCGCGCGTTCAGTTTGGGCGGCGCCGCTTAACCAAGCCCAGGATTGAGGCAGGGAATCAATCTTTGCTTCCTTACTCGCCGACGAACCAAGAGGCGTTCCGTCATCGAAAGTTGCGCGACGATACCACTCACCATCCCACGCCACTTTTTCAACACGCTGAATGAGCATCTGCCTTTGTTGCTGATAGCTTCTACTCAACTCCGCCCGGCCCAGAACATCTGACAACAAGACCATCCCCTGCAGTACTTCCGCCAGGAACCAGCCGAGCCACACGCTTTCCCCCTTTCCACCGGCACCCACAAGATTCATCCCGTCGTTCCAGTCTCCGGTCCCCATCAGCGGCAACCCGTTTGGCCCTATCGTCAGACCGCGTGTGACCGCAAGCTGGCAGTGCTCAAACAGCGTCGCGCGATGCAGCGTAACCTCCGGCATGGAGACAGTCTCGTGTTCATCGACGTTCAACGTAGGAGCATTGAGAAACGGAATCTCCATGTTCAATATGTCCTTATCGCCGGTAGTCTGGACATACTGGGTCACTGCGTAGGGAAGCCATAGCAGGTCATCAGATATTCGCGAACGCATACCAATGCCGCTTGGCGGATGCCACCAATGCTGGACATCGCCTTCCGTGAACTGACGGCTCGCGGCAAGGAGGATTTGCTCCCGCGCCAACCTGGGATACGCGTAGAGGAAAGCTGTGGAATCCTGCAATTGGTCGCGGAAGCCGAATGCGCCGCCAGATTGGTAGAATGCAGAGCGCCCCCACATACGGGAGCTAAGGCTCTGGTACAGCAGCCAACGGTTGATCAGGAAATCCGCAGCGAGCTCGGGGGTGTGGACTTCGATTGTTCCCAGGAGGTCATCCCACCACGATTTCGTCTTGCTTAACGCTGCCTCGAAAGCTGTGTTTTCCCTGTAGGTGAGAATCAGTTTTTGAACCTCACTCAACGAGGCGGCCTGGCCCAACATGCAGGTAATCTCCGTGCTTTCGCCGGGAGCCAATTCAATCGTGACCTGCAAGGCCGCGCACGGATCGAATCCCGGCCCTACCCGTCCTGACAATCGGACTCGATCCATTGCAGCGGGGTTACCGAGTGAGCGGTTGCGGCCGATGAACGATGTGCGATCCCCGCTGTAGGACATAGGTGGCGGATTGATGGCAGCAAAGGCGATTCGATCTCCATACTCAGGATGAAAACGATTCCGGGCTAAAAGCGCATGCACTTCATCATCCCACTGCGTCACGACGTGCATCTGGGAAGACTCACGGTTCTCACCCAAAGTCCATTCGACATAATACGTCACTGAGAGCTTGCGATGCCTGGAAGAGTCGTTCTTCAACAGTAACTTCTGCAGCTTGACCGGCTCTCCACCTTTCTCATCCACAGGAACAAAGACGGTCAGCTCTTGCTCAATACCATTGCTATTGTGTTCGAACACCGTGTATCCCGCCCCATGCCTTGCCCGATATGCAGCCTCTTCGCGGATCGGAAGTGGCGTTGGTGTCCAGTAGACGCCGGCTTCCTCGTCGCGGATGTACAACACCTCCGACGTTGGATCCATTACGGGGTCGTTCGACCACTGTGTCAGTCGATTGCGCTGGCTGTTGCCATACCATGTGAAACCGGATCCTGATTCGCTGACAATTGTGCCGAAGGTCGGATTGGCGATGACGTTCACCCATGGAGCAGGCGTGTGAGTGTTGGGACCGAGGTAGATAACGTATTCATGTCCGTTCGCGGTAAATCCACCCAGACTGTTGAAGTATTGCAGCGTCAGAAACGGGAGAGGAGCCGATGGTTCCCGGGAAGAACGTTTTTCTGTCAGGAGTTTAGGCAGGCCGGGAAGCTCTACCGGCACGCCCAATTGTTTGGACAATGGCCCACGAGCAGCCACCAGCGCTACATGCGATACCGCGCGCAGCAATGTAATGTCTTCTTTCGGGATGTGGTCGACGCTTCGCAGGAACACTCCACCCGGCCGATCTGTCCCGGTCTGCATCGAGTGCGTTCGGATCAAGCGCTCAAGTCGATCGCGTAGCGGTTGCTCATAACCGCCCTCTTCCTCGTTGAGAATTACAAGGTCCACCTTCAGTCCATGTCTTCGCCAGTACGTATGCGCCTCCAACGCCTGACGGACAACACTGATATCCCGTTCCTCACCGATGCTTACCAGCACAATTGGAACATCACCGGAAATTCCATGAGTCCATAACCCGGACTGTCCCTTACGGTTTTCTTCGATGCGTTCAGCCGGAGAGCGCAGCAGGGGATTCGGAAATAGCAGGTGGCTTGCGATTTGCTGGAAGCGGCGCGCATCGTCAGGCTGTATGCGAAGAAGCCGTAACTCCAGGTGTGCTGACGCCCAGGCGAATTCCATGGCTCGATCTATCGCATGAGGATCACTGTACTTTCCCATAAGGTTCAAGACGTGGTTCCTCGTTTCAGCAGCGGCGAGCACATGGGAAATCCGGACACGCTGGCCCGGGCCGAGCTTTACGCTCCGGCGCAAACTGAGGATCGGGTCAAGGACAAAACCCTGGCTATTGCCGAGCTCTTGAAAGACGCCCATCGGGTTCGCGAGTGTCCGCCCGCGTCCGATGAATCTTCGCCGGTCGGTTTCGAATTGCATAACGTCATCCAGGCCGTGTTCAAGCGTAAAGCGATGGGCCACAAAAACGGGCGGCTCATCTTTGCTCCTCGCCCTGCGGTACGCGAGGAGTGACTGCAATGCAGGAACCGATTCAGTTTGGATGAACATCGTGTTGAAAGCCGGATGCTGGCGGTCTGCATTATGCGCTGCCATCGAGAGCTCGGTGTAGCTCGTCAGTTCGAGGTGGCGGGCGCGGAGGGACCGATTGATGAGGGTGATTCGCCGAATCTCCACGTCATCTTCCGGAGAGACGATGACCTCGGTCTCGGTTTCAATCCCATGATCAACGTGGCGAAACGTTGCCCGGTCAAGAGCGAATTCAACACTGTGAGCCTCATCCTTCCCCCCGACAGGATGAAACGTGTTGGACCACAGTCGGTTCGCCTCAGCTTCGCGGATGTAGCAGAATGTTCCCCGCTGATCCTGAGTCCGATCCGATCTCCAGCGTGTAATTTCAAAGTCGCCCCACTGACTGTACCCGCCTCCTGCGTTCGTGACCATCAGTCCATAACGACCATTAGAGATGATCTGTGTTTTGGGCGTCCCCGTGTGCGGGGTTGCAAATTTGCTCACCGAACGGGCGACCTCACCGATCTTCATCATTGAAGGGGTTTTTTCCCGCGTGGAAATGTAGTGAAGAGGTGGAAGGATCGGAACACGCTCGTGGAGCAAAGGCTCAACCGCACGAACACGCAGGTCGGCATGGAAACGCCGCTGGACGGCATCTGCATGAAGGAGGTTCGTGAGTGACAGGAAACCCATGGCTTGATGATGTGCCATGTATGCGCGTATAAGCACTCCCCGTTCGCCTTTGCGACTTGGTTGCCTGCTGAAGTCGATTGCCTCACAAAATCCGTAGTCGTTCAGAAGGCCCAGATCGACCAGTTGCCTGAGATTTCTCACCGACTCCACGGGCTCGACATTCACTGCCAGAAGGGTTGCATAAGGGGCTACAACTACATCCTCCTCCATGCCGTGCTTTAGCCCGAGTTCCGGCACACCAAAAGCCTTGTATTGATATGTCTTGTTGATGTCCAAATCTCCAAACGCTGACTCCGATATTCCCCACGGCACACGAAGTCTGCGACCGTAATCAATTTGTACGTCCACGGCTTCTCTCGCCGCTTTTTCAAGAAGCGAATTTCCATGCGCACGTTGGAAGAGTAGGGGCATCAGATACTCAAACATGGTTCCGGTCCAACTGAGCAACACCCGCCGGCGCCCGATTGCCCCGTAAGGCCGGCTCATCGAGAACCAATGCTCAACAGGGATGTCGCCCCTGGCAATGGCGATGAAACTCCCCAAACGTGCCTCACTCGCAAGAAGATCATAGTAAGATGCATCAATGCGACCTTCAGAAACATTATATCCGATTGAGAACAAGCGTCGATCAGCATCATACAAAAATCTCATGTTCATTGAAGCCGAAAGGTCGCGCACGCTGTTGATGAGAGACGCATTGAGACCCAACGTCTCGCCGGCCAGCCATTGCGACTTTGCGAAGGCTTCTATGATACGGTCGATCCACTCAGAAAGGGCGCTTGCAGGAGGGGGATCCACTTCACGGATCGATCGGAGTACTTCGATACAATGGCTGCGACCCTGCGCAAGATCAACGAGAGAAGGAGCGCGACGCAAGCCCTCTCGATACGCTGCCAGCGCATCCGTTCCCAGCTTGGCAACTTCTTCTTCACTTTTTTCCTGGAGAATCTTGATCCATGCGAGATAACGATTCTTTGTTCCCATCCACGCCGATACTTGTTTTTCCATTTCTCCCGCCCAATACGATATACCGGGGTCAACGTCGGCAAGCTTGTGCGCTTGAGCAGCCAACAGGCTGACGATTTCTTCTGCTTCATCAAGCAGACTCATCACATCAGCAATATGGTCGGGAGGAGACTCGCACAAGCGTTGGAGATTGTCCAAAGCGCGCGTATCAAAAACGGCAACGGCTTTCTGTTTAACGATATCTTTCAGGATTTCAGCGGTGTCACTCAGCCCGTCAAAGACCTTCTTGTCAAGGATGGGTCCCGCCATCAATTCATCAAGTCCATGTTCCAGTGTCCACAACGAGCCGAGAAGGTTTCCGCTGTCAACGAAGGACACGTAGCGGGGTTCAAGAGGTGTCAGCGTTTTGATATCGTACCAGTTCAACAGGTGGCCCTCATAGCGCTCCAGCTTTCCAATCGTCTTCATGGAATGTGTCAGGACTTCGACGACCTGGTCAGCCGTGAGATAGCCGAAGTCATTCGCGGCCTGCACACTGTTCAGCCAGAGGCCGATATTTGTCGGACTGGTGCGCATCGCCAGCTGATTCTGATGGGCAACCTGGTAATTATCCGGCGGAAGCCAGGATGTTTGCTCACTGACAAAATCGGAAAAATAGCGCCATGTTCGTCGTGCGACATTTCTGAGGAACCGTGAATCTCTTTCCGGTAGCGTGGACTGCTTCTGCCCCGGATGCAATCGAAGGTTCAATACTAACCCTACCACAGGAGACACAAGCCATAAGACAAGCCATGGACTCGCCATCACAAGGGTGGATGGCATCCAATGGTAAACCGCCAAGCCGACTATCACGCTGAGAAGGCTCGCCCGACCCAGAGAAGCTGTGAACATCCCGTACCGGCCCCCGTCACTCCGATACACAGCCCGTGCGGGAGTCCATTCGAGCAACTTGCGATGAGAAATGAAGCGACGGTACGCCACCCGCGCAATGGCATCCAAGGCAAGCCCGGCTTGATGTGGCAGCAGTGCTGCATCGGCGATTGCTCGCAACAGGTCGTGCACCACCTTTGCGAGAGAGAACGACTTCAGCCCATTGCGTGTAGTTGCCATAGTGAACGGCTGTACAAAAGGGTGAAAGAACAACTGTGTGGCCACAACAAGTGTCGAAATCCATGCAAGTTCGGTGGAAATCAACCAGGACATAATCAGCATTCCCATGCTGGTCACTGGCAACAGGCTTCGTCGCAAGTTGTCGAAGATCTTCCAACGGTTAAATTTGGAGAGTGGGTTCTTTCCGTCCTCTCCTCCCGCTTGTGTAACGCGGGGGAAGACCCAATCCGCGATTTGCCAGTCACCGCGAATCCAACGATGTTGCCGTCTGCTGTAACTTTGGTATCCTTGCGGGAAGTCGTCGAAGAGTTCGATGTCGCTGGCCAATCCCACCCTGGCGTGCGCTCCTTCAATGAGGTCGTGGCTTAGCACCCGTTCCACCGGAAACCTGCCTGAGAGCGCTCGGCTGAAGGCATGCACGTCATAGATTCCCTTTCCGTGGTAGGAACCCTCGCCGGTGAGATCCTGGTTGACATCTGAAACAGCTTGGGAATAAGGGTCGATGCCAATCGCGTCTGCAAAAAGATTGCTGAAAAGGGATGCGCTCGTGCTCTGCAGTGTGGGACTCACACGTGGCTGAATGACCGAGTAGGAGCCGGCGGCAACTGTCCCGTCACTGTTAAAGCGCGGTTGGTTCAGGGGATGGGCCAGGGTCTCGACAAGTCTGCGGGCAGTGCCATGAGGCAACTGTGTATCGCTATCCAGCGTGATCACAAACCTCACGTTCGAAAGGTGGCGCCCTTCCCCCACGAATACCAAACGGCTGGCGTCTTCAGGTCGCGTTCCATCAATCAGATGATTGAGCTCTTCCAATTTGCCCCGTTTACGCTCCCACCCGATGTATTTCTGTTCCGACTCACTCCATCTTCTTTCACGATGGAAAAGAAAGAACCGTTGTGCACCATGACGACGATTGAGGTCTTCGAGACCTTCTATGGCAGTCTGGAGGAGTAGTTTGTCGTCCTCACGACACTCGCTATCGGAATCGGTGTAGTCCGTGAAGAGGCTGAACAGTAGGTTTGATTCCTTGTTTGCAAGATACCTGATTTCGAGTGCTTCCACATCTGAGCGGATCGTCTTCGCATTCACTAACATCGTGGGTACGACAATCATGGTTCGAAATGCATCCGGGATTCCGGAGAGTTCGAAATCCATTTTCGGAAGTACGTGCGGTGAAAGAAGTCGCGTGACAAGGTAGTTGACTGCCTCAATCGAAAGTTGGCTTGTCGGGATCAGGAAAAGGGCCGCCATCAAGATCTGGACCACGATCGATTGTCCGCTCAGGCCAGACATGGCAATCAGGAAGAGAAACGCAGCAGAAAGAAAAATAAGTCCTGCAAAGTAGACTGCGACCCGATGGCGATAGAACCAGTACAGCGGTAGAAAGCGCTTTCCGGCGTCCCCGGTAAACTTGCGATTCTCATCACCTATCAGATATGCGCCTATGTGGATCCTTCGTTCATCCTCCGCGTCTTTAGTCGCCGCTCGCTCTCCCATCTCGATAACCCGTTGTGCGACCTGTTCTTCCCGTTCACCGGTGCTACGTGCGACTCTCTCAACCGCACCACGATAACGGTCGCGGGTGTCAAAGTCCATCAATGGGTACACGCCCGAGGGATCAAGTCGGAGAATCCGATCCACGGCGCTGAGGTTCTCGAAGACCTTTCTCCAATCCAGCATGGCGAGTTGTCGCAAACTGGTGAATGCATTCGCAATGGATATCTGATCCTTTGTCTGACGGTTTTGTTCGCGCAGACTGAGATCATTCACAGATTTCCGGAGCGTGCGTTCAAGCCAGCCCTGAACCAGCACCAAGGCGCCCGCCTCGTCGTGGAGATGATCGACCAACTGAGTTGCAAAGTATGAACTCGGATGCGGCTGATGTTCCTCAAGCTCGGCAAGGATTGAAAAAAGTCTTTTCGGATCGCGCCGATTAGCGGTTGCCAGCCTGTTTGCCCAGAAGTCTGCCATCTCGCGCCCGCGCAGATCTATCAGAGCTCTCATCGCTAGAGTCAGAACGCCTTCAATCAATGTCACGCGCACAATCTGCGGGATTGCCCAGAGTTCGCCGATCGTTAACGTCTTCTCAGATTGATAAGCCTCGATGAACGCAAGAATATTTTCTTTGTCCAGACGTAAGTCCGTATGGGAGACGAGTTCCCTCGCCAGCCCATAAATGCGAGGCAGACCCTGATACTGTTCGTTAGCAAGCGTTGGTAACAGTTGGTAATAGCGCCGTGGAAGGTTTAGTTGGACGTCGCGAACGTTACCCTCGATGATGTACTCATTATCGAGGATCCACTCGGCGGCTGGTGTCGCTGTCAGATCCAATCGTGTCGCTTCGGAGAGATCAGAGCAGATGTGACGGAGTTGCCGACGGGCATGTACAATTAGGTCAAGCAACCTTGTATCTTTCACTGGAGCTGGACCTATCCGATGTTCCTTGGCCAGCCGACGGGCATGTTCCCTTACGAGTTGCAACGAGAGCGGCACTCCGGTTGCTCGAATGTCCCCCACAGGGTTCTCCCTTTCCGGGTGTTGGACGAACATCGGCGGTGGGACCTCGAAGCTTTGCCGAAGCAGTGCCACTGGAACCCGTAACGTCTCGACGGGTGCCTGAAGGATCAGCACGGTTTCCTCGGAAACCAACCATCGTGAGTGATCACCGATCAACTTTTGGTCAACCCCGTGCTTCGAGCGTCGCATCCACACGACACCAAAGAGGATTCCGCCGAACCCACCCGCCAGAATCGGAATCAGGGGGAAAAGTGTTCCATTCAAAGGGCCAGGCCATTGGAGAACGAGGGAAACGACTCCGGTTAACACGCCGAACAGGGTGGCCGCGAAGCTCACGAGAAGAATAAAGCGCCCCAAGAATGGGTCGCGTACCTGCACATCTCCAGCGGCAGATTTATGCACCATTGCAACGCGGCGAAATCCCCGCTTTCGCAAAAGCAGAAGAGCTCTACGAGCTTCGCTCTGCGAAGCGAAGTAACCTACAAGGGTACCAGCCTTCACTTTCCGTCCTTATCTCGCACACTCGTGAGGTTTGATTGATTGTCAATGGGTTCGCCCTCGGGATCCTGAGATTTACCGCACAGTTGATTTGCCCACTGGAGACATGGCCTGCGAGTAACGAATGCCGCCATATTCTTCATCCCAGCGGGCAAGCTATGTAAGCGAAGAGGCCGGAAAGATCAGACGCAGCAGCCCGAGTAACGCGCTGGTCATATGTAAAACTGTTCGTTTCTCTGGTTGTATTAGCGGCTGGCGCATTCATGAAGTGAATATCGCCACTTCATGTAAGAACAGTTTTGAAGATTAGGGTGAAGGAATCATACAATGCGCCAGCCGAATTGAGCCCATCCCTGCTTCTCTTTTACTTTCCTTCTTTAAGAAGGTGAGTAAGGAATCGTGCAGCATTCGTCCATTCAAACAGCCACAACTCAAGCCATTTCAGCGGGTTCCAGACATGACGATACCACTGCTGCCAGGTGTGCTGAGCGTACGACCTTGTGTGCGCGCCCGCGAACGGGTTGTGCTTTTTGAACCATACGTGAGTTATGGACGGAACCTTCACTTCCGGGATGTCGTCGCGCAGCTTTTTGTAGAGCGCCACGAGCTCCCGTGCCTTCAATTCTCGCCAATCGACAACATCATGTTTCGTTTTGACGATCAAATCATGAAGCGCTTCTTCAATCCTGCCCTTGGGACGACTCCGCAGCCAGACTTCTTCGAGTTGAAAGAAAAGTTTCACGATTCCCCACAATCGTGTGTTGATGGTGTTTAGCCGATTCCACCAGAATGGAACAAACGCCTCCCGATCAAAGCCGGGACGCCGATCGTCCCGATGGCGCACCGTCCAGAAGCCGCAATTCATCGGATGGAGATGCTCGATTCTCGATGCATACAAGTATGCCGCAAAGAAAAAGAGCCGGTTCCAATAATACGACCAATCATGTCGCCACACCTTCAGGACATTGACCATGTGTTCGGTGGAGTAAAAACGATCCCATGATCTGTGATAGGCTGTCATCAATTCATCACGCGTCATGCGTTCAGGCGTCACGGCAACGTGTGCCGAATCGTATGTATTGAAATCTGTCTCCATCCATCTGCGCTCGCGCCACCATCGTTGATGATCTTTTGAGCCGGGCAGTGGAGACAGTATATAGAACGATGCAGAATTGAATCCAATCCGCTGAAGCTCGCGAATATCTTCCTCAATACTTGTCGAAGTATCAAACGGCAGTCCCAGGATATAGCCTGCATGGCATGCAATCCCGAGTGCATGAAGATGTGCTGCAAGGTCTTTGTACTCCGAAACCTGATTCTGATATTTTCCCTGGGAACGAAGATTGTCACGGTTGACACTTTCCACACCGAAGAACACCTGGTTGCATCCGGCCCGCGCCGCAACGACAAAGAAATCACCCGGCGGGACCTTCCGTGCGGCAAGGTCGCTCTGCATCATGAACGTGAACGGAATGTTTTCTTCTTCACGCAAATGAATGAGTCCGGTAAAGAGCTCACGCCACCGCGGATTGCGTGCGATATTGTCGTCCGTGAAGAAACTGTGGACGATTCCCGCTTCATGATAGTTGTGGCGCACAAACTCGACGATCTGCTCCGGTTCACGACACCGCATCGTGCGGCCTTGCACATTGATAATTGTACAGAAGTCACAAGTAAAGACGCATCCTCTGCCGGTGTCGATCGTGCTATACGGCGATGCAAATCCTCTAAGATCTTTTTTTGAGAGTCGTGGCGTCGGGATGTTCGAGAGATCGGGGGTCGGATTCAGGAAATTGTAGAGCGGCTCGGATCGTCCCTGCAGAACATCTTCCACAATCTTGGGCAGACGTTCACCCTCCACTTCACCAGCAACCAGAATCATTCCCTTGCTCATTGCTTTTCTCAGGTCGGCAGTAAGGCCGATCATGGCAAGCATACCACTAACGTGAAATCCGCCAATCATAACGGGAATGTTGTGTGGCAGAAACCACGCGGCAATATCTTGCGCCCGCGGGTACTGCCCCGATTGCACTCCAACGATCATGACGATTGTCTTCACGCCGCTTCTTTTCGAGCGGTTGATGATGTGCTTTAGTGGTACCCTCTGGATTGCTTCATCGACTAAGCGAACGTGAAGATTCAGGCCCTTGAAGAATGGATAGCTCACCAGATCGCGCGCAAGCGTGCCCATTTGCGTCAGCGTGTTGCTGCGAATGACGCCAACCCGCATCTGGATCGGATATCCGTCATCAGTGTAGTTGGTGGGGCGGATCAGTGTTATGTCGAGTTCCCGTACACCGCAAGCATATGCAGTTGGGGGGAATAGGGTTTCTTTCTTGAGGGGGACTCGTTGCACGATTTCTTCCCTTGCATCAGTTCTCAATGGATTCTCCTGATGCAACGTACCAAACACATTTGCAAAGTGGAATAGCCCGAAAGAATGGAAAATGAACTAGTCCTTTCGGACTAATGATGACCCGCCCCGAAGGAGTGATCCCACTGACCGGTTCTACGCTAAGAACTGATGGTCATTGTCCTACAAAGCTCCAATTTGCTTCCGTTTCGTTCGAACGTAGATTATGTTACAGCAAAGCTGTGCCATGGATCTATGTATCAGAAAGTATGAGCGAGGCAATTATGAGGTATTCCCGTGTCAAAAGCGAATCATTCTGATAATCAGGTAATTCGCGTCCGCTGTTCCGATGAGGGGGCCGGCTGATCGCGAGTAGATGCCCGATTCCTGGATTCCTACGGCAAGCCGGAATGATGAACCCGAACGCAAGACCATAGCCGATATGGCTGAATTGCTCGTGTTTGACTAGCCGGAAGACCGCTCACCCATTACGGCCAATCGAACCAACCTCTGCACATGGCGCCATCCGGGAGACCAAAATCGTCACTCGAACTTCAACGGCCGGGCCATTTGATCCACGGCAGCCCGTTCATCCTTCCATACGTTCTCCTTCCGTGTTTTTTCCCGCCCTTCCTGGCGTACAAAATCCGTGTAGGATGTGTTCGTTGCGGCAACCGCTTGTTTCAGGGCCGGCAATAATATGTCAGCAACTTCCACTAGTAAACAATCGATAGACAGAAATGCCCCGTCGATATTTGCCTCATGTTGCAACTGCGGTTTTATTTTACCAAGGGCTTTCCAGTCTTCTGCAAAGAGGCTCCTCCACACGTTTGGCGGGTTTTCCGAAAGTGTGAAATACACACGGTATAGCGTTTCAGAACCTGACTTCCTCCGTGTCTTATCAGTGTTGACACCCACAATCCGCACCTCGGGTGTTGCTATGTGTTGGATTTGCTTTGATTGGCTGTCACTGTGTTTTTCTTTCGCTTTCATCGTCGCCTCTTCCGGCACGTTTGTGATGTTTCCGTCAGCACCAACTGCCTTCAGTAACGTGGAATTCTCGTCCTGAACATACCCTGTGATTTCTTTTGTCGAGAGCATGAGCTTACCCTTCCTAGGTTATGTTATTCTGAACTCAATTATGTTACTTGAGTCAAAATCCCTTGATTCACCTTTTGATTTTTCTTCTCCCGTTTTGCCGCCTTCTTTTCTTTCGGGGTTTTTGCCGGTTGTTTCTTTGCGTCTTTCTTTCTGTTTTGACCTTTGCTCATGATGTTTCTCCTATGCAAATGAGATTACGAGTGTTTCAAGAAGACTATCCTATTCTGGTTCGTCGTTAGTAAGTAGGCTTGCACGTCTAGAACAGAAGACTGTCATCGAACCTCACTTCGTATCCAGAATGATTGGCAAACCGTCTTTCCCGGCGCCAATGATAACTATCTTCGAGTTACCCGAGCTGGCGATCTTTTCAGTTGCTTCAATGCCTTTCCAGCGGAGCAAATTCTCACTAATGCCCGCTGCCACAATCGTCTGGAAGTCAGCAATCCCTTTAGCTTCAATCCGTTTCCTATCCGCTTCCTGTTTCTCTTTCGTGAGAACAAACTCCATGCGTTGGCTTTCCTGGTCCGCCCGCTGTTTCTGTTCAATAGCTTCGGTAAGTTGAGTCGGGAGCAACACGTTACGAATTGGTGTGTTCTCAATCGTGACGCCGCGAGGTGCGACGGTCTTCGCAAGCTCTTGTTGAATCGACGTACCGAGCTGTTCCCGTTCCGTTGAATACAACGCGCTCGCCTGGAAGCTTGCCGTTACTGCACGGCAGATAGACCTGAATTGTGGCCCGAGAATAATGGTTTCGTAATCCCCGCCCGCAACAGTTTTATATACGCGGGCTGCAGAATCGGGGTTAAGCCTGTAGAGCGCGCTTACCTCCAATCCTATAGTGAGCCCTTCGCGTGAGAGCACTTGCATTGTTTCTTTTTGCTCTTTTGTCTGAATAGACATTTTGACGACGTTTGCGAGCGGATTGACGATGTTGATCCCCGGCGGGAGAATTCTCTCCGATACAATGCCGAAGAAATCAATCACACCAACGTGTCCCGCAGGGATCTGTGTGAAGCTCTGAAGCAAGGCGAGAATGCCAAAGACCACCGCTACCAAGGCACTCACCCTGGATGTGGACCGGAATACGATAGTATTCTGCCGTTCTTTCCGGGTGGCACTCCGCCACACGAAGAGAGCGACAATGATAATGATAATCGTAATAGTGAAAATCACAGTGAACTCCTTTCATCCATTTCCCGGTTTTGATCGGAATACTGAACCACGTCGCAACACCACACACGCAAATTCCCCCTTGAAGTAGAGAGCTGTCGGGCAGCTTCTAAACAAGGAGGGCAGTTGTGTCCTATGGAAGGTTTCACAGCACTTTGTAGGCTCGGATGCGGACCCGTATCCGCCGCGGGAATGCTGGCAGTACAGCCAACGAAATAGCACGGCAACACCTGTAGCGATGAGATAGGATAGCTATTCAGACTTCCCGACATCAAAAGACGCTCCTTGGCAATTCTCTTCTCAATTGCTCTTGCCTTTGGCGATACCTTAACTACTCTTCTCATGCCTCGTGTATCCGGCGACGTTACTATGGATTGTAATGGTGATCTTGTTACCAACCTGCGAAACGTGATGGTTTCTATCTCTTAGAAGGTAGCAGTTGGCCAGCTACAATGGAATCGCCCAAAAGGATGAAAGAGTGGTTAATCCTTCAGGTAGGGAGCGGAATAAATCCAAATCTGTGAACACTTCTCGTATCTTGATGACGCGCGGTTCATAGGGGTTGGATTGCCTTGCTTCCGAGCACGAATGATCCCGGGCAAGCGAACTATCGGACATTGAACCTGGTCAGGGAATCATCGTCGGTACAGTATACCGGCCCCCAACATGAACCTCAACCGCACCGTGATGCGACAGCTCGTGGTGTGCACCACGGAAGGGAGACCTCCAAGAGAGCCGGAAGGTAAATTGTAGTCGATGGAAGAATTGTGTCATCCTGCACCAATTGCCCCGTACGCAACGGGAATA
>CAZBWR010000088.1:0-14902 GCA_964495695.1 uncultured Chitinophagales bacterium | reverse complement strand
AGAACGAAGCGATATCGGACAGCAACTCCCAACCGACCGGAATCTTGCTTCTCGGAATGAGCGCCTCCATCCTGTCAAGGCTTGCAAGCGCCTTCTGACTATCCCCGGTCACGTTCGCATGGTAGAGCGCAAGACGGATGAATGCCGAGCGGTAGTTGATCATGAGACGCGTGGTGTTTTCATCATAGTACACATTCGGATCGTTAATGCCCCTGAACTTGTAACCATACTGCGGGGTCTTTGAGAACCCTTCCGGTTCATTGAACAGGTTGGCTTCGACAATATCTGCATTGATGCCGGCATCCTGATTAGGGATTTTTCGGGGCTCAAGCCGCCACGCAAGGCCATTGAACCAGAGGTATTCATCCAACCCGATTTTGCTGTCCGGCGAGCATGTGACCGCAAAATAGATCGGGACCTGCCATTTGTTCGTCGTGATAATGTCCTGAACAATCAGATCCTGAACACGAATAGCACTGATCGAGCCGTATTGCAGTGTGGGCCTCATGGTGAACTGTATGTTCCCCTGCTGGGTAATGGAGGAATCATTGATGCCAAACCGGCTGTACACGGACTGAGGCACCGGAAGCGTGAAGGTCCGCGCCTCGAACCTCATAGGTTGAATTTCTGCAATCTGCGCATCAGGAATGCTGATGGGCACGGCTTTCGCTTCTTCGTAGTACGGCTTGTTCTTCATTTGCTGAATATACCACGGCGTGTTTACAAGACTCAGATTGACAACCCTGACATCCCGCCGGATCCCCTCCACATCTTGCAGATACCATAGAGGAAATGTATCATTATCCCCGTTCGTAAAGAGAATGGCGTCTTTCTCACACGTCTGCAGGATGTTGTAGGAGTAGTCCCAGGCAACATAGTCGCCCCGGCGGTCGTGACTTTCGAAATTGACACGTACGAGGTTCGCCGGCATCAGCAATGCAAAGATCCCGACGGCTCCGGCCGCAAGCGACACCTGACCCGCTCCCACTTTCGATCTGATGAGATCGAAGATTCCGCTCACGCCGATCGCAATCCATATGCAGAAGATGTAGTAGGCCCCAACATAGAAGTAATCACGTTCACGAGGTTGAGGCTCTTGCTGGTTTTGGTAGAGCGCAAGGATTGGTCCGAGAATAATAAACGAGGCGACCAGGACAAGGCCCATCTTCCAATCCCGCTTGAAGTTCCACCATAACCCGAATAACCCGATGAGCAAAGGAATCCCCCCGGTATCTTTCCATGAAACGCCTGAATCCTGCGTATCCCCTGCCGCCCCGACAAAATTCCAGCCGACATACCGGAAGAACATATGATTCAACTGGTAGCGAATTAGGAAATCCATGTCGCTGGTGTAATTTGTATAGATCCCTTGATGCTGCGGCTCCTGGCTGTAGCGGCGTTGCATAACGGGAGCGTTGCCGTACTGCTCACGGCCCAGATATGATGTCAGGCGGGCGAGGTTGCTGGGATCGTTCTCATTCATCGGGGGATTCTCGTTTGCCCTGATGATGACACTCGTATAAGTGGAATAACCGAAGAAGATCATGACGCCGCTGAGCAGGGCGATGTGCAGCATCTTCTTCTTGTGGACGAAGGAGTAGTAGATTCCGTAGATGCTGCCTAATAGAAGAATCCAAGGGAGCACCTCCCACACGACGCTTTTGCGTCCCATGAATTCGCCATCCATCATCGCAGGCATATACTTCACAATACCCGGATAGACGACAAAAAAGATACCGACAGCAACAAGCCCGAACTTGAAGAAGCCGTTCAGCGAGAATTCGTATCTCTTGAAGTAGATGATCATCAAGACCGGGAAGATGGCGAGCAGCGCAAGAAGATGCACGCCAAGAGAGAGACCGATCAGGTATGAGATAAGCAGAATGTATTTTTCGTTGCCCGGATTTTCCGAACGCTCGTCCCACCGCATCGCAAGCCACATAATCGCAGTGAGGAAGAACATGCTGGCTCCGTACACCTCGGCTTCAATGGAGTTGTTCCAATATGTGGTTGAGAAGGCAAGCGTCATCGCACCGATGAATGATGCGCCGTACGTGATGACCTTGTCCGCCAACATCTCGGGACGGCCGCGCAACTTCATCAACATACGTACGCCCACAAGGTATGTGAACATGATGGCCAACGCGCTCAGCAACGCCGAAAACAAATGTGCCCGGACTGCAAGGTCCTCTGCGACCGGCACCATCATCGCCAGACGCGTGAGCAACAAGAACAGAGGCGAACCAGGCGGGTGCGGTACTTGAAGCATCCACGACGCCGCAATAAACTCTCCGACGTCCCAGAACACCACAGTCGGAGCAATTGTGAAAGCATACACACCCATCGGGATTAAAAATGCCAACGCCCCGAAAATGCGATTAATTTGGTTGTGCGTCATGGAAACCTCGAGTCAGGAAATTGCTGTAAACCTTGATAAGTGAATAACTTGATAAAGATAGGTGAAAAGGGCTTGATTTTCAACGTAAATTATGGAAGCAGACGGGAACAGATTTCATCGCAAAGCAGGTAGCCTTTGCGAGTTAGCCGAAGCGTGGCTCCTTCAACAGAAACGGAATCCTTCAACGCCGCAATCAACTCGCCCTTGGTCTCAAGCAAGTCAAGCCCGAAGTCTTGTTTGAGTTGTTGCAGATCAAGACCGTCGCTGCGCAACCCGAGGAATATCCGTTCAGTTTGAAGCTGTTGTGGTGAGATCGCTTCATCAGAAAGGAGTGGCAGCGCATTCTTGCGAACGGACTCGCAATAATGTGAGAGATTAGGGATGTTGAACCAGCGCCGGGCGGATTGTGCGGACCCCTGCCAGAACGAATGAGCGGAAGGCCCGAAACCAAGATAGTTCACATGCCGCCAGTAATTGTAATTGTGTTGCGACCTGCGGCCCGGGCGGGCATAGTTCGAAACCTCATAATGTTCATAGCCGTGTTCGTCGAAAAACTGCATAGTGAAATCATAAAAATCCCCCTCCTCTTCTGCCGGCTTCGGCGAAACAGTTCCTGATGCAACTAAACGGGCGAGCGGAGTCCCGTCCTCGACTATCAATCCGTAAGCTGAAACATGATCAGGCTCCAAGAGCATTGCCTGCTCAAGCGTCTTTCGCCAGTCATCGTGCGATTGGTCGGGAAGAGCATACATCAGGTCTATGCTCACATTGTCGAATCCGGCAGCACGCGCATCGTGGACACATGCAATCCCCTGCTTCGCGTCATGTATACGGCTGAGGAACTTCAACTCCTGCTCGTGGAACGACTGTATGCCGATGCTGAGTCTGTTGACTCCGAGTGAACGGTATGCGGCGAGTTTTTCTTTCGTTACGGTCCCGGGATTTGTCTCGACGGTAATTTCAGCATCGGGCTCGACCGAATAAAACTTGTGGAGATGCTCAAGGATGGACCCCAGTTGCTGCGGCGAGAGAAGGGAAGGCGTTCCTCCCCCGAAGAAGATGGTCTCAAAACGGGCCTTCGCTCCATAGCTGGCGTATAGTTCTATCTCATGACGAAGTGCTGCAAGAAAATCCTCGCGCAGCGAGAGATTCTCAAGGGAGTAGAAATCGCAGTAGAGGCATTTCTTCTCGCAAAACGGTATGTGAAGGTACAGCGACGCCATTTCTTCTTCTCTCAATCCACAATCGTACCGATGCGTTCCCAACGGATGCGTGAGAGCCGCTCGATAAACGGACGCGGCATACCATCGTCCTCCCACGACCAATAAATCAACATCACCTTGCCAACAAGTCGGTCAGCAGGCACAAATCCCCAAAAACGGCTATCCAGCGAGTTTTCCCTGTTATCCCCTATGACGAAGTAGTAATCTCGTTTTATACGATACGAAGTGGCGGCAACACTATCGAGCATTACCGTACCCTCATCGGAGAGCGCCACTTCATGCCCTTCGTAACGGATGATATCTTTCAAAACAAAAAAGGAATTCGTATCGAGAGAGACTACCTCACCAGCCGCCGGCACCACGACCGGACCATAGTTATCCTCGTTGAAGCCCGAGCCCCTGGGAAATATCCTCGGGTCGCCGTATGACCCGGGTACAATGTTCCTTTCGCTTTTCTTTGCCGTCGGCAACGGCGGCACATAGTCACCGTTGACGTAGACACGACGGTCAACAATGACAACGGTATCGCCGGGAAGTCCGATGCATCGCTTGACGTAGTTGTAAGAAGAGTAGCTGTATTGAGTGCGAGCGTACGGGGGAAGCTCAAACACCATAATGTCTCCCCGCCGTGGATCACTGAACGCGGGAAAGCGGACTTCAGGAAGCTTCACATCCGTAAAGGGAATGGCGGATGGTGTTCGCGCTCCGTAAATGAACTTGTTGGCGAGAAGAAAATCTCCCACACGCAGAGTGTGTTCCATTGATTCACTCGGTATGCGGTAGGCCTCAACAACACAGGTGCGGAGGAATAAGGCAACCGCCACCGCCACCAAAAGGATCTGCACATAGTCACGTAACCCGAGCGTCTGGGAACTGTCATCCCGATTCGACGACGCCGGAGCAGATCCGTCCACCATCACTGAATCAACGAACCAATGCGATTGAACCTGATACTCGCAAGTTTTGCAACGGGGCTGGTGAAGAGCGACAGATCGGGATTCCAGGACCAGTACACAATCACCGGCGATCCGACAACACTCTCCTTCGGAATAAAGCCCCAGAATCTGCAGTCGAGACTGTTGTCACGATTGTCGCCAAGCCCGAAAAGGTAGTCCCGCTGGACTGTGTAGCGTTGCACGACCTGACCGTCAATCATGATGCGCCCGCCGTTATCCACCTGGACTTTGTGCCCTTCACGCTCGATAAAGGTCTTCCACTTGATGATGTTTAAGGGAGACAGAGGAATAACATCGCCTTTGCTGGGAACAACCATCGGTCCCCAGTTGTCTTCGTTGAAAGGCTCACCGACGGGAAAAATCCGGCTATCCGGAACACCGGGGGGGATGATGCGCGCACTGTTGAATTTCACGTTGCGCGGGAACGGAATCGCCTCGCCGTTGATGTGCACAACGCGATTGACAATCTGGACCGTATCGCCGTGCAGCGCGATGCAACGCTTGAGGTAGAACATGAACTCTTCCGACGTGACCTTGTCCCGCTCCCCGGGGAACTCGAATACAATAACATCGTCACGCTGCACGTCACGCCACTTCAGAAACGGCAGAACATCCGTCACCCTGAACCAGGGAATCCTGATGTTCGTCAGGGGAATCGTCCTTGGCGTGCTGCCACCGTAGATAAACTTGTTGACGAACAGAAAATCGCCGGCCATGATCTCGTTCTCCATCGAACCGGTCGGGACTTGAAACGCCGCCAGAACCATGCTGTTGAGAACGAGGAACGCCGTAACGACAAAGACAATATCCTTCACATAATCTTTGAACGACCGGGGTGATTCCGACGCATCTTTGCGCAGTTCTTTTGCCATTGGATTCCTTACTGGAGATTAGTATTGATCATTCGTCATCCTCCATCGAGAGCACCGCAAGGAACGCCTCCTGCGGAATCTCGACTCTCCCGACTTGTTTCATGCGCTTCTTGCCCTCTTTTTGTTTTTCGAGCAACTTGCGCTTGCGTGAAATGTCTCCGCCATAACATTTTGCAAGAACATTCTTCCGCATTGCAGAGATCGTTTCACGGGCGACCACTTTCGATCCGATCGCAGCCTGAATAGCGACCTCAAACATCTGACGCGGAATCAGCTTCCTGAGTTTGCCGCAGAGTTTCTTACCCCATTCGTGTGCTTTGTCCCGGTGAACAATCGTCGAAAAAGCGTCTACCGATTCGCCGTTGAGAAGTATATCAAGCTTTACCAGATCCGACTCCCGAAAATCCAGAATCTCGTAATCGAACGAGGCATAGCCGCGGCTGGTGGATTTAAGTTTGTCGTAAAAATCGAAAATAATCTCGGAGAGCGGCATTTCATAGTGAATGTCTGCACGTGTCGGATCGATGTACGTCGTGTTTTTGTAGATGCCGCGACGATCCATGCACAGTTTCATAATGTTGCCGACATACTCCGTCGGGACGATGATCTGTGCTTTGATGAACGGTTCCTCCACTTTTTCGATCTGTCCGATCGGAGGCATGAAGGAAGGATTGTCGACAACGACAACTTCGCCGTTCGATTTGGTCACCCGGTACTCAACGTTCGGTACCGTGTTGATGATGTTTTGATTGTACTCGCGCTCAAGCCGTTCCTGCACGATTTCCATGTGAAGAAGGCCGAGGAATCCGCAACGGAATCCGAATCCGAGTGCCGTGGAAGTTTCGGGCTCGAACACAAGCGCCGAGTCGTTGAGTTGCAGTTTGCCGATTGCCGCGCGCAGGTCTTCAAAATCCTCGGCATTAGTGGGATAGACGCCGCTGAACACCATCGGTTTCACGTCTTTGTATCCGGGAAGGGGCTCCTCTGCGGGCTTCGTTGCCGATGTCACTGTATCACCCACTTTGGTGTCATGCACATCGCGAACGCCGGCGATCAGGTAGCCTACGTTCCCCGCCGTCAATTCAGCAGTCCGAACACGCTTCAAGCCAAGAGTCCCGACTTCTTCCGCCTCGAATGTTTTGCCGTTGTGGAAAAACCTGATCTTCTCCCCTTCACGGAGTGTGCCGTCTACCACTCGGAGGTAAACAATCGATCCCCGGTAGACATCAAACATGGAATCAAAGATCAGCGCTCGTAGAGGCTCATCCGCATCCCCCCTGGGGGGCGGAATGCGATTCACAACTGCTTCCAGGATCTCGTCGATTCCCAGATTCGCTTTGGCACTCGCAAGAATGATCTCCTCATCCTTGCACCCGATCAGATCCTTGATCTGCTGCTTAACCCCTTCAATCATCGCGCTTGGCAAGTCGATCTTGTTGAGTACGGGGATGATCTCCAGTCCTGCATCAATCGCAAGATAAAGGTTGCTGATGGTCTGAGCTTCCACCCCTTGTGATGCGTCGACGACAAGCAGAGCACCTTCACACGCAGCGAGTGAGCGCGAGACCTCATATGAAAAGTCAACGTGTCCCGGCGTATCAATAAGGTTCAGGGTGTAAGAATTCCCGTTCTTCGCCTGGTAACGCATCTGGATGGCGTGGAGCTTGATGGTAATTCCCCGTTCCTGCTCCAAGTCCATGTCGTCAAGCACCTGGTTGAATTTCATTTCGCGGGCGGAAATCGTTCCAGTCTGCTCAAGCAGACGATCGGCAATGGTGGACTTGCCGTGGTCGATGTGGGCAATTATGCAAAAGTTGCGGGTCTCGTTCATTCACACCAAAAAAGTCCAATAACACAAAAGTCCGATTCCGATAACGTTCGGAACGGACTCGCTCAAATGCGCCAACAATATATACTTTTCGCAGCCGATTTGCAAAGGAGACGAAAACGAGGTCTTCCGGCTTGTTGCTCCTGTCCCCGCTGGTTTATATCTTAGTCGGGGTTTTTTTCAGAAATCAACCGGCGCGGCATGTCTCTCGATTTTTCTCCTCAACTCAGTTCTTTTCTTGATGCAATCGGGAAAAACAGCTCGGCTACCCGCCCTGTCGCCATTTTTGATTGTGACGGTACAATCATCAAAGGTGATATCGGGGAGGCAATGCTCTATCACCAACTCGAGCGGTTTTTGTTGCGTGTAAGCCCTGCAAATCTCTGGCTTGATCACCCGAAGCGGGAGGAACTCGATAACCTCTTCAATGCGCTTGCTGCACTCCCCGTCGAGAAGCGGACTACCGACCGGCGGTATGTCTCTTTTGCCGAAATGGTTCTTGAATGGTATTTCGGGCAATTGATGGAAGGCAAAACCGAAAAGGCGTGCGCCGATATCGCCAAACTCCTTTCAAAGTTCACAATCGAAGAAGTTGAGAAGATCGCCCGGGCTACCTTTCAAGAAGAGATACAGGCTCCGATTTCCACACGGAAATTCGGCAAACACAGCGCCCCGAAGGGGATCCGCTACATTTTCGAATCCGTGAAGCTGCTCACGGAATTACAGTCCCGTGGGTTTGATATTTGGGCGGTTTCCGGAAGCAACAAGTGGAGCATACAGCCGGTCTTCGAGCGGCTCAACATACCCCGGGAGAGGTTAATCGGCATCGACCTTGAGTCTTCGGCAAATGTCCTGACACCCCGGGTACAAAGTCCTGTCCCCGTGCTCGAGGGCAAAGTGGAAATTCTGAAGCAGGCTCTGCCGGAACCACCGGTGATTGTTGTGAGCGATTCACCATACGACATTCCGCTGTTTGAATACTCGAACGGACTGAAAGTGCTGATCAACTCGCGGATGGAAAATTCATACACGTTCTTCAAGCAGGGAAACATCACCCGTGACGACAGTTGGGTGGTAATCGAACAACCAACAGTAATTTGAGTTTATGGCAGATGTTGCGGTAACCGTGATCGGCGGCGGTGTTGTCGGCCTCGCCATCGCAGCGGAACTCTCACAGACCTACTCCCCCCTCTTTCTTCTCGAACGCCATCCAAAATACGGCACGGAAACATCCAGCCGGAACAGCGAGGTGATTCACGCCGGCATCTATTATCCCCACGGCTCGCTCAAGGCAAAACTTTGTGTAGAAGGAAAACATCTTCTGTATGAGTTGTGCGACAAGCACGAGATTGCCTTCCGGCGCATCACAAAAATCGTCACTGCGGCACAACCCGACGAGCTGCCACAACTGGAAAAGCTGTTTAACCACGGAAAGCAGAACGGTGTAGAGCTGGAAATGCTGAGTGGCAGTCAAGTGCTGGCTTTGGAACCGAACATCGCCTCAGTAGGGGGCATACTCTCGCCCTCCACCGGCATCATCAGTGCGCATGGATTGATGGATTATTTCCATCACACGGCAAAACACAACGGCGCCGAAGTGCTGACCCGCTGCAAGGTCACAGAACTCTCAAAGGCGAATGGCAATTTCGAGGTGACGATTCAGGAGAGCGGGGAAGCTTCAACGTTTACGTCGGACATTGTCATTAACGCTGCCGGCCTGGAGAGTGATACAATTGCCGCTCTCGCCGGGATTGATGTTGACTCAGTCGGATACCGATTGCATCACTGCAAGGGAAGCTATTTCGCAGTTACGAACGCGAAGAGCAAACTGGTGTCAAGGCTCATCTATCCTATTCCTCCCAAGGAATCTCTGGGCGTGCATGCCCTTATTGATTTGGGTGGAAGGCTCAAGTTCGGTCCGGACGTGGAGTATCTCCCCGACCGGTCATATGATTACACGGTGGATGAATCAAAGCGGCATGCGTTTGCGGAATCGGTCCGGCGGATTGTTCCCTCCCTCACCGACGAAGATCTCACCCCCGACTATAGCGGCATCAGGGCGAAGCTGCAGGCGAAAGGAGAACCGGTGAAGGATTACATCATACGCCACGAGGCCGATCGCGGGCTGAGCGGCCTTATCAACCTTATCGGAATTGAATCACCAGGGCTAACAGCATCCCCGGCGATCGCAAAATACGTCCGGCAGCTTCTGTCGTAGGAATCATTTCCTCTCATACAGACCTGTTGTTTCGGCTTCCGCAATAATCTTTCCTTCCATGACACCCATCAGTTGCCTTAATGATGAACTGATACCAATGCTGACAACGGGAACATTCAGGGCGTACAACGTTGTAACATACGGATGAACGCCTGAACCTCGTGGCGGTGCCGGCCCTCCATATCCCATCTCGCCGAAACTGTTGATCAACTCACGGGCACCGGCAGGCAGCGAATTCGTGCGCGACACCCCCTCCACAATTCTCCTCTCCCTGAACGGGATATTGACGACCATCCAGTGTACCCAGTTCTTCGCAACCTCGTGAGGATCGATTATCGTCAGCACAAAAGATTTTGCGGTAATGGGTGGGTCGGACCATGCGAAACCGGGTGAGGTGTTTCGGCCGCCGACTACGGTCGGGTGGCAATACTCTGTGGGGATAAGTTCGTTATGCTCGTACGACAGAGACTTAACCTGGAACATGCGACGCCTCTTGTTTGTATCACTCCTTCAAGAAGCAAACAGCAGAATTCAATGTCAACTCCAACGTCATATAATCCCGGTCATCAGCAGCAATGCAATCACAAATAACAATATTGACACGATGAGTTGGATAATCTTCATCGTCACTTTTTTCAACAGTCGCGTGCCGAGATACGCACCGGCAAAGGCGCTCAATGTCGCAGAGACCAGCAAAGCGGCATTATCCCGGAAGCCAGAGGCCGCGATTTGCTGCGCGTACACCCCGAGGCGTGTGAAATCGATCAGACATGCAATTACGACTCCGGTTGCGATGAATGCCTCTTTGGTGAGTCCGGCCCGGATTAGGAATGCACTACGCAATGCCCCCTGATGCCCCGAGAGCCCTCCGAAAAAACCACTGAGCAAACCGCCAAAAGGTTGGTATTTTTCATCGAACTGAAGGCGCTGGAACGCGGGAAGGACCTCCAATAACGCGAATCCCGCAATCAACAACCCCATAGTGAGCTTCACCGGCGTGATGGTGCAGACGCGCCCTGCGATCGTATAGCGCAGAAGGGGTTCTATATCAGACAAATAGAAGAGCAGCGCAGCTCCACCAAATGCGGCAATAATTGCAGGAATACCGAAACGCAGGACGACCTTCCAGTCGGCGTGCCTTCCCAGCAACGCAAGCTTGAAGAGATTGTTCAGGAAGTGAACGATGGCTGTCATTGCAACCGACAATTGAGCCGGAAAGAACAAAAGAAACGCCGGCAACAATAATGTTCCCAGACCGAAGCCTGAAAAAAGCGTGAGTCCTGCGGTCAGGAATGCTACGACAGATACAATTACGATTTCCATAGCTGTAGCGGAAGTTGAGTAGAACAGTCAATCTTAGGATGTTGCTTTGATAAGCCACCGGACCAGGGGCATTGTATCACGAAAGACATCGGCCACAACGGAGGCAAAGCGCTTCGAGTAGCAGAGAGCTTCATCGTCCCACTCCTTACCCACGAAGAACTGTTTGTGTTTGAGATGCTCTATCATCGGATGGTCTTTGGGAAAACCCAGTGGCGCCTTCATGAGCTTTTCACCCATTATTCCTCCGAACACTTTCTTGAAGCGCTTGTCTTCTACCACTGATAAATACTCATCCGGACGGTTGGCAATCGCTTTGCGGATTGATTTCAACTGCTCTCCGTACGGCATGTACAATCCCCCACCGACAAAGATCGACCCCGGTTCGATCCCGACATAGAGTCCGGGTGTTTCGGTAGATTTTTTCTTTCCCTTCAACTCCACCGCTGCGGCGATGTTTGTCTTGTAGGGAGCTTTGTTCTTGCTGAAGCGTACATCGCGGTGAATCCTGAAAATGGCCTTCCGTGGATTGAATTCCATTTCCGGCAACTCGTCCCGCAACTCACGACTGAGCGTCGCAACAAGGCATTGCATCGGGAACTTGAGGGTCTCTTCATACTCTTCTTTGTGTTTGAGAAACCACTCGCGGTTGTTGTTCTTCTTCAACCGCTTGAAGAAACCAATGCTCCCTTTCGGAAATCCGTCAAACGGCGGAAAGAACTCTTCATCTATAGGATGTGATTTTGTCATCGAAATCAGTCCTCCATGAATTGTCTATAGAACATCACCGCTGAGAGAACCAGCCCGATTGCTGTTACCAGGCCGCGTACAACCTGTTGCGGCACTTTCTGAGCATAATGCGCTCCCACGAATCCGCCGGCAATTGCGCCGAGTACCATGATACCTGCCGACTCCCAGTCCACAATTCCACTCCACGCAAAGTAAGCTGCCGCCACAAGGTTCAACAGAAATCCAAGCACAACCTTTACAGTGTTCATTTCATGGATGTCTTTGAACCCGATCAGTGCGAAAGAAGCAAGCATCAATATGCCGATCCCGGCACCAAAGTACCCGCCGTACACACCAACGAAGAACTGAAAAACGACAGCGCCGGTAATCCATCCTCTTGACGGCTGCAGACCAAATTGTGCAGACGCAGGCAGCAGGTATTTGCTGACAAGGCTATTGCTCATGAACAACACCGTTGCGAGCAATATCAAGAAAGGAACAAGCCAGTCAAAGGTCTCAGTTGGCGTTTTTGTCAACAAGATTCCTCCCAACAACCCCCCGACAAGGCTGACAGGTGAAAAAAGCTTCAGCCAGGAAGAAACTGCAGGAACCCGCTTCCGGTACCCGAGCAAGCTGCTGAGCGCCGCCGGAAGCAGCGCAACAGTGCTTGTGGCGTTCGCAACAATCGAGTTTAGTCCCGAGAAAATCAAAGATGGAAACGTAACAATTGTCCCTCCGCCGGCTATGGCGTTCATTAATCCGGCAATGAAACCCGCTCCGATGAGCAGTCCGATGCGCGCAAGATCCATCAGATCACTTGCCAAACACTCTATTGCGCTGCATCATCGTCATATCGTACGGCGCCGCCGGGCCGCCGAGATATTTGTGGAACCAATCGAGATGAGCGTTGTAATAAAAAGGCATGGACTTGATGCCACTCGGCCAGTGCCCGTCGTTCTTGAACACAATCAGGCGGGACGGCACACCCATCTTCTGCAGCCCGGTAAAAAACTCAAGACTCTGTGAATAGGGAACACGGTAGTCCTTCTGCCCGGTGATCACCAGTGTCGGCGTCTTGAAATTTTTGACATGATTATTGGGTGAATGTTCTTGATACAAATCGGAAGTCCACGGAGTTCCGCCAAAATCCCATTCGGGGAACCAAAGCTCTTCCGTTGTGCCGTACATGGCTGTCAGATTGTACACTCCCATCATGGCAGCCAGTGCTTTGAACCGCGTCGTGTTCCCCGCCAACCACATCATAACGTATCCGCCGTAAGACCAACCCATCGCGCCAATCCGCTCCTTATCGACGAAGGAGAGGCGCTCCAATGAATCAGTAACCGCCATAACATCCTGAATGATCTTGCCATTCCAATCTCTGGAGATCGCATCGGTGAAGGCCTGTCCGTAACCTATTGAGCCATGAGGGTTTGGGAAGGCAACTATGTACCCCGAGCCCGGATAGACCTGCCAGTCACCTCTGAAGCCGTCAGTCCATTGTGATTGCGGACCGCCATGCACATTGAGAATGAGAGGGTACTTTTTCTGCGGATCGAAGTTGTGTGGCTTCACGATGAATGTATGAACCAGCTTGCCCGTCGGTGATGGAATCCACATCTGTTCAGCCGGACGAATGTCCACCGCATCTTGAAGTTCTTTATTGAAGAATGTCAGACGTTTGAGATTCTTGCCGTTGACGTCAACCCGCCAGATTTCACGCGGCTCACCGACCGAACGGCGGACGAACGCAATCGACTTCCCGTCAGGAGAAATAACGAAGGCATCGATAGTCTGCGCGTTGATAATTTCCCGTACAGTTTTTGATTTGAGATCAATGTTGTAGAGGGGAACATTTCCTTTTACATGCGCTGTAAAGTAAATGCTACGCGAATCCGGTGCCCACTCGATATGATCAACCCAATAATCAAAAGATCCGGTCAAGACACTGATCATTCCTGTCGCCCGGTCGTAGAGCGCCAACCGGAAGCGGTCGGCTTCAAATACGGGGACAGCCTGCATTTTGAATGCGATGTACTTTCCGTCGGGCGAGTAGCTTGGTTCGCCATCGTACGCCTTGTTCGAAGCAGTAATGTTTCTCAGCTCGCCTCCGGTTGTGGGGACGATCCATAAGTCCTTGTTGGTTGTCGACGCCTCGTTGACATCATGATTCGAGGTAACGCACAGTTCTTTTCCGTCGGGCGAGAAGGCGAATCCCCCGCCTCCTGTCGAGAACGAAGGCCAATCGAAATCACCCGGCGTCAGGTCTCTGTATTCTTTTTTCTCCAAATCATAAACGAGGGTATGTGTTCGCTTTCCATCCTTCCAAAAATTCCAGTGACGGTAAAGCAATCCGTCCGCCAAGTGTGCCTGCAACGGGCCGCTGTTCAGTCCTTCTTCATTCGTCTTGTTGCACTCCCCGTCAGCGCCACACTCGGGAAATACCATCGCGGAGAAACCAAGCAGCTTGCCGCCGGGAACCCATTGGAGGTTGTCAACCCCCATCGAGAACGACGTGAGTTGAGTCGGGTCTCCCCCGTCAGCCGGCATGATCCATGCCTGCGAAGCGCCGTTCCGCGATGATGTGAAGAGAATTGACTTGCCATCCGCTGACCATGACGGCTTTGTATCTGCTGCAGGGTGTTCCGTCAGTCTCTTGATGTTGGTGCCGTCGGAGTTCATCACATACACATCTGTGTTGCTCTTTCCCTCCTCCAGAAAATCCTCTCTTACAGTAAAGGTGATACGTTTGCCGTCAGGCGAGAATGAGGGATTCTCGACGCTCTTGACTTTGTAAAGGTCGGCAATGGTCATGGCCCGTTTTTGCGCTGCCGTTGGAAGACTCACTGCCAGAGTAATGATGAATGGAATGATGAATTTCATTTGTACTCCGGATGGATTGTTGGTTGTAAGAAATGAACGTCTGTTGATGAGATGCGGACAGAATCTCTAGGGCCGTTCGAGACGGGCGTCGAGGCTTACGGTGATTACATGGCATTCATCGGACGTGACAACAACATTTGCCTGCTGCCAATCCCTGTAGCCAGCTTTTTTAATGCTCACAGTATACACGCCCGGACGTTCGTACACCCCCGCTACCGTCAAGGAATCAAAAAATCCTCGCAGCGTATCCGCATAAGCCTGGTCCTGAGCGATAACGACAGACCCGTGTGCGGCAGGCGAATTCGTCACGGCATCACGGACTCTTACCTGAATACCCGCGCGCGCTTCGGTCGTGCATATTCTGCCGTTGGCGGGCCCCTGATCGTTGCATGCGCAGACCGCAACGGTTACAAATGCCGCCAATACGATTTCCCTGAAGCTCATCGCTTGTTGAACTTTGCCTTCAGATCATCAA
>CAZBWR010000087.1:6342-15456 GCA_964495695.1 uncultured Chitinophagales bacterium | reverse complement strand
CCACGCTCCCGAAACCTGTTTGTCAGGCTGAATATAGGCGTGCCCGTTGCCAACATCAAGGCATCATGTTGCCCAGTGGGCAAGGCGGCAGGTAGCCACCCCCCCCGAAGGAATTCTCCAGATGTATAATATTAGTCACCAATCTGCTCTGCAACCCATTGTTTTCGAGAGTATTTAGGGCTTTTCGATTCACTGTCCCCCTATCACCCGTGGCATGTGAATTGACATATTCCCCGCATTGGTAAATCACTTCTTCCCCCGACTAATAATGGAGAGTGTCATGCAGAGATACTTCAACGTGATTCAGGCGCTGGTGTATGCGGGCGCCGCGTTTCTAGTGGTGATTGTTGGCTTGAGAGGTCTGGGAGACCTGAGCCAGAACGGCTATGTGCCGGGGTGGCTTCTGGAACCAGAGACGGGGAGAATCTCTGTCAATTTTGTGATCGCCGGCCTCGTTGCCGAGTTTGCCATGTTGATGGCGCTGGCCTTCGTCTTTTTCAAGGCGCCCCGCTCCGGGGGTGAACTGGAGATCGTGCAGAACCCGGTTGTGGCGCCGCAGGTGGCGGGCAATGACATTGCGGCATTGATCGAGGCTGAACGGCAGATCATTGAGACTCTCGGCAAGAAAATCGAAACACTCATTGAAGCAGAGCGCCGCGTCATCGAGCAAATCGGCACCAAGTACAATGATGTGGCGGAAGCGCAACGGACAATCCTCGAAGCGATCTCACGCCGGGTGGAAGCGCAAGGGGCCGACAGCGACTCGATTCTCAAAAGAATCGAAACCGATGTCGACTTTCTGAAGAATTCACATCTCGTGCGGCGCCGCCCGCATCCCGAGACTACGACGACCCTTTCGTAAAGGAGCGTTGCCGTGAAGCCGAAAGCATCATTCTACTTCGTCCTCTACTTGATCGGGATTGTCAATCTCCTGGCAATCATCACCGAGCGTGACTATGCAATTGACAGTCTCCGCAAGGACTATCAGAGTCCCTTGAAGCTGACCGTGCCACAGTCGTCGGAATTTCTTGTCGGTCGGGCAGACACAATACCGATGCTCGTTGCAAATCTCAAGTCTGCGGAAGAGAAAAGCTCCATCCGCTACCACATCATTCCACTCAGTGAGATCGACGGCAAGAGCTCATTCAGCGGCAGTCCCGCTGTCGATATCTCGACAGGAGATGGGAAATTTGTTGCCAGTTTTGCCCGGAGGGGGGAGTACAGGTTCAAGGCATGGGCTGAAGTGACGCGTCAGCTTCCCAAAGATGCCGGAGGCCACCGAATTCAGACCATGTCGGACACGGCATTCTTCGTGGTGAGCGCTTCACATGTGAAAAGCGAAATCCCGGGCGGTAAATTCGCCATCGATGTTGATAAAAAGTTCGAGCAATGGGTTTCCGGCGTCCCTTACACCAAAACGATATTTGTCAATACCGATCCCTCAAAGGTCTATCTCAGCGGATTGCCGCAGGGTTTCCGCCGTGTTGCGCACGGTTCGAACAGCATTCAGCTTGTGTGGGACAAGCCGATGCCGGGAAGGATTGACGTTGCGCTGAACGCAAATGCGGGACGGAGTCTGGAGCCATCGCTCGATGCAGGTTCAATTTCCTTCGCAGTGAATGTCGAACCTCCGTCGTGGAACCCGCTGCCCCAGAAAGCGGCGTACTGGAACATTCCCTTTACATTCCAGAGCAAGGTTGGAGAGCTGGATGTGAACGATTACGTGATCAAGGCGTTTGCGAACGGCTCGACGCTCGTCAATCAGTCGGGAGGACAAGCGCCGATGGTGATTGTGCCTGAACGGAAATGGAACACGCTTGCTTTTGTGGCGGTGTCATCGAGCGGACATGAGTTGCTGAGGACTGAGATCCCGGTAAAAACTCCGCCGCCGCCGCAGATCAAATGGACGAGCTCCCGCCTTGAGGGAGACGACTACGTCATCAGTTTCATGGCAGAGGATGTAGGGGGGAAAGATGTGAATGTGAATTGCGCGCTTGTCCAGCCAACCGGCCTGAACGCCGTGTTGAGCGCACGGCACGGGAAGTCGTTCACGTTCACGATCAAGAACGTCACGCAGACCCGGCCCACGGCATTGGTCGTTCGGACGTCAATTCACGGCATCGGCGGGGCGTCAACGCCGCTGGACAGAACTTTCCCGATTCTCTATTAGCCCGGAGGATAATCATGAATGAATGGAGAAGAAAGACGATGAAACCGAAACGGGCAACGTTGGTACTCACCGCGGTGTTGCTGCTCTTGCCGATGGCGGGCACGGCGCTCGCACAGTTTGTGAGCAATACGGTTGCGCGGGATATTGCACGTGACACATCCCGCATCACCATTACCCCGAGCGCACTGCTGACTGAAAAGCTGATAGCGACACGTCTTCAGGATTCCTTGATGGCAATGCGCGAACGCAAGGAACAAATCTATGCTCTGCTGGACGGGATTGACCGCTCGTCGTACACATTCTCGGGGCTCCGGTCGTGGCGCATCAATGATCTCGATTTCCAGGATGCATTGCGCATGGCGGTGTTCCGGGTAACGGCCGACTCGAACATGATTCTCGAGCGCTCCGATATTCAGGTGATTGCCACCCCGCCGCCGTACAACGATCTTGTGGCAATCTACTTCGGAGAGAACGAACTGCAGGGGAAACGTCTGAACGAAGTGTTGAACTATTCCGAAAATCTGTCACTGCGCCTTCGCCAGAGACTCATCGCTAGCGGACAGTTCGGGCAGGATCGTGAGTTAGTCGATCGAACGTTCAAGATCGATAACATTCTTCCGCCGATGCTGGTGACTGAAAGTGATTCGATTCTTGCATCTTTCAACAGTTACAGCACGGTCTATGATCCTGTTGAACGCCCGAATGTTGTGAGTGTCCGCCTTTTTGACAATGCAAGCGTCCGGTTCGGGGAGGATTGGGGAGCTGAAGTGAAACTCGGCAACGACGAGCTGGGTTATCCGATGTGGACAAGCGGCAACATGTCGTTTCTAGCGTTGTACAAGCGCATCAAACTGGGCGTGCAGGTACCGTTTGCCGGCGGGACCGCCGGTTCGTCCTTCCTTGGTGCGGGCCTTCGTCCCCGGCAACTTGACGGCACGTACGGCGTGGCTGGTGAGTTTGACTTTGCGTTCGTTGGGGGGACATTCACGCTCGGCAACCGGCGCAAAGATATTGATGGCACATTCGCTGATCCCGACAACATCTATACACTGCGGACATCGGCGACGCTCTGGTACTCGTACACCGTCAGCATCAACAACAAGGCGAACCTCATGCGCGTGAAGTTTGGCGCCGGAGTTCATTCGGTGTCACGTGACGCCTTGATTGCTGCAACGGACGAACGTCCGGCAGAGATTGTCCCGACTGATCGCACACGCTTCTTTTGGAGTCCCTACCTCAAGGTGGATTTCATGAATCAGCAGTTTTCGAACCGCTTCGGCGCCAGCTTGCAGTACTACAAAGAGTGGGGCCTTGCAACGATGTGGCTGGAGATTGTGAACAATACGCTGCGGCTGGAGCTCAAAGGAGCGATGCCGTTGCTGCGCAGCAAGGCTGCATGGGAGCCGAGCCACTTCGTGACACTGACAATTCCATACACGGTGAGTTTTTAGGGGGATGTGATGAACAGAAAACGAATTGGTGCAGTATTGGTGATTCTGCTTCTGGCTTGTATCTCCCAAAGCGGGGTTGCCCAGATCGATCAGTTGCGCAGTGAGTTGCAGGCCGAGCGTGAAGAGCTTCAATCCCTCGAGCGCATCCTTGTGGCTCTGAACAACGGCGACACGACGTATGCGTCGTACTTCCCAATGTGGACTGTGCTGGACAAGAATATGCGGTTGAGCATCTATTCGGCGTTCCGCAACCGCGGCAAGGAATTCTCGGAAGAGGAAAAAGTGTTGATCATCGCCGACCCGACATTGAAGCGCATAGCGGACATTCGGATCGGGAAGACATCGTACGGCCGTCTCTTTGCTTCGCGGGCGCTTGACCCCGAATTGCAGCGTACGCTGCTCGAGCGGAACTATGCCAACCTGACCGAAACGCCGTTCGGCTACAAGCAGGACTTCGTGCAACGTCGCAGGCTGCCCGGCGAATCACCGTCGTGGGTATCGATGAATATCTCTCTGTTCGGAGGAGAAATGCGTTTCGGCAATAACTGGCGCATCACCGGAAAAGTCGGAAGCGATGAACTCGGCTATCCCTTCTGGTCGACGGGTCAAGTTCAATTGCTGGCGGGATACAAATCTATCAGCCTCGGGGCATATCTCCCGTTACACGGCGGGGTGTTTGAGACAAACCCCGCAGAGAGGCCGTTGTCGCTTAAACCCCGCCTGCTGAACGGCATCACGGGTGTCGGGGGCAACTTTGAGTTCGAGTGGGACGAAGTGAAGATCAATTCTCCGCGTGTCACGTACAGCGCAATCGGCGGCTCGTTCGCGGTCGGAAGCCTTGACCGACGGCGCCCCGAATATCTCACGATGAATCTTGACCGTCTCTACTCTATCAACACGATCATTCAGACGTACTATGCTTTCAACTACAATTTCGATGAGGGGGAGAAAGTGCTGAACGCCCGCGTCGGAGGGTCATTCCATCGGGTCGGGGAGAGCAGATACATCACGGACGAGATATTCCAGCATGATGCCGAGAATGTCTTCACGCCGCTTCTTTCGGTAGAATACCGTAACCTCGGAGCCGACTGGTTCAAGTTGCAGGCGCAGTATTCACGGCTGCTCAGCTTCGGGGCATGGGCGGAAATTGTTCCCCGGTACGTCTATGCCGAGGTGAAGTACTCTACGCCGTTTCTGCGGCAGGCGCGGGCATGGGAACAGAACTACTATCTCTATGCGACGCTTGGATTCAATTTTGATTTTTGATTGAGTTGGGAGTCGGGGGACTCCTTCGGGGCGGCTGATCAGTTTGGGTGAACTGTGATGCCGCCCTATTGTTTTCAGTACTTCCGGATGGTATTGTCGATTCTGTCAGACCATGCAAGAATCCCCCCTTTGAGATTGTAGAGATTGCCGAACCCGAACCGCTGTTGAAGTTCCGCAACAACGGCACCGCTCCGGCTGCCGCTTCTGCAGTAAATCACTACTTGCTTTTCACGGCTGATTCTATCCACTTGCCTGAGGATGGATCCCATCGGCATCAGTTCGCCGCCGATGTCGGCGTACGCCTTTTCGTCCGCTTCGCGGACATCTATGAGCTGAAAGTCGGCTTGTTCATCGATGAGTTTCTTCAGTTCTTCAACTGTGATGGTTTTGACTGGCTCAGGCATGAGGGGTCTCCGAATCATCTATAAATAGGTTGCCATTATAATCATTTCCTTGTCGGGATGAAATCCGCTGTCTTGCTAATCTGGACGAGGATGGATACTTTTACTCACCAAATCATTGTACTACTGCCATCCCCGACCCGCAAATGATCATCGCAGCCGATTCGAAGATTCCACACGCAGCAACTGCTTTTCGTGATTTCGGCGAGGTACGTGTCCTTCCGACGAACCTGATGACGCGTAACGAGGTGGCCGGGGCCGACGTTATTCTCATCCGCTCGGAAACCCGCATTGACGAGGAATTTGTTGCCGGGACAAACATCCGGTTTATCGGCACAGCGACCATCGGGACCGATCATGTTGATCTTGCCGCATTGCAACGCCACGGCATCGGCTTCGCAAGTTGTCCGGGCAGCAACGCCAACTCAGTTGCGGAATATGTGACCGCAGCCCTTCTTGAACTTGCCCACAGGCAAGGAGTCGGGCCGAACGATTGGACTCTCGGCATCGTCGGCCACGGCAACACCGGCAGCCGGACGGCACAAAAGGCCGCATCCCTCGGAATGAATGTTGTGCTCAACGACCCACCGCTTCAGCGGGCGACCGGAGATTCACGGTATCTTCCGCTGGATGCTTTAATGTCGGCGGATGTGATTTCACTTCACGTACCGCTCACGACTTCAGGACCCGATGTGACGAAACATTTGTTCGATGAACAGCGTCTTCGCTCGATGAAGCGTGGCGCGATGCTCATCAATTCATCGCGGGGAAGTGTGGTTGATGGCAAAGCACTGAAGCGGCTACTGGATTCGGGCCATTTTGCCGGTTGCGTCCTGGATGTATGGGAGGGAGAGCCCGATATTGATACGGACTTGCTCGATCTTGTTTCCATCGGAACTCCTCACATAGCGGGGTATTCCCATGACGGAAAGCTGAACGCTACCCGCATGCTGCAAGAGGCCTTGAGGCGTCATTTCAACATTACCCCCCGGCAAATTTCCCTGGAAGAGTCAGTGATCAGGGACCTTGTTGTCACCCCTGCTGAATCCTTGCAGGAGCTTGTCCGTGAAGCAGTCAGGCAAGCATACGACATAGAGAAGGACGATGCCCACCTTCGCTTGATAAAAAGCATCCCTGCGGACGAGCGCAGTGAGTACTTCCGGAAACTTCGTTCGGGCTACAGCACCCGGAGGGAGTTCCACAATTTCCGGATTCCGGTCAAAGGCTTGCCGGACCATGTGATGATGATGTTAATGAACATCGGATTCATTTTGAGTCCGGCTTAAACTGTTCCGGTTCTTCCCCATCTAACAAAATGAACATATGGAGGAGAAGTTATGAAGCATGTACTGATTGCAGCTCTTGCGTGCATTGTCGCCGCATGCTCGTCTGTTGACGTGACAACCGATTACGATCGTGAAGTGGATTTCACATCGTACTCAACATTTGACTGGGCCGGGAGGCACAACCCGCGCGATGGCGGACCCTCGCTCATGAACAGTCAGCTCACCCGACGGCGTATTCAATCGGCTATTGAGCGGGAATTCGGAAAGAAAGGTATCAAGAACACCGATCAGCGGCCCGATATGCTTGTGGCATTCCACAGCGGCGCACGCGAGCGGATCGATGTCGAGCGGTATGGCTACCGTTATGGACGGTGGGGACAGCGGTGGGCAACCCGCACGCATGTTGACCGGTACGCCGAGGGAACTATTGTAGTTGACCTGATTGATGCGCGGACGCGTGAACTCGTGTGGCGGGGCATCTCCAAAGGGGTACTGCGTAAAGGGGACACGCCCGAAGAACTGATCAACGAATCCGTTGAGGCGCTGTTTAAAGAATATCCACCGGAACAATAATGCCTGAGAGTGTTTGTGAAAACCGATAACCTGCGTTTGAAGAATCGTGACCTGAGCTGGCTGGCGTTCAACCATCGCGTGTTGCAGGAGGCGGCCGATCCTGCCGTTCCGCTGTACGAACGGATCAAGTTCATGGCAATCTGGTCCTCGAACCTCGATGAGTTTTTCCGGGTACGGGTTGCCTCGCTCCGTGCGCTGCAACGCCTCAAAAAGAAAACGAAGAAGAAACTCGATATCGAGCCGGACAAGCTGCTTGCAAGATTGCTCAAAGCAGTGACAATGCAGCAGGAGGAGTTCGGCAATCTTTTCAGGTCTCGTATCAAGCGGGAATTGAACCGGCAGGGGATTTTCATAGTCCGTGAAACGGAGCTCCAGAAATCCCAGAAACAATTCGTACTGGAGTACGGCAGAGCGAAGATTCTTCCTTCCGTCCGTCCACATTTTCTCAGCCCGGACAAGGAGACATTGTTTCTGGAGAATCGTGCATTGTATCTTGTCGTCCGGCTCCGCCGCAAGCTCGCGGAAAAGAAGGAGCCCGAACAATTCGCCCTGGTCCGCATTCCAACGCCCGAGCTGCCGAGGTTTCTGCTCCTGCCCGCAAGCGAGGACAAGCACTATGTCATGTTTCTTGATGATGTCGTCAGGCTGATGTTGCATGAGATGTTTACGCAACATGAAGTGCTCGGGGCGTACGCCATCAAGCTGACACGCGATGCGGAGTTATACATAGATGACGAGATCACGGGCGATCTGCTTGAGAAGGTGAAGAAAGCGATCAGCAAGAGAAATGAAGGTGTGCCCTCCCGTTTTTTGTTTGATTCGGATATTCCCAGGAAAGTGCTTTCTCTCCTGAAAGAGATCTTCTCGTTGAATGATGAAGACCTGGTCACCGGGAGCCGGTATCACAACTTCAGCGATTTCTTCGGCTTTCCGAACCCCAAAGCTCCGGCCATGACGTACGAGCCGATGCCCCCCCTTCCCTGCATGAGGCAGCAGGCGTCCGTTTTCACTATGATGAGCGAAAGAGACCACCTCGCACACTATCCCTACCATTCGTATGATTGTGTGATCAGATTCCTCAGCGAGGCGGCAGACGATCCGCAGGTTACATCCGTCAGCATAACGCTATACCGCGTTGCGAAGAACTCGCAAGTGGCGCAGCAACTGAT
Source organism: uncultured Chitinophagales bacterium (assembly GCA_964495695.1). GTDB lineage: Bacteria > Bacteroidota > Ignavibacteria > UBA10030 > UBA6906 > CAADGV01. The sequence continues at coordinate 7,140 of CAZBWR010000087.1, read as the reverse complement.
CAGGGCAGCGAAGAACGGCAAGCGGGTCACAGCATTCGTTGAAGTAAAGGCCCGCTTCGATGAAGAGTCGAACATCCGGTGGGCGGAGGAAATGGAAAAAGCGGGGGCGACAGTTCTTTACAGTATTCCAAACCTGAAAGTTCATGCGAAGTTGTGTCTCGTGACGCGAAACGAGAGTGATACCGAGATGTTGTACGCCTATCTCAGCACGGGGAATTTCAACGAAAGCGCGGCGACTCTTTACACGGACTTCGGGTTTTTCACCAGTGACAAGCAGTTGACCTCTGAAGTGGCCAAAGTATTCGGCGTCCTGCGGAGGGAGCGGGAGAAGGCGAAGTTCGAGCATCTGCTCGTTCCTCCGTTCAATATGCGGCAGGAGTTTGAGCGGTTGATTGGAAACGAAATCAAGAATGCCGAAAAAGGAAAACCCGCCTCCATCATTGCCAAGATGAATTCGCTCGAAGATCCGAAAATGATCGCCGCTCTCTACGAGGCATGCTCGGCGGGCGTAAAGATCTCGCTTGTGGTGCGGGGGATTTGCTGCCTCATTCCGGGCATCAAGGGGATGAGCGAGAATATCGAAGTCATCAGCATCGTTGATCGCTTCCTTGAGCATTCGCGTATTTTCATTTTTCAGAATGGCGGCGATGAACTGTACTTCCTTTCTTCCGCCGACTGGATGAAGCGGAACCTGAACCGGCGTATTGAGGTGTGCTTTCCCCTGTATGACAAAGAGATTCAACGGAAAATCCGGGCTACACTGGATCTTCAATTACGGGATACGGTGAAGGCGAGAAT
>CAZBWR010000087.1:0-6242 GCA_964495695.1 uncultured Chitinophagales bacterium | reverse complement strand
TTCCAGCTGTCAGCGCGTTGTTCTATGGATAATAGTGTGTGCATTGCACTTTCACGCGGTCGAGATAAAAGCGGCTGAAGCGGCGGGAGGAATCCAGGGGATCCCGTGGACCGCTGGCATGGGTGTAGCGCGTACGGTTCACCAATTGATGTTGGACAATGACCTGCGGGCCGGGAAGTATGAGCAACCGGGGATTCGCAGAGTCAAAGTACGGCCCGACCGGAAGGAGCTCCCGCAGAATCCCGATGCCCCTGCGGTGAGTCAATGGCCTGTGCAAACGACAGGGTCGCCGGTTCTCCCGCTCCTCGGGCCTCAAACTGTGGGAGTGAGCTTTACCGGTGCAACACTCTCCGGGACCAATCCCACGTTTTCGTTTCCACCCGATTGCATGGGGGCCGCCGGCCCGACACAGTACATTGTTGCCGTAAACGGAAGAATAGTATCCTTCAATAAGGCGACCGGCGCGGCCGACGGTGTGTTGAATGCCGACATTGATGTCTTTTTCAATTCAGTCAGAAATGCTTCCGGCACAAGCGATCCTCGCATACGGTACGACAGGCTTACGCAGCGCTGGTTCATTGTCATCATCAATGTGTCGACACCGAACAGGATTCTGCTTGCGGTCAGTGATGCGGCCAGTGCGGGTGTGATCAGTGCGGGGACCGTGTTCACGTTCTTCTTTATTCCGATCGACACAACGCCGCCCGGCATTTCGAATACGTGCCTTGCTGACTACCCGACGCTTGGCATAGATGCCAATGCTCTGTACATCGGCACGAACAACTTCTGCGGAAGTCCGACCCAGACCTTTAATAGCACGGACGGATACGTAGTCCGCAAAAGCTCGATTCTTGGCGCTGGTCCTTTGGTTGTAACTGTTTTTCGCGGACTTGTTGCGTCATCCTCCGGGGTGGGACCGTATACGCCCCAGGGTGTTGACAATTATGATCCTTCAGCGACGGAGGGGTACTTTATCGGAGTCGACAATGCCACGTTCAGCAAACTGATGTTGCGGCGCGTCAGCACGCCGGGAGGAACGCCGACAATTTCCGGGGATATCTCGATTCTTGTTCCCACCACGAATTTCCCGACGAGTGTGAATCACCTCGGCAATACGGGCGGTACAAACGGGCGGCTTGACGCGATTGATGACAGGTTGTTTGCCGCACATATTCGTAACGGGCGTCTGTGGACTGCTCATAATATCCAGGTGAACGCAACCGGCGTGGCTTCAAGCTCCGGCGGTCGCAACGGTACGCGGTGGTATGAACTGCAAAATATTGGTACCGGGGGAACGCCTGCCCTTGTGCAATCGGGGACGGTGTTTGACAACGCTGCTTCCAACCCTACTTCATACTGGATACCCTCGATTATGGTGTCGGGACAGGGGCACGCAGCGCTTGGCTTCAGCAACGCCGGCGCCAACAACCGGATCAACGCGGCCACCGTCGGGAGACTTTCGGGAGATGTGTTGGGGACAATGCAGACGCCGGTACTGCTGACCTCGAGTTCAACGGCGTACAATCCCGCAAGCGACCCCGGGCCCCCCAGGCGCTGGGGAGATTATTCGTACACGTCACTTGACCCGAATGATGACATGACGATGTGGACGGTCCAGCAATTCTGTGATGCGACAAATTCTTATGGTGTTCGCGTTGCCGAATTGAAAGCTCCGCCCCCTGTAACTCCCTCAAGCGCCAACCCTCCGGAGGTTGCCCCGCTCGCTACCGTGAACGTGACCATCACCGGGACGTCCGTTTCCGGTTCGGGGTTCTTTGATCCGGGGGCGGGATTCTCAAAGCGGCTGAGCGCGTCATTCTCTGGCGGTACCGGGACAATCGTTGTCAATAGCTTCACTGTAAACAGTCCCACGAGCGTCACGCTCAACCTGGACACAGGCGGGGCCTCGGGGAGCTTTATCGTCACCATTACAAATCCTGATGGGCAGGCCGCAAGCAGTGTCTCAGCTATACTCGGTGTAAATCCTGCGTTGCCGGTGCAGTTGGCGTCCTTCAGCGGCATAGTATCGGGTAATAGTGTAAGGCTCGAGTGGAGAACAATAAGCGAAATCAACAATTACGGATTTGAAGTTCAAAGGTCAGTCGACCGATCAGGAGAGTTTCTTACTCTCCCGAACGGCTTCGTCGCAGGCCACGGCACGACGAGCATTCCAAGGGTGTATGGATTCACTGATCCGTTGCTGGTTGCTTCTACGGTCTATTACAGACTCAAGCAGATAGACCTCGACGGGACGATCCACTACATTGACCCGATCCAGGTCGGCTCGCCAACCGCCGTGAATCCGGATGAAACGCAACTGAGTCACTTCAAGCTGTTTCAAAATTATCCTAATCCGTTCAACCCCAAGACGACCATTCGCTTTTCGGTTGACAAGACTGACCGCGCCACAGTCACTGTGGTTAATCCTCTGGGTCAGGCCGTAGCCACGTTATTCAATGCGCTCGCAGAGGCCGGCCGCACCTACAGTGTTGAGCTCGATGGCACGCAATTGCCGAGCGGCGTGTACTACTATCGTTTGCATAGTGGAGGAAAACTGAGCGTTAGAAAGCTCGTCCTGACAAAGTGATCTTCTCGCCCTGTCCGGCCGTCGGGTGTTCCGGCGGCCGGACGGTGTGTGCCGCTTCCGTGCCACTTCCGTGCCACTCACCGCTTGTATGTCTTCCCGTTTTCCGGTATCCTTGTACTACTCCTCGTTGTATTGACGATCCACATTTAACTTCCGAAGAGAATACTCATGAGCAAACAATGGTCAGGCGTGTTCAGCGCCGTCACGACAAAATTCCTCGATAATGGCAAACTTGATGTTGCCTCGATGGAAAGGCACTTTGATTTTCAGATCGAGTCCGGAGTGCATGGTATTATTGTCCTCGGCTCGCTTGGGGAGAACGTCACACTATCGCCGATTGAGAAGCAGGAAGTTCTGAAGACTGCGTTGCGTGTCAGCGGCGGACGCGTGCCGGTCCTTTCAGGTGTAGCGGAGACATCCACGGCATTGGCGTGCAATTTCATTGAACAGGGACAGGCAAACGGGGCAAACGGTTTCATGGTCATGCCGGCAATGGTGTATCCGGCCGATCAGCGGGAGGCGATCACATACTTCAAGACGGTCGCAGCGGCCAGCTCGGTTCCCATCATGTTGTACAACAATCCTGTCTCATACAAAGTTGATCTGACGCCGCAAGTGTTTGCCGAGCTTGCCGACGAACCGAAGTTTGTTGCACTCAAGGAATCATCAGATAATGTCCGCCGCGTCACGGATATCATCAACGCTGTCGGCAACAGGTACCAGATTTTCACCGGTGTCGATGACATCGCGATGGAAAGCCTGATGCTCGGCGCGGTCGGCTGGGTTGCCGGACTCGTTTGTGCGTTCCCGAGGGAAACCGTTGTGGTGTATAAGCTGGCAAAAGCCGGACGCATTGAAGAGGCATTGAAAATCTATCGTTGGTTTATGCCGCTACTGCATCTTGATGTCTCGGCGAAATTTGTTCAGAATATAAAACTCGCCGAGGCGCTGGCGGGAGTCGGAACAGAACATGTTCGTCCACCCCGGCTTCCACTCATCGGGGAAGAACGGATGCGCGTTGAACAGGTCGTGAAGCGAGCGTTGGAGACAAGGCCTGAACTGCCGGCTGTATAGATCCAATTTCAAACCCTGAACCAAGAAAGTCGAACCGTACAATGAACCAATTTGCGAACTACATCAACGGCGAGTGGGTCACATCTGCTCATGTTTCAAAGAACATAAACCCGTCCGACATAAATGACGTTGTCGGTGAATATGCCCAGGCGGACCCGGCGCAGGTCGGTGAAGCAGTGTCGGCTGCCAAGGTTGCTCAGCGTGGCTGGGGTAGCAGTACACCTCAGGAGCGGTTCGATGTTCTGGACCGTATTGGCTCGGAGATTCTTGCCAGAAAAGACGAGCTTGGGAGGCTACTGTCACGTGAAGAAGGGAAGACACTCCCCGAAGGCATCGGGGAAGTCGTCAGGGCCGGAAACATCTTCAAGTTCTTCGCGGGAGAAGCACTGCGTGTCGGCGGCGAGCATGTTTCATCCGTTAGGCCCGGCATAGAAATCGATACGTGGCGGGAGCCGGTGGGTGTTGTCGGACTGATTACGCCGTGGAATTTTCCGATTGCAATTCCTTCATGGAAAGTCGCTCCTGCACTCGCATTCGGTAATGCAGTTCTGCTCAAGCCGGCCGAGCTGGCGCCCGCGTCTTCGTGGGCGTTGTCCGAGATTATCTCCCGTTCCGGTCTGCCTGCCGGAGTATTCAATCTCGTGATGGGGAAGGGAAGCGTTGTCGGAAATGCTCTTGTTAATCATAAGGATGTAGCGGCTGTGAGTTTTACAGGATCCGTCGAGGTCGGAACCACACTTGCCGCTTCGCTTGCAAAACGGCTTGCTCGCGTGCAGCTTGAAATGGGGGGGAAGAATCCGCTGGTTGTGCTGGACGATGCAGACCTGACAGTTGCCGTGAATTGTGCAATCAACGGGGCATTCTTCTCGACGGGACAACGTTGCACGGCATCGAGCAGGCTGGCTGTGACGGAGGGGATTCACGACCGGTTTGTGTCGGCGATGATCGAGAGGATGAAGACTCTGAAAGTGGATGATGCTCTTGTATCAGGAACTGAAATCGGGCCTGTGATTGACGAAGCACAGCTCGAGAAGGATCTGAGCTACGTAGGTATTGCAAGAAAAGAAGGGGCCAAGCTTGCCTTCGGCGGCGAGCGTCTGAAGCGGACGAAAGACGGCTGGTATCTTTCCCCTGCCTTGTTCACTGAAACCACGAACGCCATGCGCTTCAATTGCGAGGAGGCATTCGGTCCGCTCGCGGGTGTGATCAAAGTAAAGGACTACGAGGAGGCGCTTGCAGTGGCGAATGATACGGAGTTTGGCTTGTGTGCGGGAATTTGCACGACGTCATTGAAGCATGCGACCCACTTCAAGCGGAATTCCCAGGCCGGCATGGTGATGGTGAACCTTCCCACTGCCGGTGTTGACTATCATGTGCCGTTCGGGGGACGGAAAGGCTCGAGCTACGGGACGCGGGAGCAGGGATCGTACGCAAAGGAATTCTATACGATTGTAAAGACGTGCTACGTTGCGGGATAACCACCAGTACGGCCGGGCTAAACCATTCCTAATTTGCACAAGTCCCTTAAAAGTCCTTCTTTGATAGTGTCAATTCACACCGTTTCATCCCCTAAACATGGAGGTTGACATGTCAGTAGCAAAGGTAACAGAGATTATCTCCTCATCGTCCAAAAGCTTTGAGGATGCCGTGCAGCTCGGAATTGCACGGGCTAACAAGACCCTGAAGAATGTAAAAGGGGCATGGATCCAGGATCAAAAAGTGATCGTGGATAACGGCAAGGTTACCGAATACCGCGTTATGATGAGGGTGACCTTCGTTCTCACTGATTGATTTCCCGGTTCATCCGGTCAAGGCGTCGCAGATAAGTTTGCGACGCCTTTTTTGTATATTCCATCGAACTTTCACATTCTTTTCTCATTCATTTATGCCTGCGAAGACATTTCTCTGCATTGATGCGCACACGTGCGGTAATCCCGTTCGGGTCGTGGCGGGTGGCGGCCCGTTGCTCGAAGGTGGCAATATGAGCGAGCGGCGGCAGGATTTCATGAATCGGTTCGACTGGATCCGCAAGGGCCTGATGTTTGAGCCTCGCGGCCATGATATGATGAGCGGCAGCATTCTCTATCCCCCGACGAGGGACGATACGGATACGGGCATTCTCTTTATCGAAACAAGTGGCTGTCTGCCGATGTGCGGTCACGGTACCATCGGAACAGTTACAGTGATGATCGAGCACGGACTTGTGACTCCGCGAACGCCCGGTAAGTTGCGGTTGGAAGTCCCCGCTGGAATTGTTGACGCTTATTATGAAATGGAGGGAAAGAGGGTGAAGAGCGTTAGGATCGTCAATGTTCCTTCGTTCCTGCACTCCTCCGGACTCGAGGTCGACTGTCCCGATCTCGGGCCCATCAAGGTTGACGTTGCCTACGGGGGTAACTTCTTTGCAATCGTTGATCCGCAGGAAAACTATAAGGGGTTGGAGACTATTTTGGCATCGGATGTTCTGCGCTGGAGTCCCGTGTTGAGGAAGCGCATCAATGAGCGGTACTCGTTTGTCCATCCCGACAATCCGACCATCAAGGGCTGCAGTCACATACAGTGGACCGGAATTCCACAGCAT
>CAZBWR010000086.1:0-15612 GCA_964495695.1 uncultured Chitinophagales bacterium | reverse complement strand
AGGCATTCGTTCCCACGACCTGAAGGTCGTGGCTATTCCGTTACCTCGGCCGTCATGGCAACCGCGCGCTCTCTGCGCGCCGTGACGGATATAGTGGCCTGAGAGGCTGCGTAGATTTCTGTCACGGAGCAATGGTTGTCCGCAGTATCCGTGACAGCCCGGGAAACCCGCGTTCAGTCCCGTCAGGCCGCCACTTTCCTTCTCACTCGTCGTTTGCTATATTGCACCATCCTCTCACCATCAATGCCCTTACGTCTATGAATATCGCCATTGCCTCTTCCGAGTGTGCACCGTTTGCCAAAACCGGCGGGCTCGCCGATGTCGTTGGAGCGCTGCCGAAATATCTGCAGAAGCTCGGCTGCGACGTGAAAGTGTTCATTCCCAAATACAACACGATCGATGAGTCGAAGCATAATCTTCATTACGAATATGGCATCGGGGAAATGCCCGTTCGTGTTGCGGGAGTTCCGTGGCCGGTGCACGTGTCGTCCACGACTATTCCCGGCTCAACGGTTTCCATCTACTTCATCGATTGTCCCCACTTCTTCCATCGGGGAAGAATCTACACAGACGACTTCGACGAGGACGGGCGGTTCATTCTTTTCACAAAGGCTGTCATCGAATCGATCCAACGCATGCAGTGGACGCCCGATGTCATTCACTGTAACGACTGGCAAACAGGACTGCTTCCGCTGCTACTTAAGGACAACTACAGCTGGGATAGGATGTTTGACAACACAGCGACGTTGTATTCGATTCACAACATCGGATATCAGGGATTGTTCGGCCGCTCGGTGATGAACACTGCAGAGTTGCGTGCCGACAGGTTCGGCGCGATCGAAACATACGGGGGTGTTTCGTTCATGAAGGCGGGAATCGTTTCTGCCGAGATCATCAGCACGGTGAGCGAGACGTACGCTCATGAAATCCTCACGCCGGAATACGGTGCGGGGATGGAGGAGACGTTGCTGTTCCGGCGCGACGACCTGCACGGCGTGCTAAACGGTATCGACACCGATGTCTGGAATCCCGCCACCGATCCCCATCTCCCCCATCAGTATTCGGACACGAATCTTGAGGGGAAATATCTCAACAAGAAAGTCCTTCTTGAAAAAGTCGGCATGCAATACGATCCGCAGCGTCCTCTCATCGGCATAGTTTCGCGGCTGGTTGCGCAGAAGGGCTTTGACCTGATCGCCGATGCCCTGCCCGGTCTCGTCCCGCTTGATGCGCAATGGGTCATTCTGGGTTCCGGCGAGGATCGGTACGAGAGCATGTTCTCGTCGCTGCATCACACCCTGCCGCACAAATTCTGGACCTACGTCGGGTTCAACAATGAGTTGGCGCATCTCATCGAGGCGGCGGCCGATATTTTTCTGATGCCGTCGCATTACGAGCCCTGCGGCTTGAACCAGATGTACAGCCTGCGGTACGGTACTATCCCCGTCGTGCGGAAAACAGGCGGACTTGCAGACACGGTGTTCGATTGGAATGAGATGCTTGCGGCAGGAAGCGACCTCGGGAACGGTTTCTCATTCCAGGATGCGCAGGGCTACGCATTGCAGGATGCACTCGAGCGTGCGCTCGGATTGTTTGCGAACGACAAACATGCGTGGCGATGGATGCAGTTGAACGGTATGCGCGCAGACCTGTCGTGGGATGTGTCGGCGAAAAAGTACCTCGAACTGTACAAAGCCGCCGCCGCAAAGCGCCGCACGACGTAACAAAACGCCGGGTCGGACGACTATTCAGCAACCCCTTTGTTCCACCCACCAGGATTAGAGATGGAAGTTGTTCTTTTGTTCGCCGCCGGCTTCGCCCCCGGAGCATTCTGGCTCTGGTATTTCTACCGCAAAGACAGGTACGAACGCGAGCCGCACGGCTTGGTTCTGAGGACTGCCTTCTTCGGTGTGTTGTGTGCAATCCCCGTTACTTTCATCGAGATGCCTTTCGAGAACTTCTTCATTGCGGCCGTCATCGTTGCCCCTATCGTGGAAGAATTTGCGAAATTTGCAGTTGTACGCTGGACGATCTACGATAATCCTGAATTCGACGAACCGATGGATGGCGTTGTGTACGCCGCCGCTGCCGCGCTGGGTTTTGCCTCCATCGAAAATGTGGGGTACATTGCCGAGCACTATTTCGATAAAGGTATGGGCGCAGCTTCCGGAGTTTTTGTCGCCCGTGCGGTGCTCTCAGTTCCCGGACACGTCTTGTTCTCATCGCTCTGGGGATATGCGCTCGGACGCGCAAAATTCCAACCGCCGGAAATGCGCCAACGGACAATCGTTCTCGGCCTCGGACTTGCGATGATCGGGCATTCACTTTTCAATCTGTTCCTGATTATAGGACTTGCGCTTACCGTTGTGTTCCTTCTGCTGCCCTATCTCTGGAAGAGATTCAATCGTAATGTTGATGAACTTCTTTCCGGTTCACCGTTCAGGACCCCTCCCGGGCGTATCGCCACCGTCTCTGCCGGTGATCAAAAAGCGCATGAGTTCTTTCTTGCCGGGTCATCACAACCTCAATCAGATTTCCATTCCCACCCCGCTCCTGCATCCACCCGGAATCAGCTCGAGCCCCACAGTGAGGAGGGAACGCCTCTACAGCACAAAGTGCTCCCCCACTCTTTGCTTTGCATCTCATGTGACGAATCGATTGAACTTTCAGCTGAGGAACAAAGCAGAGGATGGTTTCTCTGTCCATCATGCGGGTTTTTCAATGCGGGAAGAATGAACCTGATCGCTCCGTCCGACGTCCCGATCCTGTTCAGGCTCAAGCCGTTCGTGGAGTGCCCGTCCTGTGCATCCGAACTGCATCTCGAACACAGCGAACGAGCAGATGGTGTGTTTGAATGCGGCCACTGCAACTCACGTACGGACATACACTTGCCTGACGCCGCTTCGCTCAAGCAATACATCCTTCCCGCGAAAGGGGAGTGTCCGGCATGTCAGGGAGGATTTGTCATTGAAGAGTATTACCGCAACAGTACGTCCTTTGAGTGTCCTTCCTGTCATACAACAATAGAATATGCGGAGGAATGAGATTCCATTTTTCTCTATATTGATGTCCAATTTATGAGTTATCTCAACCATCGGACATCGTATGCGGTTTCTGCTTCAACTCGCTTTCATTTCATCGACAGCGTTGGCACAACCACTTTCCCTTTCCGTTTCTCAACTCGATTTCGGCTCGAAGCAAACGAATCTGAAAGATAGCCTCACCTTCCGTGTACGCAATTCGTCTTCGACGTCGATAACCGTTACAGATATCAACACACACAAAGCGGCGTTCAGCGTCCGCGATACGGCGTTCGTCATTGCCGCCAACGACAGTATGACAGTAAAGGTGTTTTTTCAAACGAATCAGAATGTAACGTGGAAGGATGTTCTGGTTGTAGAAAACACGAGCGGCCACGGCTCGCTGACTCTGCGGCTCGCGGGCACAGGCACGTACAACGAACCGGCATACGCGTCGACGCAGAATCTGTGGGAGGGCGCGTTGAAAACGGCATTGACAAATCTGGTGACCGGTCACACATCGCTCGGTTACAACGCTGCGCGTGACAGGATGTTTGAAACGATCGACGACGGCGGGGTGGATACGATAGAATGTGTGTACATCGGCAGGAAGATCTATGCAACAACGCGTACAGCTGCTCAGAATCAGAATTTCAACACCGAACATACGTGGCCGCAGAGTTTCTTTAACAGCGCCGAGCCGATGCAATCCGACATCCATCACCTTTTTCCCACGGACGTGACACCCAACGCCCAGCGGGCAAACTATCCTTTCGGGCCTGTCGTCTCCAACATCACATATAATGTGGGGGGATCGAAGTTAGGGCGCAGGGCGGACGGAGCCAATGCGTTTGAGCCGCGTGACGTTCATAAGGGGGATGTTGCCCGGGCGCTATTTTACTTTATGATCCGTCACGGAAATCAGGGCAACTACATGGACGTGACGCAGGAGAATGATCTGCGGGTTTGGCACAAATCCGATCCCGTGAGCGCGAAGGAGATCGCACGCAACAATGCAATTGCCTCGTTCCAAGGCAAGCGGAGTCCGTTCATTGATCATCCCGAGTTCATGGAGAGAATCACTGCGTTGTACACTTCTGCGGCGCCCGTGCTGTATTCCGCGATTGCAGTCTCACCGCAGTCGAACGGGTTTGGCAGCGTGGGAGTGGGAGATTCTCTCACGGCATCACTTGTGATTGTGAACCGCGGGCGCAACACGCTGAACATCAGTTCCGTCACGCTACAATCACCATCCACCATTTTTTCGGTAATCTCTTCGCCGGGTTCAGTTCCGGTCGACACCTTCGGCATTGTGCGGGTGAAGTTCAAACCGGCGGCGGTGACTTCTTACTCCAACGCCGTCGTCATTGCGAGCAATGACCCGTCCCGCCCATCGGTCACAGTTCCGCTGAGCGGCAGCGGAGTCCAGTCTGGCATTCTTGCAGACGTAAGAGTGATGTTGGAGGGTCCGTACAATGCCACAACGAACAGCATGTCCACAACGTTGCGCTCCGCGGGAGTGCTTGCCTCACGGTATCCGGGAGCAGCAATTCCTGCGCAGGCGGTGGATAGCGTGAATATCGAGATACGGGACTCAGCATCGGCGGCAAGTTCTACGATCCGGAAATTCCGGCCCGCGTGGCTCCTTGCTGATGGATCAATTAGGAATTTTTCAGACACGTCAAAGGCATTCGTGGAGTTTGATGGAGGGGTTGGACAGTATTACATTGTCGTTCGTCACGCAAATCACATTGCTGTAATGAGCAGCGTAACGCAATCGCTGGCGTCGTCGGTTGCGACGTTCAGCTTTACAGCGTCGCAGTCGCAAGCGTACGGCACGACGGCCTTGAAGCAGTTGGCGAGCGGTGTATTTGGCATGTATGCGGGAGATGCAAATCAATCGGGCATCGTCAGCGCGGCGGACGCAAACGCCATTTTCGGACAGCTGAACTTTGCCGGATACAGTCTGAACGACGTAAACCTGAGCGGAATTGTTACGGCGGCAGATGCGAACATGGTATTCGGGAATTTGAACCGGGCAAGTCAGGTGCCGTAAAGAGGAGATAACACAACCCAAATCCAATTCGCTGAAGTGGAGACTGTAATTCGGGTTACAGCACCTTCTCAACCTCGATGAAGTTTGTTGATCCCCGTGCAAAGAATGGCTGTCCTGCGAGAATCACAATATACTCATCCCTCTTGATCAACCCCATATTCAACAAGCGTTCCTGAATCTGCTTCAGTGCTTTGTCGGAATCTTGCGCCAGGTTGTCGATCACAATGCCGTGTACACCCCAGATTAGGTTGAGGCGCCGGTGGATTTTTTCTCTGTCGGTGATGGCGATAATACGTGTGCGGGGACGATACCGTGAAATGACGCGAGCCGTCTCGCCCGAATGTGTCACGCAGACAATTGCGGCGGCCTTCATCTGTTCGGCAAGCACGCACGCCGCGCGCCCGAGGGCATCGTGCCTGCTGCTAACTCCCTGATGCGGGTGGTCGAGAACACGCTGGAAGACGAAATTCTCCGATTCCACCTTCTTGATGATCCTGTCCATTATCTGCACTGTCTCCAGCGGATACTTGCCAACGGATGTCTCCCCGCTGAGCATCACGGCATCAGCCCCGTCCACCACACCGTTCGCCACATCATTCGCTTCGGCGCGGGTCGGTGTCGGACTGTTGATCATCGACTCAAGCATCTGCGTGGCAATGATGACGGGTTTGCCGGCATCGTTGCATTTTTTTATGATTTTCTTCTGCAGGAGAGGCACATCCTCCGGAGGAAGCTCGACGCCGAGGTCGCCGCGGGCAATCATGATGGCGTCCGCCTCGGCAATGATTGAATCGATGTTTGCAACCGCCTGCGGCTTCTCGATTTTTGCGACAATAGGGAGGAATCGCCGCTTGTCTATCCGCTGAATGATCTGTTGGCGGAGCTGCCGGATATCATCAGCAGTCCGGACAAACGAAAGGGCGATGTAGTCAATATCATGCTTGATGCCGAATTCAAGGTCACGGATATCTTTTTCTGTGAGCGACGGTGTGCTTACTGCAACGTTTGGAAGATTGATGCCTTTCTTGGCGGACAGTGAACCGCCGACAAGGACTTCGCACCGGACCTCGCTTCCCCGAATCTCCATAACACGGATCCGGATTTTCCCATCATCCAACAAAATCATATCTCCCGGCGAGACATCCTTCGTCAGATTCTCATAGGTGGTCGAGACCTTTGCTTCATCACCGGTGATCTGTTCGGTCGTGATTGTGAAGTGCGCACCTCTGCGCAGCTCGATGAACGGCACGTCAAACTCCCCGATGCGGATCTTCGGGCCCTGCAGGTCCTGCAGGATTGTCACGAGCTCGCCCGTGCGCTTCATGGCTTCCTGCACATTGCGGATCGAGGCGAGATGCTCTTCGTGTGAGCCGTGAGAGAAATTCAGGCGGACAACATCAACGCCCGAATGGATAAGCTGTGTGAGCATCTCGACCGAGTTCGATGAAGGGCCGAGCGTGGCAACGATTTTCGTATTGCCCTGCTTGATGATGTTCATGGGCTTTCCTGTTGTGATGAAATTGGGGTCCGGATGGCGACGGCGAGTAACGGCAGCAGTTCGCCCGCTTTGCCTGCAAGGAACGCGTCGGCATAATCCGTAAGAGGCGTCGGTTCGGGATTGATTTCAATGAGGAAGGCGCCGTTCCGCTTCGCGTCGAGCGGCAAGCCCGCCGCAGGATAAACGACACCGGATGTTCCGATGGAAATGAGCACATCGGCGTTGCGGCAGGCGTCGACCGCGCTGTTCCATTCGTCTTCGGGCAGCATTTCTCCGAACCAGACAACATCGGGGCGGATGACTCCGCCACAGGTGCAGCGGGGAACGGACGGGCCCCTCAGGACGAACTCGTTGTCGTAATTCTTCCCGCACGTCATGCAGTAGTTGCGCTGGATATTTCCGTGCAATTCATGCACGGTTTTGCTTCCCGCGCGCGTATGCAGGTTATCGATATTCTGCGTCACCACGACAAAATGGGGAAAGAACTTCTCCATTTCGACGAGTGCAAGATGTCCGGGATTCGGCTTTACTTCACCCATCACCCGCTTGCGTGCGATGTACCATTCCCACACCATCTCAGGGTTGCGCATGAAGGCATCAAGGTTTGCAAGCTCATCCGGCTTGAATTTCGCCCAGACTCCCTCGTTGCCACGGAACGTCGGAACGCCGCTCTCTGCCGACATGCCGGCGCCAGTGAAAGCCACCACGCTCTGTGCATCGTGCAGTTTCCGCAGGAGTGTATCAGGAAAAATCATCGCTCAGGCTCCAATCGCAAGACAGATGTGCTACGTGCGGGATCAAGACTGATTGTCTTGTAGCCGCCGTTCAGCCAGAGGGGCGTCTGGTCATCGTAATGCTTGTGCATCACCTGTCCTGACTGTCCCGAAGGCAGTACCGTTCGCGACTCGCCCGGATTTGCCATGTCCACAATGCGCCGGAAGGAAGCGCCGACTGTCACACCAAACGGCTTGCCGAGCGGACCGGGGTTCAGAACGTCATTGAAGTTGTACTCGCCGCTCGTCATTGCGGTCGAGCCGCCGCCGTAAGGATACGGGCCTATGCTGAAGACTTTGTCCAGCGGCTTCTGTAATCCGAAGGGATGTTGGAGTGTGACGGTATGCAGGGCGCCCCACTGCCAATGTCGGGTTTCATCCCCCAGCTTCTCGCGGAGGGCGTCGAGCGCCTGCTTCATACTGCGGCGGATGATATCGTCGCGTGTCTCGGTCTCGGGGGTTGTGATATCGTCGAACCACGACGAACTTCCTTCCTGCACAAGGCGGAGCGTGACCCGCAAGGGTATGTTCACGAGAATGACATAGTCATGGAACAATTCCTCGCCCATCTCATCCCGAAAGATGTTGGCAACGAGCTGAGTGAGGAACTGCTGGTAGATTGCCGTTGCGACATCCTCGCGCCCGAAGACGAAGTTCCAGTTCTTCAGGTACTCCATTGCCATGGCATTGTACCGTGAACCGGTGTTGTCGGCGCAGGCAGAGAGAATAAAGGGAGTCATTTGTTTTGCGTAGATAGACAACTGATCATTCTGCAATAATTCGAAGTCACGGACGGAGAACGCCTGGTTTGTGCCGAGCACTTCGCGCAGCCGCTCTATGCGGGAGGGGGGTTCCCAGATGTTCGAGACATGATGGGGGTATGTATCGTCCACCAGTTTGTTGTTCGCCGTGGCGACGTATCCTTCAGATGGATTGTAGAGGGAGGGGAGATCATTGAACGGGACGAAGCCCCGCCACCCGGTTTCCTTCTGCCATCCCGGAAGCGGAAGCGTCGGGTTCAAGCCGGGCATACGAACGGGGAGCCACACTCCGGCGCGGTAGCCGATGTTTCCTTCGATATCGCCGTACACAAAATTCTGTCCCGGCCCGGAGAACTCCTTCACGCCTGCGGAAAATTCATTCCAGTTCTTTGCTTTGTTGATCTTGTTGAATGCCTCAATCTGATCGCTGAATTCTGCCCCGGTCCACCGCATGGCTGCAACAAATGGAAGTTCAGCCTTCTTCAACATTGTCTTGATGTCGGTGATGATCGGTCCATGATGCGTTGAGCGGATCGTTACGTAGTGGGTCGTGTCATCACGGACTTCAATGCTCTCTTCACGGCTTGTAATCGGAAGTGATTGTCCGTCGAATGTGTACCGTCCTGCATCTGCCGAATCGATTTGAATGATGTAGAAATCCGCGTCATCCGCCATCACGTTCGTGACGCCCCAGGTGATATACTTGTTATTTCCCGACACGATGCCCGGCACACCGGGAATGGAGAAGCCGGCGACGCTGTACTCGGGGCAGATGAGCTGGGCTTCATACCATTTTGAGGGCTGTGTCAGTTGGAGATGTGTGTCGTTTGCAAGAATGACTTTGCCTGACGCCGACTTCGATGGAGCGACCGCCCAAGCGTTGCTCCCGCCAAGAAATCCCCCGATCCCGCGGAACGAGGCGTAGTCGCGTGCTGTGTGCAGAAACGCGGTTGCGCCCGGCAAGGCTGAACGGAGGTAGGGAGGAGGAACGGTTGGCGGAACGTTTGCGGGATAACTTGGAAAAACATCGCGGGCCTTGTCGTACCCGAGTCTGTCAACGATAGCGCCGAGAGTCAGATCAGCCCACCACGACAGGTTCAACTCCCACGCCATCAATCTGCCAATGATGATGCTGTGAAGCGGCTTCCACGCCTCAGGATCGTAACGGAGAAGATCAAACTCTATCGGATATTTGCCGTTGTGTGTTTCGATAAAGCGGTTGACGCCATCGGCGTATGCCTGCAGGCGGGCACGGGATTCCGGCGTAATCTGCTTTTCGATGTTTTCCGCTATGCGTCGGATGCCCACGATGCGGAACATCCTGTCGAATGGAAGCGTAACCTCGCCGAACAGCTCCGACAACCGGCCAAGTCCGATTCTTCTTGCCATATCCATCTGCCAGAGCCTGTCCTGCGCGTGGACGTAACCGAGGGCGAAGAGGAGGTCATGTTCACTCTCCGCTTCGATGCGAGGCACACCGTACGCATCCCGCCCCACAGTTACCGTGGAGGAGATGCCAGCGAGGGTTACTGTTCCCTCAATCTCAGGGTACGACTTCCGGATCTGATAGCGGATGAAGAAAAATCCGGCGACCAGCGTTACGAGAACAACTCCCGCAATGCCAATGAATATTTTGAGTCGGGATGACACGATGGGATTCCGGTTGGTGGAAAATCAAAAAGTCCGTCCCGTCTTCACGGAACGGACTTCAATATATTCAATCACTCATCCTCTTGCAATGAAGAGGCCGGTTCAGTAGCGGTAGGAGAATGTCAGGTTGACGTTGTTGGTTTTGACATCCTCGGTAACGCGCGGGCTGCCGCCGTACACACTGCGGAAGGTTTTCCACCAGCCGCGCGCGTAGGTGATATCAACCATGGTGTCATTGCTGAGCAGAAAACCGAGTCCCGCTGTGACGTACTTCTGGTCGAAGTCTGACGGATCGCCTTTGAACGGCGACGGGTTATAGATGAAACCGCCGCGTATCCGTACACCGGCCGGCCGGATGTCATATTCCGCTCCGCCGCGCAAGTTTATCGTGGATCGGAAGATATCCTTGATATCCCGATTCAACGCCAGCACATCGGGGTTGGCGTTGCGGAACTCCATCTGGGTCCAGTCCGTGAATTGCGCGTCGCCCGAAAGGACAAGGTCACGGATCATGACAGAAGCGCCGGCAGACATGACCCACGGCGTCGCGACGTCATACTCTCCCGATAATCGTTCCGGGTCGGGTGAGATAATATCGCCATTGTCGAAGAATGCTTTGTAGGTGGTCCCGAACGACTCCTTGACTCGCAACACAGTGGGAGTTTGCACGTTGACACCCACCCGGAACCGGTCCGGCACACGGTAAAGAAGTCCAAGTCGTGCATTGAATCCCGAAAGATCACTCTCGACGAAGTCATCGAGCGTAAACTGGTCGAACTGCATCGGACTGACATTAGGGCTTGTGTAGATATTCCGGTTATCCTGTTCTTTGTAGCTCCGGTCATATTTGTACGAGCCCGTGGCATAATTGAGTGAAGCGCCGACAGAAATGTTCGGGGCAATATCAACGCCTGCTCCAATCGACCAGTTGTTTAATCCTCCGCCTTCAATCACTTTGCCGATCTGTGTTACTCGATTGATGATCGGGCTGTCATACACGAGCTGCCCTTGACCGTTGCGCGTTGTGTCGGCAAGATACAGCTCCCACGCAATGCCGCCCGGACGCCCGCTCACGCTTGAGCCATCCCGGTTGTATGTTTGAATGATGCTGGAATTCGGATTGAACGCTTCAAACGAAACACCGGTAGTAAAATTGCTCTGCCTGTTGTATCCGAATGCAAATACAAGGCTTCCGCGTCGGACCGGTACCGGCAACGCAAGTCCGAGAGCATTCAGGTTGGTTGCGTTGTTCGAGTACCTCTGAGAAGCGCCGATGTATCCGCTGGTATTTTGGTGATTGAGATGTGAAAGTCCGATCGAGAATTCGCCGTGCTCCAACTGGGCGAGTCCTGCCGGATTCCAGAACAATGCACTGTAATCACTGGCGATGCCTGTGTATGCGTCTCCCATTCCGATGGCGCGCGCTCCGACACCCAGCCCCGGCGTTGAAAATCTGAGAGCGTCTTCGGGGAACTGGGCATGTGACGTGATTGACAGGCCGGCCGAGGCAAGCGTCAGGACAAACAACTTCAGTCTAGTCTTCATTAGCTGTAGATTTCCGATTGTTCAACGAATTGCTATCGTCCGCCCCGTCCACCAGAGTTTCTTGATCCGCCGTCATTTCCCGAAGCAGGTGCCTGCGGTGGCGGACTTGACGGAGGAGGTGACTGTTGTGCGGGTGGCGAGTGTGATGACCGTCCGCCATCAGAGCGGCCGCCGCCGTCGGATGAACGTCCGCCGCTGCTGCGTCCGCCGGAGTCATTACCCCCGGATCGTCCGGAGCTGGTACCTTCTGACGGCGGATTGTATGACGGAGGGCGTTGTGGTGTTCGAACCTCGCCGCTGCGCGATCCTTCACGCCCGCTGCGGGAATTGCCGCCGCGTGATACCGATCCGCCACGAGAACTTCCACGCGAACCTGATCCGGCCTGGTCAACACTTGTTCCACTTCTTCCAGTTGAGACTCTTCCTCCAGCCGGCGGGACGTTCGCCGAACCTCCGCCGCTGCCTCCTGATCCGCGCCTATAGCCGGTCGGCAAGGACTGATCGCCGCCACTGCCGCGGCCGTACATCTCACGCGTATCGCCCGAACCCCTCGTTGCGCCAACGGTTCGCGTTGATCCGTGACCCGCGGAACCGCGTGTCACATAGCCATAGCCGCCCCCGCCGTAAAATCCGGGATACCACGGATGGTAAGAAGGATACCACCAGGAGTAATACGAAGGTACATAGCATGAACTCCAGAACGGATCGTAATACCACGGATCACAGTACCATCCATAGCCTGCAACCCAGCGGTTGCCCCACCGCCACGGGTCGTAGAACGATCCACCGAAGCCAAAGCCTACATGCACAGACGGATAGTAATAATCGAAGTATGCGCGGTTGCGCCAGTTATCATACTCGTAAGCGTTATAGTCGCTTTCCTGATACTCTGCTTCATCCTGCTGATAAGAGTAGTCAGGCTCGCGCTGCGATTGATCGCGGGTTGATCCTAATTGCGTGTAGCACCCTGTGGTGAAAACGCCTAGAAGCCCCGCAACTGAAACTTGTAGTAGAAGATTCTTCATGGCGAACCCTCTTTTGTGGTTGGTTGAGTGATTAATAAAGGGCAACATCAGTGCCAGGCATGGTGGCACCCGTTAAATTCGTAAAGCTGTCAAATAGCTGTCAAAAACGGGATTATCTCTGCCGCTCAGCGGGATTCTGTTCCCTTCTGTACGTTCCTGTTCAATTGCTTGAACATGCCGCGTACACTATTCACAACACCGGCAGGTGTGAAATGATTCTGCTTCAATATAGAAAGGGGATACGCCATTTCCAACTGGCGTCAGTGTAGAGAGACGCCCATCACGGTCGGAAGGAATTGCCTCAGGCGGGAGTCATTCCAGATCGTCATCCTCGCCGAACACCCGCCGAATGTTCTTGGGTAACTCGGGCTTTATGGGCTCACGTGAGGGCTTTTTGCGGTGGGGGAAAGGATGTTCTTCCGTCCCTTCCTTGTCATTGATATCATGAACGGGGGTTGAGCCTTGCTCCGCAGGAAATCCGGTCGCGTAGTCCGCCTGCTGTTCTTGCAGGTTCACACGCTCCGGTACGAACGGTAGCACATTGGTCTTGACGTCGGACTTGTTTTCCTGAACTGGAGCTGTGAGGGGATTCGCAAAGAACTTCCCGTGCACGGCGTTGAACTCATTCACAATCCCGGTTTCATCCGCGCCGGTCAACGCTCTCCCCTGCACACGCATCACTCCTTTTATCATAACGTCGACAATATCTCCCGACGAGAGATGATCGACAACAAGCCGGGCATATGATTCCATGGCAGCCGACTTATGCAGGGCGGGAGTCCGCGCGTTTGCAGTGTCGAAGAAAACGAGGTCGGCATTCTTTCCCGCTTCGATGGAGCCGCTTTCGTTCAGGAGGTTGAGTGCAGCCGCGCCGTTAATTGTTGCCATGCGGAGAATCTCCGCCGCGGGGAAGGAACGCAGGCCGGGAACAAGCATCGGGAGTTGATGGAGGAAACGCATCTCCTCAACGATTCCGCCGGATCCCCAATCCGTGCCGAGCGCCAGCGGCAGGTGATGCCGTGCAAGAGAACGTATCGACGGATATCCGGTCTGCTTCGCTGCCGTAGAATGAGGAGTCACTACAACAATATTCCCCACCGCCTTCAGCATCTTGACTTCCTCATCGGTGATGTGATTGGCGTGGATGATGATCGTTTCTGGATTGAGGAGATTGAACGACCCGAGAATCGTGATCGCGTCCCGCTGAAAGTTCCTGCGGATTTCCTCGACGTCTTCCTTTGTCTCGGCAATATGAGCGAGAAGGGGCACCCGGAGATCCTTTGCCGCTTTGTTGAGATTCTCGAAGCTGTACACGGTGAACTCGTTCTCTTCACCCAAACTCACAGCGCAACGAGGTGTACGGGAGCGGAGACTCTGCACGTGGCGGATCTGATCCCAGTTCTGGAGTGTGACAACGGCATTGACATGTGTTGATGCGATGGCTTCAAGCATCGTCGTGAAACCCTGATCTTCCAGGGGGGGAGGGAACTCCCCGACGGTCGTGACCCCGCAGCGCAGATGGGCATGATAGCATGCGCGGTAGATTCGTCTGATATCATCGCGGCTGGACTCATGCAAGAGCTTCATCACCGCATTGCCGAGGGGCGGGGTGGAATCCCACATGCTGAAGTGGAGACCTCTCGTCGCTTCTTGCAGGAGCACGCTGGCTCCGTGGTGATGCGCGTTGATGAAGCCCGGAACAATGAGTTTACCAGCGGCATCAATGACAGTCGCGTGCGGGTTCTCGCGCAGGATGTTGTCCCCCCGCTCTGAGACTTCCCTGATGCGGCCGTCGTCAACAACAATCGTCAAGCGTCCCGCGCGGTTTTTCGGGTCGCAAGTGATGACAATGCCGTTGGTAATGATAGTTGTTGTCATGGTAATGTGTTCAGCCTCTCCGCCAGCTTGTTCCTTCTTTCTTGTCCTCCAGCACAATGCCGATGGCTTTGAGGGAGTCACGTATCTTGTCGGATAGCGCGTACATCTTCTGTGCCCGGATATCCTTGCGGAGCTCAATTACGAGATTCATCAATCCGTCAACAACGGCAGCATCCGAGGAAGATGCGGCAGCATCGTCCGCGAGCGTAAGGCCAAGGATGCCTCCGGCAAGCTCCCGGTACAACGCGTCAATTGCGTCGAGCTCTGCAGCCCCGAATGCTTCGCCGCCGGCGAGTGTGTGATTGAGTTCCCGACTGAGGTCAAATAAAACGGCAATTGCCTGCGGCGAGTTAAAATCATCATCCATGGCGGCCAGAAAGGCAGCTTTGTGCTTTGCTGCATCTATGCCGAGGGGTTTGCCATCCGCTGTCGCCGACTTGCGCGCGTCGCGCAGGTTGCGCACAGTGTTGCTGAGTTTTTCGAGTCCCTTGCCTGCGGCGTCCACTGCATCGTTGGTGAAATCGAGAGTGCTGCGATAGTGGCTTTGCAGGATGAAGAACCGCACGACCTCCGGTTTCCATTTGTCGAACGCTTCTTTCAGTGTCGTGAAGTTGCCGAGGGATTTTCCCATCTTCTGGCCGCCGACGGTGACCATGTTGTTGTGCAGCCAGTATTTGACAAACGGCTTGCCGGTTGCCCCTTCGCTCTGCGCAATCTCGCATTCGTGATGGGGGAACTGGTTCTCCAATCCGCCTCCGTGGATATCGAAGCTCTCGCCGAGATACTTCATGGACATTGCCGAGCATTCGATATGCCAGCCCGGAAATCCGTCGCTCCACGGACTCGGCCACCGCATGATGTGTTCGGGTTCGGCTTTCTTCCACAAGGCAAAGTCTGCAGGATGGCGCTTTTCCGACTTGACTTCGACTCGTGCGCCTGCTTCCATCTCATCGACTGTTCTACCGGAGAGCTTTCCGTAGCCGTGAAACTTCTGCACATCAAAGTACACCGAGCCGCTCGATTCGTACGCAAGTTCCTTTGTGATCAGTTCCTTAATCATCTCAATCTGCTCGACGATATGTCCGGTGGCGCGGGGGGAAATATCGGGGCGTAACACGTTCAGCTTGTCCATATCCTCGAAATAGCTGCGGGTGTAGAACTCCGCAATCTCCATCGGATGCTTTTGCTCAAGGCGGCTCGCCTTCAGCAGACGATCCTCGCCTTCGTTCGTGTCGCCGAGCAAATGCCCCACGTCTGTGATGTTCTGTACGTAAGTGACACGGTACCCCTTGTATCGAAGGTAGCGGACGATCACATCGAACGCAACATAGCTTTTGCCGTGCCCGAGATGCGAGTGTCCGTACACCGTCGGGCCGCAAACGTACATGCCGACGTAGCCTTCGTGC
>CAZBWR010000085.1:0-15899 GCA_964495695.1 uncultured Chitinophagales bacterium | reverse complement strand
CATACGTCAGTATGGTAGGTTGATTTTCGCGCTATGTCAAGGCCGGCGATGGCGGACCGGAGAGATTGCCGCTGATGAAGAAAAAGGCCGGATCCCGTAGGAACCGGCCTTTGAGTAACACGGCGTTACCGTTTGTTGATATCGGGAAGGTTCTTCGCGAGTTTCCCGAGAATGCCCTTCTCGGCTTTTTTCGGATCCACTTTGCGCAACGGCTCATCTGCATGCTGCTTGTTGATATACATTTGCTGGCCGATGGAGAGAAGATTGAAAATGAAATAGTACAGATTCAATCCCGACGGCAGGGCGTTGAATATGAACAGCAGCATCACCGGCATCATATACATCAATGCCTTCTGGCGGGGATCGGTAATCGTCAGCTTCTGCTGGATGAACATTGTAACCGCCATCGCAATGGCAAGACCGCTCAGATGGTTTGTGCCGAATAGCGGCAATGTGAATGGCAGTGTCACAATCGCGTCGGGTACAGAGAGATCGTGGATCCACCCGAAGAACGCCGACTGCCTGAGCTGAATGGTTGAAGAGAACACATTATACAGAGCATACAGAATCGGCATCTGAAGCAGCAGCGGCAGACACCCGCCGGCGGGATTGATGCCGTAATCGCGGTACAGCTTCATGATCTCGGTGTTCATCTTCTGCGGATCGTTTGCATACTTCTCGCGCATTTCGGTCATCATCGGTGCGAGTTTCCCCATCTTACGCGCCGACTCAAGCTGTGTCTTTGTCAGCGGATAGAGTACAACCTTGATGATGATGGAGAAAACGATAATGACGATTCCCCAGTTGGCGATGAACAGATGAAGGAACTCGAACAACGGTAGCAGCATGTACTGGGTAATGGGGCGGATAATCCACCAGCCGAGACTCATGATGCGCTCGAGGCCGTTGTCCAGGGATTTGATAAGGGAAAAATCAAGCGGCCCGAGGAAAATCTTGAACGACGCACTTTCGCGGGATTCACCTTTGAAGGGCATTTTCAGCGCAAGGCTATAGAGTTCCTTCTCTCCCCGGTCGGGTTGGCCGGTGCGGCGTCCTTCAAGAAACGCACCCTGGGACTGTGTCCCTTCAGGAATCAGTGCCACGGCAAAGTACTTGTTGCGCGCAGCTACCCAATCGGTCACACCGTTCAGGTCACGCTTCACTGTTTCGCCTTGCGACGTCGCGTCCACTTCGGCGACTTCGCCGCCCGAGAACGCATATGCCATGGCGTAATGCGACTCATCTACGCTGTTGTGTTCTGCATACGGGAGGGGTGTTTCCCACAAGACCTGATATTCAAAGCCCGAGATGACGTTTGCAAGATTCACCATCTCCACATCGGCCTTGAACGTGTACGCGCCATTTGTAAAGGTCAGGCGCTTGACGAGTTTCCCCTCATTTCCCGCCGGCAGCACAAGCTCAACCGTGTGCGATTGCTCCCCGGTAAGCGTGATCTTTTCCCACGCGCGGTACGGCACATCGAAGTACAATGTCCGCGTGTTGATTTGCTTGCCATCCTTTGAGAGGAAGAGGAGACTGAGGTCTCCACCCTTTTCCATATCCACAAGGTGGACTGGATGCTGGCTCCAGGTATTGAACTTTTTCAGTTCCCATTTTCTGATCAGACCACCCCTGCTGGTGACTTCAGCAGTATACAGATCTGTTTCGATAATGATGATCTTTTCGTCGCCGCTGTCCCTTCCTGCGAAGAATCGTCCCGTGGCGACCGCAGGCTCCGATGGCGCTGCACTCTCTGCGGCAACTTTGCCGGCTTCTCGCTGCGTGTCGGGCTGCGCGGGGGCCGCTACCTCAGAAGTATCAACGGCGGGGGGCGGCGGAACCGGCGGCGGCGGGGTGTTGAAAAACATCCACACCATCAACACAATGAAAATCAGTATAAAGCCTATGGTCGACTGTCTGTCCATCGAATTACATCTCCATTGGGGAATGTCCCTACCGCGTCAGGCCGGATCATATCCGCCCGGGTGATAGGGATGACACTTTGCTATCCGTTTGGCTGAGCGCCAGATGCCGCGCAGGGCACCATGTTTGTTGATTGCATCGATTGCATACTGTGAACAGGTAGGGTAGAATCTGCATGTGTTGGGTGGAAGAAGCGGTGAGATGAGGATCTGGTACGCACGAATGACGGATGTCAGGATTACTTTCATGTCTCGCCCGCTATCCTGTCAGCCAACCGTTTGCAGACCCCCCGGACATCTTCTTGCATTTGTTGCAAGCGCATCTTCCGCACATCGAGCTCGTCGGCTCCTTTGAAGAACAGAATCATCCGCACAGAAAACCCGGTTTGTTCGAGCGCCGCATCCACATGCCGGCGTTCACAGGCGAACGCTTCACGCATCAGTCGCCGCACCCGGTTGCGCCGGACTGCGTTCATCGATCTTGCAAACACTTTGAATCCAACTTGCACCCGAACCGTCCCGCCGGACTCCAGCAGGTATGCACACCGGACGAGTCGGCCTTGAATCCGCTTCCCTTCCTGTGCCACCCGTTTGAAGAGGATCCGTCCACGCAGAATTTCTTTTTTTTTCATGCGTCACCGGGATCCGGCTCTGAGGAATCTACCGCTCGTCGCTGACTGTCAGCTTTTTGCGGCCTTTTCGGCGGCGAGCTGCAAGGACTCTCCGCCCGGTTTTCGTTGCCATACGCTTGCGGAAACCGTGCGTGTTCTTCCGCTTCCGTTTGTGGGGCTGAAATGTGCGCTTCATGTCTCGTTAACTCCGGAAATTTCTAAGACTTACCGAAAAAAAGAGGGTTGCCATTTCGACAATCCTCGATCTTCCAAAAACCTTGTAAAATATGAGTTAGAAGGTACGGAAGATGGGCTACAGTATCAACAAAAAACTCCGAGCCTAACGATTTTTAACTTGCGTACGCTTTTCACATGTGTTATACTTTCATGCAGTCTGCTGAATTACTCCCTGTTGATATCTCGTGAATAACCTGCTTCGCCTCAGCAGTGGATGGGCTGTAGAGACCTCTGTTATGCACACGTCTCAATCCACATTCTCGTTCGCTTCTTATTAGTTATTGAATATCAAGGGTTTGTCGACTTCTTCGCTCCTCTGGTTGGTGTGGATAACTTTCGCATAAATTGACGTGATTTTCTACTGTTTACCCCGAAGTGGATAGAAATGTGGATAAACAGGTTTTTCTTGTTGACAATTAACGGTAGTCATTATCCCCGAACGGTTTATGATTGAAATCTTAGAATCCCCTGCACACCCGACCGAGTCTGAACAGGCCCAACGGGTGTGGGTAGCTTGCCTTAGCCTGTTAAGTGAGAGTGTAAATTCCCAGAGTTTCAAAACGTGGTTCGAGCCGATCGTCCCCGTTACCCTTCAGGCGGGAACGCTGACATTGCGCGTGCCAAGCCAGTTCTTTTACGATTGGCTGGAGGAGCATTTTGAAGGGTTGATTCAATCCACCTTGAAGCGCGTGCTGGGAAGTGACACAAAAATTGCATTCGAAATCGCAAAGGATGATATCCTCGTTGATTCCGAACCGGAACCGGTGGCCCTGCCCACACAGCCACCCCCCAAACAGGAGCAGCGGGTGTATCCGGCCCAGCCGGAAACGTTCAGGCTGGGCAATCAGCCCCCTGCAAGCGCCCACCGCAATTCCGAAATGAATGGCGCGTTTCAGACATTCCTGAATCCCCGGTACACTTTCGAGAACTTCATCAAAGGCGAAAGCAACCAGCTTGCCCGCGCTGCCGCCACAGCCGTAGCGAATAACCCCGGCGGCACGTCATTCAACCCTCTGGTGATTTACGGGGGAACAGGACTCGGAAAGACCCATCTCATGCAGGCAATCGGCAATCAGGTGTTGTTGAATGCCCGCAACAAGCGCGTGATCTATGTGTCCTCCGAGAAATTCACCGTCGAGTTCGTCGATGCAATTCAGAGCGACCGCATCAACGAGTTTGCCGCGTTCTACCGCAGCATGGATATTCTGATCGTCGACGACGTGCAGTTCTTCTCCGGAAAGGAAAAGACGCAGGACAGTTTTTTCCACACGTTCAATGAATTACACCAGCTCGGCAAACAGATTATCCTCTCGTCCGACCGGCCACCCAAGGAATTGAAAGGCCTGGATGACAGGCTTCTTTCGCGCTTCCAGTGGGGCCTCACCGCTGATATTCAACCGCCGGATCTTGAGACACGCATCGCAATCCTCCAGCACAAGGCGAAGGATGCCACCATCGAACTTACGGGTGATGTTGTCGAGTACCTTGCTTCAAACATCACGTCGAACATCCGTGAGTTGGAAGGCTGCCTTATCTCCCTGCTCGCGAAAGCCTCGCTCGAGGGAAAAGACATCACCATCGACCTCGCACGTGAAGTACTGAAGGTGGTCGTAGGAGATGTACGTTCCCCCATTACGATCGAGGAGATTCAGCGCAACGTGTGCGAATACTTCGGCATTCCGGACGACCTGCTGGGCGCCAAAACGCGGAAGCAGGAGATTGTCAATGCCCGCCAGGTGGCAATGTACCTTGCAAAGGAACTCACAAACTCGTCCCTGAAAACCATCGGACTTCACTTCGGGGGACGTGACCACAGCACCGTCATACATGCCTATCAGTGTGTTGAAGACCAGATGAAGATCGACCCGAAGTACAAGGCGAACGTCGATCAAATCAAACGAAGACTGGAGTTGCGGGGAAAAGTATAGGCCGGTGTTCTCGATGATCATTAATGTCAAGAACTCATGCTCGATAATCTCTTAGACCCGACAATTCTCTTTTTTGTTGTAGGCCTTGTCGCAGGGCTTTCGCGGACTGAGTTGCGCCTTCCGGAGGCCATTTACGAAATCCTCAGCATCTACCTCCTTCTTGCCATCGGGCTCAAGGGAGGAGTTCAGCTCGCCAGAGCGGACATTCCGGAGTTGATCGGCCCTGCTGCAGGCACGATTGCCCTCGGACTTATTATCCCCGTAATTGCGTATCCCATTCTAAGGTTCATCGGAAACCTCTCCCGTGCCGATGCGGCTGCTATCGCCGCCCATTACGGATCTGTCAGTGCGGTAACGTACGCTGTTGTACTGACATTCCTTGACAGACTTGCGGTACCGTACGAAGAATTCACAACTGTTCTTCTAGTGTTGCTCGAGATCCCGGCCCTTGCCGTCGGTATTCTCATAGCACGCCTTGGCTCAAGCAAAGGCTCCATTTCTTACGGCAAACTTGCGCACGAAGTGGTGTTCGGCAAGAGCATCTATCTCCTGCTTGCAGGATTGATTGTCGGGTATGTCGTCGGACCGGAAGGAATCGTGCCGGTTAAGGTCGTGTTTGTTGATCCATTCAAGGGGGCTTTGGCTTTCTTCCTGTTGGAGATGGGGCTTGTCACCTCCCGCCGGCTGGCCGACCTCAAGCGCGTGGGCCCGTTCCTCGTACTGTTCGGCATCGGAATGCCTTTGTTCTCGGCAATGTTAGGTATTGCGGTCGGATGGATGACGGGCCTTTCAATTGGAGGCACGACGGTAATTGCCACGCTCGCAGCAAGCGCTTCGTACATCGCAGCACCGGCTGCTATGCGCATAGCCGTGCCCGAAGCCAATCCCACGTTGTATCTCACTGCAGCTCTTGGCATCACCTTCCCGTTCAATCTTGTTGTCGGAATTCCACTGTATTACTGGATGGTATCACAGCTATTCTGAAGAGGAGACCATGGAGAAGAGAAAGAAACTCACAATCATCACCGAATCGATTATCGAGTCGTTCGTTGTTGCTGATCTTGAAAAACTCGGAGCAAAGGGATTCACCGTCTTTGAAACGAGAGGCAAAGGCTCCCGGGGAGTGCGTGAAGCCGATTGGGATCAGAGCAAGAACATTCAGATCGATATCGTCTGCGACGAGGCTGTTGCGGCCGCCATTGTCCGTCACTGCACGGACAAATACTACGCAAACTACGCCATGATTCTCTACACGTCGGATGTTGAGGTGATACGCCCCGGAAAGTTCTGACACTATATGCACACTGTGTGTACACGGCGTGCATAACTTCTGAACAAAGAGCTTGTCAACGAGACAGGCTCTTTTGCATTCAGAACACTGGTGTTGATATCGGGTTAATGAACGTGTGGATGGTTTGTGAATGTATGTCGGCATGCTGTGAACAAATTGCTTCGGAGAGCAGGAACTGAATCAAAGATGTGACGGATGTTGAAGAGTACCCTGCTTGTTCACACCGTGTGAGTTAACATTCAGGTTGAAGTACTCTTGATCGAAGAGAGATACCTAACAAGGTTGGACGACACCGGTGACGACATATGAACAAATCCACACCCCTTATTACTAATCTTATTTTATATATATACATATACTAAATACTTATTAAGGCGGGACAGCAGGCGAGCGGACGAAAAACCAGTGATGAGGCAGAACATCAGCACACAGTCTTTTCGGGCATTCGTGTTCTGTATCCTACTGAAATTAAACGACTTAAAGAGGAATACCGGTTTTGAACTAAGCGAGAATTTGAGTAAATTTGATACGATTTTCAGGTCACTAAAGCTTCTTCATTTTCATTCCCTAAGGAGATAACAATGAAATTCACCACTACGACGGGCGAACTGCAACGCATACTCTCAAAAGTCAGTGGTGTTGTTCCTACGAAATCCACGATGCCGATTCTGGAGAATCTTCTTTTCGATCTCCTGAATAACACGCTTACGATAACGGCAACAGACATTGAAATTGCACAGACGGTATCGATGGATGTGAAAGGGAGTGAGGATGGTAAAATTGCAATTCCATCAAAGAGGTTGCTCGACACGGTCCGTGCTTTGCCTGATACCGAGCTGATGTTTTCCATAGACACTACATCCAACAAAATTAAACTCACAACAAAAACAGGCGAGTACGGGTTGACGGGCGAGAGTGCGAAAGAATTTCCGACGGCTCCGGATTTTCAGAAGAAAGAGGAAATAACACTTGAAGCCGCAGTCATCCGGAAGATCATAGCCCGTACCGTTTTTGCCGTGAGTACCGACGAACTCCGCCCTGCGATGATGGGTGTATTGATGCAGACAAAAGGAAGCGACTTCCGCGCAGTATCAACGGACGGACACCGCCTCGTGCGCTTCACGCAGAAACTTACAGGTGCGGGATTCAAGAATGACATGATCATTCCGGCAAAGGCGTTGAATATCATTGCCAAGTCACTTGAAGCCGGAAGCGTGAAGATGGGTGTCAGCGAGACGCATGTGAAGTTCGAGTTTGACAAAACAGTCGTCGTCTCTCGCCTGATCGACGAAACATATCCGAACTATGAAAGCGTTATCCCGGCTGAGAATGATAAGGAACTCACGATAATACGCGACACAATGATGCAAGCCATCCGGCGCGTTGCGCTGTATGCAAGCGCCACAACGCATCAGGTTCGCCTGTCGATGGGAAAGAATACACTCACCGTCAGCGCGCAAGATATTGACTTCGGCGGGGAAGCAAAGGAAAAGCTCGAGTGCACCTACGGCAGCGATGCTCTCGATATAGGATTCAACTCGCAGTACTTGATCGACATCTTGAATCATCTCGAATCGGAGCAAGTGACATTCAAATTCAGCACGCCGACCCGTGCAGGCATTGTTTCCCCGTCCGGAGAAGGAGAAACGGAAGATGTCCTGATGCTCGTGATGCCGGTCCGGTTGAACAATTGACGGCCGAATGCGGGTTCTGACATTGCACATGCAGCATTTTCGGAATCATCCGGACACACGTGTAGAATTTGGCGAAGGGATAAACACACTGCTGGGAAACAACGGACAGGGCAAAACAAACGTGCTGGAAGCAGTGTCGTATCTCAGTCTGACGAAGAGCTTTTACGCATCAACTGATGCCACCGTCCTGCAGTTCGGAGAGGAAGTTTTTTCCGTGGAAGGGGAAATCCGGACGGACAGCGGCCTTGATCACACCATTCGTGCAGCGTACAGCCGTTCCGGCGATAAGGTGTTCACCGTGAACGGTGCCAAACCCGAAACTCTCTCCTCGGTTATCGGCAGATTTCCCATTGTTGTGCTTTCACCCGAGAACAACGCCATCACATTCGGCGGCCCGATGGAGCGGCGCAAGTTTCTCGACCTGCTTCTGTCGCAAATCAGCCACGCGTACCTGGATGATCTGCTCGAATACCGCCGCGTGCTGAAGCAGCGCAACAAACTCCTTGCCGATGCCAGAGTTGCACAGACATATGATGCCGGCCTTATCGAGCCGTGGACAGCGAGTCTTGTGCAACACGGGAGCCGGATAATTCACCAGCGCATGAAGTTTGTCGGTGAATTTGAGTCGTATGTCGTCCGCGCATACAACGATCTCGTGCGGAATCATGAACGCCCCGGCGTCGG
Organism: uncultured Chitinophagales bacterium; assembly: GCA_964495695.1. Lineage (GTDB taxonomy): Bacteria > Bacteroidota > Ignavibacteria > UBA10030 > UBA6906 > CAADGV01. The sequence goes on along the minus strand of CAZBWR010000085.1, from coordinate 7,532 downwards.
ATACGCTTCGCTGGCGGGGCTCGGAGGAGAGAATACCATTCCTTCGATTGCGGAGATTATGCAGGGAGAATTGCATCGGAGACAGTACGAAGAGCGGAAGCGCGGAACAACGCTGGTAGGACCGCACCGTGACGACCTCCGGCTCACCGTCAATGATATGGCAATGCAGCAGTATGCATCACAAGGGCAGCACAAGACGATGCTGATAGCCCTGAAGATAGCGGAGTATTTTTTTCTGAAAGAACGCCGTGACGAGAACCCGATCATGTTGCTGGATGATGTGTTCAGCGAGCTGGATGAACGGCGTTGCCGCCAGTTGCTCGACACGGTGGAACGTCTGGGACAAACATTGATCACCACAACGGAAGAGTCGGTATTCCACAACGCTGTTCACTGGAACGACGAAAACCGGAAGTTCCGCGTGGAACAAGGCACCGTCACCCGGGTGCATTGAGGAGGGAATGACCGTGGCGCAAAAATATACACGCCGGCAGAGAAGCCCTGAAAAGGTGAAGAGGCAGCCGGAAGAATTCGCGGTGGCGCTGGAGAAGTTTGTGCATCAGCTGGGCATCACGAAAAAGATGAAGCAGTTCTCGGTCATTACCTCGTGGCCGGAGATAGTGGGGGAACAAATCGCCAGGGTAACAGTCGCCGAGCGGATCGACAACGGCATCCTTTTCGTCAAGACTGCAAGCGCTCCATGGCGCAATGAGTTGACGATGCGCCGTCTTGAAATCATGGAAAAAGTGAACGCGGCAGCCGGCAGCAAGATTGTGAAAGAAATACGGTTTCGATAATACAGGTGGAAAAACGCATGGCAAAAGACAAGGACAAGGAACAACAGGCAAGTTACGGCGCGGATAACATTACCGTTCTGAAGGGTTTGGAAGCCGTCCGGCGCAGGCCCGCTATGTACATCGGTGATGTCAGTATCCGCGGGTTGCATCATCTTGTCTATGAAGTTGTTGACAACTCCATCGACGAAGCTCTGGCGGGATACGCCAGGAACATCAGAGTCTTGATCAACAAGGATGGCTCGGTCACTGTGGTCGACGACGGCCGCGGCATTCCGACGGATGTCCACAAAGACGAGAAGCGCTCGGCGCTCGAAGTTGTCATGACGGTACTTCATGCCGGCGGAAAGTTCGATAAGAACACCTACAAGGTGTCAGGCGGTTTGCATGGCGTCGGTGTTTCGGTCGTGAACGCCCTGAGCGAATGGCTGAAGGTTGAAGTCCGGCGCGACGGAAAAATCTGGTTCCAGGAGTACCGCAAAGGGGATCCTGTCGGTCCGGTCAAGGTGACCGGAAAGACGAAGGATGGCGACACAGGTACGAGCGTGACCTTCATGCCGGACGGCTCAATCTTTAAGAACAGGACGTACAAGTTCGATACGCTGGCCGAACGCCTGCGCGAGCTTGCCTTCCTCAACAAGTCTGTCGTTCTCTCGCTCAAAGATCTCCGCTCGAAGAACGAGCAGGAAGAGACGTTCCATTACGAGGGGGGCATTGTCGAGTTTGTGAAGTACACCGATGCGACGCGCCCCGCCATCACGAAAAAAATATTCTATTGCGAGGGTCGTGACAAGGACGAAAGCGGACGCTGGGTCGAGGTCGAAGCGGCTTTCCAGTACAACGAGCAATACAGTGACAATGTTTTCACGTACGTCAACAACATCAACACCCACGAAGGCGGCACGCATCTCGTGGGATTCAGAACCGCAATCACGCGCCAGCTCAACAACCATGCGTACAAGAACAACATTCTGAAAGAAGGGGGCATCTCTCTTACAGGTGATGACTTCAAGGAAGGATTCACCGGAGTCATCAGCGTGAAGGTGCCGGAGCCGCAGTTCGAGGGGCAGACAAAAACCAAACTCGGCAACAGCGAAGTCAAAAGTATCGTGGAAGGGATCGTCGGGCCGGCGTTGCAGAACTGGCTCGAAGACAATCCCGGCGACGCGAAGCGGATTCTTGAGAAGTCGCTGCAAGCTGCGCAGGCGCGTGAAGCGGCGCGCAAAGCCCGCGACCTTACCCGCCGGAAGAACGCACTCTCCGGCGGCGGCCTCCCGGGAAAACTTGCAGACTGCTCCATCAGCGACCCCGAGCACTGCGAGCTGTATCTGGTCGAGGGTGACTCGGCAGGCGGCAGCGCCAAGCAGGGACGCGACCGGCGCTTCCAGGCTATTCTTCCCTTGAAAGGAAAAATCCTGAACGTCGAGAAAGCCCGCTTGCATAAAATTCTCGAGAACGAGGAAATCCGCAACATCTTCACTGCGATCGGCACCGGTGTCGGCGACACGTTCGATCCGGCAAGGGTCCGTTACGGCAAGATCATCATCATGTGCGACGCTGACGTCGACGGATCGCACATCCGCACGCTGCTGCTTACGCTGCTGTTCCGCCACATGAAGCCTCTTATCGAACTCGGACACATCTACATTGCGCAGCCTCCTCTCTACAAAATCAAAAAGGGGAAGCAGGAGTTCTATGCATATGACGAGGATGAGCGGGACGAGATTCTGAAACGCCTCAGCGGTAAAAAGGAAGAACCAAAAGGTGACGACGGAGAAACTGCGCCCGAAGAAGGTGCCGTTGTAACACCCAGCGGAGCGGTCATCTCACGTTTCAAGGGCCTCGGCGAGATGAACCCCGAACAGCTCTGGTCCACAACCATGAATCCCGACACCCGGACCATCCTGCAGGTGACGATCGAAAATGCCGCAGATGCCGACCGCACATTCTCGATCCTTATGGGAGACGAAGTGGAACCCCGGCGCGCATTTATCGAGAAGAATGCAAAGTACGTCCGCAATCTTGACGTGTAGAACGGCGGCCCCATCATCAAGAACAGCAAGCACTCTTGACCGGTGCGGGGTACACGATCCGGTGTGCGGCACTGCAGGCAGTCACATGCTGGAAGAATTGAAAACCATAGAGAGAACAGAAAAGAGATAACGCATGGCAACACTGAACGAAAAAATTGTACCGGTCGATATTGAAGACGAGATGAAGCGATCGTACATCGATTACTCGATGTCCGTGATCGTCGCCCGTGCCCTGCCCGATGTCCGTGACGGCCTGAAGCCCGTCCACCGCCGTGTGCTGTTCGGCATGCAGGAACTCGGTCTCGCGCCGAACCGGCCGTACAAGAAGTCGGCCCGTATCGTCGGTGAAGTGCTCGGCAAGTACCACCCGCACGGCGACAGTGCGGTGTACGACACGATGGTCCGCATGGCGCAGGATTTCTCGATGCGCTATCCGCTGGTGGACGGGCAGGGGAACTTCGGCTCGGTGGACGGCGACTCTCCCGCAGCCATGCGTTACACCGAAGCGCGCCTCTCCCGCATTGCGGAAGAAATGCTGCGCGATCTCGAAAAAAACACCGTAGACTTTGCCCCCAACTTCGACGACACGCTCAAAGAGCCGACCGTTCTTCCGGCGCTTGTCCCGAACCTTCTGGTCAATGGCACAAGCGGCATCGCCGTGGGTATGTCCACCAACATTCCTCCGCACAATCTCTCGGAAGTGATCGACGGCTGCATTGCCTACATCAAGGACGAGAGCATCACCAGCGAGAAGCTGATGAAGCTCATCAAGGCTCCGGATTTCCCCACCGGCGGCATCATCTACGGCTACGAAGGCGTGCGGGACGCGTATCTCAAAGGCCGCGGACGCATCATCGTTAGGGCAAAAGCAGGCATCGAGACGGACAAGAAGGATCGGCAGAGCATTATCATCTCGGAAATCCCCTACCAGGTCAACAAAGCGTCGCTCATCGAGCGCATTGCCGACCTCGTCAACGAAAAGAAGATCGAAGACATTTCGGATGTGAACGATGAGTCGGACCGCGACGGATTCCGTGTTGTCGTCTCCCTCCGCAAGGACGCAAATGCGCAGGTGGTGCTGAACAACCTCTACAAGCACACGCAGATGCAGACCACGTTCGGCGTGATCATGCTGGCGCTGGTGGAAGGACGACCGCAGATCCTGACACTGCGTGACATGATAGAAAAATTCATCAAGCACCGGAACGACGTCGTTGTCCGCCGTGCCAAGTACGAGCTGGACGAAGCGGAGAAGCGTGCGCACATTCTCGAGGGATACATCATTGCCCTCGACAACATCGACGCCATCATCAAGCTGATCAAAGCATCGAAGGATTACGATTCGGCGAAGACCGGCTTGATGAAGAAGTTCAAGCTTTCGGAAATCCAGGCGCGGGCCATTCTCGACATGCGGCTGCAGCGCCTTACCGGCCTCGAGCGGAAGAAGATCGAGAATGAATACCGTGAGACGATCAAGCTGATCGAGCAACTCAAGGCGTTGCTGGGCAGCAAGAAACTCCAGATGCAGCTCATCGAGAAAGAACTTCTGCAAATCAAGGAAAAGTACGGCGACGAACGCCGCACCGAGATCGTGATGAAGGCGGAAGAATTCAGCATCGAAGACACAATCGCCGAGGAAGCAGTTGTCATCACCAAGAGCCACAAAGGCTACATCAAGCGCTTCCCGATCAGCGGCTACAAACGCCAGCTGCGTGGCGGCAAAGGGGTGACGGGAGCGGGAACGCGCGAGGACGACTTCATCGACCTGATGCTTGTCGCCTCGACGCACGATTACATTCTGCTCTTTACCGACATGGGGCGATGCTACTGGCTCAAGGTGCACGAGATACCGGAAGGCGGGCGCACATCACGCGGTAAATCCGTTGCGAGCCTCATCTCCAAAGATCCGAAAGAGACTATAGCCGCGTACGTCGCGGTCAAGACGTTCGACGAGAAGCTGAACGTGCTGATGGTGACGGAAAAGGGAATGATCAAGAAGACGGCGTTGACGGAGTTCAGCAATCCCCGCAAGACCGGCATCGGCGCCATCGGGCTTGGCAAGAACGACAAGCTGATCGATGTGCTCCTTACCGACGGCAAGCAGGATGTTGTTATCGGCACGCAGGAAGGGGTCGCCATCCGCTTCCACGAGCAGGAAGTGCGTGTGATGGGACGCTCGGCGGGGGGTGTCCGCGCAATCAAGCTCGACAAGAGCGACGCCGTGATAGGCGCGGTCATGTTGCGCCGCACCGGCACCACCATCCTGGTTGCAACCGAGGACGGCTTCGGCAAGCGGAGCGACGTGGATGAATACCGTGTCAGTCACCGTGGCGGCAAGGGTATCATCACAATGAAGACCTCGGCCAAGACAGGCAACATGGTTGCGATCAAAGAAGTTGTCGACAATGACGACATCGTGATCGTTACGGCCAACGGCATTGTGAACCGGCAGTCCGCTTCCGAGATCCGCGTTGCGGGTAGGAACACGCAGGGCGTGCGTCTCATCAAACTCGAATCGGGCGATAAAGTCTCCGATGTTGCAGCAGTTCCGTCCGAGGAGGAAGAGCCGGCGAACGGCGGTGCGAGTGTTCCCGAGACGGGCGGACCCGACGACACCAACCAGCAATCCCTGTTTGATGACGAAGGGGATGAAAAAAAAAAGTTGAAGGGGAAGAAGAAGAGTGACAAGAAGGCTGAGCCTGAAGGGAAAACGGAGGCTGAGGCCAAGGTCAAGGTCAAGGTAAAGGATGAGGCTAAGGGAAAGAAAAAAGTGAAGCAGGAACCGAAACCATCGAAGGGTAAGTCCGGAGCGAAGCCGAAGCCCGGATCCGGGAAAAAAGCCCCGCCACCAAAGCCCGTCAAGCCGGTGAAGAAGGCCCCGGGAAAATCCTCGCCGGAACGAAAGGCAAAACCCTCCGTCAAGACGAAGGGAAAAAAGAAGAAGTAGCCCGAAGCCGCCATCCCCGGTCACGGGGGTGGCGGTGCTCTAACCCTCTGCATACCGTCTCCCCCGCACGAACATGCAGGTATCGGAGGATGCCGGTGTGACGTACACCGGTATCAAAAACAGTGTAACGGCAGGGGCGTCCATTATGAAAACAACAGTCTACATAGCCACAAGCCTCGACGGTTTCATCGCCCGCCCGGACGGTGATATTGATTGGTTGATGAATATCGAAAACCCGGCGAAGGACGACTACGGCTACAGTGAATTCTACAGCGGCATCGATGCAATCGTGACAGGGCGCGGGACGTTCGAGAAAGTCCTTTCCTTTCCCTCGTGGCCGTACGACAAAAAGGTGTTTGTGCTGAGCACGACGCTGAAGGAACTTCCCTCCGCCTTACGCGACAAGGCCGTTATCGTCTCAATGAACCCGAAAGAGCTTCTCAGGCATCTGGCGGAACAGGGGTACAAAAGCCTCTACATAGATGGCGGAAAAGTCATACAGTCCTTCCTGCGCGACGATTGCATCGACGATCTCATCATCACCAAAATTCCCGTCCTGATCGGCAAAGGGTTGCCGTTGTTCGGCGACCTTGACCGCGACCTCGCGTTTACACATATACAGACGACACCCTATCCCAACGGACTTGTGAAAAGCCACTACCGGCGCAAGCGGTAACGTATCGGCCCCTTATTTACTTGCGTCTTCCCTTGTGGTTTGCTATGCTCTCATTCCCTCATCTTTCTCATGAATGGTAAATGATAACCGCCATTGTAAAAGGTGTCAGCAGGAGCCTGCCGGAGTGTGAGCTGACCTTTCTTGAAAGGAAGCCGATCGATCCCGACAGGGCGGCGCTGCAGCACCGGGCGTACACGTCTGTCCTTGAGGCATCGGGAGCGCGGATCATTGCGCTGCCGGCAGAGCATGACCATCCGGACGCGGTGTTTGTGGAAGACGGGGTCATTGTGCTTGATGAAATCGCCGTGATCACCACGATGGGTACGGGCTCAAGGGCACATGAGACGGCAAGCATAGCGGAAGCGGTTTCACCGCACCGCCCCCTTGTGCACATACAGGCTCCGGCAACGCTCGAGGGTGGCGATGTCTTACGAATCGGACGGACGCTGTTCACCGGCCTCTCGCGGCGCACCAACATGGAGGGGATTACGCAGCTGCGCCGGATCGTGGAGCCGCTCGGATATACCGTGAAGCCGGTTGCCGTAACGGGATGCCTGCACTTGAAAACAGGGGTCACCTCCCCCGGCCGGAACATTCTGCTTGCCAACCCGGATTGGATTGACCTCTCCGTAATGCGTGGATTCGAAGTCGTCACTGTGCCGGAGGAAGAGCCATGGTCCGCCAACATCCTTGCGGTTGGAGAAAGCGTGCTGGTTCCCGCCTCGTTCCCGCGTACGTCCGCCCTGCTGCGCCAAAAGGACTTTGATGTGCTGGAGATTGACATATCGGAATTCCAAAAGGCGGAGGGGGGACTGACATGCATGAGTGTGGTGTTTGAGGTTCGCGGCGGAGACCGGTGAACGGAGACCTCCCGTGGCAACGGGTTGTAAGCCGCTGTTCGGCAAGAGCCCCTTGCACTTCGCACTGCAATTCGCTATTCTCAGGCAGGCCCGGCAGCCATAAGCCGGGAAGAACCAAACCCGATCCCACACAGCCGGAGGTTCAGGGGGGGATGACACATGCAAGCAGACAATGATTCCCACATGCCGCACATGATGCGGGGTGTGGGATTTTGTGTTTTG